>DASTMO010000061.1:0-21507 GCA_035714115.1 Alphaproteobacteria bacterium
GATCAGCGCCGCGTCGTCGTGGTCGATGCCGGTCATGGCGGCGTCGATCCCGGCACCATCGGGCCCGGCGGCACCTACGAGAAAGACGTGACGCTGGCCATGGCGCGCCAGCTCAAGCAGCGCATGGAAGCGACCGGGCGCTATAAGGTGGTTTTGTCGCGCGATTCCGACATTTTCATTCCGCTGCGCGAGCGCGTCGCGATTTCGCGCGCGTCCGGCGCCGAGATGTTCATCTCGTTGCATGCCGACGCCATCGCCAACCGCAATACGCGCGGCGGTTCGATCTACACCCTGTCCGAGGTGGCGTCCGACAAAGAGGCCGAATCGCTCGCCGCCAAGGAAAACAAGGCCGATCTGATCGCCGGCATGGATCTCAGCCATGAAAGTCGCGAGGTCGCCAGCATCCTGCTCGATCTCGCCCAACGCGAGACGATGAACTATTCGGCGCGTTTCGCGGCGCTTTTGGTCAATGAACTGGGCAAATCGGTGCGTCTCTTAAGCAATTCGCACCGTTTCGCCGGTTTTGCCGTGCTGAAAGCGCCCGATGTGCCCTCGGTCCTGTTCGAGATGGGCTATCTGTCCAACGCCGCCGAGGAAAAGGAGCTGCTGCGCTCCGATTACCGGCAAAAGATGGCGGATGGCATCATTCGGGCGGCCGACCGCTTCTTCAAAGAACGGCCTAATCTCTAGGTTTTCGGCAAAAACTGCGCAAATTTCTGCCGTGGCCGCCCGGCAACGGTAAAAATCGCCGTTTGGACGGAGCATCGGGCCGGCGTTGACGTTATGCCCCTGCGCCCATATGTCTGCGCTATTCTGCCGATACGGCAGCGGGGGGCGGCCACGGCAAGGAGCGGCCCCGCCATGGGTCTCACGGTCATATGCGCATCATCCTAAGGTCACTCGCCGCCCTGCTGGCGGGCATCGCTCTCATCGCCTTGCTTGGCATCGGCGGTTTCCTGGCGATCTCGTATCATTACGGACGCGGCCTGCCGGACTATCAGGCGCTGGCGACTTACGAGCCGCCGGTGGTCACGCGCGTGCATGCCGGCGACGGCAGCCTGATCGCGGAATATGCCACGGAGAAGCGCGTCTTCGTGCCGATCGACGTCATTCCGGCGCTGGTGAAGGAAGCCTTCCTGTCCGCCGAAGACAAAAACTTCTACAGCCATCCGGGCATTGACCTGTTCGGCATCGCCCGCGCCTCGCTGCAGAACTTGGCGCAAGTCGGCCAGAACCGCCGCCCGGTCGGCGCCTCGACGATAACGCAGCAGGTCGCCAAGAACTTCCTGCTGACCAATGAAGTCTCGATCGAACGCAAGATCAAGGAAGCGCTGATCTCGTTGCGCATCGAGCGCGCGCTCTCCAAGGACCGCATTCTCGAACTTTACCTGAACGAGATTTATCTCGGCTTCGGCTCTTACGGCGTCGGCGCGGCCGCGCTCAACTACTTCAACAAGTCGCTCGACGAATTGACGCCGGGCGAGGCGGCCTATCTCGCCGCGCTGCCCAAAGCGCCGAACAATTATCATCCCTATCGCCAGGCTGCCGCCGCCAAGGTGCGCCGCGACTGGGTGCTCGATCGCATGGTCGAGGAAGGCTTCATCACGCAGCAGGAAGCGATAGCCGATCAGGCCAAGCCGCTCGGCGTTCGCCCGGCGAGCGAGACGCGCGTCGTCGAGGCCGGCTTCTTCGCTGAGGAAGTGCGCCGCCAGCTGTACGACCGTTACGGCGAGAAGGGGCTCTATCGCGGCGGCCTCTCGGTGCGCGCGACGCTCGATTCCAAATTGCAGACCATCGCCGACAAAGCCTTGCGCGAAGGCATGGTTCGTTACGACCGCCGCCACGGCTATCGCGGCCCCATTGCAAAGATTGATCTCGCCAAAGTCGATGTTGCCGGTGGTGATTGGCAGAGCAAGCTTGCGGCCGTGACGGTGCCGGCGGCGCTGGCGCCGTGGAAACTCGCCGTCGTGCTGCAGGTGACGAACGATCACGCGCGCATCGGTCTCGAAGGCGGCGGCGAGGGCGCCATCGCTTTCGAGCAGATGCGTTGGGCGCGGCCATGGGCGAAGGAACAGCATGTCGGCGCGCCGCCGAAATCGCCGGGCGACGTTCTCGCGGTCGGCGACGTGATCGCGGTCGCCGAAGCGGAAGGCAAGGCCGCTTGGTCGCTGCAGCAGATTCCGGATGTGAACGGCGCGCTGATCGCGCTCGATCCGCATACCGGTCGCGTGCTCGCCATGAGCGGCGGCTATTCCTACGCCGCCAGCCAGTTCAACCGAGCGACGCAGGCATTGCGCCAGACCGGCTCCTCGTTCAAGCCGTTCGTCTACACCGCCGCGCTCGATAGCGGCTTCACGCCGTCCAGCCTTGTGCTCGACGCGCCCTTCGTCATGGACCAGGGGCCGGGCCTCGGCCTGTGGAAGCCGGGCAACTACGCCAACGATTTCCTCGGGCCGAGCACGCTGCGCACCGGCATCGAGAAGTCGCGCAACCTGATGACCGTGCGGCTGGCGCAGACCATCGGCATGGACAAGGTCGCCGCTTACGCCAAGAAGTTCGGCATCATCGACAATCTCGATCCCGTGTTGTCGATGTCGCTCGGCGCCGGCGAGACGACTCTGCTGCGCATGGCGACCGGCTACGCCATGTTCGTCAACGGCGGCAAGCGCATCACGCCGAGCCTGATCGACCGCATCCAAGACCGCCACGGCAAGACGATCTATCGTCATGACGCGCGCGCCTGCGCCGCCTGCGGCGAGGGCGCGGACGTCAACCGCTTGCCGGTGCTGCCTGATACCCGCGAGCAGGTCGAGGATCCGCGCACAGCCTATCAGATGGTCTCGATGCTGCAGGGCGTCGTGCAGCGCGGCACCGGCATCCGCATCGCCTCGCTGGGCAAGACGCTGGCCGGCAAGACCGGCACGACCAACGATTACACCGATGCCTGGTTCATGGGCTTCTCGCCCGACTTGGTGGTCGGCACCTATATCGGCTTCGACAATCCGAAGACGCTCGGCAAGGACGAGACCGGCTCCTCCGTCGCCGTGCCGATCTTCCGCGACTTCATGGAAGCGGCGCTCAAAGATCAGCCGAACATCCCGTTCCGCATTCCGCCCGGCATCAGTCTGGTGCGCGTGAATCCGAATAACGGTCAGCTCGCCTCGGCAAGCGAACGCGGCACCATCCTTGAGGCTTTCAAGCCGGGCACCGAGCCGACGGGCCGCGATTCCGTGCTCGACGGCAGCGGCGCCGATCCGCTGGCCGCTTCGACCGGGCCGCTCCGCACGATCGGCGGCAGTTCGTCGGGCCTCGGGGCTGGCGGCCTTTACTGACTCAGTCTTTACGGGGCGCGGCTTTTCCTTCATAACGCGCTCTCATTGCCGTTCGAGAGAGCCTTATGCGCGCCGAAATCGAGAAATTGACAGCCGAAACCCAGCAGTCGCTTGCGCTGCTGAGGAGGTATCTTTGACTGGGATAACGCGCTACGCCGCCTGAGCGAGCTCGACTCCAAGGCCGAAGACCCGTCTCTCTGGAATAACGCCCAAGCCGCGCAGAAAGTGATGCGCGAGCGCACTCAGCTCGCCACGCTGGTCGAGGGCGTGCGCAAGATTGAGCAGGAATACAAGGATAACGTCGAGTTGGCCGAAATGGCCGACGCGGAAGGTGATCATGCGACGCTGGACGAGGTCCAAGCGGCGCTGACTGCGCTGCGCGACGACGCGCAAAAGCGCCAGTACGAAAGCTTGCTGTCGGGCGAAGCCGATCTCAACAACGCCTTCGTCGAAATCCATGCCGGCGCCGGCGGCACCGAGTCGCAGGACTGGGCCGAGATTCTGCAGCGCATGTATGTGCGCTGGGCCGAGCAGCACGGCTACAAGGTCGAGTGGATCGAAGAGAGCGCCGGCGAAGAGGCGGGCATCAAGTCCGCCACCATCAAAGTCACCGGCCCCAATGCCTTCGGCTGGCTCAAGACCGAGACTGGCGTGCATCGTCTGGTGCGCATCTCGCCCTACGATTCGGCGGGCCGCCGACACACGAGCTTCTCGTCGATTTACGTCTATCCCGAGATCGATGACAGCATCGAGGTCGAGATTCTCGACAAGGATCTGCGCATCGACACTTATCGCGCGTCGGGCGCGGGCGGTCAGCACGTCAACAAGACCGACAGCGCCATCCGCATCACCCATATTCCGACCGGCGTGGTTGTCGCCTGCCAGACCGACCGTTCGCAGCACCGCAACCGCGCCATGGCCTTCGACATGCTCAAGGCGCGCCTCTATGAGCGCGAATTGGCGATCCGTGAAGCGGCCGCGCAGGCGGTCGAGGACCAGAAGACCGATATCGGTTGGGGCCATCAGATCCGCTCTTACGTGCTGCAGCCCTACCAGATGGTCAAAGACCTGCGCACCGGCGTCGAGACCAGCAATTCGGGCGGCGTGCTCGACGGCGATCTCGACCGATTCATGCAGGCGGCGCTGGCCCAGCGCGTGACCGGCGAAAAGCCCAAGAAGGGCGCCGTGGCGGACATCGACTAGCGCGTCTCTGTCGCGACGGTATCGATTAGTCCCAATTTGCCGGACTTATAAAAGACCGCTCATGCAGAAGACTCGTCGCGTCTTGCGACAGAGCTTCTCCACTTGCGCGCTTATCGCTCGATCCCATCGGCGCTATGCTTCCCCCATAACAAAGCGCTAACGCGCAGGGGAGGAAAGCATGAGCGACGAGTTGCACGGCGCGGAAAAGAAAGAGGCCTTCTTTCTCGCCGCTGAAGCCGGCATCAAGACCTTCGATTTCAACGGACCGGACATCGAGATCGAACCGGGCAAGAAGCTGCACGTGAAGCTCGCTGGCACCGACAGTTGCCGCGCCTCGATCCAGGTGCTTAACAAAGGCGGCGAGAACAACCTGCACTATCACCCGAACATGGATCTCATCTACATGGTCCTTAAAGGCCGGGTGAAGTTCTACGGGCCGGGCGACAAGGAGATCGGCGATTTCGGCCCGCAGGAAGGCCTGTTGCTGCCGGAGAACTCGCGCTACTGGTTCGGCAGCGTCGGCGAGGAAGAAGCCTGGCTGTTGCAGATCGCCGGCTATCCGAAGGGCGCGAAGATGTCGAAGCGCATCCCGCTGGAGCCGGCCAAACTGCCGCCCTCCACCTGGGTCGGCATGAGCGAGGAAGACCACAAGATCCGCGCCGCCAACAACCAGCACTGAGCGCGGCGCGCGCAAAGAAAAAGGGCCGGGAAAACTCCCGGCCCTTTTGCATTTCTGAAGCGCGGCTTACTTCTTCTTCGCCGCTTTCTTCTTGGCCTTCTTCACGGTCTTCTTCGCCTTCTTGGCGACGGTCTTGGCTTTCTTCGCCGTCTTCTTGGCAGCAGCCTTTACGGTTTTCTTCGCCTTCTTGGCGACCTTCTTCACGGTTTTCTTAGCGGCCTTCTTCGGAGCGGCCTTCTTCTTGGACGCCGGCTTCTTGGCGGCGGCGGCCTTGGTCTTCGGCTTCGGCGCGGTTTTCTTGGCCGGCGCGGCGAGCGGCAGTTCGCCCTTGATCGCCGCCATCACTTCGGCGCTGTGGCCTTCGACCGAAACCTTCGGCCAGATGTGGGCGATCTTGCCGTTCTCGTCGATCAGGAACGTCGAGCGGGTGATGCCCATGAAGGTCTTGCCGTACATGCTCTTCTCGCCCCACACGCCGTAATCCTCGGTGACCTTGCCGGTCGTGTCCGAGGCGAGCGTGAAGTTGAGGCTGAACTTGTCGCGGAAGCGCTGGTGGCTGTTGGTGTCGTCGCGCGAGACGCCGATGATCTCGGCGTTCACGCCTTTGAAGCTCGGCAGGTTGTCGCGGAACGAGCAGGCCTCGACCGTGCAGCCCGGCGTGTCATCCTTCGGGTAGAAATAAAGCACGACCTTCTTGCCGCGCAGGCCCGACAGCGAAACGCTGCCGCCATCGGCGGTCGGCATGGAAAAGTTCGGAGCGGTGTCCCCCACCTGCAAAGCCATCGTCAGTCTCCTTCCAAGAGTGATGTGGTTTAAGTGTGATGCGGTTTAAGAGAGGTTTTCGGGCTCGGGCGGCCGCGGCGGCGCGCCGACGGCGCGCTGCGCGGGATCCTCGATGATGTCGCGAAAGATAGCGTGAACCTCAGCCGCCGTCTCGTTGATCCGTCGCTTGAGCGTATCGAAATCCTTCGCGCCGGCGGCGGCGGCGAGGGCCGCCTTCAGTCCGGCGGGCGCCTGGATCTCGAGGAAGCTGCCGGCGACGGTGAGCCGCAGCATGCCGAGCAAAGTACGCCACAGCCGGTCGGCCTGGATCAGCGTCGCGGCCGTTTCGGGGGCGAGGGCGCCGATCTCGGCGGCATGGGCGAAGGCCGCGCCGGTCTCGGCGGAGAGAATGGTGGGATGCTCATGTCCATGGCGCAATTGCAGATATTGCGCGATGAATTCGACATCGATCAGGCCGCCGCGGCGGTCCTTGACGTCCCAGATCGAGGCGGCGGCGCGGCTACGCAGGATGCGCTGGCGCATGTCGTCGACATCGGTCAGCACCTTCGTCGCGTCGCGCGGACGGGTCAGGATGGCGTGGATTTCGGCCGACAGCCGGGCGCGCAAACCGTCCTCCCCGGCGACCGGGCGGGCGCGGGTGAGCGCCATATGTTCCCAGGTCCAGGACGCCTCGGCATGATATTGCGCGAAGGCCGCCAGGCTGGCGGCGAGCGGCCCGGAATTGCCGGATGGGCGCAGCCGCATGTCCACTTCGTAAAGCTTGCCCTCAGAGGTGGGAACCGAGAGCGCGCTGAGCAGGCGCTGGCCGAGGCGGAGATAATAAAGGCCCGGCGTCAGCGGCTTCTCGCCGGTCGAGCGAGCCTCCATGTCGGGCGCGTCATAGACGAAGACCAGGTCGAGATCGGAGTTCTCCGCCAACGCCCGCCCGCCGAGCTTGCCCATGGCGATCACAGCCATCTCACCGCCGGGCAGCGTGCCGTGCTGGCGGGCGAAGTCGCGCGACACGGCGCGATAGAGGCGGTCGATCAGGAGATCGGCGATGGTGGCCAGCGCCACGCCCTGGGCATCGATATCGGCGCGCGCGCGAAGGGTCTGCAGGCCGACGCGAAACTTGTTGTCATTGGCGAAGCGGCGCGAGATTTCCAGCACGTCCTCGAAATCGCGCGCTTGTTCGAGGCGCGAATCGAGATCGGCGGCGAGGTCTTCGGCGGACGGCAAAGCGTCCTGGAAGCCTTGCGTCAGCACCGCGTCGAGCAGAGAGGGATTGCCGCTGAGATAGGCGGCCAGACGCGGCGCGCTGCCCATGATCTCGGCGACCAGTTCCAAGAGCTGCGGATTGGCGTGGAACAGCGAGAAGAGCTGCACGCCGGCCGGCAACCGCTTGAGGAACTCGTCGAAATTGAGAAAGGCGGCGTCGGGATTGGCCGTCTTGCCGAGCGAGGTCAGCAGACGCGGCATCAATTCGGTCAGCAATTCGCGGGCGCGAGCGCTGCGCGTGGCCCGATAGCGGCCGTGATGCCAGGCGCGGACCACGGCGGAAACGGCCGAACCGTCCTTGAAGCCCATGCCGGCCAGGGTTTTCAGCGTTTCCGGATCGTCCTCGGTGCCGGTAAAGACGAGGCTGCCGCCGCTGCCGGCGGACAGGTCGGGCGCTTCCTCGAACAGTTCGCCGTAATGCTTCTCGACGCGCGTCAGATGGCGCGTCAGCTCAGCGGCGAAAGCCTCTGTGCCGTCGAAACCGAGGAAGATCGCCACATGGCGCAGGCCGTCGTCGGTTTCCGGCAGGCTGTGGGTCTGGCGGTCCTCGATCATCTGCAGGCGATGTTCGACGCGGCGCAGGAAGGCGTAAGACTCCTTCAGCTCTTCGGCGGTCTCCGGCTGCACGCGGCCGAAGGCGACGAGGCCGTCGAGCGTGACGCAGGTCGGCAGCGTACGCAGCGTCGGCACGCGGCCGCCCCAGATCAACTGCTGGGTCTGGGCGAAGAATTCGATCTCGCGGATGCCGCCGCGCCCGAGCTTGACGTTATGGCCGGCGACCGCGATATGCGCGCCGCCGCGATGGGCGTTGATCTGGCGCTTGATCGAATGGATGTCCTGGATCGCGGCGAAGTCGAGATTCTTGCGCCAGATGAAGGGGCGCAGGCTGGCGATGAAGGAATCCCCGAGCGCGCGGTCGCCCGCCACGCAGCGCGCCTTGATCATGGCGGCGCGCTCCCAATTCTGGCCCATGCTCTCGTAATAGATCTCGGCGGCCAGCACGTTGACGGCGATCGGCGTCGCGCCGGGGTCGGGCCGCAGGCGCAGATCGGTGCGGAACACATAGCCGTCCTGGGTGCGCTCTTCCATCATGCGCACCATGTCGCGCGCCAGTTTGACGGCGAACTGCTGCGGGCTTTGGCTGCCGCGGTACTGCATCGCCTCATCGTCGAACAGCACGAAGAGATCGACGTCGCTCGAATAGTTCAGCTCGCGCGCGCCAAGCTTGCCGAGGCCGAGCACGGTAAAGCCGGAGCCGCGCTCGGGATCGGCGGCATCGGGCAGGACGATCTCGCCGCGCGCGGCGGCGCCGCGCAGCAGATGGGCGACGACGAGCGACAGGCAGCGTTCGGCCAACTCGCTGAGCGCCCCGGTGACGCGCTCGAGCGGCCAGACGCCGGCGATGTCGGCGGCGGCGATGGCCAGAGCGCTGCGGCGCTTGGCCCGGCGCAGGGCGGCCATCAGTTCATCGGCGCTGCCGTTCGCGGCGGCAGCGGCTTCGCTGAGGGCGGCGGCGCAGCGCGCGTCCGGGCCTTCGGCGAGCAGACGGCGGAAATCGGCAGGATCGGCGAGCGCGGCCTGGGTCAGGAAGGGGCTGTTGCCGAACAACGCATCGCACAGGGCGCCACCGCGCGGGTCGGCTGTCAATTCGTCGATGAAGGCTTTGAGCGCCAGGTCATCGCTCTGGGCTGCGGCATCGCGCAGTTGCTCGCGTCCCCGCTGGGCGGCGTCGTCATCGGCCGCTTTCGGCAGAAGGGCCGGATCGGGTAAAAAAGCCAACTGTTCCATTTCCTGCCGCCGCAATTTGGCGCAGACTGCGGTAAGATTCATGCAGGGTCAAGGCAGCCTGCGTGCCCGCCCGCGCCAAGAAAGCTTTTCCCGCACGATGCGTCGTTCCGCCAAGTTCTTGCTTGAAGCCATCGCCCTGCTGGCGGCGGGGTTGACGGTTCTTGGCGTCTTCCTCGCGGTGCTGCTCGCCAGCGGCCCATTGTCGGTCGGCGTCTTCACGCCTTATATCGCGCGGGCGCTCGAGCCGTCGGACGGCTCGCTCAAGGTCGAGCTCGACGACACCATTCTCGCTTGGGACGAACAGGACCGCGCCTTGCAGCTGCGGGCGGTGGGTGTGCATGTCACCGACGCGGCGGGCCAGACCAAGGCGCATCTGCCGGAGATGACAGTCGGGCTCAGCGCTCGCGCGTTGCTGCGCGGCGAACTGGCGCCGACCAGCCTTGAAGTCGTCGGTCTGCGCATGACGCTGACGCGCGAGACCGATGGCACGATTCAGCTCACCGAGGCCGCCTCTTCGGCCGAAGACATTTCCGATGAGCAGGAGCAGAGCGGCGCCGATGTGTTCCGCAAACTGCTGGATGATCTGCTGACTCCGCCCGACCGTCGTTCCAGCCTCGGCTATCTGACCAGCTTCTCCTTGCTCGACGCCGACATCACGTTGCAGGACCGCAAGCTCGACGTGACCTGGCGCGCGCCATCGGCGACGCTGGTGGTCTTGCGCGGCGCGTCGGGCATCCGCCTGCGCGGTATGTTCGGCCTCGACATGGGCGGCGAGACGGCCAATTTCGCAGCCGACGCCGTTTACGACATCGCGCGCGGCGACATCGACGCCACGCTGACGCTGCAGCAGATTTCGCCAGCCTTGTTCGCGGCGCGCGTGCCGCTGCTGGCATCGCTCGCCGGTGTCAAATTGCCGGTCAGCGGCAGCCTGCGGTTGCGCGCCGGGCTCGACGGCGTCATCAGCAGCGCCGATCTCAACCTGGCCGGCGGTGCCGGCACGGTCGATCTGCCCTGGGAGGCGGATGGTCCGGGCCTGCAGGTCCGTTCGGCGGTGCTGCGCGGCAGCCTGACCGAGAACCTCACCGCTGCCGACTTCGATCAAATCACGCTAGAGATCGGCGCGGAAGAACAGCCGACGGTCATCGATCTGCGCGTCTCAGCGACCGGCGAGCAACCCGGCATTGTCGACGGACCTTTCGCGCTCAATGCCGATGTCGCGCTGAAATCGCTGAGCCTGGCCGACCTCAAACGTTACTGGCCGCCTGACGCCGCCGTGAACGGGCGGACATGGGTGATGGCCAACATGACCGAGGGGCGGATCGGCCAAGCGCGCGTCACGCTCGGCGGCTCCGCGCCGCATGGCTTCGACAGCTTCAATCCCGAGACGCTGGTCGGCACATTCAATTACACCGACATCGCCTTGCGCTATTTCGAGCCGTTGCCGCTGCTGACCCAGGGGCGCGGCACCGGCACGCTCGGCCTCGGCGGTCTCAGCTTCGCCGTCACCGGCGGGCAGACCAACGGCGTGCAGATCGATTCGGGCAAGATCGAACTGACCGGCCTCGATGGCGACAACGAGCGTCTGTCGGTCGAGGCGGTGGCGCGCGGCGGCATGCGCCAGATTCTGGAAATTCTCGATCGCCCGCGGCTCGGCTATGCCAAGGAGCTCGGCGTCAATCCGCGCGATGCCGGCGGCGACGCGGCGGTGCGCCTGGCGGTTCGTTTGCCGCTGCTGAACTCGCTCACCTTCAAGCAGGTGCAGATCGCCGCCTCGGCGACGTCGCGCGGCCTATCGCTGCCCAACGTCGCGCTCGGCCAGGACTTGAGCGAAGGCACCTTCACCCTGCAGCTCGACGGCAAGGGCATGGAAGTGGCGGGCAACGCCAAGATCGGCGCCTCCGCCGCGACGATTACCTGGAGCGAGAGCTTCAACGCGCGAGATGTTGCGCGTCGATTGAATGTGAAGACTGTGCTCGACGACGGCGCGCGCCGCGACATCGGCCTCGATTTCGGCGATACCTTCGTCGGCCCGACCGGCGTCGACATGACGCTGACCGAGACGGCCAAGAAGGTCAAAAGCCTGACCGTGGCCGCCGACCTGGCCGATGCCGAGATGAACCTGACGCCGATCGGCTGGCACAAGGAGAAAGGCGTGCCCGGCACGCTCAAGGCCGACATCGCGCTGACCGGCGAGAGGCTCACTGCAATCCGCGCCTTCGCGGTCGATGCCGCCGATCTGCACGCCGCCGGCACGGCGGCCTTCGCCAATGACGGCAAGCTCTCGACCGTGCGGCTCAACCGCCTGGCCTATGGCCATACGGATGTCACCGCGGACATCGCTTTGCGCCCCGCCGGCGGATTCGACATCGCGCTGAAAGGCAAGACGCTCGACGTCGAGCCCTTCTTCAATGCCAAAGGCGAGGAAGCCGCCGATCCCAACGCCTTGCCGGTCGAGGATCCGCCGTCGCTCGCCATCAAGCTGGCAGTCGACACTCTGCGGCTCGGCGAGGGCGGCGGGCTGACCGAGGCGCGCGGCGAATTGCGCCGCGAGGGCAAGCTGTGGCGCAACATCACGATCGACGCTTTTCCGTCGCCGGGCCGGAGCTTCATCCTGCGTTTGCTGCCGGACGGCGCGAATCGCCGCGTCGTCGTGCAGTCGGACGACGCCGGCAGCGTGCTGAAGGCGCTCGACGTCACGCAGGATTTCGTCGGCGGCAAGCTCAGCATCGACGGCCGTTACGACGATTCGCAGGCCGCCAAGGGCGATCCGCCGCTGACCGGCACGGCGTTGATCGAGAATTTTCACCTGATCAACGCGCCCGGCCTCGCCAAGCTGCTGTCGGTTGCCTCGCTCACCGGCATCCTCAACATCCTGCGCGGCGACGGCATCAGCTTCGACCGTTTCGAGGCGCCCTTCACGCTGAAGGACGACGTGCTGGTGACCAAAGCGCTGAAGATGAACGGCGCCTCGCTCGGCTTCACCGCTGAGGGCTGGGTCAGCCTGCGCGATGACACGTTGGCGCTGCGCGGCACCGTGGTGCCGGCCTACACGCTGAATTCCGTGCTGGGCAATATTCCGCTGCTCGGCCGCCTGCTAACCGGCGGCGACGGCGGCGGCGTGTTCGCCGCGACCTATCGCATGACCGGCAAGCTCGACGACCCCGACGTGTCGGTCAATCCGCTGGCGACTCTGACGCCGGGATTCCTGCGCGGCTTGTTCGGCATTTTCGAAGGAGAGATGCCGGCGCCGGGAGCCGATCCGGCGGAGCGCGAAGCGCCGCCGCCCAAGGCGCCGGTCGAGGCGCAGAACTAGCTAAACGAGCTTCACGAGCGCGTGGCGCTTCTTGCCGGCCGAAAGCTTGATCGTGCCGCCGGCCGCGTCCGTCTCGCTCACCTTCAGCATCTCGTCGGTGATTGCCGCGTCGTTCAGCTTCGCGCCGCCGCCCTTGATCAGGCGGCGCGCGTCGCCATTGCTGGCGGCGAGGCCGGTCCGCACGAGAAGCGCGATCACGGCCATGCCGCCGGCGAACTCGCCGCTCGGCACTTCGACGGTCGGCAGGGCATCGCCCGCGACGCCTTCCTCGAAGGTCTTGCGCGCGGTCTCGGCGGCTTCGACGGCAGCTTCGCGGCCATGGCACAGCGCGGTGGCTTCGAGCGCGAGAATCTTCTTCGCCTCGTTGATCTCGGCGCCTTCGAGCGCGGCCAGCTTGGCGATCTCGTCGAGCGTGAGATCGGTGAAGAGCTTGAGGAAGCGGCCGACGTCGGCGTCCTCGGTGTTGCGCCAGAACTGGTAGTACTGATAGGCGGAAAACTTATCGTCGTTGAGCCACACGGCGCCGGCCACCGTCTTGCCCATTTTCGCGCCCGAGGCGGTGGTGATGAGCGGGCAGGTCAGGCCGAACAGGTCGGCGTTGGCGACGCGCCGGCCGAGATCGACGCCGTTGACGATATTGCCCCACTGGTCCGAGCCGCCCATCTGCAGGCAGCAGCCGTAGCGCCGCGACAGTTCGACGAAGTCGTAGGACTGCAGGATCATGTAGTTGAATTCGAGGAAGGTGAGCGGCTGCTCACGCTCCAGACGCAGCTTCACGCTGTCGAAGGTGAGCATGCGGTTGATGGTGAAGTGGCGGCCGACGTCGCGCAGGAACGGGATGTATTGCAGCCCGTCGAGCCAGTCGGCGTTGTTCACCATGATGGCGTCGGTCGGCCCATCCTTGCCGTCATTGGCACCGAACTTCACGAGGCGCGAAAAGGGCCGCTTGATGCCTTCCAGGTTTTGGGCGATGTCGGCGTCGGTCAGCAGGCGTCTCGTCTCGTCCTTGCCGGACGGATCGCCGATCTTGGTGGTGCCGCCGCCCATCAGGGCGATCGGCCGGTGGCCGGTCTTCTGCAGCCAGCGCAGCATCATGATCGGCACCAGATGGCCGATATGCAGTGAATCGCCCGTCGCGTCGAAGCCGTTGTAGGCGGTGACCACGCCGCCGGTCAGGCGCTTGTCGAGCGCCTCCAGATCGGTGCATTGGTGCAGATAGCCGCGCTCGATGATGACGCGCAGGAAATCGGAGCGGGGCTTGAAATCGGTCATGGCAGGCGCTCAAAGGAGAAAAGATGTGGGCGGGCGCGCGGTTCCGTTTGCAGGCGGCGGGTGGATTTAGCACAATCCGCCGGAAATCCACAACGGAACGGCCCGCCCGCGCTTTTGGGCCGTTTCCAGCCCCGGAATCGCCCCATCGCCACCTCGATCCCTCAAGAACTGATCATCCCAGCTGATCCCGCCGCGGCGCTGCGCCGGCGCGCCGAAGGCCCGATCTGGGCGCTCGGCTTGATGAGCGGCACCTCGCTCGACGGCATCGATGCGGCCCTGATCCGCACCGACGGGGTGACGGTGGCGGAAGCCGGCCCGGCCTTGACCGTCCCTTACGCTCCGGACCTGCGCGAACGGCTGCGCGTCTTGCTCGGCGGCGAACGGCCGCCGGCGGAGGAAACCGCCGTTGCCCGCGACTTGACGGATGCTCATGCGGCAGCCGTTGTCCGCCTGTTGGCCGAGGCGGGGCGCGATGCGGCCAGCGTCGATGTTGTCGGCTTTCACGGCCATACCATCTTGCATCGCCCCAAGGATGGCATCACCCGTCAGATCGGCGACGGTGCGCGTCTTGCGGCGCGCGTCGGCATTCCGGTGGTCAACGATTTTCGCACCGCCGATGTGGCAGCCGGTGGCGAGGGCGCGCCGCTGGTGCCGGTCTTTCATCGTGCGCTCGCCGCGCAATTGGAATTGCCGCTTGCCGTGCTTAATCTCGGCGGCGTCGCCAACGTCACCTGGATCGGCTCGGCCGAGGACGTTGATCTGCTCGCCTTCGATACCGGGCCGGGCAATGCGCCGATCGACGATTGGGTGCGCCATTACACCGGCGCGGCATTTGACGCGGGCGGCAAGCTCGCGGCGCAGGGCCGCATCGATGAGACGCGGCTCGCCATCCTGCTCGATAATCCGTTCTTCGCGCGCCGGCCGCCCAAGTCGCTCGACCGCAACCATTTTATGACAGCGGCGGTCGCCGGTCTGTCCGTGCCGGACGGCGCGGCGACGCTCGCCGCTTTCACCGCTGCCGCCGTGGCGCGCGCCGAGGAGCATCTGCCGGCCAAGCCGAAGCGCTGGCTGGTGGCGGGCGGCGGGCGGCACAACGCGGCGTTGATGAACGCCTTACGAGAACGTCTCGCCGCACCGGTACAGCAGGTCGATAATCTGGGGTGGGACGGCGATGCGCTCGAAGCGCAGGCTTTCGGCTTTCTCGCCGTGCGCAGCCTGCGCGGCCTGCCGCTCAGCCTGCCGCGCACCACCGGCGTTCAAGTGCCGACATCAGGCGGCGCTCTGTCGTTGCCCCGTGAACAGGCTTAACATTCGGTAAAGCCGCTCGTTTCGCGCTGCGCATACATACCTTCGTATGCGACGGGATATCATCCCGAGACTTTCGATAGCTACCGCTTTTCCGGCGCAAGACTAACTTCCCGGCACAGTTTCGTGGATGTGCCTTGAGGATTGTTATGTCGCTGTCGGTCAAAGCCCGATTGATCTCGGTTTTAAGCGCCTTGTCGTTTTCGATCATCGCCATTGCCGGTGCTGGCTATTACGCGATGTCGACGAGTCAAAGCGATATCGTCGACATGCATGACGACGGCATCGTGCCGATCGTTCATCTCAAGGCGATGGGCGACATGTATGCCGTCAACATCGTCGACGCGTCTCACAAATTGCGTAGCGGCGGGTTGAGCTGGGAAGACGCTATAAAGGCAGTGGATCGCGCGAACGAAGTCGTCGCGGAAAATTGGGTGCCCTATTTCGCTATCGACCATTCGCCGGAAGAGCGCCAGCGCCTGATCAGCCAGACAACGCCGATCAAGGAGCGCGCCGATCAGGCAGTGGCCGAGTTGCGTCGCATCCTCGTTGCGCGCGACCGCGCGATGCTGGTCGATTTCGTCGAAAACCGGCTTTACCAAGCCGTCGATCCCCTGAGCGACGAGGTGTCGGAGTTGATTGACTTCACCATTAAAGAGGTGCGTGAGCATTATCGCGACACCCTAGCCCTCGCGGACAAGACCAATCTGTCGTTCGGATTTCTCGTGCTTGTGGGGCTTGCCATCGTCGGCCTCGGCATCGGGGTCATTCTCGCCTTCACCCGTCTGCTGGATAACATGACGCTTGCCATGATAGGCCTCTCGAAAGGCGATATGAGCGTCCAGATTCCGGCATTAGAGCGAAGAGACGAGATCGGCGCGATGGCCAAAGCAGTCGGCGTTTTCAAAAACAGCATGATCGAGGCGGATAATCTGCGCGGCCAGCAGGAAGAGTTGAAGCGTAAGTCCGAAGCCGAGCGTAAAGCGGCGTTGAACCGCTTGGCCGACGAATTTGAGGCCAGTGTCAAAGAGGTGGTCGCCACGGTGTCGTCCGCCGCTGGCGAGCTTCAGGTCACGGCGCGCTCGATGGCTGAAACCGCCGACGAGACGACGACGAAATCGACAGCGGTTGCGGCCGCATCCGAAGAAGCGTCAATCAATGTCCGCACGGTGGCCGAAGCGACTGAGGAGCTGTCCGTTTCGGTCAACGAGATCGGCCGTCAGGTTGCGGAGTCCTCCAAGATCGCCGGAGAGGCGGTGCAGGAGGCGGACCGCACCACAGTGCAGATGAAGCAACTGGTCGAGGCGGCTCAGCGCATCGGCGACGTCGTTTCCCTGATCACTGATGTGGCGTCGCAGACCAATCTGTTGGCGCTCAATGCCACTATTGAAGCGGCGCGCGCCGGCGAAGCCGGCAAAGGCTTCGCGGTCGTGGCGTCCGAAGTGAAGAATCTCGCGACTCAGACATCGCGGGCGACCGAAGAGATCGCCGCCAAGATCGCCGAGATGCAGCAGGTGACGGACCGCTCGGTGGCGGCCATCGCCGGTATCACCAAGACCATCGACAGCATCAACGCGATCGCAGCGAACGTCTCGGCGGCTGTCGAGGAGCAGCTTTCAGCGACCGGCGAGATCTCGCGCAATGTCCAGCAGGCTGCTGTCGGCACGCAAGAAGTCGCGAACAATATCGTCGATGTTAGCAACGGAGCGAGCATGACCGGCAACGCCGCCAATCATGTGCTGTCGGCGGCCGGCGAATTGTCGCGTCAGTCCGACTCGCTGCAGAACAACGTCGTGCAGTTCGTGGCGCGGGTTCGCACGGCGTGAGTTCGTCGCCGGCGCGACGGGGGAGAGCCGTCGCGCCGAGCGAATGTTCTGCCGAGCTTGATTTAGTAGCCGTCCGTATGCGTAACGCATGCTCTCCCATCTCCAACTGGAGTTGACGCTGTCATGGTGTCGTTAACGTTCCGCGATAATGCGGCGATATTGCGTGCCCTCGATCGATCGCAGGCCATCATCACCTTCCGGCCGGACGGCACGATCCTTGATGCGAACGCCAATTTTCTCGCGGTGATGGGCTACGCTCTGGAGGAGATCAAAGGCCGCCATCACAGCCTTTTTGTCGATTCTGGCTATAAAGAGAGTGCCGAATACGCGAAGTTCTGGGCCGATCTGCGGCATGGGGAGCAGCAGATCGCCCAATTCAAGCGCTTCGGCAAAGGTGGGCGCGAAGTCTGGATCGAGGCAAGCTACAATCCGATCCGCGACCGTCGCGGCAAGGTCTACAAGATCCTCAAATGCGCGACCGATGTGTCGCGGCAAAAGGTCGAATATGCCGACTTGCTCGGCAAGGCGAACGCCATAAGCCGCTCGCAAGCGGTCATTGAGTTCAATCTTGACGGCACGATCGTCACGGCCAACCAGAACTTTCTCGACGTGATGGGTTATAAGCTGGAGGAAATTCGCGGCCAGCACCATCGCATCTTCGTCGACCCGATAGAGCGCGAAAGCGCCGATTATCGCTGGTTCTGGGAGAGCCTCAATCGCGGCGAATATCAGGCGGCACAATATCGGCGCCTAGGCAAAGGCGGACGCGAGGTCTGGATCGAGGCGGCTTACAATCCGATCCTCGATCTGAATGGCCGCGTCTGCAAGGTCGTGAAGTTCGCCACCGATATCACCATCCGCAAGCTCAAGAACGCGGAACTGGCTTACGAATTCGAAATGGGCGTGAAAGCGCTCGTCAAGTTGGTGGCGGCTTCCGCTCATCAAATGCAGTCCACGGCGCAAGCGTTGGCGGCGACGGCGGAGGAGACCAGCAAGCAATCGAACGGCATGTCTTCGTCGGCCGAACAGCTTTCGGCGGCGGTGCGAGAGATCGCCCGCCAACTCGGCGAAGCGACGGAGGTCGTGGAGGCTGCCGTAGCCGAAGCCGATCGCTCCGGCAGCCGGGTGACGGCTCTGCTGGAGAGCGCGGAAAAGGTCGGTGCGGTCAGCAGCACCATCGCGGAAATCGCCGGCCAGACCAACTTGCTGGCGCTGAACGCGACGATCGAAGCGGCGCGCGCCGGCGAAGCCGGAAAGGGGTTCGCCGTCGTCGCTTCAGAGGTCAAGACCTTGGCCAATCAGACGGCGCGCGCGACCGAAGAAATCGAGAGCCATCTCGACGGCATCCATTCGACCAGCAAGACGACAGCCCAGGCCATTCACCAGATCGGCGACATCATCGGCCGCATCAGCAAGATCAATCTCTCGATCTCCGGCGCGGTGCAGGAGCAGGAAAACGCCACGCAAGCGGTGTCGAGCAATGTCGTGGCGGTGAGCCGCGCGGCCGGCGAGACCGGCGGCTCGTCGAGCCATGTGCTCAATGCCGCGCGCCTGATGTTCGAGCAGGCGACGGAGCTGGAAGAGAAAGTCGATTGTTTCCTGCTCAACGTGCGGGCGATGTGATCTCCCGAACTTAAGCATGTCGCGCGCCCCGCGCTCGTCGGCAAATCGGCGGCCCGGATGTGGAAAGCGCGAACGAAACAGGCGGCGAAGATGTCTTCGCCGCCTGTTTTTCTCTTTCGAACGCGTTCGCGGTTAGCTGGCCTTGGCGACCTTGCCGCCGCCGGGCGCGAGCGCCTTGTCGAGATACTTGTCCACCGTGCTTTCGAGCTCCGGCAGCTTGTCGGTGAAGAAGTGGTTCGCGCCCTTGATCAGCTTGTAGTCGACCGTGATGTCGCGCTGGTTAGCGAGCTTGTGCGCCAGCTTGGCGACGTCCGCTTCCGGCACGGTCTCGTCCTTGTCGCCCTGCACGATCAGGCCCGAGGAGGGGCAGGGGGCGAGGAAGGTAAAGTCGTAGCGGTCGGCCGGCGGCGAGATCGAGATGAAACCCTCGATCTCCGGGCGGCGCATCAGCAGTTGCATGCCGATCCAGGCGCCGAAGGAGAAGCCGGCGATCCAGCAGCGCGAGGCGTCCGGATTGTGGGCCTGCACCCAGTCGAGCGCCGCCGCCGCGTCGCTCAGTTCGCCGATGCCATGGTCGAAGGCGCCCTGCGAGCGGCCGACGCCGCGGAAATTGAAGCGCAGGGCGGAGAAGCCGCGCTTGGCGAAGATGTGGAACAAGGTATAGACGACCTTGTTGTTCATCGTGCCGCCGTGCATCGGGTGCGGATGGAGCAGCAGCACCACCGGCGCGTTCGGCTCCTTGCTGTGCTGATAGCGGCCTTCGATGCGGCCGTCGGGGCCGTTGAAAATGACGTCAGGCATCGGCGCGGTCTCCCATCAGCGCGCAAAGGTGCGCGCCGATAACTGAGTCCTGCACTCGGGTAATCCGCATATACCGTTCCTTTTCAAGGCAGCTAAACTTGACCCCGGCAAAGGGGAATTCTATATGGTCGTCACCGGTGCCAGAGAGAAGGGGCGTGCCAGGACGCGGCGTTGTTGGACGCTGCGACAGCCGATCCTGCCTCAAGCGGCAAATCCGGTCCGCAGCGCGGTTCAACGCGCTGGAATACTTGTCATAAACGGATAGTACCACGGCGGGGTCTATGTTTTTCAAGCATCTTCGCAGCGACATTGACTCGATGATGGCGCGCGATCCGGCGGCGCGGTCGCGGCTGGAAGTGGTCCTCTGCTACCCCGGTTTTCACGCTTTGTTCTTTTATCGGCTCGGCCATGCCGCCTGGTCGCGTGGGTTCCTACTGCTCGGGCGCTGGCTGACCCAGATCGGGCGCTGGCTGACCGGCATCGAAATACATCCCGGCGCGCAGATCGGCCGCCGCTTCTTCATCGACCATGGCATGGGCGTGGTGATCGGCGAGACGGCGGTGATCGGCGACGACGTGACGCTTTATCAGGGCGTCACCCTGGGCGGCACGTCGCTCAAGGGCGGCAAGCGCCACCCGACCCTCTCGAACAAGGTGATCGTCGGCGCCGGCGCCCAGGTGCTCGGCCCGATCACGGTTGGCGAGGGCGCCCGTGTCGGCGCCAACGCCGTCGTGCTGAAGGACGTCCCGCCGGGCGCGACCATGGTCGGCATCCCGGCCCGCGCCGTGGTCGACCGTGATGCAGCGGTGATCGAATTGGCGCAGCGCGCGACTTACGACAGCGGCGCGCCGCGCAACCAGCCGCCGGCGCCGGACGATTGTTTCTATGCCTATGGCACGCCGTCTGCCGATCTGCCCGATCCGGTGGCGCGCGCCATCGACGGCCTCGCCGAGCAGGTCACTGCCTTGCGCCGCCGTCTTGAAGAGGTCGAACGCGAAACCGCGACCCGCGAGAGCGACGAGCGCAATAAGGCTTTGCATCGGTAGGCCGCGATGAAACTCAGCACCAAAGGCCGCTACGCCGTCATGGCGATGGCCGATCTGGCGAAGAACAGCGGCGGCAAGCCAGTCGCGCTCGCCGATATCGCCGCGCGCCAGGAGATTTCGCTGTCCTATCTCGAACAGCTTTTCGCGCGGCTGCGCCGGCGCGGCCTGGTGCGCAGCGTGCGCGGTCCCGGCGGCGGCTATCTGCTCGGGCGGCCGACCGAAGAGACGCGCATCGCCGACATCATCCAGGCGGTCGACGAGCCGATCCGCGCGACGCGCTGCCTGCCCGGCGCGCCCAAGGGCTGCACCGGCCTGAACGGCCCCTGCATCACCCACGATCTGTGGGAAGAGCTGGGCAACCACATCCATCTGTTCCTGAGCGCGATCTCGCTGGCCGATGTCTGCGAGCGCCGGGTGCTCGGCACCTCCTGCACGATCACGCGCAAGGCGTCGGCGGGTGTGACGGCCAACGTCACCACCAGCGCGACGGCTGCCGAGTAAGGCGAACGATCATGCCGGCTGCGATTTATCTCGACGACAATGCCGCTTCGCCGCTGCGCCCCGCCGCGCGCGAAGCGATGCTGGCCGCGCTCGATCTCGCCGGCAATCCGTCCTCCGTCCATCGCTTCGGCCGCGCCGCGCGCCGCATTGTCGAAGACGCGCGCGCGCAAGTCGCCGCGCTGGTCGGCGCGCCGGCCAATGGCATCGTTTTCACCTCTGGGGGCACCGAGGCGGTCGCGCTCGCCATTCTCGGCAGCGGCCGCAGACGGGCGCTCGTCTCGGCCGTGGAGCATGACGCCGTGCTGGCTGCCGCGCGTGCCTTGCCGCGTTGCGAAGAGATTTCCGTCGATGCCGACGGCATCGTCGATCTGGCCGCGCTCGACAGGATGCTCGGCGCCGATGCGTCCGATGCCGTCGTCTGCCTGATGCTGGCGAACAACGAGACCGGCGCGATCCAGCCGGTCGCAGAGGCGGCGAAGCTCGCGCATGAGCGCGGCGCGCTGATCTTGTGCGACGCCATCGCCGCCGCTGGCCGCATCCGCTGCGACATGACCGATCTCGGCGTCGACATGATCGCGCTCTCTTCCGCCAAGCTCGGCGGCCCGCTCGGTGCCGGCGCGCTGGCGCTGCGCCGCGGACTGGACATCGCGCCGCTGATCGCCGGCGGCGGCCAGGAGCGTCGCCGCCGCGGCGGCACCGAAAATCTGCCGGGCATCGCCGGCTTCGGCGCGGCGGCGGCGCAAGCCGCCGGCTCGCTCGCCGACCAGGCCCGCATCGA
>DASTMO010000062.1:0-29335 GCA_035714115.1 Alphaproteobacteria bacterium
GGTCGCCGCTTTGCGCACCGCCGCCAACGATCCGCGCATCACCTCCACTGGCAGCACGCTGAACATCCAGCAGACCCGCGGCTTCGGCGCCCTCGCTGTCGATCCGACCGGGACCACGGCGATCAGCCAGGCGGCCAACGGCGTCTTCACCGTCGCCGCGATCAATGTCGGCGCCGCGGCCACCCTGCCGTCCAACACCATCTCCTTCGGCGGCCAGCCGGCCGACGGCGACACCTTCGTGTTCAACGGCACGACCTACGAGTTCGACAGCGGCGGCGGCGTCACGGGCGGCAACACCTCGGTGACGATCGGCGCCAGCGCGACCGCGTCCATGGCCGCGCTCGTGACCGCGATCAACGATCCGCGCGTCACCTCGACCGGCACGACCATGACCATCCAGCAGACGCTGACCGGCGCCGCAATGAGCGCCGACGCCAGCGATGTGACCGGCGCGACGCCGGCCAGCGGCTTCACGGTCGCCGCCTATACCGCGACGCCGCTGAGCGCGGTTGTCTTCAGCGGCGCGAACGGCGCGCCGGCCTCCTTCAACGTCTCCAACATCTCGGTCGGCGGCTGGGCCTCCGGCGCCGGCGCGAGCGACATCGCACTCGATTTCGGGACCACCGGCCTGCTGGACGGCCTGACGCAGTTCTCCTCGGACTACGGCATCCGCTTCAACAACCAGAACGGCGTGCAGTTCGGCACCTTCAGCGGCGTCAGCATCGGCGACGACGGCCTGGTGGTCGCCCTGTTCGACAACGGCGAAACCCTGCCGATCTACAAGATCCCGCTGGCGACCTTCTCCAACCCGAACGGCA
This sequence comes from Alphaproteobacteria bacterium, assembly GCA_035714115.1. Classification (GTDB taxonomy): domain Bacteria; phylum Pseudomonadota; class Alphaproteobacteria; order SMXQ01; family SMXQ01; genus CAMAVH01. The sequence continues at coordinate 819 of DASTMO010000062.1, forward strand.
TGATCGCCAAGACCGGCAACATCTTCACCGCGTCCGACACCACCGGCGAGCCGATCCTCCGCTCGCCCAAGAACGACGGCGCCGGCGCCGTCGCCTCGGGCGCCCTGGAGAACTCCACCGTCGATCTCGGCACCGAGTTCACCAACATGATCGTCGCTCAGCGCGCCTATTCGGCGGCTACGAAGATCATCACCACGGCGGACGACATGCTCAACGAGCTGGTCAATATCAAGCGTTAACGAAAAACGCCTGAATCTCCCCTATCCGCCGGTCCGGATCCTCCGGGCCGGCGGCTCTATCTCCTGGAAAATTAACCATTTTCCTTAGCTTTTTTTAAACCGCTGCCGCCTAAATTCGCTTCATCGCGTCACGGCGGAACCTTGCGGAAAAAACGCCGGACCTCGTAGTTGTGGAGAGTAAACGTGGCGATGATCAAATCGCGCAGTCATCGGTCTCAGCGCCTGCCGCGCAGCGGCGGGCCGATGAGCCTCGACGATCTGCCCCCGCCGAACACCAAGCGCTGGGTCATTCGCCGCAAGGCGGAAGTCGTGGCCGGCGTGCGCGCGGGCCTGATCAGCCTGGAAGACGCCTGCAAGCGCTATTCCCTGTCGATGGACGAATTCCTGTCCTGGCAGCGGTTGCTGGAAGATCATGGGGTGCGCGGCCTGCGCGCGACCCGGGTGCAGGATTACCGGCCACCGGAACGCGCCGTCCGCTAAGCCGACGCCTTGAGAAAATGCCCGCGCCGCATGGTCCGCCCTGCGGCGCGATCCATTTATCCACAGCTTTTTGCGCCGACCCGGCAGGTTTTTCCCGGTCCCCGGCAAATATTGCCCACCGTTAACCAGTTCTAAACCGCGCGACCCCTAAAAAGCGATCTATCGGAAGGCCGGAGAGCGACCCGGCCCAGATCCTTCAAGGTGCGCCGTGCTCGAAACCATCCGCAATCTCGGTCCTATCCGCCTCATCACCATCGCCGGTGTGCTCGCCGGCGTCGTCGGGTTCTTTTTCTTCCTGATGACGCGCCTGACCGCGCCGGACATGGCGCTGCTCTATAACGACCTGAGCACCAGCGACAGCGGCCGCATCGTCAGCAAGCTCGAATCGATGAACGTGCCCTACGAGCTGCGCGGCAACGGCACCACCATCATGGTGCCGAACGACCAGGTGCTGCGCCTGCGCATGTCGATGGCCCAGGAAGGCCTGCCGGCCGGCGGCACCATCGGCTACGAAATCTTCGACAAATCGGAATCGCTCGGTACCTCGAGCTTCGTGCTCAACATCAACCACCTGCGCGCCCTCGAAGGCGAACTGTCGCGCACCATCGGCTCGCTCGCCTACGTGCGCTCGGCCCGCGTCCATCTCGCCCTGCCGCGCCGCGAGCTGTTCCAGCGCGACCAGCAGGAGCCGACCGCTTCCGTCGTGCTGCAGATGAACGGCGGCCGTCGCCTCGACAAATCCGAAGTGGCCGCGATCCAGAACCTGGTCGCCGCCGCCGTGCCGCGGCTCAAGCCTGCCCGCATCTCCATCGTCGACGCCCAGGGCACCCTGCTCGCCCGCGGCCAGGACGGTGATCCGGCCACCGCCGGCAACGGCGCCCAGAGCGGCGACGAGGCCCGCATCGCCTATGAAACCCGCGCCGTGCGCATGGTCGAAGACATGCTCGAGCGCATCCTCGGCGCCGGCCGCGCCCGCGTCGAAGTCAGCGCGGAGATGGATTTCGACCGCATCTCCACCACCTCCGAGAAATACGATCCAGATGGCCAGGTGGTGCGTTCGACCCAGACCGTGGCCGAGAACTCCAATTCCAAGGAAGCCGGCTCGCAGACGGTCTCGGTGCAGAACAACATCCCCGGCCAGACGCCGCCGAGCGAAGGCGCCGGCGGCACCGCGAACGCCAGCAACCGCAACGAAGAAACCGTCAATTACGAGATCTCCCGCACGACCCAGACGCATGTGCGCGAGACCGGCAGCGTCAAGCGCCTGTCGGTCGCGGTGGCGGTCGACGGCAATTACGACGCCCAGAAAACCTATCAGCCGCGCAGCGCCGAAGACCTGGCCCAGCTCGGCCGCCTGGTGAAATCCGCCGTCGGCTTCGACGAGAAGCGCGGCGACAGCTTCGAAATCGCCAACATGCGCTTCGCCGGCAACGGCATCGACGAAGCCGAAGGCCCGCGCCCGCTCTTCGGTCTCGACAAGAACGACTACATCCGCATCGCCGAAATGGTGACCCTCGGCATCGTCGGCATTCTGGTGATCCTGCTGGTCGTGCGTCCCATCGTGCGCCGCTTCCTGGAAGCCTTGCCCGACGCCATTGCCAGCAGCACCAAGATGATCGCCGAAACCACCGCCGCCGCCACGGCCGCCCTGCCCGGCTCCATGCCGAGCGGCATGGGCGGCATGCTCCCCGCCATGGGCGGAGATGCCGGCGCGTTGGGCGAAGCGACGATCGACATGCAGCAAGTCGAAGGCCGCGTGCGCGAGTCTTCCGTGAAGAAGATCAGCGAGATCGTCGACAAGCATCCCGAGGAAGCCGTGAACATCCTGCGCAACTGGATGTATCGCGACAATTGAGCCGACCGCAGCCCCGTATCCGATAGGCAACGAGCCGATCCATGACGACCACGATCGAAGATTACCGCGGACTGAACGGCCACCAGAAGGCCGCGATCATGATGCTCGCGCTCAATGAGGACCAGGCGACCAAGCTGTTCTCGTTGATGGACGAAGAAGAGATCAAGGAGCTGTCGCAGGCGATGGCCCAGCTCGGCACGATCAACGCCGTGGTGCTGGAGCGCCTGTTCGGCGAATTCGTCGAGCAGCTTTCCGCCACCGGCTCGCTCGTCGGCTCCTTCGAGAGCACCGAGCGCCTGCTACTCAAGACCATGCCGAAAGAGCGCGTCGACGCCATCATGGACGAGATCCGTGGCCCCGCCGGCCGCACCATGTGGGACAAGCTGGGCAACGTGAACGAGGAAGTTCTCGCCGCCTATCTGAAGAACGAATATCCGCAGACCGTCGCCGTCGTGCTGTCCAAGATCCGCCCGGACCACGCCGCCCGCGTGCTCGGCAGCCTGCCGGACAGCTTCGCCATGGAAGTGGTGATGCGCATGCTGCGCATGGAGATGGTGCAGAAGGACGTGCTTGACGGCGTTGAGAAGACGCTGCGCGCCGAATTCATGAGCAACCTGGCGCGCACCAACCGCCGCGATCCGTACGAGATCATGGCTGAGATCTTCAACAATTTCGATCGCGGCACCGAAGCGCGCTTCATCGGTTCGCTCGAAGAGCGCAGCCACGAATCGGCCGAGAAGATCAAAGCCCTCATGTTCACCTTCGAAGATCTTGCCAAGCTCGATCCGACCGGCATCCAGACCCTGCTGCGCGGCACCGAGAAGTCCAAGCTGTCGCTCGCCCTCAAGGGTGCGTCGGAAGCGCTGCGCAACCTCTTCTTCACCAACATGTCCGAGCGCGCCGGCAAGCTGCTGCGCGAAGAGATGGACGACATGGGCCCGGTGCGCCTGCGCGAAGTCGACGAAGCGCAGATGTACATGGTCAATGTCGCCAAGGATCTTGCCGAGAAGGGCGAAATCGTCATCGCCCAGAACAAGGAAGAGGACGAGCTCGTCTACTAAGCCATGGCGAACCACAGCATGACCAACGCGACGAAATTTCTCTTCGGGACGTCCTTCGACGCGGCGAAAGCCGACCCCGAAGCGCCGCCGCCGCCGACCTTCTCGGAAGAGGAGATCGCCGCCGCGCGCGACGAGGGATTCCGCGCCGGCCATGCCGCCGGCCACGACGAGATGGCACGCAGCGTGGAGCAAGCCGCAGCCAAGGCGCTCGAGCAGATGAGCATTCAGCTCGCCGACATGAACGGCCGCTTCGACGAGATTCGCCAGGGCGCCATCGCCAGCGGCGTCGATGTCGTCGCCGCAGCGGTCCGCAAGCTGGTTCCGGCCCTGGCCAAGCGCCACAGCCTGGCAGAAATCGAGAATCTCGTGCGCGACAGCCTGCACGCGCTCTACGACGAGCCGCGCGTGGTCATCCGCGCACATGACAGCGTCATCGAGGCCTTGCAACACCGCATCGACGCCATGGCCGCCGCGTCCGGCTTCATGGGCAAGGTTGTGTTGTTCGGCGACGAGCAGTTTCGCGAAACCGACTGCCGGGTCGAATGGGCCGACGGCGGCGCGGAACGCAACCTTGAAGAGCTTTGGCGGCGCATCGATGCCGCGATCGACCGGGTGACGGACGCCAGCAACGCGTCCCCATCCGCCGCGAATGCGTCCGCAACCCTAGGTTAATTAGGAGACCCACCATGGCTGACAACATCGACCCGACCGCGATCTTCGACAATCCGCAGGCCGCCGCCAGCGTCCCGGCGACCGCCCAAGACGACGCCGACCGTCCCCGCACGGCGAGCGACCTGTCCGCGGTTTACGACATCCCCGTGCAAGTCTCGGCCGTGCTCGGCCGCGCCAACATGCAGGTGAGCCAGCTTCTGAAGCTCGGCCGCGGCGCCGTCGTCGAGCTCGACCGCAAGGTCGGCGAAGCCGTCGACATCTACGTCAACAACCGCCTCGTGGCGCGCGGCGAAGTCGTCGTCGTCGATGAGCGCCTTGGCGTGACCATGACCGAAATCGTCAAGGCCGATCACGCCTAACGGCGGTTTGCCAGTTTCCAATTAGTGCGTTTCCACCAGGAGCGATCCCCATGCGGCTCATCATCATCGGTTCCTTGAACGGCCAGATCGGCGCGGCGAGCAAAATCGCCATGGCGCGCGGCGCGAAGGTCGGCATCGTCGAGGACATCGACAGCGCCCTGCAGGCGCTGCGCGCCGGCCAAGGCGCCGATGTCATCATGGCGGACATCCGCACCGACATCCGCAAGCTGGTCGACAGCCTGAACGCCGAACGCATCAATGTGCCGGTCGTCGCCTGCGGCCTCGGCAACGACGCCGACGCGGCCGTCGCCGCCATCAAGTCGGGCGCCAAGGAATACATCCCCTTGCCGCCTGACGCCGAGCTGATCGCCGCCGTCCTCGAAGCGGTGACCGAAGAGAGCCACGCCATCGTCCATCGCGATCCGGCGATGGCCGCGACGATCCGCCTGGCTGACCAGATCGCTCAGTCCGACGCCACCGTGATGATCAACGGCGAGTCCGGCACCGGCAAGGAGCTGCTGGCGCGCCACATCCATCAGAAGTCGCGCCGCGCCAAGAACAAGTTCATCGCCGTCAACTGCGCCGCCATCCCTGAGCATCTGCTCGAATCCGAGCTGTTCGGCCATGAAAAAGGCGCCTTCACCGGCGCCGTCGCGCGCCGCATCGGCAAGTTCGAGGAAGCCAACGGCGGCACCCTGCTGCTCGACGAGATCAGCGAGATGGATCCGCGCCTGCAGGCCAAGCTGCTCCGCGTGATTCAAGAGCGCGTCGTCGATCGCGTCGGCGGCACCACGCCGGTCAAGATCGACGTACGCCTGATCGCCACCTCCAACCGCGATCTGGAAGAGGCCGTGCGCCAAGGTCAGTTCCGCGAAGATCTGTTTTTCCGGCTGAACGTGGTGACGATCCGCGTGCCGGCGCTGCGCGAGCGCGCCGAAGACATCGAACTGCTTGCGGAATATTTCACCACGAAATATGCCGGCCTCAACAGTGTGCCGAACCGTCCGCTGGCGGCGGCCACGCGCGAGAAGCTGCACGCGCATCCGTGGCGCGGCAACGTGCGCGAGCTGGAGAACGCCATGCACCGCGCCGTGCTGCTCGCCGACGGGCCCGAGATCGCGCCCGAAGCCGTCATGCTCTCGTTCAACACCGGCCGCGAGGCGATCGCCGGCGCCTATGTCCAGGACAACAGCGCCATCGCCAACGGCGCGGTCGCCGGTGCCGCCGCGGTCCGCCGCTTCGTCGGCCGCACGGTGTCCGAGGTCGAACGCGACCTGATCATCGAGACGCTGCAGCATTGCCTGGGCAACCGCACCCATGCCGCAAACATCCTCGGCATCTCGATCCGCACGCTGCGCAACAAGCTCAAGCAGTACACTGAAGAAGGGGTCGCCGTGCCGATGCCGGGCGAAGCGGTGGAGGCGGCGCTCTGAGCAGGCTTTAGGCCGGGGTCCGCCACATGTCTCTCACCACCGAAACCGCCGGCGCCGGCGGAAAAACCGGCGGCATCGTCGGCACCTTCAACGCGCTGCTGAAGCGCGGCGACATCGCGCTCGCTATCGGCGTGATCAGCATCCTGATGGTGCTGATCCTGCCGCTGCCGACTTGGCTGCTCGACTTCAGCCTGGCGATCTCCTTCGCCCTGTCCGCGCTGATCCTGATGACCTGCCTCTTCATCGGGCGGCCGCTCGATTTCAGTTCGTTTCCGACCGTTCTGCTGATTGCGACGATGCTGCGCCTCGGCCTCAACCTGGCCTCGACGCGCCTCATTCTGTCGCACGGCCACGAAGGCACCCATTCCGCCGGCAAGGTCATCGAGGCCTTCGGCAATTTCGTGATGGGCGGCAATTTCGTCATCGGCGTGATCGTCTTCGCGATCTTGGTCATCGTGAACTTCGTCGTCATCACCAAGGGTTCGGGCCGCATCGCCGAAGTCGCGGCGCGCTTCAGCTTGGACGCCATGCCGGGCAAGCAGATGGCGATCGACGCCGACCTGTCCTCCGGCCTGATCGACGAGAATGAAGCCCGCACCCGCCGCAAGACGCTGGAAGATGAAAGCACCTTCTTCGGCGCCATGGACGGCGCCGCGAAGTTCGTGCGCGGCGACGCCATTGCCGGCCTGCTCATCACCTTCATCAACGTCATCGCCGGCATCATCATCGGCATCGCCCAGAAGGGTCTCACCTTCAGCCAGGCGAGCCACTACTACACCGTCATGACAGTCGGCGACGGCCTGGTCAGCCAGATTCCGGCGATCATCGTCTCGACCGCCGCCGGCATGCTCGTCTCCAAGGCCGGCGTATCCGGCACCGCCGACAAGGCGCTGTTCAACCAGCTCGGCGGCTATCCCGCCGCCCTCGGCCTCGCCGCCAGCTTGCTCGTTCTGATGTCACTGCTCCCCGGCATGCCGATGATCCCCTTCGTCGGCCTCGGCGGCGCCTGCGGCTACGCCGCCTGGAAGCTCAGCAAGAAGCAAGAGCGCCAGAAGCGAGATGTCGCGGTCGCCGCGGAGAACGCCGCCTCGGCCGTGCCGATCGCCGAAGAGCCGATTTCGGCCGCGCTGCAGATGGATTACATCCGCCTCGAGCTCGGCTATGGCCTGCTGCAACTGATCAACAACGAGAACGGCCAGCGCCTCACCGACCAGATCAAGGCCTTGCGCCGTCAGCTCGCCGGCGACATGGGCTTCGTGCTGCCGTCCGTCCGCATCCAGGACAACATGCAGCTGCCGGCCAACACCTATGTCGTGCGCGTCAAGGAGATCGAGGCCGGGCGCGGCGATTTGCGCCCCAACATGCTGCTGGTCATGGATCCGAAGGGCGAGCGTATCGCGCTGGCCGGCGAAGACACCGTCGAGCCGACCTTTGGGCTTCCCGCGATGTGGATCGCCGACGGCCTGCGCGAGGAAGCCTCGTTCCGCGGCTACACTGTCGTCGATCCGGCCACCGTGGTGACCACGCACATCACCGAGGTGGTGAAGGAGCATATGTCCGAGCTCCTGTCCTACGCCGAGACGCAGAAGCTGCTCGACGAGATGGGCAAGGAGCATCAGAAGCTCGTCGCCGACCTCATCCCGTCGCAAATCTCGGTCTCGGGCCTGCAACGCGTGCTGCAGAACCTGCTTGCCGAACGTCTGTCGATCCGCGACCTGCCGACTATCTTGGAAGGCGTATTCGAGGCCTGCAGCTACACCCACAATCTGCAGTCGATCACCGAGCATGTCCGCACCCGCCTGGCGCGCCAGATCAGCGACGCCAACACCTCGGCGGCGGGCTATGTGCCGATGATCACGCTGACGCCGGAATGGGAGCAGGCCTTCGCCGACTCGCTGATCGGCAGCGGCGAGGACCGCCAGCTCTCTATGGCGCCCAGCCGCCTGCAGGAATTCATCACCAAGCTGCGCGCCGCCTTCGAGCGTCAAGCGATGCTCGGCGAGAATCCGGTGTTGCTGACCAGCGCCAACGTGCGGCCTTACGTGCGCTCGATCGTCGAGCGCTTCCGCCCGGCGACTACGGTGATGGCGCAAACCGAAGTTTATCCGAAGGCGCGTATCAAGACCCTCGGCCAGATCTGAAGCTTTAAGCAGGCGAGACACGCATGCGGCTCAAGACCTTCACGGCGGACGACATGGCGGCAGCGATGAAGCGGGTCCGCGCCGAATTGGGCGCGGATGCGATCATCGTTTCCAGCCATGAGACGGCTGACGGCGTCGAAGTCGTCGCCGCTATCGATCCCGCGCCCGAAGACAATTTCGAGATCGCTCCCCTCTCCGCCGAACCGTCCGACAGCGTCGACGCGCTGCAGGACATCCTCGATTACCACCGCGTGCCGGCAACTCTCGGCGAAGGCCTCGCCGATGCCGCTGCCGCGCTCGACATCGACGACGCGATCCTCGCGCTGGCCGGCGCGCTCGATTCTCGTTTCGCCTTCTCGCCGCTGGGAAATAGCCGCGACAAACGCCCGCTCCTGCTGATCGGGCCGCCCGGTGCCGGCAAGACCGTGACCCTGGCCAAGCTCGCCGCGCGCGCGCGCCTCGCCAAGCGCAGCGTCGCCATGATCACGACCGACACGCTGCGCACCGGCGCGATCGAGCAGTTCTCGGGCTATGCCAAGCTCCTGCGCGTCGACCCGCAAGTGGCCAAGACCGCCGATGAATTGCGCGACGCCATCGCCGCCTCGCAGGCTGCCGCAACCGTGATCGACACCACCGGAGCCAATCCCTTCGACGACGAGGACATGCGCCGGCTGGAGGACTTCATCGCCGCGACCGGCGCCGAACCGCTGCTCGTGCTGCCGGCGGGCATGGATGCCGACGAAGCCGCCGACATCGCGCGCGCTTTCGCCACGCTCGGCGCGAGCCGCCTGATTGTCACGCGTCTCGATACCGCCCGCCGCCTCGGCGGATTGCTCGCCGCCGCCGACGCGGCCGATCTGCATTTGGCTGACGTCGGCACCGGTCCGCATCTCGCCGATGGCCTCGCTCCGCTCAATCCGCTCGCTTTCGCCCGCCTGTTGGCGGCCGCCCCTGCCGACCGCGTCGCCACGCTGGCGACCGCGGAACCCTCCATTGCCGAGTCCATGTGATGATGAATCCGCACCGCCCCTTCACCGTCGTCGGCAACGGTCCTGGCGCAGCGCCGCTGCCGGTTTCCAACGTCATCGCCGTCAGCTCCGGCAAAGGCGGCGTCGGCAAGACCTGGCTCTCGGTCACGCTCTGTCACGTGCTGGCGCGCAGCGGCGCGCGCGTACTGCTGTTCGACGGCGATCTGGGCCTCGCCAACGTCGACATCCAGATCGGCCTCGCGCCGAAGCATGATCTTTCCGCCGTGATCTCCGGCCGCCGCACGCTGTCAGGCGTGATCTCGCGCTATGAAGAAGGCGGCTTCGACATTATCGCCGGCCAATCGGGCGCGGGCGGCCTCGCCAGCTTGCCGCCGGCCCGCCTCGTCGCCTTGCGCGACGAACTGATGGGCCTGGCGCGCCAGTATGACTGGCTCATCATCGACATCGGCGCCGGCATCGACCGCACCGTGCGCACCATGCTGAGCCGCGCCGGCATCGGCCTTGTCGTCACCACCGACGAGCCGACCGCGCTGACCGACGCTTATGCGCTCATCAAAGTGGTGAAGGCCGAACGGCCGGATGCCGATTTGCGCGCCGTGGTCAACCTCGCCGCCTCCTCGCGCGATGGCGAGCGCACCTACGCCACATTGCTGCGCGCCTGCGAAAACTTCCTCAAATGCAGCCCGCCGCTGGCCGGCGTGGTGCGCAACGATCCGCATGTGCGCGACAGCGTGCGCCAGCAAGCGCCATTATTGATGCGTTATCCCAATAGCGACGCCGCCGCCGATGTGGCGGCGCTGATCAACCGGATGACGTCTTCGGTGCCGCTGCGAGGCGTCTCATGACCGACGTTCCCGCGCTGCGCGCCGCCGTTCCCGTCACGATCGCCGCGCCGCTCCCGAGCACGCCGAGCGCTGCGGCGGCGCTCGCCACCATCTCCTCCGGCGCGCTGCCCGCCGCCCTCGCCCAGCTCGGCATCGGCGCGGTCATCAACGGCACCGTCGCGCAAGTCGGCCCACGCGGACAGGTCGTGATCCGCACCGACAAGGGCGCCATAACCCTGCAAACGCCGCTGCCGCTGCGCGTCGGCGCCGCCATCACGCTGCAAATCCAGTCGCTCGGCGCGCAATCGCAAGTGATGGTCCTTTCCATCGACGGCCAGCCGCTCTCCGGCCAAGCGGCGAACGCCCTCGCCAGCAGCTCCAACATGGCCAAGGCTTCTCCTTCGGCCAGTGCACCCTCGCCAACCGCCGCGCAGGGCAAGCCTCTGCCGCTGCAGGATTTAGGCGCGCCCGCCGCGGCCACGACGACGACCGCGCAAGCGGCCACGCCGCCGACCCCCGCCGTTTTACGTCCCGGCGTCGTCGTCAGCGGCCAGTTGTCGCCGCTGCCCGCGGCAGATTCGCCGGCTGCGGCCACATTGCCGCCGCCCGCCAAGCTGCTGCCCGCCCATTTGCCGACCGACGCCGATGCCGACCGCGTGCCGCTGCGCGTCCTCGGATTGACGCCTGCCCCGCCACGCGTTGCTCCTGGCGCGCCGCCGGCCGAAGCGCCGATGCCACGGATCGCGCCCGGCCTCGTTCCGGCCGATGACGCCGTCACATTCGTCGGCACAGTGATGCCGAATCAAAGCGCAGGCGAAACCCACGCCGTCACGCTATTGCGTACGCCTTTCGGCATCTTGCGCCTGCCCCTGCCCGCGCAGCAGCCGCCTGGCAGCCAGATCCTGTTCGAGCTTCTGCCCCCGCGCGCGCCGCAGCCTTTGCCGTCCGACCGGATGGCCCAGGATCTCGGCGCGTCACGCCGCATGACTGCGCTCGGCCAGGAATGGCCGGCGCTGCGCGACGTGATGGAAACGCTCGACGCCGAAGCGCCCGAGATCGTGCGCCAAACGGCTGCGAACGCCGTGCCGCGCGTCGGCCCGACATTGACCGCCGGCCTTTTGATGTTCATCGCCGCCGCGCGCAGCGGCAGCCTGCGCCAGTGGATCGGCGACGATGCCGTCGAGACTCTGGAGCGCGGCGGCCATGGCGCTTTGGCCGCGCGTCTGGCCGATGACGTCGCCAACTTGCCACGCCTCGCCGAAACCCAGCTCAACGGTTGGCAAACGCTTCTGCTGCCGATCTTCGACGGCGACAAGCTCCGCCAGATCCGCATGTCGATGCGGCGCGCGCGCAAGGACAGCAGCGGGCGCAACGACGGCGCGCGCTTCATCATCGAGGCGGAATTGAGCAAACTCGGCGCGCTGCAACTCGATGGGCTGGTGCGTCTGCCGCATTTCGATCTCGCGGTGCGCACGCAGGACAACTTGCCACCCGAGATTCGCGCCAACATCATGGAAATTTTCAACGACGCCATGCAGGCGACAAAGCTGGCCGGCAGCGTCAGCTTCCAAGTCGCGCGCGAGATGAAGGCCGGCCCGTTCGAGAACTGGCAGGCCGCCGGTCCCGGCGTCACCGTCTAGTCTTCAGGGTTTACGGGGCGTTCCCGCCGCTGCGCCGATGCAGCTGCAAACCCATTTCATCGAGCTGGGCCTGCTGAAGGCGCTTCGCCTTTTCCGCCGATTCGCGGTCGCGGCGCGCCTTGACGATGTCGAACTTCTTGAGATCGCGGAACGCGTCCGCCACCTCGTCGAGCGCCGCGCGGATCTGAACCTCCACCTCGGCAAGAGACTTGCCGAGCGTGGCGCGCCGCGCGATCACGGCGTTGGCGTAATGGCCGTAAGATAGGCTCGCCTCGACCGATGTCGCAGCGACCTTCTGTTCTTCGGCCAGCTCGCGCTCGAGCGCCGACATCTGGTCGCGCAAGCGCTGCGCCAGCCGCTCAAGTTCGGCCAGCGCCTGACGCTTTTCGTCGAGCTTCCATTTGTTGAGGCGGATCAGCCCTTCAAGCCCGTTCATGCGGCGCCGCCTTGCAGGATGGCGGCCAGTTCGGCGTAGCCGCCGTCAAGATCGGCGCGTTGATGACGCTGCTGCTTGAGGAAGCCGTCGAGCGCGGGGTAATAGCGGATCGCCTCGTCGGTTTTCGGATCGCTGCCGGGACGGTAAGCGCCAAGGCGGATCATCTCGGCCATGTCCTCGTAAGCCGACAGCAGTTCGCGGGCGCGGCTGACCAGTTTGTTCTCGTCTTCCGTATTGCAGCCCGGCATGGCGCGTGACAGGCTGCGCAGCAGGTTGATGGCCGGATAGCGGCCGCGCTCGGCGATCGAACGTTCAAGCACGATATGGCCGTCTAGAATGCCGCGCACGGCGTCGGCGATCGGCTCGTTGTGATCGTCGCCGTCCACCAGCACGGTGAAGAGGCCGGTGATGTTGCCCTGGCCGTGCAGGCCGGGGCCGGCGCGTTCCAACAGCTTGGGCAATTCGGCGAAAACGGTGGGGGTATAGCCTTTGCTGGTCGGCGGCTCTCCGGCCGAGAGGCCGATCTCGCGCTGCGCCATGGCGAAGCGCGTCACGCTGTCCATCATGCAAAGGACGTTGCTGCCGAGGTCGCGGTAATATTCCGCGAGCGACAAGGTCATATAAGCCGCTTGGCGGCGCATCAGCGGCGATTCGTCGGAGGTGGCGACGACCACGACGCTGCGAGCGAGGCCCGCTTCGCCCAGTTCGTCGCTGATGAATTCCTGCACTTCGCGTCCGCGCTCGCCGATCAAGCCGATGACGTTGACATCCGCGGCGGTGTAGCGCGCGATCATGCCGAGCAGCACGGATTTGCCGACGCCGGAGCCGGCGAAGATGCCCATGCGCTGGCCGCGACAGCACGACAGGAAGGTGTTGATGGCGCGCACGCCGAGATCGACCTTGCCCTGCACGCGCTGACGCGCATGTGCCGGCGGCGGATTGTTTTTCAGGGGATAGATGACGTCGCCTTCCGGAAGCGGCCCCTTGCCGTCGATCGGCTCGCCCATGGCGTTGACCACGCGGCCGAGCCAGGCCGCCGTCGGGCGCACCACCGGCATGGAGTCGATCACATCCGCCTTGCAGCCGAGGCCGACGCCTTCGAGCGCGCCGAACGGCATCAGCAGCGCATGGCCGTCGCGGAAACCGACGACTTCGCAGTTCAGCTTGCGGTCGCCGCGCGCCGCGATCTCGCAGCGGTCGCCGACGGACAGGCGGCGCTGCACGCCGCCGACCTCGACCAGCATGCCCTGCACGGCCGTGACGCGGCCATAAAGGTTGCATTCTGGGATTTGATTGATGTTCGCAAGCAGGACGTTGAGCGCGTCGGGCAAAACGAGTATCCGAAAATCTGTGGATAACTTTTGTGCCGACGGGGACGTAGCCCCCTAGATAAAGGGTACGGCCGCCGGACGACCCCATAATGTCGTTAACTGCTTAAAATTCGCTGAAGCGCGGCAAGATTTTTAGCCGCCCGCCGCCCGGCGAAGGGCGCGATAAATCCCCATAAAATGGGGTTTTGACGAAGCTTTAAGTAAAGGTTTTGTTAACTTGAACGCCCCCATAATGACTCCTATGGTTAATGCCCACTGAAGAGATGCGGGGGAGCCTGATATGCGTGTTCTTCTGATTGAAGACGATAGCGCCACGGCGAAAAGCGTCGAGTTGATGCTGAAGTCGGAAGGCTTCGTGGTCGATTGCACGGATCTTGGCGAAGACGGCCTGGAGATCGGCAAGCTCTACGACTACGACCTGATGATCCTCGATCTCATGCTGCCCGATATCGACGGTTATGAAGTGCTGCGCCGCCTGCGCGCCGCGCGCATCAACACGCCGGTCCTCATCCTTTCGGGCCTCACCGAGCCCGACAAGAAGATCAAAGGTCTCGGCTTCGGCGCCGACGACTACCTGACCAAGCCGTTCGATAAGGGCGAGCTGATCGCGCGCATCCACGCTATCATACGCCGCTCCAAGGGCCATTCGGAATCGATCATCCGCACCGGTCGCTTGGTCGTGAATCTCGATGCCCGCACCGTCGAGGTCGACAGCCAGCCGCTGCATTTGACGGGCAAGGAATACGGCATTCTCGAACTGCTTTCGCTGCGCAAGGGCACGACGCTGACCAAGGAGATGTTCCTCAACCATCTCTATGGCGGCATGGACGAGCCCGAGTTGAAGATCATCGACGTCTTCATCTGCAAGCTACGCAAGAAGCTGGCGACCGCCACAAACGGCGACAATTACATCGAAACCGTCTGGGGCCGCGGCTATGTGCTGCGCGACCCGAACGAGGACGCGCCCGCCCGTTCGGCCGAGAGCGCCGCGGCGACCGCCTAAATTTTCTGAGTTTTCAGCCCGCTGAAGGGATCAGGCATTCGAGCCGGATCTCGCCGGGCGCGCTCGCGCTGAGGATGCGCGAGCCGATGCCGGTCGCGAGCGAAGCGGCATAGGCCGCCGGCGCGGTTTTCGGCGACAAATCCCCCGCTCCCGCCTGTCCGGTCAGTGCCAGCGCCATATCCGGCGCGATCGTCGCCCGATCCCCGCGCGCCACTACCGACCAGATCACTCCGCCCGGCGCGGCCTGCGCCGCCATATCCAGCCGGCCCGCCCCGCCGAGGCAATCGAGCGCCGTCAGGCCGAGCAGCATGGCGATCTTGGTGCCTTCGCGCACGACGGATAAGCCCGTCGGGGCAGTCGCCCATGTCACCGTGATGCGCTCGCTGACCGGCCATTCCAGCAATGCCGTGCGCGCTTCGGCCCAGCCCGCCTCCGCGCCTGACGGCAGGCGCGCCGAACCGAAAGCCAAACGGAAGAACTGCAGCTTGCGCGCCGCCTCCCGGCCGCTCTGCGCCACCAGCCCGATGGCCTCGCCGCCGGGGTCTTCCCCCATTTCCACGATCAGTTCGATGCCGTTGTTGACGGCGCTGACCGGACTGATCAGATCGTGGCAGAGGCGAGCGTTGAGCAACTCGATCAGACGGGAATCAAGAGACTGGGTCATGCGGACGGGACGGCGGGCGTCCCCCTTCGTGGGCGATGCGGGAGCGGATGGAGGTGGCTAAACTGCCGCAGCGAGCCGCGGATGACAACCGCCTCCATATAAGCGCGCCCGATCTTTTCGAAGGTTTTTCCGATCCATGGCCCCCGCCGCTGACCTGACGCCAGGCACTTATGTGCGCCACCCCGACCATCCGGAATGGGGAGTCGGCCAGATACAATCGGCCATCGGGATGCGGATCACGGTCAATTTCGAGAACATGGGCAAACAGTTGATCAATGCCGCCGTGATCAGCCTGGTGGCGCTGAGCGACGACGAACTCGGCTGATAAATATAGTTAACACGGCGGCTTTCCTTCCGATGTCTCTGGCGCGCGCTTGACGGCATTCCGCTTCTCTATAAATTGACGAAAATTCCGTCGAAACGGTCTGTTTGGCCGTACGTATTTGCTGAGCCGGGGAACTATGAAGTGGAGCGCGAACGCGGGGTCGGCATGTCCGACCGCGTCTCAAGGCGCATCTTCGCGCCGCCCGCCTCATGTCTTCACCGCGTCCAAAGGGCGCCGCCATGAGCCCGTCTGAACGCAAGCCCATGGCCAATTCCAAAACCAAAAGCGCGAAGCCCATTCGCCTCCCGCCCGCGGAACCGCAGCCGCCTCGCATCGCCGTCGGCGAGGTCAGCACGGAGTCGCAAAGCGAACTGTTGCGCGGCTTGTGCGAGCGCCTGTCTCCGGCTTATGCGACCGACGCGGCCGGCAACATCGTCTATGCCAACCCGGCCTTCGCGCAAATCGCTCGCGCATTGCTCGATCTCCCCGCCGAAGCCCAGGCCATCGACGAAACGCCGCCCGCTCTCATGCGCATCGTCGAGAAGCTCTATCTCGCGCGCCGCCCCATCGAGACGCATGAGACGATCGACATGGCCGGCGAGAAGCACAGCTTCATCGGCCGCCATTTCCCGATCCATGACGACGCCGGCGAGATCGTCGGTTTCGGCGGCAGCTTCACCGATGTCACGCCGCTCAACCAAGCGGCGCAGCGCGCCAGCCATATGGAAAACTGGCTGCAGGACGTCGTGCGTTCGTCTTCGGACTGGATTTGGTCGACCGATCACAACCTGAACCTGACCTTCGCCTCGCCGCGCATCGCCGAAACCATCGGGCTGCCGCCGCATGCGCTCAAGGGGCGCTACCTGCTGACTCTCGGCGAATTCCCCGCCACGGATCGCGAATCGCCGAAAGAGCTGCTGCTGCGCCGCGCGCCGTTCCGCCAAGCCTTATTCGTCATGACCGACGACAAGGACGCGCAACGTTATGTGCAGCTGAGCGGCGTGCCGGTCTTCGACGACGCCAGCGGCAAATTTCTCGGCTATCGCGGCACCGGCGCCGACGTCACCCGCCAGCACAAGGCCGAGAACGCCGAACGGCAGACCTCCGCCGATTTGGAAAAGGCGCTCGAAGCGCTGCGCGCGCGCAACACAGAGCTCGACCTGGCGCTCGACGATGCGCGCAGCGCCGAACGCGCGAAGATCGAATTCCTCGCCATGATGAGCCACGAGTTGCGTACGCCGCTCAATGCCATCATCGGTTTTTCCGACGCTGCGACGCAAAAGCTGCTCGGCCCGCTCAGCGATTCTTATGTCGGCTATTTCCGCGATATCCATAAAGCGGGCCAGCACCTGCTCGGCATCATCAGCGACATTCTCGACACCGCTAACATCGAGACGCAGACGCTGTCGATCAGCGTCGCGCCGGTGCGCGCGCGCGAGCTTCTAACCGAAGCCTGCGCGCTGGTCGCGATGCGGGCGGCGGAAAGAAAGCTGAACATGGATGCGGTGGAGATGGCCGATCACTGGACCATCCTCGCCGACCGCCTCCGCACACGGCAAATTCTCGTCAACTTGTTGAACAACGCCGTCAAATTCACGCCGGAAGGCGGCGCCATCGGCGTCGAGACGCGCGAATATGCCGATGGCCGCCTCGCAATCACCGTCTGGGATACCGGCATCGGCATCCCCCCCGACGAGCAGGAACGCGTTTTCGAACGTTTCTATCAGGTCAAATCGGACGCCCATCACAAGCGCCCCGAAGGCACCGGCCTCGGGCTCAGCGTCTCGCGACATCTGGCCCAACTGATGGGCGGCGACCTGACGCTGGCCAGCACCCCCGGCAAGGGGTCGCGCTTCACGCTGATCCTGCCGCTGGCCAAGCCGGTCAAGATCGTAGATGGCTATAATCTGGCCTGAATCGCGGATTTTTGACGTTTTTCGCCAAAGACTTGCGCCAAACGGCGGTTTGAACTCCGCCGTATCCGTCCTAATATAACGGACATGATCGACCCCTTTGGCCGCCGCATCACCTATCTGCGGGTTTCCGTCACGGACCGCTGCGATTTCCGCTGCGTCTATTGCATGGCGGAAGACATGCAATTCCTGCCCAAGTCCGAAGTTCTCACGCTCGAAGAACTCGATCGGCTGTGCAGCGCTTTCGTGCGCCATGGCGTCAAAAAGCTGCGCCTGACCGGCGGCGAGCCGCTCGTGCGCAAGAACATCATGAGCCTCGTCGATTCGCTTGGTCGCCATCTCAAGACCGGCGCGCTGGAAGAACTCACCCTCACCACCAACGGCTCGCAGCTCGCCAAACATGCCGATGGTTTGGCGCGGGCCGGCGTGAAGCGGGTGAACGTCTCCATCGACTCGCTCGATCCGCAGCGTTTCCGCGACATCACGCGGCGCGGAGATCTCGCCGTCGTCATGGATGGCCTGCGCGCAGCGAAGGAAGCCGGCCTCAAGGTCAAGATCAACGCCGTCGCGCTCAAAGGCGTCAACGAAGACGAATACGACGAGATGATCGCCTGGTGCGGCCGCGAGGGTTTCACCCTCACGCTGATCGAGACCATGCCGCTCGGCGAGATCGATCAGGACCGCACCGACCAATATCTGCCGCTGTCGCTGGTGCGCGCGCGCCTGCAGCGTCGGTGGACCCTGGATGAAAGCGATTTCCGCACCGGCGGACCCGCGCGCTACGCCCGCATCCAGGAGACCGGCGGCCTGATCGGATTCATCACGCCGCTGTCGCATAATTTCTGCGAGAGCTGCAATCGCGTACGCCTCACCTGCACCGGCACGCTCTACATGTGCCTTGGCCAAGACGACGCTGCCGATCTGCGCGCGCCGCTCCGTGCCGGCGCCGACGATACGCAGCTTGACGCCGCCATCCGCGAAGCCATCGCCCGCAAGCCCAAGGGCCATGATTTCATCATCGACCGCCGGCAGGACAAGCCGGCCGTCAAACGCCATATGAGCGTCACCGGCGGCTGACCGGAGCGGCCAACAACGACGAGTGCCGGCAAATAAGCCGCACCGCGAATATCAGGGAGCAAGACGATGGGTGAGATTCTCGGCCTCGGCCTGACTCATTTCGGCGGGTTCATGTTCCCCGACGACGAAATGGGCGCGCGCATTACCGCTGCGCTGAACGGCAAGAAACTGCCCGATCGCCTGCGCGATCCCGCCAACTGGCCCGAACGGATGCGCGAGGAATGGGGCGACGACAAAGGCGCCACCTTCGCCGCCAAGCACAAGGCCGATTTTTTCGCCGGCGTATCGCGCATCCGCGCCGAACTCGACGCTTTCAAGCCTGACGCCGTCATCATCTTCGGCGACGATCAGTACGAATGTTTCAAGGAAGACCTGGTGCCACCCTATTGCGTCTTCATCATGGACAAGTTCCAGGTGAAGCCATACCACCGCGCCCGCGGCATCGGCGGACCCGCGACCAATATGTGGAACGACCCCCAGGATAAAGTCATCGATTATCCCGGCGCGACCAAGGTGGCCAAGACCCTCGCCGCCGAATTGCTCGGCCATGGCTTCGATCCGGCATATAGCTACTCGTTGCCGCACCAGGACTATCTCGGCCATGCTTTCGCCAACACGCTCCTGTTTCTCGATCATGAGCGGAAAGGTTGGCCCTATCCGATCATTCCCTTCGCCATCAATGCCTACGGCTCGGCATTGATTCGCGAAAAGGGCGGCCTCGACGGCGCCGGCAGCGATTCGGCTGAGATGGATCCGCCCGGCCCGAGTCCGCGGCGCTGCTACGATCTGGGGATCGCCATCGCCCGCGCGCTCAAGCCGACACCCTGGCGCGTCGCCCTGGTGGCGACGGCGAGCTTCTCGCATGCCTTCTTGACCGACAAAAATCACCGGCTCTACCCCGACCTGCCGGCCGATCGCGAGCGCTTCGCCGAATTGAAGCGCGGCGACTATGCCGCCTGGCGCGACCTGCCGCTCCGCCAGTTGGAGGATTCGGGCCAGCACGAATTGTTGAACTGGTATCCCGTCATCGGCGCCATGGCCGAATTGGGCCAGAAGCCCAGCTATTGCGAGCTGTTGGAGACTTACACGATGAACTCCAATAAATGCGTCGCATTGTTCCCTCCGAAGGCCGCCTGATCGGCCAACTGGCGCCTGAAGCGATTGCTGCCTAAAATGAAGACCATTGACGCGGCATTTGCCGTGACCGGGGACTATCGTGATTCGCGGCAGCGCTTTCTCTGGCATCATTCATGGGCTTCTGCTCGCCCTGCTCGTGTTCGGCCTGCCGCATATCATGCTGCTGATCGAAGACGCGCCCGGCGTCGTCGAGACGCGTCCGGAGCCGAAGCAGATCGAAGTCGCCACCGTGACCCCGGAACAAGCGGCGGAGATCGACAAGGCGGCCGCGCGTCCACTGGACGAAATCGCCAAATCTGCAAGCGGCAAGCAGCAAGGGCTTGTGGCCGACGCGGTCAATACCGAGACCGACAAGCAGGCAAGCAATAAGCTGCAAAGCGCTGCCGGCTCCAACGCCGTCGTGCAATCGGCCGACAACCAAACCGACGGCCAGAACGACACACCGGACCAGAACGGGCGCGAAGCGCCGAGCGAAGCGCAACGCGCCGCTGAAGCGGCTCAGACCGCCATGCCGTCTCAGCCCAGCGAAGCGCAGCCGGAAAAGGCGCAAGCCGGCGCAGCGGCGCAGCAAGAGGTCGCAGCCGATGCGACCGCGACACCTGCCCAGCCGGCATCGACGCAACAGGCCGCCGCCGCGGCGCAAGACGCCGCTAATGAACGCGCCGCTGCTGAACGTAAGACGCCGACCGAGTCCGCGCCATCCGGCGCGGCCGCTCTCGCCGCCGGAGATGTTCCCACTCGCGCGATCCAGCCGCTTGTCGCTGCCTTGCCGCGGCTGGATGAAACCATCGGCGAGATTCTCGCGGCGCAGCAGCGCACGGCGCAAGAAGCCGCAGAAGCGGCGCAAAGTTCACCGGCGATGCAACAGACCATTGCGCGCATGAACCAAGCAGCCGATCAAGGCTACGCCCATGCGCAATTCGCTCTAGCCGAGATTCTCTTGACCGGCGACGGCCAACCGCGTGACATCGAAAAGGGTTTGCAATATTTGCAGCGTGCCAGCTTGAACGGCTATGTTCCGGCGCAATTGTTGACGGCGGCGCTGGCCGTCGAAGGCAGCGTCATAGAGCGCGATCTCGCTGAAGCCCAGGCCTGGCTCGAATCCGCCGCCGAGCGCGGCAGCCAGCAGGCCAAGGACGTCCTGCCGAGCATTGAACAGCAGCTCAATCCGCGCGAAGCCGTCCGCGCCCGCCAGCGCCGCAGCCAGCTGCGCCAAGTCTTCGTGCTCTCCAGCCCGCAGGACAAGACTGTCCAGCAGCCGCGGGAAGAGCAGCTGCGCGTCGCGACCACGCTGGGCGATGTCGAAGCCGTCTATGTGCTGCTGTCGCAAGGCGCCGACGCCAACAAACCAGATGGCGAGGGCCGCACCGCCACCATCGAGGCCGCGTGGCGCGGCTATGGAAAGATCCTCAACGCGCTGCTCGATCAAGGAGCCGATGCGCGCTCGACCGACGAGAGCGGCAAGACGGCCTTGATATGGGCCGCCATCAACGGCCATGCCGAAGTGGCTCAACGCCTGATCTCCGCCGAAATTCCGGTGAACGCCCAGGACCGCGAAGGCATGACGGCGCTGATGCGCGCGGCATGGAACGGCCATGCCCAGGTCGTCGATTTGCTTTTGAAAAATCGGGCCAATGCCGCCGTTCGCGACCGCAGCGGCAAAACCGCGCTCGACTATGCCGCTCAAAGCGGCAGAAGCGAGATCGTCAGCCTTTTGCAGGCGGCGCAGAGGCGATAGGGCGGCACCCGCTGGCCGTTTGCTCCGCTCCGGTGTAGGCTATGGAAAATCCGTAGTTTTTCGTCTCGCAACCATGCCCAACCGGAATATCGCCTTCGTCGCCTCGCGCGCCAAACCCGCCCAGGAAGCCCTGCTGCGCCTGACGGAGCGCTATGGCAATGTCACGCCGGCCAAGGCCGATGTCATCGTCGCCTTGGGCGGCGACGGCTTCATGCTGCAGACCCTGCACAAACACATCAAGCGCCAAGTGCCGATCTACGGCATGCACCGCGGTTCCGTCGGCTTTCTCATGAACGCCTATCGCGAGACGCGCCTGATCGAACGCCTCAAGGCCGCCGCGTCGGTCACGGTTCATCCGCTGCGCATGCAGGCCGTGACCGCCAATGGCAAGCAGCATGAGGCGCTGGCCATCAATGAAGTCTCGCTGCTGCGTGAAACCCGCCAGGCAGCGAAACTTCGCATCGCCGTCGACAGCGTGCAGCGGCTCGACGAACTGATCTGCGACGGAGCGCTCGTCGCCACGCCGGCGGGCAGCACGGCTTACAATCTGTCGGCGCACGGGCCGATCATTCCGCTTGGCGCAGGCCTGCTGGCGCTCACGCCGATCAGCGCCTTCCGTCCTCGGCGCTGGCGCGGCGCGCTGCTGCCGAGCAAAGCGAGCGTGACGTTCGAAGTGCTTGAGCATGATAAACGTCCCGTGTCTGCCGTCGCCGATTACACCGAAGTGCGCGATGTGGTCCGCGTTCATGTGACAGAAGATCCGTCGATCGACCTGACGCTGCTGTTCGACCCCGAGCACAACCTCGAAGAACGCATCGTCAAGGAGCAGTTCGAGCCATGAGCGGCGCGGCGCATTCCACCGCGCCCTCCGACTCCGTCGCGCTGCTGCGCCGGCTGATCAGCTTCGACACCACCAGCCGCAATTCCAATCTCGCGCTGATCGAGTATCTGCGCGACAGCTTGGCCGACCATGGCGTCGATTCCACGCTCTATCGCGATGCCGGCGGCGGCAAGGCGAACCTTTATGCCACCTGCGGTCCGGCCGATGTCGGCGGCCTGATGCTCTCGGGCCATACCGACGTCGTACCGGTCGACGGCCAGGATTGGTCAAGCGATCCCTTCGCTCTGCGCGAGGAGTCCGGGCTGCTTTACGGCCGCGGCGCCTGCGACATGAAGGGCTTCATCGCCGTTGCGTTGTCTCTGCTGCCCATGCTCAAACGCCATGACTTGCGCCGGCCCGTGCATTTCGCCTTCACCTTCGACGAAGAGATCGGCTGTCTCGGGGCGCGCCAACTTGCCGCGCAATTGCGCGAGATGCCGGTTCGTCCGGCCTTCTGCCTGATCGGCGAGCCGACTGGCATGCATGTGGTCAACGGCCACAAGGGTCGCCTCGCCATGCGCTGCCATGTGCATGGCAAAGAAGGCCATTCGGCAATGCCGGAGCAGGCCTGCAACGCCGTCGAATCCGCGGCGGAGATCATCTCGCGCCTGCGCGCCCTGGCGCGGCGATTGCGCGAGCAAGGCCCATATGAGGCCGGCTTCGAGCCGCCTTACACGACGGTTCATACCGGATTGGTGCAAGGCGGCACCGCTCTCAACATCGTGCCGCGCGACTGCAGCTTCGACTTCGAGATTCGCAACATCCCGTCGCAGGACCCGCTCGGGCTGTTCGAGGAGCTGCGCCGTCAGGCGATCGAGCAATTGCTGCCCGAAATGCGCAAAACCGCGCCGCAAGCCAACATCCGTTTCGAGGAATTGTCGCGCGCGCCCGGCCTCCTGCCGAACGACGACGACGCGCTGTTGAGGCTTGCTCTCGCGGCCTCGGGCGATAATATCGCCCAGAAGGTCAGTTTCGGCACCGAAGCCGGCCTTTATCAAGGCGCGGACATTCCGACCATCGTCTGCGGCCCCGGCCATATCGTTCACGCTCACAAGCCGGACGAGTATGTGTCTCTTGAGCAGATCGCGCGCTGCGAGGCGTTCGTGACGCGCTTGATATCCGGCATCTGCGTTCGCTGATACCGCGCAATTAGAAGCCCGCCTGCATCCATCCCGGGAGACGCTTGCCCCCGTGACGCCGCGCTCATTACTGTCTCAGCATCTCGCGCCGCTGGCTCTCGCGCTCGGCCCTGGCATCGTCGGCGCCCTCGCCTTTCGCGCCTTGACGCTGCCTTTGCCGTGGATGCTCGGCCCCGTCTGCGTCGTCACCACTCTCGCCCTCGCCGGCGCGAAAGTCCGCGTGCAGTATTTCTTGCGCGAGCCGATGGTCGTGCTCATCGGCGTCATGCTCGGCAGCAGCTTCACGCCCCACGCGTTGCAGGATGCCCGCGAATATGCGGTCAGCATGACGATGCTCGCGCTATACGTCGTCTTCACCGTCGCCTTGCTCTTCGTTTATTTCCGCAGGGTCGGCCGTTACGATTTCGCCACCAGCTACTTCGCCGCGATTCCCGGCGGGCTGATGGAGATGGTCGTCATGGGCAGCCAGATGGGCGGCGACGACCGCAAGATCTTCCTCGCCCACGGCACCCGCATCCTGCTGGTCGTCATCACCATTCCCCTCTGGTTCCGCTTCGTCGAAGGCTACGTGCCGCAAGGCGGCCTCGGGGTCGGGACCAACGCCGTGCCGATCAGCCAGTTCGCGCCGCTCGACGCGCTCATTCTCGCCGCCTGCGGCGCCATCGGCTTTTTCGCCGGCAAGCTCGTGCATCTGCCGGCCTATCGCTTCACCGGCCCCCTCATCCTCAGCGCCATCGCCCATCTGACCGGCCTCAGCGCCTCCAAGCCGCCGGCCGAACTGGTCGTGCTGGCGCAAGTCATTCTCGGCTCCAGCCTCGGCTGCCGCTACGTTGGCGTCCGCCTGCGCGAGATTTCCGGCGCCTTTAAAGTCGCCTTCGGCTCCGCGCTCATTCTTCTGATCTGCGCCGTGATTTTTTCCTACGGCATCCATTTCGCGACCGGCTTCAAGAGCGAGGCACTGCTGCTGTCGCTCGCGCCAGGGGGACTGGTCGAAATGACGCTCATCGCGCTCGCCTTGGGAATCGATGTCGCCTTCATCACCATTCACCATCTGGTGCGCATCGTGCTCTCCGTCGTGGTCGCCCCATTCAGTTTCGGGCCGCTCCAGCGTTGGTGGAAGCGTCTGAAATCGAACGACAATTCATAAGCCGGCAGAGCTTGCCTGAATTTCCTGGACAGTCCTCCGACCGCTTCATATACGGGTAATCGGCTTCGATGACCGGGCCGCCATAACAAGTCGCCAAAAATGGCGAGCTTGAACCATCAACCTTGCGGTATCGGATCATCCTATGTTCGGCATGGACTTAACGGTCGGCGACCAATTCTGGGCCGGCCTTATGCAAATTATCCTCGTCAATATCATCCTGTCCGGCGACAACGCCGTGGTCATCGCGCTCGCCTGCCGCAATCTGGCGGACGGCGTGCGCAACAAGGCGATCATCGCCGGCAGCGTCGGCGCCATCGTTCTGCGCATCATCTTCTCGCTCTTCATCGTCTATCTGCTCGACGTGCCTTACCTCAAGCTCATCGGCTCGCTCCTCCTGCTGTGGATCGGCGTGAAGCTGCTGGTCCCGGAAGAAGAGGACAACGGCGACAAGATCAAAGCCGGCCACAACCTGTGGAGCGCCGTGCAGACCGTCATCATCGCCGATGCGGTGATGAGCCTGGACAACGTCATCGCCATCGCCGCGGCGGCGCACGGCCACATCATCCTGATCGTGATCGGCCTCGTCATCAGCGTGCCGCTGATCGTGTTCGGCAGCGCCATCGTGCTGAAGATCCTGACGCGCTTCCCGATTCTCGTGATCGCGGGCGGCGGCTTGCTCGGATGGATCGCCGGCGAGATTCTACTGACCGATCCGGCGCTGCATGATTATGTCGCCGACTGGCCGCACTGGACCGAATATGCGGCGAAAGCCATCGGCGCCGCCTTCGTGATCGGCCTCGGCAAGTACCTCGCCCATCGCGCGCACAGTAAGCGCGAAGCGGCGGCCGCGTAACACGACGTTTGATGCATGGCCGTTTCGTCGTCCGTGACGGCGAAACGGCCATGATTTCACACCTCGCAAGCCTGCCGCGAGATGCGAGAAACCGCCGCCGCGCTTGATTGACCAGCGCGCAGGCCACTCCTAGACTTTGCACAAAAAGAAAGCTGCGCGCGCTGCCGTGCTGGAGTTATCGCCGCCAACCTCTTGCGATTGGCTGCATTCCCGAACGGCATAGCTCTTGCTTTCTCTGTCTTCGCGTTGAACCCGCCGCGCACTGCGGCGTCCGTCGATAGACCCCCAGATGCAAAGGCTGCCCATGTCCTCGATCCGCTCTCTTCGTTTCGCCGTCGCCGCGCTCGGCATTGCCGCCGCGCCCGTCGCAGCCTCCGCCGACGCCATCAGCGATTTCTACAAAGGCAAGGATCTCACGATCATCGTCAGCTCGAGCGCCGGCGGCGGTTATGACCTCTACGCGCGCCTTATCGCCCGCAACATGGGCAAGCATATCGGCGGCGCGCCCACCGTCATCGTGCAGAACATGCCCGGCGCCGGCGGCGTCACCGCCGGCAACTATCTCTACAATGTCGCGGCAAAAGACGGCCTGTTCATCGGCGCACTGCAGAACACCGTTCCCTTTGAGCCGATCCTCGGCAATAAGGCGGCGCAGTTCGATCCGCTGAAGTTCAACTGGCTCGGCTCGCCCAATACCGAGATCGGCCTGCTGCTGCTCTGGCACACGGCCAAAGCCAACACGCTGGATGACGCCAAGAAAATCGAGACCGTCGTCGGCACCTCCGGCACCGCCTCGACCCCGGCTTTCTATGCCCGCGTGCTCAACGCCGTGTTCGGCACCAAGCTGAAGATGGTCGCAGGCTATCCCGGCCAGACCGAAGCTTTCCTCGCGGTGGAGCGTGGCGAACTCGACGGCTACCCCAGCACCTTCTGGAGCAGCCTGAAGGCGACCAAGCCGGAATGGATCAAGGAGAACAAGGTGAAGCTCCTCGTCCAATACGGCCGCAAACCACATCCGGAGCTGCCGAACGTGCCGGTGGCGCGCGATCTCGCGACGAGTGCCGACGACAAAGCGCTGCTCGACGTGTCGATGGCGCCGCTCGAAGCCGGCCGCCCCTATCTCGCGCCGCCGAACGTCCCGGCCGATCGCGTCGCCGCGCTCGGCAAAGCCATGATGGAGACGTTCAAGGACAAGCAGTTCCTCGACGACACCGCCAAGGCCAATTTGGAAGTCGATGCCGAGCCCAAAGACGGCACCGCCATCGCTCAGCTGTTGACCGAGACCTACAACGCGCCGGAAGCCGCGAAAGCGCGCATGCTGTCGCTCTACAACGCCAAGTAAGCCGGAAAGCCTGAAACGAAAAAAGCCCCGGACCATAGGTCCGGGGCTTTTGCTATGCGGTCTTTCAGGGAAGCATGATCGCGCCACCATTGAGCGCGATCGATTGGCCCGTCATGTAAACGGCATCCTTGCCGAGCAGCATGGCTACGCCGGCCGCGATATCCTCGGGCTGGCCGATACGCCCAAGCGGAATGCGCTTGCCGCGCGCCCGCACCTCTTCCAGTGTCGAATCCTCCAGCGGCTGCGCCGTCTCGGTCACGCCGGGAATGACGCAATTGACGCGTATGCCATGCGGCGCCAACTCGAGCGCGAGCGATTTGGTGAGGGAAACGAGGCCGGCCTTCGATGCGGCGTAATGCGCGCCGCGCGGCGTGCCTTGCAAAGCGCGGCCCGAAGCGACCATCACCGCCGCGCCGCGTTTCTTCTCCACCATCATCGGGCCGAGGTAGCGCGCGCAGAGAAACGCTCCGACGAGATTGACCTTGAGCACGCGCTCCCACAGGACGGGATCGGCCTCGAGGATCGCAGAACGTGGGAAAATGCCGGCATTGGAGACGAAGGCGAAGGGCGCGCCCCAGGCCTGGCCGACGGCGCGGGCCGCAACTTCGACAATCGAAGCCTCGCCCATGTCGACCGCCGCCGTTAGAACCTCAGCGCCCGCCTTGCGGCAAAGTTCGGCGGTTTCCGCCAGGCCGCCGGCTTTGACATCCCACAGCGCAAGCCGCGCGCCTTCGGCAGCGAGGCGCAGGGCCACGGCGCGGCCGATGCCTTGAGCCGCCCCGGTGACGACGATCCCGTCGCCGGGGCGCAGGAAACTGGCGTCAGCCTGCATCCGCGCTACTCCAGGCGGACGTTCTTCTTGAAGTCGTAGTCCGCGCCGATCTCGGCATTATAGCGCTGTACGCGCGTCGCCTTGTCGTCGAAGCCGCCGTTGAACAGTTCGTCGAGGAAGATCAGCTGATCGGCCCAGGCGGCTTCCGCCTGAGCGCGGCGATAGCGGCCCGGCATAGTGTCGTTAAGCCAGCCGTGCGGCACGTCGCGATAGACGTTGATCTCGAAGTTTTTGCCGTGCTTCTCCAGCACGCCGCGGAAACGACGCACGTCGTCGAGCGAGATGATGTGGTCGGCCTCGCCGAACATGCCGAGCACCGGGCAATCGACCTTGGCGATCAAGTCCTCGAGCGGCGCCGGGAACAGCTTGGTCACCTCCCACTCGCGCGGCGCGGCAGCGCCGTACCACACCAGCGCAGCGCTGATCGGGCGGGCGGCGGCCAGCACCAGCGGATGGCGGCCGGTCTGGCAGACGCCCTGCACTGCGACCTTGCTCGCATCGGCCTGGGGAATTTCCTTGGCGTAATCGACTGCCGCGCCGAGATATTCCACCGATTCGGGATCGGTCAGATCGTAGCGCGCCTTGCCGGCATGCAGGCCCGGCTGGTCGGGATGTTTGTAGAAGCAGTCGGGCGCGATGCAGACATAGCCGTCCCAGGCAAAGCGCGTCGCTAGATCCGTGGTGTGCTTCACCAAGCCGTAGCGCTCGTGCATCAGCACGATCACCGGCACTTTGCCCATGTTCTCCGGCGCCGCCACGAAGGCGGGCATGCCGCCGATGCTGACGGTCTTGGTAACGACTTGATTGACGACGGTCATCTGCGATCCCCTTAGTTCTTTTTCTTCGCGCCCTTGAGCATCAACGCGATGACCTCGTCGGTGTCCATCACGCGGCCCATGCGCGGAAACACGCGCTCCAGGAAAAACTCGTTGTTGTTGCCGCGCGCCGAATAGCAGCAGTCGCGCACCACGACCAAACCGATGTCCAGATCGCGCGCTGCGAAAGCC
>DASTMO010000063.1:0-3994 GCA_035714115.1 Alphaproteobacteria bacterium
CGGACGCGTCCGTGACGCTCTTCGTCAGGGCGGTTTTGAAATCGGCGATGCGGGTCTTGAATTCGCCGTAAGCGGTCTGGCCGCCGCGCAGCATATAGTCCTTCTCGGCGAGCTGGGCGTAGCGCAGCTTGGCTTCGAGGCCGGCATTGCCGATTTCGGACGCACGCGCTTCGATGACTTGGCCGGCGAGCACCAGCAACCCCTGCAGGCCGTCATCCGGCGAATAGCCCATCGCCTCATACTCGCGCACCAAAGTCTCGAACTGCGCCTTATGCTTGCTGATGCCGTCCACCAGCTTCTTGATGTTGTCGCGCACCGGGGCGGCCTGATCGTCGTCCGCCAGCTCGTTCAGCAGCTTGCCGACGTCGGTCTCGGTCTTGAAATAGAGCGCCACGAAGCGCGGCTGCTTCTGCAGCAGGAAGTCCTGCTGATAGCGGCGCATCTGTGTCGCCGCGCCGCGGATGCCGTCGCCGAGATCGGCGATATGGTCGTACTCGGCCATGCGCTTTTCAGCCTGAGCCACGACATAATCGCCCACCAGGTAAGCGCCGCAGATGCCGCCGAGGCCGATGATCGCCAGCCCGACCAGCAGAAAGAGCCGGGTGCGGATCTTCAGGTTGTTGTAAGCGCGAAAAACTCCCAGCGACGCGATACGCATCGTCCTCTCCCCTGTGCAAGGCGCCTTCATGGCCCCAGAATCATCAGCATTTTCTGCGGGGAAGAGTTTAATTTTCGCCTAATTCGCAACTCTGGGTAGCAGCGGGCGCCGGCCGCGAAGTGCCTGATATTTCGGTAATAGCGCTGTTGCGGCCGCATCCCCCCTCGTTAGTATAAGTGCCATTGCGCCGCCGCGCGCGTCACGGCCGGGTTGGGGACATGCCGGGTTTCAGTCTTCTCGATTACATCGCTCTGATCTGGTTCGTCGCCGCCTGGGCCGGCTACACCGTTTATGCCGATTACAGCCCGATGCGGCGCCAGAGCGTCTCCTCGGCGATGAACGGCTATCGCCGGCGCTGGGTCGGGGAGATGCTGAGACGCGAGAACAGGCTGGTCGACACCCAGACGCTCGGCAATCTCGTCACCGGCATCGGCTTTTTCGCTTCCACGACCATCCTGGTGATCGGCGGTCTCATGGCGCTGCTCGGCGCGTCCGACACCGCCATGCACGCCCTGGCCGAACTGCCCATCGCCATCGTCACCACGCGCCAAGCCTGGGAAGCGAAGATCCTCATGCTGGTGGTGATCTTCGTCTACGCCTTCTTCAAATTCGCCTGGTCCTACCGGCTCTCGAACTATTGCGCGATCATGATCGGCTCGGCGCCGCCGCGCGGCGAATGCGACGAAGCCGTCACGGAGCTTTACATCACACGGCTTGGGCGCATCACCAACCTGATGGGCCATCATTTCACGCGCGGCCTGCGCACCTACTTCTTCGCGCTGGCGGCGCTCGGCTGGTTCGTCCATCCGGCCTTGTTCATCGTCGCCGTGAGCTGGGTGATCTTCGTGCTGTATCGCCGCGATTTCCGTTCGCGCGAATTTCACGTGCTCGGCGGGGGCCGCGACGGCTCGCTCAGCGACGTGGCGCGCGACGTTTAGCCGCGCAAACGAAAAGGCCGCATCCAGGGCAACAGGATGCGGCCTTCAGGTCCGGCGAAAAGCGGCCGGGAAGGGAGATCAGTGGATCGATTCGCCGCGAAACGGCGTCGCGCGCTGCAATTCCTCGATGGCCGTGAGGATGCGCGCCCAGAGCTCGGCGCCGGCGATGTCGCCATTGTCGATCAAAGCTTCGGCCTGATTCGAGGCCATGCCGATGGCATCCTCGCCGTGGCTCTCGATCATGGTCAGCGCGCTGGACCAAATCTCGCGCTGAGAAAGCTGGAAGCTGTCTGAAGTACGTTGGTTGTAAGTCGCGCGCGCCTGCATGGCGATGTCCTGGTGTCTGGGGAAGTGACCTCATCTTTATATATGACCAAAGGCATAAAGAAAAGGCCGAATTACATATAAGACCCTATTCTTTTGAGTTAGGTATCCATTCCCAATTTTACCATGATTGCGGAGCAAGACTCTCATATGCGACAAATGGATAAGGCCCGTTGTTAAGATGAAACGAGCGGTGGACATGCTAACTCAACTGATTCAAGCCCTTTCCAGCCTCCGTGGACGCGCCGCGCTGCGCCAAGGCCTGATCCTGACGGGCCTGCTGCTGTCCGCCGCCGGTTGTTCGGGCGCCTCGGCTCAACAACAGGGAGGCCAACAAGGCGGGGCCGTCCCGCAATCTGCCACTACTTCCAGCACCGCGACGACCGCTCCGGTTGGGACCGAAGTCGCCGCCACGCCCCAGCCGGAATTCTCCGCCTGGCTGGCCGCCTTGCGTGCCGATGCGTTGAAACAGGGCATTTCCCAGTCGACCGTCACCGCCGCGCTGGGCAACGTCGCGCCATTGGCCCGCGTCATCGAACTGGACCGCCGCCAACCCGAATTCACCCTGACCCTGCGCCAGTATCTCGAGCGCGCCGTCAACCAGGCGCGCGTCAATCAAGCGCGCGCCAAGCTCGCGGAAAACCGCGCGCTGCTCGAAGAGGTCGGCCGCAAATATGGCGTACAGCCGCGCTTCATCGTCGCCCTATGGGGCATCGAGACCAATTTCGGCAGCAATACAGGCGGCTTCTCGGTGGTGCAGGCGCTTGCCACGCTCGCCTATGACGGGCGGCGCAGCGACTATTTCCGCGGCGAGCTGATGAACGCCCTGAAAATCATCGACGCCGGCCATGTCTCAGCCGCCAACATGAAGGGCTCCTGGGCCGGCGCCATGGGCCAGAACCAGTTCATGCCGTCCAGCTTCCTCAGCTACGCCCAGGACTACAACAACGACGGCCGCCGCGACATCTGGACGACGCCGGCCGACGTCTTCGCCTCGACTGCCAATTACCTCAAGCAATCCGGCTGGCGCGGCGATGAGACCTGGGGCCGCGAAGTGCGCCTGCCGCCGGGCTTCGGCCCGCAGGCTAAGGCGCTGATGCCGGCCGAACCGCCCGCAGGCTGCCGCGCCAACCGCTTCCTCAGCGCCAAGAAGCCGCTCGCCGAATGGCAGAAGCTCGGCATCCGCCGCACCGACGGCGGCGATTTGCCCAACCGCAACATTCAAGCCTCGCTGGCGCTGCCGGAAGGCGAGCAGGGGCCGGCGCTGCTGATCTACGACAACTTCCGCACCACCCTGAAGTGGAACTGCTCGGTCTCCTTCGCCACCGCCGTCGGCACGCTCGCCGACCGTATCGAGGCGCCGTAAGCCGCCGCCCAAGAGCCGCCGTTCTTTTTGCGTTCTCCGGTCTTGCCGCCACGCGGCGACGCCTATAGATTGCGAAAAGCGGTATTTTCAAGGGGTCGGCCCACAAGATGAGGTATGCGGCACTCGCGCAGCGCACACTCGCGCTTGTCCTAGCGTCAGGGCTTTTGGCCGCCTGCACGGAAACCGAATTCCTGATGAATACGGCCAAGCAGGTGCGCGGCCGCGACACCGCGCCGTCGCCCACGGCCGGCGGCATCTATAAGATCGGCAATCCCTATCAGATCAGCGGCGTCTGGTATTACCCGGCCGTCGATTACGACTATGACGAGACCGGCATCGCCTCGTGGTACGGGCCGGATTTCCACGGCAAGGTCACCGCCAACGGCGAGCCTTACGACATGAACGCGATGACGGCGGCGCACCGCACTTTGCCCATGCCGAGCGTCGTCCAGGTCACCAATCTCGAGAACGGCCGTTCGGTCACGCTGCGCGTCAACGACCGCGGCCCGTTCGCGCGCGGCCGCATCATCGATCTGTCGCGCCGCGCCGCCCAGCTTCTCGACGTCGAGCGCAACGGCACCGCCAAGGTGCGCGTGCAGGTGCTCGCCGAAGAAAGCCGCATTCTCGCGGCGCAACTGACCGGCAAGGACGACACCGGCCTCGTCGCCGTCAACGGCGTGAAGGGCGCGCCGCGCAGCTCCGTCGCCA
>DASTMO010000064.1:0-51876 GCA_035714115.1 Alphaproteobacteria bacterium
GCCGACCCCGTACAAAAACTGTGGTTATTGGACCCATCCCTTTTCTGAACAATTCCTTATTCGGAATCGTTCGCACGGTTCGGCGCAAGGCTCGAACCGACGGGAATCATCGGCGTCATCAGACGCGGGCCGGTACCGGGAGCCTCGCTTCAAACCGAAAGGTCAGTCTGGGTCATGGCGACAGTCAAAAAGAAAAAATCCCCCGTGAAGGCAGCGAAGGCGAAGGCGGCTGCGAAGCCCGCGCCGATCAAATCCTCCACCAAGTTCATCACCATCGGCGACGCCAAGATCGAGGTCCAGCGCCGCGGCAAAGGCAAGCCGCTGCTGCTGCTATACGGCGAGGAGGCGCTCGAGCTTGAAGCGAGCTTCGTCGACGCGCTGGCGCGCAAATACGAGGTGATCATCCCCTCGCCGCCGGGCTTCGGGAAATCCAATCGTCCCGCTTGGATCACCAACATGGACGACATCGCCTATCTCTATCTCGACCTGATCGAGAAGCTGGACCTGAAGAAGCTCACCGTCATGGGCTGCTCGCTCGGCGGCTGGATCGCCCTTGAAATGGCGACCAAGGACGACTCGCGCTTCGCCAAGCTGCTGCTGGTCGATCCTTACGGCGTGAAGATCGGCGGCCCGTGGGACCGCGACATCGCCGACATCTGGTGCACGCATCCCGCCACGCTCGCCAAGCTCAAGTGGCACGATCCGGAAAAGGGCAAGCGCGACTTCCCCGCCATGCCGGAAGCCAAGCTCGAGATCATCGCGCGCAACGTCGAAAGCACGGCGGCCTTCTGCTGGGAGCCGTACTTCCACAATCCCAAGCTGAAGCATCGCCTCAATCGCGTGTCGGTGCCGACCCTGTTCGTCTGGGGCAAGGGCGACGGCATCGTCAAGGAAAGCTACGGCAAGGCCTACGCCAAGCTGGTGAAGGGCGCGAAGTTCGCCTCCATCGCCAAGGCCGGCCACTTCCCGCACATCGAGCAGCCCGAAGCCTTCCTGAAAGCCGTGAAGGGATTCATCTGAACCGATAAGCAGCAGGCGCCCCCGGTTAAAGATGGGGCGCCGCACCGAACCAGCAGGCGCTAAAGCGCCGCATAAGACAAGGAGCGCACAATGGAATTCTGGCATTTTACCGAGATGCCCTACCCGCATCTGCCGCCGCTCGACACCATCAGCTCGATGCGCGTCAATCTGCCGAGCAAACATTTCGATCCCAAGATCGGCGCCGACCTCTACAACCGCTATCTTGACGAGCATCTGATCGCCGACGAGATCGGCCTCAATATCATGCTCAACGAGCACCATCAGACCGCCACCTGCCTCGACGTCTGCGCGCCGCTGTCGGCCTCGATCCTGGCGCGCCAGACCAAGAACGCGCGCATCTGCATTCTCGGCAATCCGGTCGCCAACCGCTCGAACCCGCTGCGCATCGCCGAAGAGATGGCGATGATCGACTGCATCTCGCGCGGCCGGCTCGATGTCGGCTTCGTGCGCGGCGTGCCTTACGAGACCTTCGCGGCGAACTCCAACCCGACGCAGACGGTCGAACGCCTGTGGGAAGGCCTCGATCTGATCGTCAAGGCCTGGACGACGCATGACGGCCCCTTCAACTTCGAAGGCAAGTTCTGGCATAAGCGCCAGGTCAATTTGTGGCCGCGCCCCTACCAGACGCCGCATCCGCAGGTCTGGATCACCGGCTCGAGCGACATGGAAGCCATCCGCAAGGTCGGCGCGCGCGGCTATGTCTTCGCGACCTTCCTGCAGCCTTACGACAAGGTGAAGGTCATGTTCGACAACTACCGCGCCAGCTTCGTCGAGCACGGCTATCCGGGCGGCGGCGGCACCGCCTACATGCCGCTGGTCTATACCGCCGACAGCGAGGCCGAGGCCGAAAAGGGCGCGGAAGAGCTGACTTGGTATCTCAAGGCCAAAACCGAGCCGCAATTCCGCAACCCGCCAGGCTACGTGCCGGTGGCCCTGAACGTGAAGGCGCTGCAGGGCGCCTTCTCCGGCCGTACCGATGCGGTGCGCCAGAAGGGCTTGGAATATCAGCGCGAGCAAGGCGTGCTGGTCTACGGCACGCCCGACTCGGTCGCCAAGCAGATCAAGCGCTTCTACGATCTGGTCGGCGGCTTCGACCATCTCTTGATGATGCAGCAAGCCGGCTTCCTCAGCCACGAGCGCACGGTGAAGAGCATGAAGCTGTTCGCCAAAGAGGTCGTGCCGCAGCTGAAAGACCTGCCGCGCACCAAGGCGCTGCGTCACGCGAAGATCGCCTGAGCCGATGCGGCAAGGCAGCTACGTCGACGTCGACGGCATCAAGACGCACTACTTCGAATCGGGACGCGGCAAGACGGACACCGTCTTGCTGCTCCATTCGGCCGAGTTCGGCGGCTGCGCCGAATTCTCCTGGGAGTTCAGCATGGCGGCGCTCGGCGAGCATTTCCATATGCTCGCCCCCGACCATCTCGGCTTCGGCCTGACCGATAAAGTTTTCGACTTCAACGGCCAGTTCGATCGCCGCGTGCGCCACATCAAGCGCTTCCTCGAAGTGATGGGCGTGACGAAGTGCCATGTGATCGGCAGCTCCATGTCGGGCGGCCTGACGCTGACGGTGGCGGCGCGGCCGCAGCCCGATTGGCCGATCGTCAAGGCGATATGCTGCTCGGGCGGCGGCGACGCGCCGAACAACGAGGCGCGCAACATCCTCAACACTTATGACGGCACGCGCGAACACATGCGCCGCATCGTCGAGGTGATGTTCGTAGATCCCAAATGGGCGGCCGACGATGCCTATATCGCGCGCCGCCACGAGATGGCCAACCTGCCCGGCGGCTGGGAAGCGACGCAGGCCGCGCGCTTCAAGGCGCCGTTCCGCACCGCCTCGGCCCCGCGCGAGCGCGACTCCATCACCTACGCCAACATCAAGGTGCCGACCCTGGTGATGGCGGGCAGGCTCGATCCGCTGCGCGCCCCAGGCTATGCCGACGGCTTGGCTGCCAGCATTCCCGGCGCCGAGCTGCATGTCTTCGACAAGGCCGGGCATATGGGCAACATCGAATGCGCCGACGAGTTCAACCGGCGCGTCATCGCCTTTTTGAAGGGTTAGGCCGATGATCGAATCCGCCGATCTGCGCCTGTTCGCCGGCCATTTCGCCACCGGCGTTACCGTCATCACCACGCGCGCGCCCAACGGCACGCTCTGCGGCCTGACGATGAACGCGGTAAGCTGCGTCTCGCTCGCCCCGCCGATGTTCCTGATCTGCGTCGACGAGAAGGCGGCGACGCTCAAACCTTTGCTGGAGTCCGGCGTCTTCGCCATCAATATCCTCGCCTGGGACCAGGACAAGATCTCGACCACCTTCGCCACCAAGGGCGAGAACAAGTTCTCCCAGGTCGAATACGATCTCGGCCTGCTCGACGTGCCGCTGATCAAAGGCGCGCTCGCCGTGGCCGAGCTGAAGGTCGCCCAGCATTTCACCGCGGGCGATCACGAGATCATCGTCGGCGAGGCGCAGGCGACACGCGTCATCGAAAGCGCGCCGCTGCTTTACTATCGCGGCAAATACGGCCTGCTGACGCAGAAATAACCGGCTCAGAAACAAGAAAGGCCGCCCAGAGGGCGGCCTTTCCACTGTTAGCGGCCTATAGCCGAAACAATCCGATCAAGCGACGGCGAACTCCGTACCGGCGACGATCCGAGCCTCGGCAGACCATTCACAATGAGACACGAGATCACCTCCTTTCGCTGGTTAAAGACACAGCAGCATATGGGGATCGCCGGCCGCGCCGCAAGAGGCCGCTGAGCGGAGCCGATGCCTATTAGTGCATCATCTGGCCGCCATCGATGTTCATCGTCTGGCCGGTCATGAAATTGCTGGCGCTGGACAGCAGGAACATCACCGCGCCGACCAGATCGGCCGGAACCTGCGGCCGTTTCAGGGATTTGGTGTCGAGCGCCGCGCCGGCATAGGCGCCCGTGGTGGTGGCGAGCTGGGTCTCGCTGAGGGTCAAGCCGGGCGAAACGGCGTTGACCGTGATGTTGTCCGGCCCGACCTCGCGCGCCAGCGCGCGGGTGAAACCGACCACGCCGGCCTTCGATGTGGTGTAGTGCAGCCGATTGGGCGTGCCGTCGAACACGCGGTTGGACGCGATATTGACGATCTTGCCGCCGCCTTGCGCCTTCATCTGCGGATGGACGGCGAGGCAGGAGAGAAATAGCCCGCGCAGATTGACGTTCATCACCCGGTCCCATTCCTCGACCGGAATCTCGAACCAGGGCTTGCGGCCAAGCACGCTCATCAGCGAGGCGTTGTTGACCAGCCCGTCGATGCGGCCCCATTTCGCCACGGCGGCGGCGGCCATGGCCTTGGTCGAATCGGGGCTGGAAATATCGGTTCCTTGCGCGATCGCCGCGCCGCCGGCCGCCACGATGGCGGCGGCGGTCTCGTCGTTGGCCGCTGTGTCGATATCGGCCACGACGACGCGCGCGCCAGCCTTGGCCAATTCCTCGGAATAGACCTTGCCGATGCCCTTGCCGCCGCCGGTGACGATGATCACCCGCCCCGCGAGGTCGAGGACCGGCTTGCTCGGCGAAATGTCCGCCATGCTCAATACTCCCGAATGAAAAAACGGCTCCGGCGTTCAAGCCGGAGCCGCCGAAGCGTCTCCCCCGAGAACTTACGGCTTCTTGTAGACCATCGCCTCTTTGGCCTTCGCGACGATGGCCTCAGGCGCGCCGAACATCTTCTCGACCAGCGCCTGCACCTCCTCGCCGGACACCGGATCGACCTCCAGGCGCGCCTTGGCGGCGTCTTCGAGGAAGGCCTTGTCCTTCGCCGTCTCCATGAATGCCGCGCGCAACAATTTGACGCGCTCCGCCGGCACGCCGGGCGGGAGGATGTAAGGACGGCCGAACGTCAGCTGGCCGTAGAACAGCTCCATCACTTGCCTGTCCTCCGGCGTCTTGGCCGCGTCGATCGCCAGCGGCACGCCCATCTTGGTCAGCTCGGCGTTGCCCTTGATCGCTTCCTGCACGACGATCTTCATCTTCTTCGGATCGAGCCAATCGGGGTTCTGCGTCTTCAGGCTCGACCAGAGATAGCCGCCGGTGCCTTGCACCTCGTTGCGCTCGATGGCCAGGGTCATCTCCTTGGTGCCGGGATAGCCCGAGACCAGGTTGATCTTGGTGCCGAGGATGTTGTTCAGCACCGAGGGGAAGTCGCGGCTGGAGCCGCCAGCCGAGCTCGCCGCCGAGATCAGCTCCTTGGAGAACAGATCCTTGAACTCCTTGATCGGCGCGTCGGCGCGCACCACCGTGATGCCGACCTCGTTGTTGGCGCTGCCGAGATAGGCGAACTTGGTCGAATCGTGCTGCACCTGCTTGGGGTCGCCGAGCAGCGGCTGAACGATGGCGCCGGGGAAGACCGCCCCGAACACCGAACCGTCCTTCGGCGCTTGGGCGAAGATGAACTGCGCCGCCTTGTTGCTGCCGGCGCCGGGGAGATTCTTCGGCACAAGGGTCGGGTTGCCGGCGATATGGTGGCCCATATGCTTGGCGAAGAGGCGGGCATAGATGTCGAACCCGCCGCCGGGATCGGCGCCGATCATCACATCCATTGTGCGGCCCTTGTAGAAATCCGCGTCCTGCGCCTCGGCCGCGCCGGCGATCAGCAGCGACGCCGCCGCCAGCGTGTAAAAGAGATACTGCGTCTTCATCGGTTTCTCCCTGTTCCGCGTCGCGGATTTTATTTCTTCGGCACCTGCGCCTCGCGCGCGCGTTCGACGATCGCCTGCGGCGTCGCGAACATCTTTTCCACGAGCTTCTGCACTTCTTCGCCGGACACCGCATCGATGTCGATGCGCGACTTCTTGGCGTCATCGAGCAGCGCCGGATCCTTCAGCGCATCCATGAAGGCCTTGCGCAAGCTCGCGACCCGGTCGCTCGGCACGCCGGGCGGCAGGATGTAGGGCCGGCCGAACACCAGCTGGTCAAACACCAATTCCAGCACCTGCTTGTCTTCCGGCGTCTTGGCGAGATCGGCGGCGATCGGCACGCCGCGCTTGTTCAAGATCGGGCTGCCCTGGCCGCTGCTGACCTCCTGCACGAGAATGCGCATCTTCGGATCGTCCAACCAGCCGGGGTTCTGCGTCATCAGGCTGGAAAGGAAATAGCCGCAGAAGCCCTGCACTTCGTTGCGTTCGACGGCCAGGCCGATTTCCTTGGTGCCGGGATAGCCGCTGATGATGTTGAACTTCGCGCCGAGCACGTTGCTGAGCGCCGAGGGGAAATCGCGGCTGGTGCCGCCGGCCGCCGAGGCGCCGAGCACCAACGGCTTCTTCATTACGTCGTCGAACGAGCTCGCCGCTTCGGCGCGGGCAATGCAGAGCGAAACCTCGCGGTTGGCGCTGCCGAGATAGATGAACTTGGTTGGGTCGTGCTGGATCGCCTTGGCGTCGCCAAGCAGCGGCTGAGTGATGCCGCCGCCGAAGATCGCGCCGATGGCCGTGCCGTCCTTGGGCGCGACGGCATAGACGAACTGCGCCGCCTTGTTGCTGCCGGCGCCCGGCATGTTCTTCGGCACGACCGTCGGATTGCCGGGAATGTGGTTGCCGATATGGCGCGTCAGCACGCGGGCGTAGACGTCGTAGCCGCCGCCGGCGTCGGCGCCGATGATCATGTCGACGGATTTGCCCTTGTAGAATTGTTCCGGCGTTTGCGCGGCGGCGGGCAGCGCGAGAAGCGCGGCGGTAATCAGCGGCGCAATGAAGGCGGCGGGGGTGAGGACTCGCGAGGCAGTCATGACATCTCCCAGATGCTGTTGATCAAGCAGTCGATGGGCGTTCCCGACGCCTGGGAGAATGCGGACGGAGTGGCGGCGTTGGCCGCTGTCTCGCGAAGAAGCACGCTCCCAGACCGGCCTTTGTTTTTTACGAAACGGCGCCGGCCCTGCGCCGCCCCTCGTCGCGCGAACCGGGCCCGGCTCTACGGCCGGTGCCCGGTTCAAAGCTTATCGAACTTAGTATTCGATCTCCCAAGCGGTCGGCATGTTGCCGCCCTTCTTGGCCTTGTTGACGTAGTAGTTCCATAACTTGCGGACGTGATGGTCGCGATCCTCGTTGCGGTTGATCAGCTCCATGTCCTCTTCGGTGAGCGGCATCGGCTCCTTGCCGGCCTGCAGCACTTCCATCATGGCGCGGGCGTTCTCTTCGAAGTGGATCGTGTCCGCGGTGAGCGCCGGCAGCGATTCGGCGACCAGCACCATGCCATGCGTGCGCATCAGCGCCGCGTTGTGCGAGCCCAGCGTCTTGGCGAGGCTCTGGCCCTGCTCGAGGCGCT
Source organism: Alphaproteobacteria bacterium (assembly GCA_035714115.1). Taxonomy (GTDB): domain Bacteria; phylum Pseudomonadota; class Alphaproteobacteria; order SMXQ01; family SMXQ01; genus CAMAVH01. The sequence goes on from DASTMO010000064.1 coordinate 7,337, forward strand.
TGATGTGGCTGGGGTCGTTGTGCAGCGGAATGCCGCTGGCCCAGCGCGCCGCGCGCGATCGCATCGGCAGCATGGTGACGCCTTTCATCATGGTGAAGGCGATCGCCAGCTCCATGTGGTTATGGATGACGGCGTTCACTTCCGGGCGGGCCTTGAGGATCTCGGCATGGATCACCGTCTCGCTCGGCGGCTTGCCCTTGCCTTCGATCACGTTGCAGTCGAAGTCGACCATCAGCACGCTCTCCGGGGAGACCTCGGCGCGGCTTTCGGTGCGCTGCTGGATGTACATGGCGTTCTTGCCGGGCACGCGGACCGAGATATGGCCGCTGTATTCCAGCACGTTCTCCATGTTCATGATGCGGGTCGCGGTGGCGAGCTGCGTGCGCAGCAATTCGCCGGAATTGGATTTGGAAAGATCGATAGCGGTCGCCATTTTAATACACGGCCTCCTGGACCAAGCCGGCCCATTCCTTCGGGGCGATGCCGCTTTCCTGCGCCTTCCCGACGTAATAGGACCAAAGTTTATAAACATGTTGGGCACGGTTATCGTTGCCGCTGAGCGCATCGAGCTCTTGCTCAGTGAGCGGCTTCAGCTTGCCGATGGACAAGGCCCGCAGGCAGGCCTTGGCGTTCTCGTCGAAATGCACGGCGTCGATCAGCAGGGCCGGCACGCTTTCGGAGACGATGACGCCGCCATGGGCGCGAATCAGCGCGCCGTTGCAGTCGCCGAGCGTCTTGGCCAGGGCTTCGCCCTGGGCGCGCGACTTAATGTGGGCCGGATCGGGATGGGTCGGGATGCCCTTGCGCCAACGCACCGAATGGCCCTTGAGCAGCGCCAGCTCGACGCCCTCGACGATGGTGAAGGTGGCGCAGACGTCAGAATGGATGTGGACGGTGGCGTTCACGTCGGGCCGCGCGCGCATAATCTCGGCATGGATCACGGTCTCGAGCGGCGGCTTGTAGCCTTTCGGACCTTCGAGAATCTTGCCGTCGAAATCGACGATGCCCATCTGCTCGGGCGTGACTTTGGCGCGGCTGTCGTTGACGCCGTGGATGATCAGGGCGTCCATGCCCGGCACGCGCGCCGCGACATGGCCGGAATAGCTGAGGATATCTTCGCTGTTCAGGATGCGGGTGACGGCGGCGACCTGCTCCTTGAGCGGCTGCAGGCTGGCCTGCAAATTCGTCGGCTTGAGGGCCGTGTTCATAACTCTCTCCCAGTTCACCCGAACGTTGCGGGCGGCAATGCTTTTACGTTAAACGGATTCGTTCTCTAAGCTGCCCTTCATCGCGCTCAAAATAGTGCGCAGTTTTTCGATATCGGCCGGCGTGAGGGCGCGCGCGGCGATCTTGTTGACCTCAGCGGCGAAGGGCAAAAGCTTGCCGCGCAGGGCGCGGCCCTTGTCGGTGAGGAAGATGTTGACCTTGCGGCGGTCGGTGGCGTTGCGCACGCGCCGGACGTAGCCGCGCTTCTCCATGCCGTTGAGCGCGGTGACGGTGGTCGGCTCCATCATGCCGACGCGCTGGCTCAGCTCGCGTTGGGTCAGGCCGTCCTCCTCCCACAGCACGCGCAGGAAGTACCACTGGCCGATGGTCACGCCGTGGGGCGAGATGCGCGCCTGCAGGAGGCGCGAGAAGGCCCGATAGGTGTCGCGCAGCAGGTAGCCGAGGCTGTGCTGCGGCAAAAATTCGAGCGGATCGGGAATGTCCAATCCCGTCGCGGGCGGCGTCGTATGATCGTCCGGCATGGTCGGCATGGCTTTTACGTCTGTCCCAGAGGCGGTCAGCATATAGGAGCCCCGCTGCCGGCACCATCGGATATATCGAATGCGAAGGGTTCAAAAGCGAGCAATATCAATTGGCTAAGGCTCGCGGACAGGCTGTTATGGCAGCGCGGCGGCGGGTCCGGCCAGGGCCGCGGCTTGCGCCCGAGCCCCCCCGGCATTAGGTAAGGCCTTCATTTTCCTGACAGGTTCGCCCGTGCCGCCTGCCCAGCACGCCACAGCCCGTTCGACGCCCCCCGGACGTCCAGGCGACGCCGATCCCAAAACGGCGATCCTGGCGCGCGCCCGCGCGCTCGGCTTCAGCGCCGCCGCCATCGCCCCGGCCGATATCGGCGGAGCCGCCGCCGACGGCCTGACCCAGTTCCTCGCCCAGGGCTTTCACGGCGACATGGACTGGTTGGCCGCGCGGGCCAAGGAGCGCGCCACGCCGCTAGGGCTCTGGCCGGAGGCGAAAAGCGCCGTGGTGCTGGCGATGAATTATGGCCCGCCGAGCGATCCGCGCGCGTTGCTGGCCGAGACGGACCATGGCGCGATCTCGGTTTATGCGCGCAATCGCGACTATCACGACGAAGCCAAGAAGCGCCTGCGCCAATTGGCGCGCTGGATGGCCGAAACATACGGCTGCCAAGTGAAGCTGTTCGTCGATACCGCGCCGGTGATGGAAAAGCCGCTCGCCCAGGCCGCCGGCCTCGGCTGGCAGGGCAAGCACACCAATCTCGTCTCGCGCGACTTCGGCTCCTGGCTGTTCCTCGGCGAAATCTTCACTGATCTGGCGCTGGTGCCCGACGCGGCCGAACAGGATCATTGCGGCTCCTGCCGCGACTGTTTGGACGCCTGCCCCACTCAGGCCTTTCCGGCGCCGCACAAGATCGACGCGCGCCGCTGCATCTCCTACCTGACCATCGAGAACAAGGGCCATATCCCGGCGGAATTTCGCGAGCCCATCGGCAACCGCATTTACGGCTGCGACGACTGCCTGGCCGCTTGTCCCTGGAACAAATATGCCGTGCGCACCGCCGACTATGCCTTCCTGCCGCGCGTCGAATTGACCGCGCCCAAGCTCGCCGACCTCGCGGGGCTCGACGACGAGGGCTTCCGCCAGGTGTTCGCCGGCTCGCCGATCAAGCGCATCGGCCGCGACCGCTTCGTGCGCAATGTGCTGATCGCCATCGGCAACAGCGCGGATTCGTCGCTCGCGCCGGTCGCCGAGACGTTAGCCAGCGACGCTTCGCCCCTGGTGCGCGCCATGGCCGCCTGGGCGCTCAAACGCCTGCTGCCGGCCGAAGGCTTCGCCACCCTTGCCGCCGCTCATGCGGACGAGCCCGATGAGGCCGTGCGCGCCGAATGGGCCGCGTGATAGAACACGGCGCATGAAAGTCTCCGATTTCGATTTCGAGCTGCCGCGCGAGCTGATCGCCACCCATCCGGCCGAGCCGCGCGAAGCGGCCAAGCTGTTGGAGATCGGCGAGCGCCTGACCGACCGCATCGTGCGCGACCTGCCGAGCCTCTTGAACCCCGGCGACATCGTCGTGGTCAACGACACCAAGGTGATCCCTGCGCGCCTGGCGGGCAAGCGCGGCGCGGCCAAGGTCGAGGTGACGCTGCACAAGCGCGAGAGCGATTCCTGCTGGCGCGCCTTCGCCAAAGGCGCGCGCAAGCTCAAACTCGGCGACACCGTCGATTTCGCATCAGACTTCACGGCCAAGGTCGTCGAGAAAGGCGAGGACGGCGAAGTCGTCATCGACTTCGACCGCGGCGGCCCAGAACTGATGGCGGCGCTGGCGCAATATGGCTTCACGCCGCTGCCGCCCTATATCGCGCGGCCCGACGGGCCGGACGCGCGCGACCGCGAAGATTACCAGACCGTCTTCGCGCGCCACGAAGGCGCGGTGGCGGCGCCGACCGCCGGCCTGCATTTCACCCCGCTATTGCTCGATGCGCTCAAAGCGCGCGGCATCCAACAAGTGACGCTGACGCTGCATGTCGGCGCCGGCACCTTCCTGCCGGTCAAGGTCGAGGACACGGCGGATCACAAGATGCATGCCGAGATCGGCATCGTCAGCCAAGCGACCGCCGACGCCATCAACCAGGCGCGCGCCAAAGGCGGGCGCGCGCTGGCGGTCGGCACCACGGTGACGCGCACGCTCGAATCAGCGGCGGACGACAAGGGTATCGTCCATCCGTTCTCCGACGAGACGCGCCTCTTCATCACGCCGGGCTATCGCTTCAAGGCCATCGACCTGCTGCTGACCAACTTCCATTTGCCGCGCTCGACGCTGTTCATGCTGGTCTCGGCCTTCGCCGGCCTTGAGCGCATGAAGGCGGCCTACGATCACGCCATCGCGGCGCGTTACCGGTTTTATTCTTACGGCGATTGCTGCTTGCTGCATCCGGCGGCGGGCGCGAGGATTCAAGGATGAGCCTCAAGTTCACCATCAGCCATCGCGACGGCAGGGCGCGGCGCGGCCAGATCCACACCGCGCACGGCATCGCCGACACACCGGCCTTCATGCCGGTCGGCACCGCCGGCACGGTGAAAGGCATGATGCCCGGCGCGGTGGCAGGCACCGGCGCGCAGATCGTGCTCGGCAACACCTACCATCTGATGCTGCGCCCAACCGCCGAGACCGTGGCCGCGCTCGGCGGCCTGCATAAGATGATGAACTGGCCCGGCCCAATCCTCACCGATTCCGGCGGCTTCCAGGTCATGTCGCTGAAGGATCTTCGCAAGGTCACGGAACAGGGCGTCGTCTTCCGTTCGCATCTCGACGGCAGCAAGATCGATCTGACCCCCGAGCGCTCGATGGAGGTGCAAAACCTGCTCGACGCCGACATCACCATGGCGTTCGACGAATGCATCCCCTGGCCAGCCGAAGAGACGGAAGCGGCGCGCGCCATGCACCTCTCCATGCGCTGGGCCGAACGCAGCAAGGCCGCCTTCAAGCAGCGCGACGGCTATGGCCTGTTCGGCATCAACCAGGGCGGCGGCTATATGAACCTGCGCGCCGAATCGGCCAAGCGCCTCGCCGACATCGGGTTCGACGGCTATGCCGTCGGCGGCTTGGCTGTCGGCGAACCGCAGGAAGAGATGTTCCGCACGCTGGACGAGGTGGTGCCGCAACTGCCCGACGCCAAGCCGCATTACCTGATGGGCGTCGGCACGCCGTCCGACATTATCGGCGCGGTGATGCGCGGCATCGACATGTTCGATTGCGTCATGCCGACGCGCTCAGGGAGAACGGCCAAGGGCTTCACGCGCCGCGGCGAGGTCAACATCCGCAACGCGCGTCATGCCCGCGATACCCGTCCACTCGACGAAGGCTGCGCCTGCCCGCTGTGCCGGAACCACAGCCGCGGCTATCTGCATCATCTGTTCAAGGCCAACGAAATGCTCGGGCCGATCCTGCTGACCTGGCACAACATCCAGTTCTATCAGGACATGATGGCCGGCATCCGCGCCGCCATCGAACAGGGCCAGCTTCAGGCTTTCGCCGCCGCCTTCCTCGCCAAATTGGACGAGGGCGACATTCCGGCGCTTTCGGCATAGGATTTTGCCATGAACGAGAAACTGACCCAGCTCGGCAGCCCGACCGCCCTGCCCGCCTCGCCCGACGAGGCGGTGCTGGAAACGGTGCCCAATCCGCATCCCGGCGAGATTTACTTGGTGCGTTTCGCCGCGCCGGAGTTCACCTCGCTCTGCCCGATCACCGGCCAGCCCGACTTCGCCCATCTGGTGATTGACTATGTGCCGGAGGCGTCGCTGGTCGAGAGCAAGTCGCTCAAGCTCTTCCTCGGCTCGTTCCGCAACCACGGCGCGTTTCACGAGGATTGCACGGTCGGCATCGCCAAGCGCCTGATCGAGGCGATGGAGCCGCAATGGCTGCGCATCGGCGGCTATTGGTATCCGCGCGGCGGCATTCCGATCGACGTGTTCTATCAGACGGGCGAGCCGCCGGCCGGCCTGTGGCTGCCCGACCAGGGCGTGCCAAACTATAGAGGGCGCGGTTAAAACCGCGCGGGGCGCGGCTGCGGCTAGGGCTTAAGACGCGTCAGATCGTCTTGAGGCCGCCGGTCATTTCGCGGCGGCGGATCAGCCACCACACCACGAAGGCGCCGAGCAGCTTGCTGATCGTCATGGTCACCACGCCGGCGACCGAGAAGAAGCCGACGCCGAACAGGAAGACCGCGCTGTCGAGCGGCGCGCTGAGCAGGCTCGAATAGATGATGCGCTGGCTCAGGGGGCGCTTGGTCAGCGAATAGATCAGCCAATCCGCCAGCTCCGACACCAGGAAGGCGGCCGCCGAAGCGATGGCCACATGCGGGTCCGCCATGACGTAGGACAGGGCCGCGCCGACCAGCATGGCGATCAGCACTTTATGGCCGATTTCGCGCTGGGCGAAGTCGCGCACCACGAAGATGAAACCGACGACGAGCGACATTGGCGGCCACATGGTGCCGTCCGGCAATTTCACCAACGGCGTGACGCTGAAGCCGTAATTCACCAGGACGATGAGCGCGACATAGAGCAGGGTGAACTTGAACGACAGCAGCTTGGACATGACGGGACCGGTTGCGTTGTAATCAGGCTTGACGGTAAGGCGCAGGATCGACGGCGCCGGCAGCGGCGAAGCCCTTGAGACGCAGGCGGCAGGAATCGCATTCGCCGCAGGCCAGGCCGTCCGGGGACGGATCATAGCAGCTTCGCGTCAAAGAGAAATCCACCCCGAGGGCGGCGCCCTTGGCGACGATGTCGGCCTTGGTGAAATCGATCAGCGGCGCATGGATGGTCAGATGCGGCGCGCCGACGCCGGCCGCGCTGTCCTCGACCGCCGCCTTGGTCGCCAGATTGGCCATATGCTGGAAAGCGGCGACGAATTCCGGCCGGCAATCGGGATAGCCCGAGTAATCTAAGGCGTTGACGCCGATGAAGATGTCGCGCGCGCCGAGCACTTCGGCCCAAGCCAGCGCGAAGGACAGGAAGATCGTGTTGCGCGCCGGCACATAGGTGACCGGAATGGCGCTCGCCATCTGCGCCTCGTCGCGACCCTTGGGCACGGCGATGTCGTCGGTCAGGGCCGAGCCGCCGAACACGCGCAGGTCGATCGGCAGAACGATATGGCGTTTCACTTTGGCCGCGGCGGCGACCTTGCGCGACGCTTCGATCTCGACCGCATGGCGCTGGCCATAGGCGAAGGTCAGGGCCTGGCAATCGAACCCGCGGCTCTGGGCGATGGCCAGCGCGGTCGCCGAATCGAGGCCGCCAGAGACGAGGACGACCGCAGGTTTATTGGCGGCGCTCCTGCTCACGACTTCACCTCGGTCTCATCCAACGCCGCCGCGACATCGGCGTCGAGCGCGCGGCTCTTGCGGTACCGGCGGAAGAGATAGACGCCGAGCGCGCTGGAGACGACGAACAGCGCCACCGAGACGCCGGTCGTCCAGGCGGGGTCGAGGCGGATGCCGCTGCCGAGCAGCACGAAGATGATGGTCTGCGGGACATAGCCGAGCAGGCTGCCGGCGAAGAACGGCAGGGCGCGCACGCCGGACACGCCGGCCGCAAGATTGGCCACCAGGTTGCTGCCAACCGGCAAGAGGCGCAGCAGCAGCGTCATCGACAGCGGGTTCTCATGCAGGAAATCGTCGATGCGCTTGATGCGCGCGGGGAAGCGCGCCAGCACGAAGGAGCGGCCGAGCAGACGGGCATAGACGAAAGCGAGGATGCAGCCGCCGAGCGAGGCGGCGAGCGCCAACGGCATGCCGAGCGCGAAGCCGAAGGCGTAGCCGGCAAGGAAGCAGACGGCTTGGCGCGGAAAACCGATGGCGGTGAGCACGACGCCGACGCCGAGGAACAGCAACTCGCCGCTGATGCCCTGGCCTCGCACCTGGCTGTCGATCCAGGATTCGTCGAACAGGCCGCGCAGGCCGGTGACTTGCACGAGATAGCCGATCGCCACCAAGGTGGCGATCAACACCAGCCCGCGCAGGTAAGGCTTCAGCTTCTTCAACGCTCGTATTCGACGATGGGGCGCTTGGCGCGGCGCAGCAGCCAGGCGACGCCGAACAGGTCGGTGACGCCGACCAGCAGGCGGTCCCAGAAGCCGTAATTCGACACGCCGCGCGTGCGCGGACGATGGTTGACGTCATGGCACAGCAAAGTGCCGCCGCCGCGCAGGATCAGCGCGGGGTAATAGCGATGCATGTGATCGAAGTAAGGCAAGCGGACGAAGGCGCTGCGCCGCATCACTTTGAGGCCGCAGCCGGTGTCGCGCACGCCGTCCTGCAGCATCTTCTGGCGAATGCCATTGGCCAGGCGCGAGGAGATGCGCTTGAGCCAGACATCCTGGCGCTTGCGGCGGATGCCGGCGACGAGATTGAGCCCCATGCCGCCGACGATGGCGACCTCGACCATGGCGGGAATGTCGGCAGGGTCGTTCTGGCCGTCGCCGTCGAGCGTGACGATCCATTCGCCGCGCGCGGCGTGGGCGGCCGTCCAGATCGCCGTGCTCTGGCCGCAGCTCATGGCGTGGCGCAGCACGCGCAGACGCGGGAACTTGGCCTGCGCCTGGATCAGGCGTTCGGGCGTGGCGTCGGTCGAGCCGTCATCGACATAGACGACCTCGAAGGGCCAGCGCGCGGCGCCTGACGGTTCAAGCGCGGCGTGGATTTCCTCGATCAGCGGCAGGATGTTGTCCTGCTCGTTGCGGACCGGCACGACGACGGAGAGGAGCAGGGTCGAATCCATGAAAACGGTCGCGAAAATGGCGGTAAAGCGGGCTGATTCTCGGCCCGGGCATTAGCACGACCCTCCCGGGAAGGCTAGGTTTTTCGCGGTTTTGGGCGGCGAGGTCTGATAAAGTGCGGCGGCTCCGCCACTTGCGGCCCGCCGTTCAAGAAAGCCGCCCGCCGAAGCCCGCCCGTAACCCCGCAAGCGTGACCCCCGAAGCGTGATCCCGTGACCGCCCGCCTCGCCGCCATCCTTCACGATCAGCCGCCGGCCCCCGATGTCTGGAGCCGCCTGCTCGCCGGCCGCTGGGCCTATGCCCTGCTCGCCCTCTTCGCCCTCGCCCTGTTCCTGCCTGGCACGGCCTCGATCCCGCCGACCGACCGCGACGAAGCGCGCTTCGCCCAGGCCTCACGCCAGATGGTCGAGAGCGGCGATTATGTGAACATTCGGTTCCAGGACGAGGCGCGCAACAAAAAGCCGGTCGGCATCTATTGGCTGCAGGCGAGCGCGGCGCGCATCTTCGGCAAAGACAGCATCTGGCCCTACCGCCTGCCCTCCTGGATCGGCGCGACCCTCGCCGTGCTGGCTCTTGCCGGCCTCGGCTCCGCGTCCTTCGGGCGCGGCGCGGCGCTGCTCGCCGCCTTCACCTTCGCCGCGGCGCTGATCCCGACGGTCGAAGCCCATATCGCCAAAACCGACGCCATGCTGCTGCTCACCGTGACGGCGGCCCAGCTCGCCTTGGCGCGCATTTACCTGTTCGCTCGCGAAGATAAACGCGCCGACTGGCGCTGGGCGGCGCTGTTTTGGGCTGCCCAGGGCGTCGGCATCCTGATCAAAGGCCCGGTGACGCCGCTGATCTCGGCCTTCACCGTCGTCGCGCTCGGCATCGCGGACCGCAAGCAGCCGCGCCCCTGGGCCCATGCGCGTGACCTCCGCCCGCTGGCGGGGATCGTCTTCGCGGCGTTGATCGCCGCGCCCTGGTTCGTCGCCATCTCGCTCGGCGATTCGAATTTCATGCAGGAAGCCGTCGGGCAGGATCTGCTGCCGAAACTGATCGGCGGCCAGGAAGCCCATGGCGCGCCGCCGGGCTACTACCTGCTGACCGTGACGCTGACCTTCTGGCCCGCTTCGCTGATCGGCTGGCTCGGCGCGATCTGGGCCTGGCGCGCGCGGCGCACGACGACCGCGCGCTTCCTGCTCGCCTGGCTCATTCCGGCCTGGATCATGTTCGAGCTGATCCCGACCAAGCTGCCGCACTACACGCTGCCGATGCTGCCCGCCGTGGCGCTGATGGCGGCGCTCGCCCTGCGCGACGCGCCCGACGCCATCGGCGCCATGATGCGCCATTGGGCTGGGCGGCTGCTGCTCGTGCTGTGGAGCGCCATCGGCCTGATCCTCGGCTTCGCTTTCATCATCGCCACATGGATGACCGAGCATCGCTTCGCGCCGAGCGGCCTCATTCCTATCGTCGGCAGCCTGTTCGCCGTCGGCCTGGCGGGGCGCGCCTTCTGGCGCGGCGAGGCATTGCGCGCCGCCGTCTTCGCCATCGCCTGCGTGATCTTGATCTGGCCGCCGATCTTCGGCCGGCTGATGCCGGGCCTGAAACAGATGTGGCCGGCGCAGCAGGTGATGCTCGCGGTGAAAGCCCAGGAATTGTCCTGGCCGCCGAGCGAACCGATCGCCGCCGTGGGCTATCACGAGCCGAGCCTGGTGTTCTTCCTCGGCACCGACACGATGCTGGCGACGCCGAACGAAGCCGCCGCCTATCTCGCCGGCGCCAAAAGCCGATTCGCCGTGGTCAACGACCGCGAAGAACAGCGTTTTCGCGAGGCCGTGAAAACTTTAGGCGCGGAAGTCTGGCGCGCCGACACGGTGCGCGGCTTCAACATGGCGCGCGGGCGCTTCGAGAAACTGACGCTCTATTGGTCGGGGACGCCGCGTTAAACGGGCGGCACCGCAGGATCAGGGATATCCCTTAAACCCTTCAAGCTCCCAGAGCTGGACGATGCGCTCGCGCCCGACGCCGATCGGCGTGCGCACCTCTGCGATCATCTCGGCGATCTCGAAGCGCGAAGTGATCTCGCGCGCGTCCTCGCGCTCCGTCACATAGAGCACCTTGCCGGGCGAAGCCGCCGTGTAGGGCCGCGTCAGATCGAAATGGTCATGCACACGCGCGCCAGGCTTCCATTTGTAAGCCTCGATCAGATGCGGCTTGGCATAATAGAGCGTCGCCGCCATCAGTTTGCGCTCGTCGATCAGGAGCGGCGCCCCCGGCAATTCGTGGGTCCGCACATGGGTGATCGCCGCGCCGAGCTCGAGCCAGCCGCGCACGCGCTTGAACGGATCGGCCTTGCCGGGCAGCGCGTCGGGACGGCCATAGGTCGCGGCGAGGAAGATCAGCAGCACCGCGATCAGGCCGGCATGCGCCGCCATCGAGCCGGTGACGGCGAGCGCGCGGCCGCGCCACAGTTTCGGGTTCGCATGGAGCGCCCAAGCGGTGACGAAGATCGACGCCGCCACATAGGCCGGCGCCGCCCAGTTGGCGTTGGCGCGCGAGAGAAAACCCTGAAACAGCATGATCGCCAGCGTCGGCAGCGCGAAGGCGACGAGCAGGCGTTGGCGGCCGTCCGGCCACCAGCCGCGCCAACGCGCCAGCGCGATCAGCAAAACGGCGAACAGCGCCGGGCCGAAGACGCCGAACTGCGAACCGAAGAATTCCAGGAACGAATGAATGCTGAACAGCTTGCCGCCGAGATTGGCGTTGTCGCTGGTATGGGCGTAGGAGACGAAGCTGTTGTCGGCGTTCCACAGCACGTTCGGCGCGTAGATCGCGAAACCGACGGCGAGCGCCAGGACGAAGCCCGACCAGCGCCAGCCGGGCAGCTTGCCCCGCATTAGCGCGAAATGGACCAACGCCGAAATGACGAAGAACAGCATGGCATATTTGCCGAGCATGCCGAGGCCGATGGCGAGGCCGAGCAGCAGCCACCAGCGCCAGCCGGCATCGCCCGATTGCAGAGCGCGCACATAGGCGTAAAGGCCGACGGCCCAGAACAGCAGCAGCGGCAGATCGGTGGACATGACCACCGAAGAGAAGGAAACGCCGGGCAGCGTGACGTACAAAAGCGCTGCCCAGAAGCCGACGCGGCGGTCGAACAGGCGATGGCCGACGCCGTAGATCGCCAGCGCCGTGAGGAAATGCAGCAGCGGCGCGCCGGCGCGCACGCAGGCCTCGCCGTCGCCGCAGACAGCGGTGGTGGCGGCGATCAGCCAGGCCACCATCGGCGGCTTGGAGTAATAGCCGAAGGCGAGATCCTGAGCCCAGACCCAGTACTGCGCCTCGTCGGGATGCAGGTCGAACGGATAGACCGTGAGATAGAACAGCCGCAGCAGCGTGATCGCCGCGAGCGTGAAAGCCGCGCCGGCAAAGCCGTAAATGCCGCCATTGGCGGAAGATTGAAGCGCGGGCTGGGGGGACGGACCCGTCATCTGAACTCGCCTGATGAAACCGGCGGCACGTTAGCCGATGGCCCCCTTAAAAGCAAAAGGGGCGGATGAACCATCCGCCCCTTCACGCAAGCTTGTGAACCGGCGTTACTTGGTCAGGAAATAGCCGCCGGTGATGGCCTGATGGTAGAACTCGGCCACCGCCGGACCGATGCCGAGCGGCAGGTCTTTTTCGGCCTTGGTGTAGACATGCACGCCGGCGCCGAAGCGCGTGACGGCGACGCGCGGCGCCGGATCGATGCGCTCGCGGAACATCGGCAGCACGACCTCTTCGTACACCTCGGGGCTGTGGTCGCGGCTGTCCTTGGAGATGCCGAACAGCACCGGCGGCACCGGCTTCCCGCCCTTCACCGGATAGGGCAGGCTGAGGTAGCGCTCGATCAGCTTCTGCTTGTCCGGCCCCGATAGGCCGAGGCGAGTGGCGGTCGCCTCGGCGGCCTTGCGTAGCGACGACTTGATGTTGTGCGTCAGGATGTACTCGGCCTTGAACTGCGGACGCATCTTGGTCTTGTTCCACCAGTCCATGATCTCTTCCATCAGCCAGGGCAGACGCATCAGCGCCGACGGGCCTTCCTGACCGAGAGCCTCCGGACCGGCATAGCGCGCACGGTCGCGCCAGGTGCGGATGTAGAGCTCGTCGAACGGATCGGTGCGCGGCGCCGGCTTCTTGCTGACGCGCTCGAAGCCCGCCACCTTGCCGAGCGCGCCCGACCAGTTGTGCTGCTGCTCCTGGATGAAGCCGAACGGCGAATTCTCCACCGCGATGACGCCGGCGATGTTCGGCACGCGCTGGCACATCATGAAGACATGCGGGCCGCCGGTCGAATGGCCGGTGACATAGATCGAATAGTCGGCCTCGGGGAAATGCTTGCGCATCGCCTCCTTCATGCCGGTTTCGAAGGCCGGCAGCCAGCCGGCCATGCGGTCGTAGAACTTGGTGCCGGGCTTGGCGCGCGCCACCGTGCGCACGCCGTAGCGCATGCGCTTGGTGTCATCCGTCACCACCTCGTACTGATCGGGAGTGATGTGCTCGCCGCGCAGCCAGATCGGCGTGCGCACCGTGCCGTCCTTGTTGATCGTGTCGCCCGGCCAGTCGCGCGTCGGGCTGTCGAAATAGTGGCGGCCGGGAAAGGTCATGGCGACGGCCTTATGGCCGAACTTGCCGGCATAGAGGCGGGCGATGGCTTCCATCGACTTGTAGTCGCCCGACCCGCCATGCAGCAGGAAAATGCCGATCTTCTTGCCGTCGGCGCCGCGCGCGATCTGCGAGGGATCCTTCGGCTCGTAGACCATCATGCCCATGTCCCAGTCGAGGCCGACCTCGTGGATGCGGATGATGTCTTCCGTCTCTTTCAGCGGAATGTCGGGCTGCGCCAGCAGACGGTCGGAAATCGCGATCACTTCGGCGCGCGAATATTCGGCCGGCGGGGTCCAGCCGCCCGCCGTTTTCGATGGGGCCTTGGCGACGCTTTTAGGCGCGAGCTTCTTCGGCGCGGCGACAGGCCGCGCGGCAACCTTGCTGCGCGCCTCAAGACGCGCGCGCGCGGTGGTGCGCGCGGCGGGACGCGCGACAGTCTTTTTGCGCGCGACGCTGACGATCTTCTTCGCGACTTTCTTTACGGCCTTCTTGGCCGAGACTTTCTTGGCCAGAGGTTTTTTCGTCCCCGTCTTTTTCGCCGCCGCGGTCTTCTTGGCGACTTTCTTCACCGTCTTTTTGGCAACCTTTTTAGCGACCTTCTTCGCTGGCGCCTTTTTGGTTCCTGGCTTTTTCGGCCCAAGCTTCTTCGGCGAAGCTTTTGACTTGGCCTTCAGCGCCACCGTCTTGGCCTTGGCTTTCTTCGCGACTTTTCGCGGCGCGGACTTCTTAGGCTTGCGCATGGTCACTCCCGTGGTCGGCAGGATGGGCTTGATCGAAAGCGCGTCACGTCACGCCCAATGAAACGGCAAGCGTCTCAATGGGGTGGACGCCCGTTGCTTTCGCGGATCGGTCCTCTAAACTTTGCAGAACAAAGTGACGCCGACAAAAATCGAAGTCAACTGGCCTAGGGGGAAAGCGATGCGTATGACCCGCCGTGTGACCACCAGCTTAATTCTCGGCTTCGCCTTCGCGGGCGCGGCATGGACGCCGGCTGCGGCCGAGACCGCCGAGGAATTCTATAAGAACAAAAAAGAGATGTTCATGGTCGTCGGCAGCGCGCCGGGCGGCGGCTATGACGGCTACGCGCGCATGCTCGGCCGCTACATGAGCAAATACCTGCCCGGCCATCCGAACATCGTCGTCAACAACATGCCGGGCGCCGGCGGCGTGCGCGCCGCGAACTATGTGGCCAATGTCGCGCCGAAAGACGGCAGCGTCATTTCGATCATGGACCGCGGCCTGCCTAGCGCCCCGCTCCTCTACGGCGATCAGTCGAACACGCAGTTCGATTCCTCGAAGATGAACTGGCTTGGCAGCGCCTCGAGCGAATCGGGCATGGCCGTGTTCGGCGCCAAGTCGCCCGCCAAGACGCTGCAGGACGCGATGAAGGTCGAAATGGTGCTCGGCTCCACCGGCGCCGAGGGCGACACCGCGATGATGCCGCGCATGCTGAACGAGATGTTCGGCACCAAGTTCAAGCTGATCACCGCCTACAAGGGTCAGCCCGAAGTGGTGCAGGCCGTGCAGAAAGGCGAGCTCGACGGCCTGTTCATGAGCGGCTGGTCGGGCCAGACCCGCGAGCTGCTGCTGCAGATGTTCGAGCGCAAGGAAGTCGGCTTCATGGTCCAGATGGGCTTCAAGCGCGATCCCGCCGTCGGCGACGTGCCGACGATCATGGAGCTGATCACCAACGACGACGACAAGAAGGTGATGGAGGTGATCCTCGGCCGCCTCGAATTGGGCCGTCCCTTCGTCGCCCCGCCGGGCGTGCCGGCCGACCGCGTCGCCCTGCTGCGCAAAGCCTTCTCGGACGCCTGCGCCGATCCGGAGTTGGTGCTCGAAGGCGACAAGACCCGCCGCTACATCGAACCGATCGACGGCGAGACGACGCAGAAGATGATCGAGGCGATCTATAAGACTTCGCCCGAAGTGATCGCCAAGATCCGCACCTACGTAAAGCCGCCCGCGGCGCAATGAAATAAGACGACAGGCCCGCCGGCTCGCCGGCGGGCCTTTTCTTTTGGCCACCTGCGCTCCCCCCAAGCGCAGTCATGCAACCCTTTTGACCGGGAGATCGCCATGACTGCTTCTTCGAGAGTGCCTGCCTCTTTGAGGGTCTCTTTGATCGCTGCCGCCTTCGCCTTGGCGCCGGTTGCCGCTTCCGCGCAATCTGCGGACGCCTTCTATAAATCGAAAAGCGAGATGTCGATCATCATCTCCAGCGCGCCGGGCGGCAGCTACGACGTCTATGGCCGCATGATCACGCGCCATATGAGCAAATACATCCCGGGCAGCCCGACAATCGTCTCCAACAACATGCCGGGCGCGGGCGGCATGCGCGCCGCCAACTATCTCTATGAGGTCGCGCCGAAGGACGGCTCGGTCATCTCGATCATGGACCGCGGCATCGTCACCGCGCCGCTGCTGTACGGCGAGGAATCCAAGGCGCAGTTCGAGGCGACCAAGTTCAATTGGCTCGGCAGCGCCGTAATCGAGATGGGCATGGGCGCGATCTCGCTCAAGGCCCCGGCCATCACGCTGGAAGACATGAAGAAGACCGAGGTGGTCTTTGGCGCCAGCGGTCCGGAGACCGATCCGGCCATGTACGCGCGCCTGTTCAACAAGCTCTACGGCACCAAGATCAAGGTGATCGCCGCCTACCCGGGCCAGACCGAAGTGCTGCAGGCCGTCGAGAAGGGCGAGCTGCACGGCCTGTTCCTGTCGGGCTGGTCCGGCGCCGGCCGCGCTTACGTGAAGGACAAGGTCAAGCGCGGCGAATGGAAGATCTTTGTGCAGATGACCAGCCGCAAGGACGAGGAGCACGCCGAAGCTCCGAGCGTGTTCGACGTGATCCCCGGCGAGCAGAACAAGCAGATCTTGACGCTGCTGTTCGAGCGCCAGATCCTCGGCCGTCCCTTCGTCGCGCCGCCGGGCGTGCCGGCAGATCGCGTGAAACTGCTGCGTGACGCTTTCAAGCTGGCTTTGGAGGATAAGCAACTCCTAGCCGAGGCGGACAAACAGAAATACGCCATCAGTCCGGTGTTCGGCGAAGAGGCGCAGGAGATCGTCGCGCGCATCTACGCCACCTCCAACGAGACGATCAAAGCCACCCAAGACTTGCTGAAAGCCCACTAGAGCCTATCGCCCACTAGAGCCTATCGAGAGAGGAAACGCCCATGACGACCGCCCCCGCCACATTCTGCGCCGCTGCCCTCACGGGGCTGCTATTCGCCGCGCCCGCTTATTCCCAATCGGCCGAGCAGTTCTACAAAACGCAGAAGAACATGACGATCATCGTCGGCTCCGCCGCCGGCGGCAGCTACGACACCTATGCGCGCGTCATGGGCAAGTTTCTTTCGGCCAACCTGCCCGGCAACCCGAACTTCGTGACCAACAACATGCCGGGCGGCGGCGGCATGCGCGCCGCCAACTATCTCTACAACGTCGCGCCGAAGGACGGTTCGGCCATGATGATCATGGCGCGCGCCATTCCGACCGCGCCGCTGCTCTATGGCGCCGAATCGCAGGCGCAGTTCGAAGCCACCAAATTCACCTGGATCGGCAGCCTGGTGAAGGAGATGGGCATGGGCGTCGTCGACAAGAAGTCGCCGGCCACCACGCTCGACGAGATGAAGAAGACCGAGATCACCATGGGCGTCAGCGGCCTGGAAGGCGATCCGGCCATGTTCTCGCGCCTGTTCAACTCGCTCTACGGCACCAAGCTCAAGAACATCGCCGGCTATCAGGGCCAGCCCGAAACGCTCAACGCCGTGGAAAAGGGCGAAGTGCACGGCCTGTTCCTGTCGGGCTGGTCGGGCAGCGGCCGCGCCTATGTGAAGGACAAGGTCGCCAAGGGCGACTGGAAAATCTTCGTGCAGATGGGCCTGGAAAAGGATCCGGATTATCCCGACATCCCCACCGTGATGGACGTGATCGACAATCCCAAGGATAAGGAAGTGTTGAAGTTCCTGTTCGGCCGCCAGATCCTTGGTCAGCCCTTCACCGCGCCGCCGAACATTCCGGCCGACCGCGCCGCCATGCTGCGCGCGGCCTTCCGCAAGTCGGTCGACGATCCGACAATGCGCGCCGAGCTGGAGCGCCAGCGCTTCGCGCTCAGCCCGGTCTACGGCGAGGATGCGCTCAAGATCATCACCGAGCTCTACGCAACGCCGCCCGAGGTCGTCGAGGGCGCGCAGAAGCTGGTGAAAATCCCGCAATAAGGCGGCGCAGACCAAAGAAAAAGGCCGGCTTTCGCCGGCCTTTTTTATTTGCCATCCAATCTGTCGGCGTTGCGCAAGTCGGGGAAGAACTTCCACCAGAGCGCAGTGACGCCGAGCACGGCGAAGCCGCCGACCGCCGCCGCCGCGATCGGGCCGATGATCGAGGCCATCGCGCCGGCACGAAAATCGCCGAGCTCGTTCGACGCCGTGATGAAGACCGAGTTCACCGCCGCAACGCGGCCGCGCATCTCGTCAGGCGTCGTCATCTGAATTAGGGTCAGACGGATATAGACGCTGACCACGTCGACGGCGCCAAGCAGCGCGAGCGCCGCGCAAGAGACGAGGAAGATCGTCGAGTAAGAGAAGATCAACGTCGCGACGCCGAACAAGGCGACGCAGACGAACAGGATGAGGCCGGAACGCCGCATCGGCGGGATTTGCGTTAGCGCGAGCGCCGACAAAAGCCCGCCGACCGCCTGGCTTGAACGCAAGAGGCCGAGACCGTCGGCATCGACATGGAGGATGTCGCGCGCATAAATCGGCAGCAGAGCCGGCAAGCCGCTGAAAATCACGGCGAACAGGTCCATCGAGATGGCGCCGAGCACGATCGGCTTGCTCTTGATGAAGGCGAAGCCGGCCATCAACGAGCGCAGCGTCGGCGGCTCCTTGCCACGCTTGGCCTGCGTCGTCGTCGGCACGACAAACATCATCACCGCGCCGGCAACGAACATGACGATGCAAGCGGCATAGACCACGTCAGGACCGGCGTAGGCATAGAGCGCGCCGCCGATCGCCGGGCCGGTGATGATGGCGAGTTTGCTGCTCGAGGAATTCCACGCCACCGCGTTGGGATATTCTTCGGTCGGCACCAGGTTGGGCAGCAGCGCCTGCAAGGCCGGAGAGTAGAAGGCGCGCGCCACGCCGTAGAGCAGGATGATGCCGAACATCGGCCAGACCTGCGCGAAGCCCGACAAGGTGAACAGCAGAAACAGACCGGCGCAGACGCCTTGCAAGGTGAAGCTGACGCCGACCACATGGCGGCGGTCGTAACGGTCGGCGACATGGCCGGTGATGAGGATGAGGAACACCGCCGGCAAGAATTGGAACAGGCCGACGAGCCCGAGATCGAGCGGGTTCTCGGTCAGGTTATAGATTTGCCAGCCGACGGCGACGACCTGCATCTGATTGGCGAAGATGGCGAGCATCTTGCCGAGAATCGTCATCGTGAAGCCGCGATGACGGAAGACCGCGAATTTCGAGGCCGGCCCCGCCGCGCTCTCGCTCATATTCCCCTCCCCAGAGGTGTTCTTCTTACGCGCCGTTCTTTATGCCGCCGCGTCTTCCGGCTTGTCCAGCTTGCGCAGTTCCTTGAACCATTTCATCCAAAGCGCGGTGACCAGCAGCGTGGCGATGCCGCCCGCCAGCACCGCGCCGACCGCGCCGAAGGCCGAGGCCATGGCGCCGGCGCGGAACGCGCCGAGCTCGTTTGAGGCGCCGATGAACACCGAGTTCACCGCGCCGACGCGCCCGCGCATGGCATCCGGCGTGCCGATCTGCACGATGTTCTGACGCACGAAGACGCTGACCACGTCAGCCATGCCCGAGACCGCCAGAGCGGCGAGCGACAGCCAAAAGATCGTGGAAAGGCCGAAGGTGACGATGCTGACGCCCCAAACGGCGACGCAGACGAACATGATCTGGCCGAGGTTGCGGCGGACCGGATATTGCGTCAGCAGAAAGGCGACGATCAGCGCGCCGACTGCCGGCGCGCTGCGCAGATAGCCGAGACCTTCCGGCCCGACCTTCAAAATGTCGCTCGCGTAGATCGGCAGCAGCGAGACCGCGCCGCCGAGCAGCACGGCCACGAGATCGAGCGAGATCGCGCCAAGAATGACCGGCTTGGATTTGATGAAAGCGAAGCCAGCGAACAAGCTGGCGAGCGTGACCGGCTCGGACGGCCCTTCGACGACGTGGCGGCGCACCAGCATCATCATGGCGGTCGACAGCACGATGCCGACGGCGGCCGAGACATAGACGACATTGACGCCGAAATAGCCGAGCACCACGCCGCCGAGCGCCGGGCCGCCGATGCCGGCGATCTGCCAGCCCAGGCTCGACCAGGCGATGGCGTTGCCGAAATGCACCCGCGGCACGAGGTTGGGGACGAGCGCGCCGGCGGCGGGCTGAGCGAAGGCGCGCGCGACGCCGAGCGCGACAAGCACGACGAACATCGGCCAAACGGCGGTGATGCCGTGCCATGACAGCAGGAAGAAGCTGAGGGCGCAAAGCGCCTCGACGGCGTAACAGCAGACCAGGATGGTGCGCCGGTCGAAGCGGTCGGCAGCCGCGCCGGTGATCAAACCGAGGATGAGTGCCGGCAGGAATTCGGCGAGACCGACGAAGCCGAGTTGCAATGGGTCATGCGTCAGCTCGTAGACCTGCCAGCCGATGGCGACGACCTGCATCTGCACGGCGATGCTGGTGATGAAGCGCGAAATCCAATAGTGCCGGAAATCGGCATAGCGGAAGGCGGCGGCGCCGGAGATTTTCTTCGAAGCGAAGGGCGAGGCGGCCGGCTTCTTTTCGGGCACGGGCGTCGCAGCTTCCGGCGCTGAATTGGGCTCCGTGGTCATCGTGCGGCGCGTCTGTGCAGAGGCGGAACGATCGCAAGGGACGCGAGCGACGACAGCCGTCCGGCGGACGGCAAGCGGGAAGACATGCAGGCTTTTCCTTCAGGTCGCGAACCGGCCGGGCCGGTGCGAGGGCTCTCTCTTGCAGCGATTGTCGCACCCCGGGCTGCGCCGGCGCAAGCGATGAGCCGAAACCTTTCGCATCACGATGCTGACAACTGTTGCGGAAAATGCTCGGCTTTTCCGCTGGCGCGGCCCACGGCCCGCCCCTATTTTCGCTGCGCGGCTTGCCTTTCAGACGGTCTCAGTTCTCATGCTCGGTGCTCTTTACGCGCTGCTCGCGGCGGCGTCCTTCGGCCTCAACAACGCCAGCGCGCGGCGCGGGGTGATCGGCGGCTCCGCCATCCAAGGCCTCGCCATCACCGTGCCGCTCGGCATGCTGATGTTCGTCCCGGCAACTTTCATCGCCGGCGAGATGGGCCTGTGGACCGCCTTCACGCCGATGCAGTGGCTCTTTCTGTCCGGCGCCGGCTTCGCCCATTTCGTCTGGGGCCGCTATTTCAACATCAAGTCGCTCGAGGCCATCGGCACCAATCTCGCCGGGCCGGTGCAGCAGAGCCAGCATCCCATCGCGCTGTTCCTCGCCATCGTCTTCCTCGGCGAGACGCTGACCGCGGTGAAGGTCGTCGGCATTCTGCTGATCGCCATGGGGCCGGTGGTGATGCTGAAGACCAAGAAGCCGGCCAAGGTGCTGGCGCCCCAACCTGTCGCGGCGGACGCCGGTGAGGTCAAGGCCGCCGCCAAGCCGGTGTTCAAGCCGCGCATGGCGGAAGGCTATTTTCATGCCTTCATGGCTGGGCTCGGCTTCGGCGCCAGCCCCGTGCTGTTCGCCGCAGGCATCGGCGACACGGGCCTTGCCATGATCGGCGGCCTGATCTCCTTCATCGCCGCCACCATCATCGTCGGCCTGATCCTGCTTTATCCGGGCCAGATCAAGAAGCTGCGCGCCACGCCGGCCGCCAGCATTCCCTGGTTCCTGGTGACGGCGCTAGCCACCTTCGGTTCGCAATTCTTCCGTTATCTCGCGCTCGCCATCGCGCCGGTCACGGTGGTGCAGCCGATCCAGAGCCTGTCGCTGATCTTCCGCATGATCTTCGGCTATTTCATCAGCCGCGATTACGAGCGCCTGGATGCCGGCGTGTTCTACGGGCTGGCCCTCGCCTTTTCCGGCGCCGTGGTGCTGGCGATCGGCGACGAAGCGGTGCGCCGCTATATCGCCCTGCCCGATTGGTTGATGCCGCTCGCCGCCTGGACTTGGCCTTAAGAGTCAGCCGCCCAGCACCACGCGAAGCTTGGCGGCCAGCTCCTGACGCCGATAGGGCTTGTTGAGGAGCGTCGCGCCGTGATCGATGCGCCCCTGATGGGCCGCGGTGTTCTGCGGATAGCCAGAGGTGAACAGCACTTTGAGCTCTGGGCGCAGGCGCAGAGCCTCTTCGGCGAGTTGCGGCCCCAGCATGCCAGGCATCACCACATCGCTGAATAGCAGATCGATCTTGTCCGGACCGCGCAAGATCGCAAGCGCCTCGGCGCCGTTGCTGGCGACGACCGTCTCATAGCCGAGCGCGCGCAACTCCATGGCCGCGTAGGCCCGCACCATCTCATCATCCTCGACGACAAGCACGCATTCGCCTTGGGCGCGCGGCAAACTCTCACGCCCGACGCTCGGCTTGGCCTCGACCACCTCAGCGCGCGGCAGGTAGAGCATCACCGTGGTGCCTTCGCCGACCTCCGAATAGATCCGGACATGGCCGCCCGACTGCTTGATGAAGCCGTAAACCATGCTCAATCCGAGGCCGGTGCCCTTGCCGACCTCCTTCGTGGTGAAGAACGGCTCGAAGACATGGGAGAGAATCTCCGGGCTCATGCCGCAGCCGTTGTCGGACACGGCGACCGTGACATAGTGGCCAGGGCTCAAGTCTTCCTGCGTGGCGGCGTAGGCCGCGTCAAGATATGCGTCCGCCGTCTCGATCGTCACACGGCCGCCTTCGCCTGTCGCGTCGCGTGCATTGATCGCGAGATTGAGCAATGCCACTTCCAGCTGAGACGGATCGACCAAGGCCGGCGAAAGTTTCGCGGCGAGCGCAAAGCGGCAGTCGATTCGCTCACCGAGCGCGTGACGCAGCAGCTTGTCCATTCCCAACACTAGCTGGTTGACGTCGACCGAACGCGTATCGAGCGACTGGCGGCGCGAGAAGGCGAGCAGGCTGCGGGTCAAGTCCGCGCCTTTTTCTGCCGACTGCATGATGACCTCGGCCATCGCCAGCAGGTCCGGCTCGCGCTTGAGCCGATCGAGCATGAGGTCGGCATTGCCGAGGATGACAGTAAGAAGGTTGTTGAAATCATGGGCGACACCGCCCGTAAGCTGACCCACGGCCTCCATCTTCTGCGATTGCCGCAGCTTCTGGTTGAGATCCTCGATCGCCGCCTGCTGGCGTTCCAGCGATTCGGCCGCGCCGTTGAGCTGCAGCATGAGATCGCCAAGTTCGCCGCGCGGATGCGGCGGCACGATGCGGGCCTGCAAGTCGCCGCCGCCGAGGCGCACCGCCATCTGGCCGATGCGCGCGACCTGGCGACGAATGCTGATCTCTGCCAGGAAGAACACGCCGCAGATCAGGAACAGCGCGGCCATGCCGACGATGGAAAGTCCGACCAGCAAATTGCGGTTGGCCGACGCGATGAGCGCCGCTTTCGATTGTCCCACCAAGATGCGTAGGCCGGTCTCACGCAGGATCGGCGCGTCGGCAGCCGCCCAGATTTGCATGTCGCCATCGACGCCCTCCGTCTCGAGCGCCGCCTCCCCGCCCGCCGCCGCCGTCAGAGACAGCAAGGGGGCGCTGGGGAGCGTCGCGCCGGCGAAACGGCCGCGCGTCTCTTTCGGGGACCAAGCCATCACCATGCCAGTCTTATCGAGCAGCAGAATTTCGCTGTCGGGCATGGCGCGGTCGCCAAGAAATTTCTCAAGATTGAGCGACGCCACGATCATGTAGCGCAACTCGCCGGCCGCGCCATGCACGGGAAACACGATTTGCATGACGGAGATGCCGGTGAGGCGCCCGAAAGCGGGTTCAAGCACAAGTCCGGCGCCGGGCTGCGATGCGCGCTTAAAGTAATCGCGGTCGCGCAAATCCAGATCGCGGCCGGTTCCCAGCGAATCGCAGAACAATTGTCCGTCGGGATTGACCGTCAGGATGCCGGTATATTGCGGATAGGCCTCACGCACGGCCGACAGGAACGCCGAGCAGGCGGCACGATCGGCGGTGTCGAGATCGCGGGCGCGCGCCAAGCCGTATTGCAGCTGCGCGGTGCCTTGGATTTTGTCGGATAAATCCGCGGCTAGATTGCGTCCGTTCAACGACAGTTTGGCGACGGCAGCGTCGATCTCGCGCTCGCGGTCGAAGACGAATCTGACGCCGACCAGCAGAGCGGGGCCAATGACCGCCAACAGGACGAGCAACAGGAGGCGAGAGCGGATGTTCACGCCGCGTCTCCCTTCAGCCCGGCCAGATGGCCCGACCGCAAGACCTTATTTTGGCTCACTTTCAGATGCCCCGGACAGCTCATCGCTTTGGCTGCGTCTTCATCATGATCATGCGCGCAATCGCCGATGACATGCAACGTGAACAGGGTAAACTCATAATCAGACGCAATCGCTGACGGGGGCCAGCAATGTTCGACGTGACGACCTTCACCGGCTTTCATACTTGGCTCAGCCTGATCGCTTTGGCGACGGGCCTCTTGCTGATGTTCGATCTGCTGACCAGCCGCCTGGCCTCGCGCCTCACCGCGCTGTTCTTCGTCACCGCCATCGGCACCAACGTCACCGGCTTTCTCTTTCCCTTCCAAGGCTTCCTGCCCTCGCATGGCGTCGGCATTCTGTCGTCGGTCGTCCTCGCCCTGGCCTTGACGGCGCGTTACGGCTTCGCGCTGGCCGGCGCCTGGCGCTGGATCTATGCCGTCAATCTCGTGATCGGCGTCTACTTCCTCGTCTTCGTCGCCCTCGCCCAGCTGTTCCAGAAAGTGCCGTCGCTGGCCGCCGCAGGATCGACGCCCTTCGCGCTCGCCGAACTGGCCGCGCTCATCGCGACCATCGTGCTCGCCGTCATGGCGGCGCGGCGCTTTCATCCGCCGATGACGGCGGCGACGGTGGCGTGAACAACACCATCCGTTGCACGTGACGCAAGCATGAGCGGCAGCCTCAAGGCGCGCCGCGCATGCAGAACGCGAGTGTCCTTTCCCTTTCAAAACGCGCGATATTGCGGACTAAAGTCCGCGATATCGCCTCTCACTTCACCTTATCGATAGGTCGAAGGTGATGACGCGGCGCATTTGACAGGGAACGTTCATTTTATCGACATGGTCTAGCCAGCTTCCTCACAAGCACGCGCTGCCCTGCCCCACTACTTTCGCGTAGGGGATCTGCACAAGGAGCGAATCGCACATTTTGTGCGTTCACTCCTCGATGATGCGAAGAAGGGCACGACATATGCGCAAGCGCGTACTGGTACTTTGTCTGGATGCTTTCGACGCGGCGCTCGCGAACAAGCTGATCGATGCCGGCAAGCTCCCCGGCCTCGCGCGGCTGAAAGCTGAAAGCGCGCGCTTCGAATTGGAGCACGGGCCGGGCAACAAAGCCCGCTACACGGGCCTGACCTGGGAGCATTTCTCTTCGGGCCTCACGCCCGAAAGTTCCCGCAAATGGTCGGTGGTCTCCTTCGACCCCGCCACCTACCGCACCCAGCAGAGCTTCGCCACCGAGCGCCCTTTCCTGGCCGACGTCGAAGCCAAGACTGTGGTGTTCGACGTCCCCTATTTCGACCTGCAAGCCATGCCGCACGCCGTGGGCGTGGTCGGCTGGGGCGGACATGACGTCGGCGTTCACCCGCAGGCGGCGCCGCGCGGCCTGATGGGCGAGATCACCGACCGCTTCGGCGCGCCGCCCGACGTCGACGGGCTCAATGTCATGGTTTATCCCAGCGTCGAGCTGACCCGCCAGATGGGCGACAATCTGCGCGCCTCCGTGAAGCAGCGCACCGATATCGCCGAATGGCTGTTCGGCGAGCGCATCACCGATTGGGACGTCGCCTTGCTCGGTTACGGCGAGCCGCATGACGCCATCGAGCTGCTCTATCACGGCGTCGATCCCAACCATCATCAGGCCCAGGCGCCGAGCGCGCCCGCCGCGCGCCAAGGCGTGATCGGCGTCTATGAGGAATTGAGCGCGCAGATCGAGCGGCTGATGAACCGCTTCCCGGACGTCGCCATCGTCGCCTTCACCATGCACGGCATGGGCGAGAACGACACCGACCTGCCGACCATGCTGCTGCTGCCCGAACTGCTCTATCGCATGTCGTTCGGCGACGCCCTGTTCCAGTCGCGCGACGATTGGCGCAACGAGCGCTCGCCAGCCCTGAAAGAGGGCGAGGATTGGAACGAGGTCGTGATCGAAGCGATGGCGCATAAAAAGCCCGCGGCGTCGGTCGGCCTCGGCCAGCGCGCCATGCGCCGGGCCCGGCGCAGCGCCGTGCGCGTCGCCCGCGCGACCTTGGGCGAAGCCTGGATGCGCGACATGTCGAGCCGGCGCGGCCCGCGCGAGAAGACCTTCGAGGTCGATTGGATGCCCGCCTCGCAATATTCGCGCTATTGGTCGGAGATGGACGCATTCGCCACGCCCTCCTTCTTCGAGGGCCGCGTGCGCATCAATCTGCAGGGCCGCGAGCGCGGCGGGCGCGTGCCGCTCGAGCGCTACGGCGCGACGCTCGACGCCATCGAGGACGTGCTGCGCGCCTGCACCGACATCAAGACCGGCAAGCCGGTGGTCAAAGAAATCCGCCGTCCGAGTACCAACGATCCCTTGAGCCTGCCCGGCACCCAGGGCGATCTGGCGATCATCTGGAACGGCAGCCCGATCGGCTTTCGCCACCCGACGCTCGGCGTCATCGGTCCCGCCCCGTCGCGCCGCATGGGCGGCCATAGCGGCGGCAACGGCGCGCTGTTCGTTCGCTCGACCGGCATCCTGCCCGGCGATCGCGGCTTGCGCTCCTCGTTTGACGTGGCGCCGACTATCCTCGATCTGATGGGCCGGCCCTGCGCCCGCCCGGTCGACGGCGAAAGCGTCTTCGCCGCCGAACATCTGCCCGGCCTCGCCGCAGCTGAGATTTCGCTGCCGGCCCAGGTAGCTGTGCCGGAAATCGCCGTGCAGATCGCCACGCCTGATGATCTCGAGGGGGCGCTCGCCATTCCCGCGATCCCCGAGACGGCCGCCGAAGCTCCGGCGGCCGAACCAGCCGCTCCCGCCAACGCGCCGGCGCCGGCCAACGCGCCGGTTGTCGTGGCCAGCTTGCCGCTGATCATCGACATTTTCGTGCCGGCCAAAACCCCGGAGAGCGCCGAAGGCGACGGCGCGCCCCGCTGACAGCAAGCGCTACGAGCGGCCAACTGCGCCCTACATGCGCGGGGCCGCCGCTTGCGCTATGCTGGCGGCATGGCTGATCCCGATATCGACATCTGTCCGACTTGCGAGAAATCGCGCGCGCTTTGCGTCTGCGATGCTGTGACGCCGCTCGACAACCGCGTGGCCGTGCTGATCCTGCGTCATCCGCAGGAGCAGGACCGTTTGCTCGGCACCGCGCGCATCGCCGCTTTGCAGCTCAGGAACGCCGTGCTGAAGACCGGTCTGTCATGGCCCAATCTCGCCAAGGCGGTCGGGCATGAGGCCGAACCGAAGCGTTGGGGCGTGCTCTATCTCGGCACCGCCAAGACCTTAAGTCAAACGACCGGGAGCGAAGCGGCGGGAGACCAGCAGCGCCCGCTCACCGTCATCGACAAGGCCGGCGCGCCGCTGCCCGAGCAGGACGCGATCCTCGCCGATCTCGACGGCATCATCCTGCTCGACGGCAATTGGCAACAGGCCAAGGCGCTGTGGTGGCGCAACAGCTGGATGCTCAAATGCCGCCGCCTGGTGCTGCAGCCGCCGCGCGTGTCCTATTACGGCAATCTGCGCAAGGAGCCGCGCAAGGAAAGCGTCTCGACCATCGAAGCCGCCGCCTACACGCTGGCCGCCCTCGAGCATGACGACACGCTCGCCGAACGCATCCTGCCGCCGTTCAAGCGGCTGCTCGAGAAGGCGCGCGCCAACAAGCCGCCCGCGCCCAAGATCGACCGCCGGCGGCGACGGGCGCCTAGCGCCCGGCGCGCTTGAGGCTCTCCATCAGCAGCGCCTTGGCGGCTTCGGCATCGACCCATTCGACGATCGTCACCCACTTGCCCTTTTCCAGATCCTTATAGTGCTGGAAGAAGTGCGAGATCTGGTTGAGCAGGATGTCAGGCAGGTCGTAGTAATTCTTCACGCCGCCGTAGAACGGATGCAGCTTGTCGACCGGCACGGCGATCAGTTTTTCATCGGGGCCGGCTTCGTCGGTCATCTTGAGCGCGCCGATCGGGCGGCAGCGGATCACCGCGCCCGGCACGACCGGCGTCTGGCTGACGACGAGGATGTCGATGGGATCGCCGTCCTCGGACAACGTGTGCGGCACGAAGCCGTAGTTCGCCGGATACTGCATCGAAGTGTGCAGGAAGCGGTCGACGAACAGCGCGCCCGACGCCTTGTCGAGCTCGTATTTCACCGGCAGCCCGCCTTGCGGAATCTCGATCACCGCATTCACGTCGTCGGGCGGATTCACGCCGGTGGGGATCTTCGTAATGTCCATGCTGTCGCCGTCCTTGATCGGTTCGTTACTCGCAGATGCAAGTCACTCAGCCGCGAAGGCCGCCCTGAAGCGTCGGCGTCGCAGATTCCGGCAGTTCGCCGTCCCGCGATCTTTGTCTAAATGAGCCGCCGGCGGTTCGATGGTCGGCTGACGGGCAGCGTTCGATCGAAAACGAGGCGGGAAAAGGACCCAGCCCCACAGGCAGCTTGCGGGGGGTTTTTATCAGATAAATGGCGTCCGGCAGCAGCTTTCTTTAGCTTTGGTCGACCCGTCGGCTGTCATAAATCGCCCCCGCCCAGCCGGGTATCTGGCGCCGCGATCCAGCGCCAGACTCGACGCCAAGCCGCCGACGCGCCAAAATCAAGCGGCATGCGCGAAATCCTGATCTCCAGCCTCAGCCTTATCTGCTTCGCGGGCGCCGGCCTCGGTGCGCTCTATCTGTTCCCGCGCTCCGCCGAGCACCAGCAAAGCGGCGAGACCGCCGCGACCATTCGCCATATCGCCGGGTTTTTCGTCGTCGTCTCGTCTCTCGTGTTCGGCCTCATGATCAGCTCGGCCAAGACGACCTTCGAAGCCATCGACGCCAACATGCACGGTTTCGCGACGGAACTGATCCTGTTCGACAAGGCGTTAAAGTCCTACGGCACAGAAATGGTCGCCGCGCGCAAATCGCTCTCGCGATACGTCCAAGAAGCGATCGACCATCCGACCCGCGCCGACGACGCGCTCAGCTATCGCGAAGATGTCCCGGGCAAGCATCTCGATGAGATCGGCGACACGCTGAGCGGCGTCGCGCCGGCTGACAGCTATCAGCAGCTGCTCTTGACGGAAATCCGCCAGCAATATCATCGCATCGTCGAACGGCGCTGGTCTCTGGTCGAGCAATCGGAAGGCAACATTCCGATGCCGCTCATCGGCATGCTGATAGCATGGCTGACGCTGATCTTCATGAGCATGGGCTATCGCGCGCCGCCCAACACGGCCGTCGTGACCTGCCTGATCACGGCCGCGACGCTCGCGGCGGCATCGATCTATCTGGTGTTGGATATGGACATTCCCTTCGCGGGAACGATCCAAATCTCGGTCTCGCCGCTGCGCCGCGCGCTCGCCGCCTTCAGCCTCTAGCGAACAGTACAATGCTTTAAGTCAGGGTTCATAAGGGGAACCGGAATGTTTTCAAAATTCATCTCCGCCTTGATCATGACTACTGTGTTAGTGCTGTCCGGCGCTGCCGATGCGCAGCCGACGTCCAATGAGGCACTAAAGCTTCATTTGCAGGAGTCCTATAAAAAATCGATCGCTCCCGAGCACTTGGTGAAATGGCAGGGGCC
Organism: Alphaproteobacteria bacterium; assembly: GCA_035714115.1. Taxonomy (GTDB): domain Bacteria; phylum Pseudomonadota; class Alphaproteobacteria; order SMXQ01; family SMXQ01; genus CAMAVH01. The sequence continues at coordinate 36,437 of DASTMO010000064.1, forward strand.
GGTTCGGTATAAAATTTTCGGCCCCCTGCCTGACATGGTCAAAAACTATGTCAGAGAGCAAATCGCGAATTTAGCAATACTAGCGAGCATCGATATCAAAGAGAGCGGCGCTGATGCGAACGACCCGCCCGATATTAGGAACGCCAATAATCTGGTCTTTATTTTTGATACTAAAATCGACCACTATCTGAGCGATACGAAAGTCATAGAAATATTCGAAAAAAACGGCGAAACCACCGAACAGACCTAAGCCCGCCTACAACAAGATTTCGCGAATTCCCTACTATTCGCAGGTTGGTTGATTGATAAGCAAACGATCCGGCGAAACATTCAAATTCTGAATATTTCTAAACTGTCTCGCGGAAACAATATTCAAATCCCTATCTTACGGATGATTTTCAATGCGCTCACCAGCATGACCGCCAGTGATGCTGTTCAACCGTCGATTATGAATTCCAAACCAGAAGCAAAAATAGAGGCGGTAGATATCGCGATATTGAAATCGCTATATCTCAACCCGCAGACCTTTCCTCACATGAGCCCGCTAGCAAAGGTTCTTGACGCCTATGTCGCGGATATCCGCAAAAGGCAGATATGAGACTGAGGTCGCGAATTGGGCCGGCAAAATCAGCCCCCTCAGCGGACGGACGATCTCAGCGATAAGGGAATTGGAGCGGGCGAAGGGAATCGAACCCTCGTCAGTAGCTTGGGAAGCTACAGCTCTACCATTGAGCTACGCCCGCGCCGGGCAGGCCGCGCGGCGATAACATCAATGCCGAATGAACCATCGGACCGAAAGACCTCGGCCTAAATCGCCGCTGGCGCAGCGACAGCGGCAAACCGCGCCGCGCAATGACCGACTGACGAATTTCAATCCCCGGACGTCGATTGAGCAGCCATGCGCCGCTCGATCATGCGGTCGGCAAGCCCGCTAGGCGCCATATACCGCTTCGCTTCGGCCATATTGTTTTGCAGGTTAATAGCGAGACCTGCGCCCTTTTTGAAATCGACGACCATAGTGCCGACGTACAGGATTTCATTCGGCTTGATGTTGAATCGCAGCGTCGAGGGCCGCAGACGCGCTTGATCCGAAAGAGAGACGCTGTTCATTCGGCTCGACAGTCCGTCGGCGTTCACGCTGGCAGATGCGAACTCCATGAGAGTGGTCATGCGACTACCATTGAAGAACCAAGCAAGCGCGTAATCACCGGGCGGCACTGGGAAGGCTCGGTATTGTGTCGATGAGCAGGCCACCGTAAAGAACTCGAAAGGGCCGCACCCCTCTTCGAGGCGCAGCATCGTTTTGCCGACGCGTTGCCCGGTGGCCGGGTTGTAGCTGACCCAACCGCCATAGACCGGACGGTCGGTGCCCATGGTCAAGGCGGAATTTTTGACGGAAATACCGACCACCATGACTGATTGTGCCCCTTTGCCGGCCATCTCAGAAGGGCTGACCGGACGAATTTGATTAGGATCCGACGACGCGCATCCCATGAGCAAAAGCCCTAACGCCAACGACACGATCAGGCGCATCGCGCACTCCGTTTTTGTGAGCTTTATTTGTAAGTCGTGTTGGCCGAGGAGCCCACGCCGTCGCTCGGCGAGAACTCCGCTCCATCGGCCCGCCGCATCAAGCGAACGGCAATGAGGCCTTTGTAGCCCATATTGGCCGCATAGCCGCGCGCCCCGTTCTCGCTCGTCTCGCGGGCCCATCGCATGAAGCTCGCCTTCGTGAAATCGAGCAGGAGATCGCCGACGTAAACGACGTCTCCCGCTTGCAAGCTGAACGTCGGCGTGTTGGGCCGCACGCGCGCGCCATCGGAAAAGGTGCGCGTCGGCGCGCCGTAACCGCCACTAGTGAGCTTGATGGCCATTTCCGACGGAAAAAAATAACCGCGCCTGCTGTTCCAGACCCAACCTAACGCATAAGTGCCGGGCGGAAGCGCATAAGCGCGGTATTCGGTGATGCCCTTGCCCGCGTCAGCCTGATCGAGTCGCCAACCCCGCGAGTCCAGTTCGACCATCGTCTTGTTGTTGCGCAAGCCCGTCGTCGGATCGATCGAAATCCAGCCGGACTGCGGGGTGCCCCAATCGTCGGCAAAATTCATCACGCGATAGCCGAGCAGCACCACGCCTTGGCCAGGCCCAGCTTCGACCGGCTTACCTTTCGCGATCGGCTGCGTAAATTCACGGTCGCTCGCATATCTACCGCCGCAAGCGCTCAACATCAGCGCCGCGCAAACCGCTAGGGCGGCAAGCCCATAGGAACGCAAAACTCGAACGTGAAATGGAATCGACATATGCCCCCCGGCAAAGAATCCTCAAGCGAATTGAGGCCTTTTCCGACTGCAGCTGCAATCGCTAAATCGCAAAGAATGGGAAATTGGAGCGGGCGAAGGGAATCGAACCCTCGTCAGTAGCTTGGGAAGCTACAGCTCTACCATTGAGCTACGCCCGCGCCGGGCGCGGCCTGTTCGGCCGCCGGGAGTCTTAGCCGATTGCGCGCGGAATTCCAATAAACCCGCGTGGAGGCGGGAAAATTCGCGGTTTTCCGCCCCGCTTGACGCGCCTGGGGGCGGGGTCTAGAACAGCCTCATCCCGTGGAGATTTGAGCCGGCTGGCTTGCGGACCACGTTAAACACCCCGCTAAAAGGTCGGTGCGGCAATGCAGCCCTGGCCTTCATACGGCAGGGCTTTTTTATTGTCCGGGCACGCAAGGCCCGAGGAGAGACGATCATGGCGAAAGACACCGCTCCGCCCGCGAACCCGAACTGGCGGCCCGCCACCAAGCTGATCCGCGGCGGCCTCAAACGCTCGCAATTTCAAGAGACCAGCGAAGCGATTTTCGCCACCTCCGGCTACGTCTATCAGAACGCCGAAGACGCCGAGCTCGCCTTCCAAGGCAAGTCGCAGCGCTACATCTATTCGCGCTTCTCCAACCCCACGGTGGCGATGTTCGAGGAGCGCATGGCGCTCTTGGAAGGCGCGGAAGTCTGCCGCGCCACCGCCAGCGGCATGAGCGCCGTGTTCGCCGCTCTCGCCTGCTTCGTGAAAGCGGGCGACCGCGTCGTCGGGCCGCGCGCTTTGTTCGGCTCCTGCCTCTATATCCTCACCGACATCCTGCCGCGCTACGGCGTGGAGACGGTGATCGTCGACGGCACCGATCTCGACCAGTGGGAAAAGGCGCTGTCGAAGCCGACCAAGGCGATCTTCCTCGAGACGCCGTCCAACCCGACGCTCGAAGTGGTCGATCTGAAAAAGGTCGCGGCGATGGCCCATGCCGCCGGCGCCACCGTGATCGTCGACAACGTCTTCGCCAGCCCGATCCTGCAGAAGCCGCTCACACTCGGCGCCGATGTCGTCGTTTATTCAGCGACCAAGCATATCGACGGCCAGGGCCGCGTGCTCGGCGGCGCCATCCTCGGCAGCCATGGCGATTACATGGACGAGCAGTTGCGCATGTTCGTGCGCCACACCGGCCCCTCGCTCAGCCCATTCAACGCCTGGGTGCTGCTCAAGGGCTTGGAGACGCTGGACCTGCGCATCGAACGCCATTGCAAAAACGCCACCGCCGCCGCGGAATTCCTGGAGACGCGCAAGAAGGACGTGGCGCGCACCCTCTATCCGGGGCTGAAAAGCCACCCGCAGCACGAGCTGGCCATGACGCAGATGAGCGGGCCGGGCAACGTCATCGCCTTCGAGATCGCCGGCGGCAAGGCGGCGACCTTCCGCTTCCTCAACGCGCTGAAGATGATCGACGTGTCGAACAATCTCGGCGACGCCAAGAGCCTGATCAACCATCCGGCGACCACGACCCATCAGCGCCTGCCCGAAGCCGACCGCGCCAAGCTCGGCATCAGCGAGGGGCTGGTGCGCCTGTCGGTCGGCCTGGAGGACGCCCAGGACATCGTCGAGGATCTGGCGCAAGCACTAGATGTAGCGGCGCGCGGCTGAAAAGACGCGCGCCGACGCAACCCTGCCTGGACAGGGCGGGACGGCGTCGTAGAATGGCGGTTCGGCGCCGATCGGCGTTTGGGGGTGCCCGTCGCGGGCGCGCTCCGGTGCAGCCGCCGCAGGATTTTCAGCATGTATTCCGAGACCACCAACTCCATCCAAGTCACGGTCAAGCCGACCTATCTCGAGGACCAGTCGGAGCCCAACGAGCATCGTTTCGTCTGGGCCTATCATGTGCGCATCGAGAACAAGGGCCATGTGACCGTGCAGCTGCGCCGCCGCCATTGGCGCATCACCGACGCCATCGGCCGCACTCAGGAAGTGCGCGGCGACGGCGTGGTCGGCGAGCAGCCCGTGCTCGAGCCCGGCGAGTCCTTCGAATATACCAGCGGCACGCCGCTCGGCACGCCGTCCGGCATCATGGTCGGCAGCTACTACATGGAGCTGGAAGGCGGCCGAGAAATGGAAGTCGCCATTCCCGCCTTCTCCCTCGACAGCCCGCACCAGACCATCCGCGTCAACTGACGCTCGCTGCTGGCTCCCGGCGGCGCTAAACCCCCGACGGCGCAAAAACCAAGGACGTCCCCATGACCAAGGCTCCCGCGGCGCGCAAAGCTTCTGGCGCGGCGAAGAAGACTCAAGCCGCAAAGAAGACTCTCAAGCGTCCTTCTAAAGCCGAAGCGGAAGCCGCCGTGCGCACCTTGTTGCGCTGGGCCGGCGACGACCCCGACCGCGAAGGCCTGCTCGGCACGCCGGACCGCGTGACGCGCGCCTATGGCGAATTTTTCGCCGGCTACGGCGACGATCCTTCGGCGATCCTGGCGCGCACCTTCGAGGAGATCGAGGGTTACGATGAAATGGTCGTGCTGCGCGACATCCGCTTCGAGAGCCATTGCGAGCACCACTTGGTGCCGATCATCGGCAAGGCGCATATCGGCTATCTGCCGAACAAGCGCGTCGTCGGCATCAGCAAGCTCGCGCGCGTGCTCGAAGCCTACGCCAAGCGGCTGCAGATTCAGGAAAAGATGACCTCGCAGATCGCCAACACGATCCAGGACGTGCTGCAGCCACGTGGCGTCGCCGTGGTCATCGAGGCGGCCCACCAGTGCATGACCACGCGCGGCGTGCACAAGCCCGGCGTCGCCATGATGACAAGCAAGATGCTCGGCGTGTTCCGCACCGACGAAAAGACGCGCCGCGAGTTTCTCGCCATGATCGGCAATCCCGGCGGCACGCTGCTGTCGAACGTCTAGGGGCGTCCGGCCGTGCACGACTACCGTCCGGTCTTCTTCGTTCTCGGCATCCTGCTGTCGATTCTTGCCGTGGCTATGCTCGTTCCCGCTCTCGTCGATGCGGGCCACAGCGACCCCGATTGGGCCGTCTTCGCCGGCGCAGCTGGCGTGACCGGCTTCTTCGGCTCCAGCCTCATGTTGGCGACGCGCACGTCGCGCGACGTGCGCATGACGATCCATCACGCCTTTCTGCTGACGGCGCTGAGTTGGATCGGCCTTTGCCTGTTCGCCGCGCTGCCGTTCTATTTTTCCAGCCTCAAGATGGATTACGCCGACTCGTTCTTCGAGTCGGTGTCGGGCCTGACCACCACCGGCTCGACGGTGATCTCCGGCCTCGACGCCGCGCCGCGCGGCATCCTTCTATGGCGCGCGATTCTCCATTGGCTCGGCGGCATCGGCATCATCGCCATGGCCATCGCCATCCTGCCGATGCTGCGGGTCGGCGGCATGCAGCTCTTCCGCATGGAATCGTCGGATCGCTCCGACAAAGTGATGCCGCGCGCGACCCAATTGGCCGGCACGATCCTGAACATCTATCTCGGCCTGTCGGTGATCTGCACCGCCGCTTATTGGGCGGCCGGCATGAGCTTCTTCGACGCCATCTGCCACATGATGGCGTCGCTCTCCACCGGCGGCTTCTCCACCTCTGATTCCTCGATCGGCAAGTTCGACAGTCCGCTGATCGACATGCTGGTGACCCTCTTCACGTTCCTCGGCGCGCTGACGTTCCCGCTATACATCACCGCGTTGCAGGGACGACTGCGGGCGCTATGGGAGAGCGAGCAGATCCGCGGCTTCGTCGCCTTCACCGCTGCCGTCACCCTGTCGTTGACGCTTTGGCAATGGCTGGTGAATGACATGGCGCCGCTGACGGCCTTGCGCTACGTACTGTTCAGCGTCGTCAGCATCATCACCACCACCGGCTTCGCCACCACCGATTACAGCCTGTGGGGCGGGTTCCCCGTCGCCGTGTTTTTCTTCCTGACCTTTGTCGGCGGCTGCACCGGCTCGACGACCGGCGGCATCAAGATATTCCGCTTCCAGGTGCTCTACGCCGTCACCAAATCGCAGATACGCCGATTGCTGCAGCCCCATGGCGTGTTCGTGCCGATGTATCAGAAGCGCGAAGTGACCGAGACCGTCGCCTTGTCGGTTCTCACCTTCGTCTTCATCTACATGCTGATCTTTGCCATCCTGTCGATGGCGCTCGGCCTGTTCGGCCTCGACTTCATCACCGCGACATCAAGCGCCGCGACAGCCATCAGCAATGTGGGCCCGGGCCTCGGCGAGATCGTCGGTCCCGCCGGCAATTTCACCACCATTCCCGACGGCGCCAAACTCCTGCTGGCGTTCGGCATGCTGCTGGGGCGCCTGGAGTTCATGGCGCTGATCGTCGTGCTCACGCCATGGTTCTGGCGGCACTAAGCGCCGACGTGAAGCCCATATAAAATACGTCATGCTCAGACTTGATCCGAGCATCCATGTTTCGAGCGCCTGAGCGCATGAAGAATGGACCACGTTCGGCCGAAGGCCGACCTGCGGTCGGATGGTCAAGCCCGAGGGTGACGACCTAGGATCAGCGGATGTAATTGCCGAGATACTGGCGCATCTGGCGTTCGAACTCGCTGTTGATCTCGGTCATCGTCGCCTCGACCAGATCGAACATCAGCTTTTCCTTCTGCGCCAAGGTCATGTCCTCGGCGCCGGTGCGCGAGCGCGCCGCCTGGGCCTTGGCGAAGGCGCGCTGCACGTTGTTGGCGTCGCGCACCTGAATCTCCACCTCGATATTGGCGTCGTAGCGGTAGCCCTGCTCGGTGGTGAAGGCGCCGCGGATGCCGCCCTGGGTCGCCAGACGCGTCTCGACGATCTTCGCGTCGCGCAGCACGACGCGCGCCTCCCCGGTCACGCCGGTGGCGCGCAGCCGGTCGCGCACCCAACGCTCCATCACCAGGCTCGGATTGGCCGGCGACAGATGCTCGACATTGGGGGCACGCAGCGGCGGCTGATAGGCATTGGAGAATTCGACCCGCGCGACGTCGAGATTGATCACGCCGTTATGGCCGTAAGTCAGCTCGGGATAGGTCTGCTTTTGCGGCGTCGAAGAGCAGGCGGCGAGAGCCAGCAAGCCGGCAGCCAGAACGGCCTTGGCGATGAAGCGGCGCGAGGGGGCGATTGGGCGCATGAGACGCTCTCCGTGAAGGAACTCAGGCGCCCATTCTCGCCCGCCGCCCGGCAAACTTCAACCGGACCGGCAGCTCAGTTCGCCGCGCTCTCCTCGAACAGGCGGTCGAGCGCGGCCTGGTCATAATCGTACTGGCGGCCGCAGAACTCGCACTTCACCTCGACCCGGTCGTTGATCTTCATGGTCTCGATCTCCTCCTTGGGGAAGGAGACGAGCATGGCCGACACGCGCGCCGGCGAGCAGCGGCAAGCCGACTGCAATGGATGCGGCTTGAAGACGCGCACGCCCTGCTCGTGGAACAGGCGATAGAGCAAGCGGTCGGGCGGCAGATCGACGCTGGTGAGCTCGACGCCGGTGGCGCTGCCCATCAGCACGATCGCCTCGCGCCAGCTCTCCTCGCGCTCGGCTTCATCGAAGCTGTCGGGCGTCAAGTTGGCCGATGTCTGGCCGCCCGCCTCGTCGAGGCCGCCCAGCTTGGGCACGCGCTGCATCATCAGCGCGCCGACGCGCCAGCCGTCCTCGTCATGGGCGACGGCGAGTTTGAGCGACGCGTCGATCTGCTCGGATTGCTTGAAATAATGGCGCACGCATTCGGCCAGGGTCATGCCGAACAAATCGACGATGCCCTGATAGCGCTCGGTGTCCGGACCCTGATCAACGGTGAAAGCGAGATGGCCGACGCCGAGCCATTGCGGCACCGAATCGCCCGCCTTGCCGGTCGCGTCGAGGTCGGCGACCTGCTTGGCGTCGAACTGGGCATAGGCGCGCATGTCGCCGTTGCTGGTCACGTCGGCGACCATCAGGCGGATCGGCCCGTTGCTCTGGGTCTGCAAGGTGAAGATGCCGTCATACTTCAGAGCGCCGGCCAACGAAGCGGCGACCGCCATCATCTGGCCGAGCATCATCGCCACCGGCTCGGGATAATCGTGCCGGGTGAGGATTTCCTGAGCGGCGGGGCCGAGGCGCACCAGACGGCCGCGCAGACCGTAACGCTCGACCTGGAACGGCAGGATTTGATCGCCGAGGGCGGCGGGCTGGGGCGCGGTCTCAGTCATGGCGAACCTAACGGGGGAACCTAAGGAAAAGCGGGAGACAAAACGGGTGAAGCGCGCAAATGGCGCCTCACCCGCGAAAATTCAACCCCGATGGAATTCGGGGCGCGGCTCGGGGCTGTGTTCAGCCTTGGGCCAGGCACCAATGCAGGATGCCCTTCTGGGCATGGACGCGGTTTTCCGCCTCGTCCCACACGGCAGACTGCGGACCATCAATCACGCCGGCAGAGACCTCGCGCTCGCGGTTGGCCGGCAGGCAATGCATGAAGATGGCGTCTGGCTTGGCCGCCGCCATGATCTTCTCGTCGATGCGATAGGGCGTGAGCGCGGCGATGCGCGCCTCGCGGTCGAGGTCGGGCGCGTTGCCGCTCGACATCGAGAGCCACGTGTCGGTCACCAGGCAATCGGCGCCCTTGGCCGCCGCCAGCGGATCGGCGCCGAGCTGGATGTCGGCCTTCTCTTTGCGCGCCCAAGCCAGTACCGCTTCCGGCGGCTTGCAGGAGGGCGGGCAAGCGAGGCGCAGCGTGAAGCCGAAGCGCGCCGCGGCATGGATCCAGGATTCGGCGACATTGTTGCCGTCGCCGAGCCAGGCGACGACGCGGCCCTTGAGCGAGCCCATGCGCTCCTCGAAGGTCATCAGGTCGGCCATCAGCTGGCAGGGATGGCTGTGGTCGGTCAGGCCGTTGATCACGGGCACGGTGGCGTGCTGCGCCATCTCCATGAGGTGCTTCTCGCTGACCGTGCGCAGCATGATGGCGTCGACATAGCGCGACAGAACGCGCGCCGTGTCGGCGATGGTCTCGCCGCGGCCGAGCTGCGAATCCGCCTGGCCGAGAATGACGACATCGCCGCCCATCTGGCGCATGGCGACCTCGAACGACACGCGCGTGCGCGTCGAGGGCTTCTCGAACACCAGCGCGATGGTCTTGCCGGCAAGCGGCTTGACCCCGGCCGGCCAGCCGCCGGCCTTGTAGGTCTTGCCCCAATCGAGCATGCGGCGCAGCGTCGCCGCGTCGAAGTCCTTCAGATCGAGGAAGTGGCGCGGCTTGCCCGGCGCGGTCGCCCGCGAGGAATCCTTCGCGCCGATGATGGCTTTCGCGACGCTCATCTCAGCCCTCCAGCTCGGCGCAGGTGCGCTCGATGATGGCGGCGGCTTCCTCGACATGGCTCTCGTCGATGGTGAGCGGCGGCAGCAAGCGGATGACGTTGTCGCCGCCGCCGACCGTGAGCATCCCGTTGCGGCGCAGCGCGGCGATCACGTCGGTGTTCGGCTTCACGCACTCGAGCGCGCGGATCAGGCCCATGCCGCGCACGCCCGACAGCACCTTGGGATGTTTCTTGGCGATGGCGACGAAGCGCTTCTCGACCACTTCGCCCATACGCACGACATTATCCAGGAAGCCCGGCTCCAGCAGGATATCGAGCGCGGCATTGCCGACCGCCATCGCCAGCGGATTGCCGCCGTAGGTGCTGCCGTGGGCGCCGTAGGTCATGCCGTTGGCGGCCTTCTCAGTGGCCAGGCACGCGCCGAGCGGGAAGCCGCCGCCGATGCCTTTCGCCGCAGCGACGATATCAGGCTTAATGCCGGACCATTCATGCGCGAACATCTTGCCGGTGCGGCCCATGCCGCACTGAACCTCGTCGAGGAACAGCAGGAGGCCGAACTCGTCGCACATGGCGCGCAGGCCGCGCATATATTCGGGATCGGCGGCGCGAATGCCGCCCTCGCCCTGCACCGGCTCAACCAGGATCGCCGCGGTCTGCGGGCCGACCTTGGCGCGCATCTCGTTGAGATTGCCGAAGGCGACGTGATCGAAGCCGTCCATCGTCGGCTCGAAGCCCTTCAGCAGCTTCTCCTGGCCGCCAGCGGCGATGGTCGCCAAGGTGCGGCCGTGGAAGGCGTTGTTGCAGGCGATGACGCGATAGCGCTCAGGCTGACCGATCTCGTCGAAATGTTTGCGCACCATCTTGAGGCCGCACTCGACCGCTTCCGCGCCCGAGTTGGTGAAGAAGACGGTGTCGGCGAAGGTGGCGTCGACAAGACGCTGAGCCAGACGCTCCTGACCCGGGATGCGGAAGACGTTGGAGGTGTGCCACAGCTTGGCCGCCTGCTCGGTCAGAGCCTTCACCATATGCGGGTGGGCGTGGCCGAAGGCCGTCACGGCGATGCCGGAGCAGAAATCGAGATATCGCTTGCCGTCGGTCGAGAACAGGTAGGCACCTTCGCCCCGCTCGAAAGCGAGTTCGGGACGCGAATAGACGGGCATCACGGCAGAAATCACGAAATAGCACTCCATTCCGCCCGGCCTGGCCGGCGGAAATCCAAGGGGTTCCGCGAGAAACCGGAGAGTATCGGGGCAAGACCGGGGGCTGTCAACGTCCGCCGGCACCCATAAAATCCTGATTTTTCAGGATATTACTGGAATGTTTCAGGCCCTCAGGCGATAGCCCGAGCGGAACATCCAGTGGCAGAGCGCCCAAAGACCGGCATTGCCGAGAAAGACCACGGCAACGCCGATGCCCAACGAACCCTCGCTGAGGCCGATCATGCCGTAGCGGAATCCGTCGATCATGTAGAAGAACGGATTCAAATGGGCGGCGATGTTCCATAGGCCCGGCAGGCGCTCGATCGAATAAAAGGTGCCGGACAGGAAGGCGCAGGGCGTGATGATGAAGTTGCTGACCATCGACATCTGCTCGTGCTTATGCGACCAGATCGCGCCGGCGATGCCGAGCAGCGACAGCATCAGCGACGCGCCGACGGCATAGAACAGCATGATGCCGACATTGAAGAACTTGAGATCGGCAAACGGCAGCATCGCCAAAGCGACGACGACGCCGACCATCAGGCCGCGCGTCAGCCCGCCCGCGGCATAGCCCAAGGTCTGCTCGAACGGCGTCAACGGCGCCATCAGCACGTCGACGATGTTGCCCTGCATCTTCGACGACACGATGGAGGTCGAGCTGTTGGCAAAAGCGTTCTGGATCATCGACATCATGATCAGGCCGGGGGCCAGGAACGTCGTGAACGGCACGCCGTCCACCACCGTGGCGGCGCGGCCCAAAGCCAGCGTGAAAATCGCCAGGAACAGCAGCGTGGTGACCAAAGGCGCGGCCAGCGTCTGATTGTAGACGCTGAGGAAGCGCGTCACTTCCTTGCGGTAAAGCGCCCACAAGCCGACCCAATTGACCGCGCCGATCTGGCGAATCGGCGGCAAGGGCGGGAGCTTTTGTGAAAGCTGGCTGGCGACAGGCGCCGGGATCGGGTCGGGGGCTGGGTGATTCATTTTTCGCAAGCAAGGCGGCTTATGGCCGATATTTCTTGCGATTATACTCCCCTCGCGCGCCGCGCCAGCACAAATTCGACATGACCGATTCAGACAGCAAATCCGCACCGCCCAAGTCCAAACGCGCGCCCGATGCGAAACGGACTGCGCGCGGGCCCAAACCCGTGAAGAAGGCGACGGCGCAGTATTTGGAAAACGCCGCGCTCTTCTATCTTGGGCGTTTCAGCGCCTCGTCGGGCCATCTGCGCCGGCTGTTGGTGCAGCGCGTCGACCGCTCGGCCAAAGCGCACGGCACCGATCCCGTCGCGGGCCGCGACATGGTCGACAAATTGATCGCGCGGTTCCTCTCGTCGGGACTGCTGGACGATGCCGCCTTCGCCGCCGGCAAGGCGCGGAGCCTGCGCCGGCGCGGCGCCAGCCGCAGCGTCATCGCCCAGAAGCTGCGGGCCAAGAGCGTGACGGCCGACCGCATCGACGATGCCGTGCAGACGGCGGACCGCGACGCCATCGAGGACGGCGAGGATGCCGAATTGAATGCCGCTTGGCGGCTGGCGCGGCGCAAGCGCGTCGGCCCCTATCGCAAGCAGGCGGACCGCGCCGAATTGCGCACCAAGGACATGGCCGCTCTGGCGCGCGGCGGCTTTTCCTACGATGTCGCGCGACGCGTGATCGACGCCGACATCGAGGACGCGCCGCGCGATTGACGCAGGGGGCCGACGCCTAGCTCGATTTCGCGTCGTCGGCGTCCGGCGCGTCCGGCGTGATCCGCGGCTGAGCTGGTTGGCCCGCAGGCGGCGCGACGATGGCCTGGCCGCCTTGAGCGTCGTTCCCGCCCGTGCCCTTGCCGGTGTAGACCGGCGCATCGTTGCTCTGCACATGGTAGACGGTGCGAGTGGGGAACGGAATTTCGATACCCACCTCGTCGAAGCGGCGCTTGAGCCGGCGATTGAACTCGCGGCCCACCGTCCATTGCTTGATCGGCAGCGTGGTGATGCGCGCCTTGATGACCATGCCGGAGGCGGCGAATTTGTCGAGGCCAACAATTTCCAGCGGCTCGAGAATCATCGGGCCGTATTCCGGATCCTGGCGAATTTCCTCGCCCAGTTCGCGTATCACCGCGATCACTTGGTCGACGTCCTCCTTGTATGCCACTTCGATGTCGAATACGTAACGCGAGTAGCCCTTGGTCCGGTTAAGCACCGCTTTGACCTCGCTGAACGGCACCGTCCACAGACTGCCGTCGAAATCGCGCAGCCGGATATGGCGGATCGTCATGGCCTCGACCAATCCGCCGTAGCTGTCGAGCGACACGACGTCGCCGACCGAGATCGTGTCCTCCGCCAGGATGAACAGGCCGTTGATGACGTCCTGCACCAGCTTCTGCGAGCCGAAGCCGATGGCGATGCCGATAACGCCGGCGCCGGCCAGCAGCGGCGTGATGTCGATGCCGATCTGCGACAGCACGATCAGCCCGACCATCACGAGCAGAAGGATGCTGATGAATGTGCGGATCAGCGGCAGCAGCGTGCGTGCCCGTGCGCTGTGCGGATCGCCGGCATCGAGCCGCGCGCCGTAGCGTTCGAGCGAGACGCTGATGGCTTCCCAGGCGATGAAGGCGAGGACGACGACCAGCAGGATGGACAGCGCGGTGCCGACAAGCTGCGTGCCGCCGGCAGACGTCAGCCAAGCGAGCGATTGCACGCCCCAAGCCTGCAGGATGAACAGCAACGCTACGGCATAGATGGCGTAGCGCAGCACGCGACTGAGCACCGGCAAATAGCGGTTGGCGCGCGATTCGAGCCCTGGATAGCGCAGCTTCAGCTCGGGGCCGATCTGGAATGCGCGGCCGACCAGCCGATCCGCGCCCGAGACCAGCAGGCGCGCGATCACGCCGATCGCCAGGGTCAAGCCGGTCGCCTTGATCAGATAGGCGAAACCGTTGGGCACCTCGAGGATCCAGACGACGTAAATGGCGATCAAATAGGCCGCGGCCAGCAGATGCCACAGATCGGCGAGACGCCCGAGCAGCGGCCCGAGCGGACCTTTCGCCGCATGGGCGCGCAACCAGTCGGCGACCGCGTTGCGGTTCTGCAGCACGAAGATGACGAGCATCGTCACCGTCACCAGACCGACGACCTTGAGCGCCAGTTCGTGCGCGTCCCGCCCGAATCGCAGGAGCAGCAAGGTCTCGGCGGCGAAATAGCCGTAGAGCACCACAGACGCGATGCGGCGCGTCCAGATGTAGAGGTAGTGCGCCGTCTCGTCGGCCAGATGCAGCAGGCGCAGGCGCGGCGCGCTCGGCGCGAGCAGCACGCGCGCCAGGGCGAGCACCACGCGCACCGCCATATGCGCGTTGACCACGGCGAGAATGACGAGCCGCGTGCGCGGTCCCGGCTCGACCAGCGCCAATGCGCCATAGGTCGCTGCGGCGAAGGCGACGACGGCGAACAGGTCGAGGCAAAAACGCACGGCGCCGAGCAGCACGCGCTGCCCTATCGCCGGAGCCGGATCGGATTCGACGCGGTTACGCACCCGCGTGAAGGCGCGCGACACCAGCCATTCGGCGAGATAGCCCGCCGCCAGCACGATGGCGAGCTTACCGAGCAAGCCAAGCCAGAATTCCCGCGCCGAACGGTTGTCGGCTTGGCTCTTGAACCAGGCGGACACGCGGGGCGCGTCGCGCAGCACCGAGACGCCGCTCATCACCTGTTCGCTCAGGCGGCGCACGCCGTTCGACACCGTGAAGATCAGGCGTGCGCCGAAATTGTCCTTCGCCAAATCTTCATCGTTCGCCGGCGCGGCGGTCGCGCTTTTGCTCTCGGCGGGAGCCGGCGTGACGGCGGCGGGCGGCGGCGCGTTGCCCCCCAGCTGTTTGCGCGCCTCGATCAGCGCGCGTAATTCGTTGGAGAAGCGCGCCCGCGCCGCATCGTCCTCCAGCATGCGCGACAGGGCCTCGAGATCGCCCGTGGCGGCATCGCGCGGCAGACCGACGGCTGCCGGCGCGTCGGCCGCGGGCGGCGGAGCGGAATCGGGCTGTTGCGCCAGCCCGGGAGACAATCCGCCAAGGCAGAACAGCAGGGCGAGGATAAAGCGGCGGAACGGCGGATATGCAGTCATCGGCAGGGAATCGCGACAGGAGAAGGAAAGGACCAGTCTGAGTTGCCAGACTAGGCTGATTGTCCTAGCCGGTCACCCATTGGCAGGGTCAAGGCGGTGTAACGCTCGGAAATCGCTCGGAGTTCCTTAAAGCGTTAAAGGATTGTTAATCTTTCTCGCGCAGTCTGGCGAGGATGCGTCGGAACTCCGGTAATGAGGCCGGACGGCGGTGCTACCGCCGCGCGCATCATGGGACGGATGCATCCGTATGAAGATGCCCCTGCGGCGACGTTATGCCCTGGCATTCCTCTCCCTCGCCGCCGTCATCATCGCCGTCTTCGCCGTTTTGATGACCGTGCAGGCCGCCCGCCAGCAGACGCTGACGACGCGCGCCAGTCTGCAAGTGATGGCAACCACCATCGACGTCGTCTCCGCCGACCGCGCCCGTCTGGTCGCCGAACTGACCGCCGGCGCTTTCGCCGACATCATCGAACGCGGCCCCGCCGCCATCGCCACGCGCGCCGCCAATCTGCGCAGCCGCGACAACTTCATGCTGCTGCGCCTGTTCGACGCGTCG
>DASTMO010000065.1:0-5184 GCA_035714115.1 Alphaproteobacteria bacterium
GCGCGAGACGGCTCTCGACATGTTCCGGCGCGAATTTGACCAGACGCTCCATACGGCCGAACGCTTTGAGCGGATCGGACTCCGGCCGCGTCTCCAGATAGAGCGACGCCAGTTCGGCACTCGGCGCCAGCGGCCAAGTCGTCTCGATGGTTTTCACCGCTTCGCGGCGCGCGCCGTCGGCGATCAGCAATTGCGCCAGATGCGCGGCGAGCGGCGCGGATGCCGGCAGCAGGCGATGGGCCTTGCGCGCTTGGCGCAACGCGCCCTGCCCGTCGCCGCCATCCGCCGATTGACGCGATTGCAGATAAGCGAGCAGCGCCGATTGACGACGAGCCTGCTCCGGCGCGACCAAATGGCGTCGCTCGCCGCGCGTCACCGCCGCTTCGGCGCTCTGCCAGTCGGCGGCGCGGAGCGATAGATCGAACAGGCTGTTGACCAGCCAGGGCGTGTCCGGTTTAAGCGCCGCGGCGCGGCGCGCCAGTTCGAGCGCCTTCTGCCGCTCGCCGGCCCGTTGCGCCTGAGCGATGAGGCCGCGCAGGCCGACGAATTCGGTTTCGGGGCGCTCCAGCATGGCGGTGAAGCAGCGCCCCGCCTCCGCTTCGTCGCCCACCAGTTGAGCCGCCTGCGCCGAGAGCAGCAACGACAAAGCCGCGTCTTGCGGCGTGCCGTAGCCGCGCACGCGCTCGGCGGCAAGGCGCGCCGCCGTGGCGTCGCCGGCAGCCACCGCAATCATGCCGCGCGTCAGTTCGCCGTGGGCGGCATCGCGCCTGCGCGTCTCGCGCCAATCGCGCAACCGGCGGGGCGCGCCGAACAGCACGCGCCAGACGCGCCAGAGGATGAGCAGCAGCGCGACCAGCAGCAGCACCGCCGCGACGACGATGCCGACCGGCGCTTCGACATGCCAACCGAGCCATTCGAGCACGACGACGCCGGGACGCAGCGCGAACCAGCCGGCGACCGCGATGGCGACGGCGAGCAGCAGGAAGTAGGCGACGGCGCGGATCATCGCATCGCTCCCGGCGCGCGGCCTGATCCTTGATTGGCGATCAAACCGTTTTGCAGCAAGGCCGCGGCAAGGCGCTCGGCGGCGCGGCGCGCGCGCGCGTCGGTGAGCCAAGCTTCCAACGCTTGGCGCGAGCCGGGGGTGAGCGATTCGCGCTGGATCAGCAGTTCGACCGGCGCGATGGCGCCGTCGAGATCACCGACGGCCAAGCGCCGTTCGGCGCGCGAGAACAGCCGATCCGCCGGATCGGCGGCATTGAGAATGGCCGCATCATCGGCGACGCGGCGGATCACCACCGAAGAGGAGAGACTTCGCCACAACCGCGCGAACAATCCCGTGTCCGGTGGGCCGGCCTCGGCGCGCATCACCTCAGCGATGAGCGCCATCAGTCGCGCGCGTAAATCATCGATGCCAGCAACACCTTTGGCGGCAGCCGGCGCGGCGAGATCGGCGTCGGCGCCGAGCCCCACCTCCTGCGCCAAGGGCCGCAAGTTCGGCAGGGCATTGGCGAAGGGCGCGCCGCTATCGAGCGAATCGCGCAAGGCCAAAGCCGTGAAGGCCAGCGCCTCGGCGCGCGCGGCGCGGGCGCGCTCGCGCTCCTGCGCCGCTGTTTGCGCCTCGAGCTTCTGGGTCAAGGCGCTCAAGGACTCGTCGAGCCGCGCCAAACGCGAGGACACCGCATCGGTCGCCGAGCGCAGCGACTCCGGCCCGAGGACCGGACGATCGGCGAGCTGGCCGAGTTTGTCTTCGAGCTGATCGAGGCGCGCGACGACTTCGGGGGACATTTCGGGGGGTGACGTTTCGGCGGGCGCAAGATCGGACGGCGTCAGGCTGTCGGGCGAGACCGGCGCATCGCGCTGCGCATCACGCAACTGGGCTTGCGCCTGCGCCAATTCGCGACGCAACGCATCGACATTGTCGCCGCTGTTATCAGTCGGCGGCGGCAAAGCGGCGCTCGGCGCGGGTTGCGCTTGCGGCGCCGGCTGCTCGACCAATTTGGGCGAGCTGTCGATCACCGAACGCCAGGACGGCAACCAATCGAACGCGAGCACGGACTGCACCAGCGCCGGCTTGGCGACATAAACGGCGACTCCGCCGATCAGAAGCGCGCCGACCAAGGCCAATGCGGCGCGGCTACCCCAGGACGGGCGCTCATCGGCCTTAGAATCGGCGGCGCGCGGCGGCGCGTCGTAGCTGTCGGAGAAAATCGGTGGCGGCAGCGGCGAACCGTTATCCGACGCGCCAGAAGCGCTTTCGCCCGGCGCGGACGCCTTCGGGCGCGTCTCACGTTCGACGAAACGGTCGAGCGCCGCGAGCAGCGCATCCTGCGTCGGTTCGGCGGCGGTCAAGATGTCGCGCCAGCTCGCCGCGCCGGGCAGATCCTCCACCGCTTCGGCGACGGCGGGGCTAAGGCAGATCGCCGTGGCGCGGCCGAGCGCCGGCGCGATATCGCCGGCGAGAGCCGCGAACGCCGATGCGGTGCGCGGCGAATAGAACAGCGCCGCCTTCACTTCGCCGCGCTTGAGCGCCTCGACCGCCTCCGCCGAGAGGCTGTCGGCCTTCGTCGCCTGATACAGCGCCGCGCGCGTCAGCGTGAAGCCCTTCTCCGTCAGCTGACCGGCGAGATCGCCCGCCACATCGGAGCCGGAGACATGCAGCAGAGGGCCGATATCGGGTCGCACGCGCGCGATGATCAGTTCGGCGAGGCTGTTCACATCGCCCGAGGCCGAGACGACATCGGCGAAGCCGGCATCGCGCGCGGCGCGCGCCGTGGCGTCGCCGACCGTATAGACCGGCAGCGCGCGCAAGGCCGATATGTCGCCGCCGTTGCGCTCGATCAACGCGCGTACGCCGTTGGCGCTGGTGAAGACGAGCGCCTGCACGCCGTCCGCCGTCACCGCATCGCCGGGCAGCGTCGCGATGTCGAGCAGCGGCTCGATCAGGGCTTCATGGCCGCGCGCGGCGAGCAGCTTGGCGAGCTCTTCGGCGTCGGCGCGCGGGCGGGTGACGAGGATTTTCACTGGACCAGCTCCGCGAAGAAGTTCGGGCCGGCCTTGCGGCGCAGTTCGCCGCCGGCGTCGAGCCCCATGGCGAGGGCGTCGCGCATCAGGCCGCTGCGCGCCGTGCGATGCGTGATCTTGCCATCGCGCGAGAAGATCGCGACCTGCAGGGAAATCTGCGCGCCATCCGTTTCGGCGAAAGCGGCGATGGGCGTGCGGCAGGAGCCGTCGAGCGCGGCGAGCGCGCCGCGTTCCGCCGTCACCGCGCCGTGGGTCGCGGCGTGATCGAGCGGCGCCAAGAGCTCGCGCGTCGCCGTGTCATCGTCGCGGCAGACGATGCCGATGGCGCCCTGGCCCGGCGCCGGGAGCATTTCGTCGAGACCGAGGATACGCGCGCCGGCGAGATCGCCCTCGCCGACCTTCATGTTCAAGCGATGCAGGCCGGCAAGCGCCAGCAACGTCGCCTCGGCTTCGCCGGCGGCGAGCTTCTTGAGGCGCGTCTGCACGTTGCCGCGGAAGATGCCGACGCGCAGGTCGGGACGCTTGTCGAGAATCTGCGCGCCGCGCCGCAAGGAGGCCGTGCCGACCAGCGCGCCGGGCGCGAGATCGGCAAGCTGCGCGCCGGCGCGGCCGATCCAGACGTCGCGCGGATCTTCGCGTTCGAGCATGGCGACCAGCGCCAGTCCATCGGGCAGGCGGGTCGGCAGATCCTTCATCGAATGGACGGCGAAGGCGGCGCGTTTTGCCAGCAAGGCCTCATCGAGTTCCTTGGTGAACAGGCCTTTGCCGCCGATGTCGGCCAGCGGCTTGTCGAGGAACTTGTCGCCGGTGGTGCGCATCGCCTCGATGGCGATGTCGAACCCGCCGTCGCGGGCCAGCAGCAAACCGCGCGTCAAGTTCGCCTGGGCGAGCGCGAGCGGACTGCCGCGCGTCGCGAGAATCAGCCGGGGGGAATCGGACGGGCTCATGCCTTGGGTTTAGTCGCTTCCCCGGCCTCAGGCAACGGGCCATTGCAGGACCGAAACGGGCCGGTCCCGGCGCGGTGGCGGGCGCGCGGCCGAGCGTGTAGAGTGCCGCGCCATGCTGATCCTGGGCATCGAAACCAGCTGCGACGAGACCGCCGCCGCGATCGTGACGAGCGAACGCGCGGTGCTGTCCAGCCGCGTGCTGTCGCAAATCGGCGAACATGCGCCTTACGGCGGCATCGTGCCGGAGATCGCCGCGCGCAGCCATCTCGACCATCTCGACCGATTGGTGTCCGAAGCGCTCGCCGAAGCCAAGGTCTCGCTTGCCGACCTCGACGGCATTGCCGCGACCGGCGGGCCAGGCTTGATCGGCGGCGTCATCGTCGGCATCACCAGCGCCAAGGCGCTGGCGCTGGTCAGCGGCAAGCCGCTGATCGCGGTGAACCATCTCGAAGGCCATGCGCTGACCGCGCGCCTGTCCGACGATCTGCCCTTCCCTTATCTGCTGTTGCTCGCCACCGGCGGCCATTGCCAGCTACTGATCGTCGAAGGCGTCGGCCGTTACCAGCGGCTCGGCACCACCATCGACGACGCGGTCGGCGAGGCGTTCGACAAGGCTGCCAAGATGCTCGGCCTCGGCTATCCCGGCGGCCCCGAGATCGAGCGCGCCGCGCGCGAAAGCGACGCCGCCGCGCGCGCGCGCTTCCCACTGCCGCGCCCGCTGATGGGCCGGCCGGGCTGCGACTTCTCCTTCTCCGGGCTTAAGACGGCGCTGCGCCAATGCATCGAGAATCTCGATGCGGAGGATTTACAAGACGGCCTGCCCAAGCGCGCGGTCGTCGCCGCCATCGCCGGCGCATTCCAGGATGCGGTCGCCGACGTGACGGCCGACCGCGCCGGACGGGCCTTGGAGATGTTCCTGAAAAGGCATCCCGCTGCCGAGACGCGCCATCTGGTGATCGCCGGCGGCGTCGCCGCGAATCAGGCTTTGCGCGCGCGGCTCGCGCAATTGGCCGAGAAGCGCAAGGTCAAGCTCGTCGCCCCGCCGCTGAGCCTGTGCACGGACAATGCCGCCATGATCGCCTGGGCCGGCGTGGAGCGGCTGCGCCTCGGCCTGACCGACAGTCTCGATTTCGCGCCGCGCCCGCGCTGGCCGCTCGATCCGAGCGCGCCGCGCGCTATAGGTGCAGGAGTAAAAGCATGAACGACATTCCCA
>DASTMO010000066.1:0-6523 GCA_035714115.1 Alphaproteobacteria bacterium
CCGCGCATCCACAGGATCGCGCTCGCCTGATATTGCTTCACGCCGATCTTCTTGCCGATCAGGTCGGTGGGCTTGGTGATGCCCTTCTTCGTGTTGATGAAGATGAAGCCGTGGCGGAAGCGGCGATGCGGGAACACCGGGATGGCGACGAAAGGCTGGCCCTTGTCGCGCGCGGCCATGTAGGACGAGCAGGAGATTTCCGCCACGTCGAAGTCCTGATTGCGCAGGAAGCGCCAGTGGCGCGTGGTGGAGTCCATCTTGCTGACAACGGTGAGATTGATGCCGTCCGCCTTGACCCGCCCGTCGATCAGCGGGCGGGTGATTTCATAGTCGCCAACGGCGAGAGTGAGATTCAAATCCGACATAACGTCCTCTCCAATCACTTAGACTTGCAATAACGCCGCGCGGACCAAGCAAAGCCTAGTTGGGGCCCGACCTCGCTCGATCCGCGCGACCAGGCGCGCGCGGACGCGCCTGTTTTTTGTTTCTAGGGTCCGCTTAGCGCGCGCCCTTCTCGACGATCTCGCGCGCCTTGTCCGTCACGTCCTTGGGCATGGCGTAGATCTCGTTCAGCATGGCGGCGACCTCCTTGCCGCTCATCGGCGAGACTTCGAGCTTGTTCTTCACCATCTCGGCGACGAACTTCTCGTCCTTCATCGTCTCGTCGAACGCCTTGGTCAGAATGGCGATGCGGTCGCTCGGCACGCCCGGCGGCGCGACATAAGGCCGGCCCATTTCCTGACGGCTGAGGAACAGCTTGAGAAGCTGCATCTGCTCGTCGGTCTTGGCGAACTCGGTCACCACCGGCACGTCCGGCAGCTCCGGATTCTTGCGCAGCGACAGCGTGAGGAACGGGATCAGCTTCTTCTCCGGCACCCAGGTCGGGCGCGTCGATTTGATGCTGCTCCACGACCAGCCGCAGCGGCCCTCCACTTCCTCGCGCTCGATGGCCAGCGCCATTTCGGCGCCACCGGGATAGCCGGTGACCAAGCGGATCTTCGCGCCGAACGAATTTTTCAACGCAGCGGAAAAGATGTCGGCGTCCGAGGCCGGGCCTTCGCCCGCCGCCGTGAACTCCGTCTTCTGCATGTCGTCCCAGCTCTTGATCTTGGCGGTGTGCCAAGCGGCGCAGACGCTGGTCTCGGCGCTGGTGCTGCCGATCCAATTCATCTTGGCGGCGTCGAACTGCGCCTCCTTGTTGCCGAGCAGCGGATCGACGGGAATGCCGCGGCCGATGGTGCCGAAGGTCAGGCCGTCTTTCGGCGCGGCGGCATAGATGAAGTTCATCGCCTTGATGCTGCCGGCGCCGGGCATGTTCTGCACGACGAAGCTCGGCTTGCCCGGAATATAATCGGGCATGTAACGCGCCAGCAGGCGCGCGACGACGTCATAGCCGCCGCCGGTGGTGTAGCCGACAATGACGTTGACCTGCTTGCCGGCGTAGAAATTCGACTGCGCCTCGGCCGACGAAGCCGCTCCTGCGGCGACCAAAGCCGCCACCATCGCCAATTTAATCCGCATCGCACACCCCCACGAGATTGAACGGCATTTACGCACGCCGAATGGACGACGCGCTTCAGCCGCGCTGATCCATTCAACTTCCGTGCCGGATCCCCCCGGCGCCGCGCTGCAAAAAGCGCGGTCTCTTCGAATCAGCCGTGCGCGAGCAGCGCCTTCATGCGCTGCGGCGTGACCGGCAATTGCGTGACCGCCCCCGCGCGACCGAGCGCGTCGTCGATGGCGCTGGCGATGGCGCCGCCGACGCCGTTGATGCCGCCCTCGCCCGCGCCCTTGATGCCGAGCGGATTCATCGGCGAGGGCGCGTCCTCGGTGATGACGACGTCGATGCGCGGCGCTTCGTGCGCGGTCGGCATCAAGTAATCGGCGAAGGTGACGGCGAGCGGCTCGCCGCTCTCGCTGTAAGCGAATTCTTCGTAAAGCGCGCCGCCGAGACCCTGCACGCAGCCGCCGACGAGCTGGCCGTCGACCAGCATCGGATTGACGGCGCGGCCGATGTCGTAGGCGATGAGGAAGTTCTCGCAAACGGTCTGGCCAGTCGCCTTGTCGACGCGGACCTGGGCGAAATGCATGCCGTAGGGAAACACGGTGTGATCGGTGTTGAACCAGGCTTCCACCGCCAGATGCGGGTCGCGGCCGTTAAGAATTTTCGCGCCGGGCGCGAGCTTTTTGTTGAGATCGGCGAGGCTGAGCGACGGGCCGCCGGCGGGCGCGCCCTTCTTCACGATCACGCCATCGACGATGTCGAGATCGCCGATGGGCAGTTGCAAGAGTTCGGAACCGAATTCCAAGGCCTTGGCGCGCAGCTTCAGAGCCGTCTGGTTGACCGCGCTGCCGGTCAGCACGGTCGCGCGCGCCGCATGGGCGCCGATGCCCTGGGCGATGCGGTCGGTCTGGCCATGCACCACGGTGATGCGCTGATAATCGACGCCCAGCGCCTCGGCGGCGATCTGCGCCATGCTGGTCTCGAAGCCCTGGCCGAGCGACGCGCCGCCGGTGATCAGCTCGACGTCGCCATTGGAATCGACGGACATCTTGGCGCCGTCCGACGGGCCGCGGCCGCTCTCCTCGACGAAGAAGACCATGCCGATGCCGACCGATTCGCCCTTGGCGCGACGCGCGGCGCATTCCTTCTTGCGCTCGTCCCAGCGGAACGCCTTGAGGCCTTTGTCGAGCAGCAATTCGTAATCGCCCGAGTCGTAGAGCAGCTCTTCGACGCCCTGCTCCTCGAACTCGATGAGATAGGGCATCTGATCCTTACGGATCAGGTTGCGGCGGCGAATCTCGACGGGGTCGATCCCCATTTTATGGGCCAGCGCGTCGACCAGGCGTTCGCGCACGAAGGTGCTCTCGTAACGGCCGGGCGCGCGATAGGTCGCGCAGGGCGTCTTGTTGGTCAGGCGATAATGGGCGACGCCGCGATAGGCCGGAATGTCGTAGCCGCCGGTCATCATGCAGAGCGTGCGGTTGGCGACGTTCGCGCCGTGGGTGCGCACATAAGCGCCCTGATCGTGGAAAATCTCGTCTTCGAGGCCGAGGATGCGGCCGTCCTTGTCGGCGGCAATGCGGCATTTGTGGCGCTGCTCGCGGCCCTGGTTGGCGCACATCAGATGCTCGCGCCGGTCCTCGATCCATTTGACCGGGCGGTTGAAGCGCATGGCTGCCACCAGCACCAGCACGTCTTCCGGATAGAGCTCGCCGCGAATGCCGAAGCCACCGCCGACATGGCTTTCATGGACATGCAGCCCCTTGGGCGCGCGGCCGAGCATCTTGACCAGCGTCTCGCGGTTGCGGTGCGGCACCTTGGCCGCGCCGTGCAATTCGAGAATGTCCTTGGTGGCGTCGTAATAGCCGATGGCGCCGCGCGTCTCCATCGGCACGCCGGAGTGGCGGCCGGTGAAGAGATCGAGCTCGACGATGGTATGCGCCTTCTTGAAGGCCGCTTCGATGTCGCCGAAGGAATGCTTGAGCAGCGCGCCTTCGGTGCTGCGGCCCGGTTCGAACTCGCCGGGATTGTCCCAGCAATTGACGACGACCGGCAGCTCGTCCATCTCGACGATAACGAGATCGGCGGCGTCCTCGGCGATGTAAGGGTCTTCGGCGAAAACGGCGGCGATCGGATCGCCGACGTAGCGCGCAC
The DNA here is from genome assembly GCA_035714115.1 of Alphaproteobacteria bacterium. Classification (GTDB taxonomy): domain Bacteria; phylum Pseudomonadota; class Alphaproteobacteria; order SMXQ01; family SMXQ01; genus CAMAVH01. The sequence goes on from DASTMO010000066.1 coordinate 3,659, forward strand.
GGCCCTTGGCCAGCACCGGCTGGCGATAGGGCTTGAGGATTTCGGCGCCGCGGTCGGCGCGGAAATCGACCGGCCCCAATTCCTTGATGTCGTCGTTGGTCCAGACGGCGACGACGCCGGGCAGCTTCAGCGCTTCGCTGACATCGATCGACTTGATGGTGCCGTTGGCAATGCTGGAGCGCACGATGCGCATGTGCATCTGGCGCGGAAAATTGATGTCGCCGGCATAGCGGCCGCGGCCTGTGACGAGCGGCGGATCTTCGAGGCGGACGGCACGTTTGCCGAGAATGTTACGCTCTTCAGTCGTCGGCGGGGTCGGGTAAGTCTTGGCCCCCGCCAGATGGTCGGCACTCACTTGGCAGCTCCCCGCATTTCGGCACGCGCCTGCTTCACGGCTTTGACGATGTTCTGATAGCCGGTGCAGCGGCAGAGATTGGACGACAGAACGTCCATCAGCTCTTCGTCGCCGATGTTCGGGTTCTTCTCCAGCGTGGCCGTCGCCAGCATCAGAAAGCCCGGCGTGCAGAAGCCGCACTGCAGCCCGTGATTGTCGATGAAGGCGCGCTGCAGCGGATGCAGCTGATCGCCCTTGGCGAGGCCTTCGATGGTGCGGATCTTGCGTCCGTCGGCCTGCACCGCGAACATCAGGCAGGAGCGCATCGGCTCGCCGTCGATGATGACCGTGCAGGAGCCGCAGATGCCGTGCTCGCAACCGAGATGGGTGCCGGTCTGGCCGCAATCGTCGCGGATCGTGTCGGCCAGGGTGCGGCGCGGTTCGACCGAGACGCTATGATTCGCGCCGTTGATGTTCAGCGTAATGGATACAGTGTCACTCATGCGGCGGCTCTCTCCAGCGCGCGGATAACGACGGTGGCCGCGAGATCGCGGCGATAGGACGCCGGGGTCTGCGCGTCCTCGAGCGGATCGACGACGGCGGAGACGGCCTTGCCGGCAGCGGCAAAGGCGGCAGCGCCGGGCGCCTGGCCGTTGAGCGCGGCTTCGGCCTCCGCGATGCGGCGCGGCGTGCCTTCAATGCCGCCGACGCCGACATGGGCATCGACGATCTTCCCGGCTTCAATGCGATAGGTGACGAGCGCGGCGCCCAGGGCGAAATCGCCGGCGCGGCGGCTAAATTCGTAGAAGCCGTGCTTGGTGCCCGCTTTCAGCAAGGGCAAGCGGACCTCGGCAAGCAGTTCGCCTTCTACCAGCGCCGTCGTCATGATGTCCTGGAAATAGTCGGCAGCCTTGATCCGGCGCTCGCCCTTCACGCTTTTGGCGACCATCTCGGCGCCGAGCGTGACAGCGGTCAGGCACCATTCGGACGATGGATCGGAATGAGCCAGGCTGCCGCACATGGTGCCGCGCGTGCGGATCGGATAGTGGGCGATGTTATGCACCACATCGGCGAGCAGCGCGCCGAGCGTGCCGAACTTGGGATCGGCCTTTTCGAAGGTGGCATGACGCACCGTGGCGCCGACCGAGAGCACATCGCCGTCGACGGCCAGACGGTCGAGGCCGGCGACGCCGTTGATGTCGACGAGATGGCCGGGGCGCGCCAGGCGGAAAGCCATGGTCGGCACGAGGCTTTGCCCGCCGGCCAGCACGCGGCCGTCCTGCGGCGCGACTTCGGCGAGAAGCGCCAATGCCGCATCGAGCGTTTTGGGCGCGTGATAAACGAATGCTGCGGGTTTCATGGGCTCAAACTGGCTTGCGGATGCAGAAGAGTAGAACGGCGCGGCGGATCAGGCTGTGCACTTTTTAAGAAATAATCTCATTTTTGATACAGTGAGATTAGGCGGCAGAGGAAAGGCCGTCAACGCCGTTCGAGCAGCGCGAAAGCCCGGCGCGCGCCATGAAACGGCGGGCCGGCAAGCAGGATCGCGCGACGAAACGCTTAGCGGCTCAGAGCCACTTGCGATGTTTGAAATAGAGGTAAGGCGCGACGGCCGAGGCGATCATCAATACGACGGCCATGGGATAGCCCCAGGGCCAGTCGAGCTCTGGCATGAAATGGAAATTCATGCCGTAGATGCTGGCGATCAAGGTCGGCGGCAGGAAGGCGACCGACGCGACCGAGAAGATTTTGATGATGTTGGTCTGCTCGATGTTGACCATGCCGAGCGTGGCGTCGAGCAGGAAGTTGACCTTGCCCGACAGGAAGGTGGCGTGGTCGCTGAGCGAATGGACGTCGGCGATCAGCGTCGGCATCTTCGAATCGATGTCTTTGCGCGCCGGAATGTCGGTGACCGAATTGATGAAGGTCAGCAGACGGTTGATGCTGACCAGGCTTTCGCGGCATTTCGAGGCGAGATCGCCGTTGCGCCCGATGCGGTGCAGGATTTCCTTGAAGAAATCGCCGCTGCGCGCGCTGTTGGCGTCGGGATCGAAGACATCGCGCGAAATCGCGTCGATGTCGATGCCGACGCGCTCCAGCAGATCGGCCAGACGGTCAGTGACGGCGTCGAGCAAGCCCATCAGCACCGCCTCGCCCGAGGCGCGCAGCATCGACTGGCGCAGGCAGCGGGCGGCGAAGGTGCGAAAAGGCGCCGGCTCGCCGTAGCGCAGGCTGACGAGAATCTCGCCGACCAGGATGAATGTGACGACGGTCGATTCCGGCTGCGAGGTGTCGGACTTGGCCAGCACGGTCGCGGTCATGTAGGTGCCGTCGCCCTCCTGATAGAGGCGGCTCGACACTTCGATCTCGCGCATCTCTTCATGGGTCGGCATCTCGACGCCGAGCGCGCGCTCGAGCGCCCGTTCTTCCTCGCCCGTCGGGTTGAGCAGGTCGATCCAGACGCTGTGCGAGGGGAGCATGCCGCCGGCCAGCAGTTCGGTGGTGCTGACCGCGCCGGCGTCGCGGGTGAA
>DASTMO010000067.1:0-9698 GCA_035714115.1 Alphaproteobacteria bacterium
GGCGCGCGCGACAACGGCGCGGCCCGATTCCAAAGGTTGGCGCAGCGCCTCCAAGGTGGCGCGAGCGAATTCTGGGAGTTCATCGAGAAACAGCACGCCGAGATGGGCGAGCGACACCTCGCCTGGCTTGGCGCGCGCGCCGCCGCCGATCATCGCGGCGAGCGACGCGGAATGATGCGGATCGCGGAAGGGCCGCGTCTGCATCAGACCGGCCGATGCGCCGTTCGACAAAAGCGTGCCGGCGAGCGAATGGATCATGCTCACCTCCAGCGCTTCGGCGGCCTCCAGCGGCGGCAGAATGCCGGCGAGGCGTTGGGCCAACATCGACTTGCCGGCGCCGGGCGGCCCGCTCATCAGGAGGTTATGCCCGCCGGCCGCCGCCACTTCCAAAGCGCGCTGGGCGTTCTCCTGCCCTTTGATGTCGGCGAGATCGAGGCCGCGATAGGGGCCGTCCGCCACCGGCGCGAGTTTCGCCTTAGGCGGCGAGAGCACCTGTGTGCCTTTGAAATGGTTGATCAGCGCCAGCAGGCTGGCCGGCGCGAGGATGCGGAGGCCTTCGACCCAGGCGGCTTCGCCGCCGACCCCGGCCGGGCAGATCAACCCGCGCTCGGCATTGAAGGCATGGAGCGCCGCCGGCAAAGTGCCGGCGACCGGGGCGAGCGCGCCGTCGAGCGACAGTTCGCCGAGCGCGACATAGCCCTCAAGCTCGTCTTGCGGCAGGACGCCCATGGCGGCGAGCACCCCGAGCGCGATCGGCAGATCGAAATGACTGCCTTCCTTGGCGACGTCGGCGGGCGCGAGATTGACGGTGATGCGTTTCGGGGGAAGCGCCAAGCCGAGCGCGTTGAGCGCGGCGCGCACGCGCTCTTTCGATTCGCCGACCGCCTTGTCGGGCAGGCCGACGATGGCGAAAGCCGGCAGGCCCGCCGCCATCTGCACCTGCACGTCGATGGCGAGCACGTCGATGCCTTGAAAGGCGACGGTGGCGATATGGGCGGTCATGCGTTGCGAATCCCCCGGTGCGGGGAAACTATAACGCGCCTCCTGCGCGCGGCGATAGCGCCGCGCGGGGGATCAGACGGCGGCGGCCAGCAGTTCGCCGGCGGGCAGGGTGACGATGGCGGTGACGCCTTCGCCCGGCTTGCTGTCGATCTGAAAGCTGCCGTTCTGCGATTTCACCAGCGCATCGACCAAGGCCAGCCCGAGGCCGATGCCGCCCACGCCCTGCGCCTGTTCGGTCTGCTCGAACGGCCGCATGACGCGCGGCAAATCTTGCGCTGCAATGCCGGGGCCGCTGTCGCGCAAACTGAACACGACCCTGCCGTTGGTCAGCCGGCCGAGCTTGGCGGCGATGAAGCCGCCCTCGGGCGTGAATTTCACGGCATTCGACAGGAGCTGCTGGGCGATCTTGGCGAAGGCCGCCGGATCGGCGCGGCAGATCGGCGCCGAATCGTCGATGTCGGTGATGATGCGGATGTTCTTGCTGTTGGCCTCGGCCTGAATGCGCGCCAGCGCGCGCTTGAGCGCCGGACGCGGATCGAAATCGACGCTGTCGATTTCGAGCTTGCCGGTTTCCAGGCGCGCCATGTCGAGAATGCCGGTGATCAGGCCGAGCAGATGCGTGCCGGATTTATGGATATCGGCGGAATATTCGCGGTAGCGCTCGTGGCCGAGCGGGCCGTAAAGCTCGCGCGCCTGCACGTCGGAAAAGCCGATGATGGCGTTGAGCGGCGTGCGCAGCTCGTGGCTCATGCTGGCGAGGAATTCCGACTTGGCGCGATTGGCCTGTTCGGCGCGCAGCCGCGCTTGCTGCAGATCGTTGTTGCGTTCCTCGAGCCGCGTCTGCAGGCGCTGCAGCGCCATCATCAGGAAAGCGACGACGACGAGAATTTTGCCCAACAGGCCGGCGGTGAAGTGGATCTCCTGCGCGCGCGTGCTGACGAAAAGGTCGATCTCGGACGGCGGATCGAACCAGGTCCAGAACATGCGCAGCGTCATGGTGACGGCGACCAGCAGGAACAGCGCGGCGGCGAGCGAGGCGGGCGCGCGCTCGCGCGGCGGACGGCCGCCGGCCGGACCGCGCAGCAATTCCCAGGCGCAGAGCAGGCAGGCGGCGGCATAGCCCGGCGACAGCGCCATGACGCGCGAGACGATGTCGTCCTCGACATAGGTCTGATGCACGGTGAAGGCGACGAACAGGCCGACGATGAGCAGGGCTTCGGCCCAATGGCTGCGCCGGCCGTCGAACAGGCGGATGCCGTTCCAATAGGCCGCGACGCCGATCATGCCGGTGAGATTGGCGAAGACGATCGAAAGGTAATCGGGAACCATGCCGCGCAATCCCGCAGCGAGGACGCCTGCGGCGAACAGCGCGGTGCCGAGGGTCCAATGGCCGAGGCCGGGGGTGGTGCGGTGGCTGCGCCAGAACACGATCATGACGATGGCGAGCATCAGGCTCACCAGCGCATGCATGATCACCAGCGTGCGGATGTCCAGGCTCATGGCGCGAGCACCCGGCATGAGGCGGTGATAAAGGCGATATGGTCGATCATAGGAAATAAGTCCCCGTAGCAGGAGACTATAGCGCGCCGAAGGGAACGCAAGAAGCGTCGAACGGCGAATTTATCGGCAACAACCTTAAGGTGTGATTTATGTCGCGCTGCGTTTAACGCGCCGTGAGGGCGTCCTTCATCGCCGGCGCGGCGCAGGAACCCGGAGGTTCGCGCATATCGCGCTGGGCGGAGGCGAGCCAGAAATCGGCCATGCGGCTGTCGGGCGCCACGCCGCGCCCATTGGCGTACATCATGCCGAGCTGCGCGCGCGCCGGGCCATAGCCGGCATTGGCCGCCTTGGACGCCCACATCAAGGCCTCGCCGTTGTCGGCCTGCGGGTTCTGATCGCTCGCGAGCAGCATGGCGAGATTGGTTTGCGCCGGCGCATAGCCGCGTTCGGCGGCGCGTCTCAGCCAGGCTTCGCCTTGCGGCCAGTCGCGGGGCACGCCGCGCCCGTTCACATAGCGCATGCCGAGATTGCACGCCGCTTGCGAATCGCCGTTGTCCGCCGCCTGGCGGATCGCATCGGCGAGCAGCGGATCGTCTGGCGTGCTGGCGCCGAGTGAATAGTCCTTGGCCAGCGCGAGGCGCAGGCTTTCGGACGGCGCGGCGGCGACGGCGGCTGCCGGCGCGAGCTCGGACGGCTGAATGGCGGGCTGCGGCTTGGGCGCAAGAGCGGCGAGTTTCGGCCCGGCGGCGCTAATGCCGGCGCGTTGCGCCTTGGCGTACCAAGCGCTCGCTTGCGATTTGTCCTGCACGACACCGTCGCCGTTTTCATAGAGCAGGCCGAGATTGTAGGCCGCGCGCCCGTTGCCGGCATCGGCCGCCTTGCGATACCAGCTGGCGGCAGCGACCGCGTCGCGATCGACGGCGGTGCCGGAATCGTAAAGCAGCGCGGCATTGAGCGCACCGAGCGCATGGCCTTGTTCGCCGGCGCTGCGATACCAGCGCAAGGCTTCTTCGGGATCGCGCGCGATGCCCTCGCCTTTGTCGTAGCGCAAGCCGAACTGGAACTGCGCATCGGCCTCGCCGTCTTCGGCGCGCTGGCGCAATTGGGCGATTTGCGTGTTAGGCGCTTTGTTCTGGACCGGCGTTTTGCTTGCGGGCTGAGCGGCGGATTTGGCGGGCGCTGCGCTGCGCGCGGTTTGAACTTTGCCGCTCTCGCGCTTCCCTGTCTCGCCGCTCGGTTGTTTCAGCACCTCGGTCTGAAACTTTCGCCAGTCGCGCGTCATATCCGTCTGCACTTGATCGACAGCGCTGCAGGCAGCCAGTCCTGCGGCGATCAGAAGCGGCGCGGCGCAGCGGCTGATGATGAAAAATGACGCGGCATGCCGCATGGCGCAAAGCCCCAATCCCTGGTTCCCGACGTTCGGAGCCCCGACGTTCGGACCAGAGTCAACGCTTGGGGCGCGGCCCGGTTGCATGAGGAACCAAATCCTGGAACCTGCGTCTACGTCAGGTACGCAAAGGTCAGCATTCAGGAGATTTTTCATGAATTTCGCCCGCCTCGCCCCGTCGTCGCTCGCCCTCTTGTCGAGCGCCGCTCTTGCCGCCTGCGCCAACAGCAATGCCGGCCAGCCTCAGGTCACGCAGATTGTGCCGGCGGATCCCGCCCTGCATTCGACGCCGACACCCGCGCCGCAAGCGACGGCGCCAGCGCCGCAGGATCTGCGCGTGTTCTTCGATTCGGGCGAGAGCCGTCCCAACGCGGCGAGCCGCGCCACACTCGATCAAGCGGCGCGTTTGTTCCGCGAGGGCGACCCTCTGGTGATGATCGTCAGCGGCCAGTCCGACACCACGGGCGATGCGCGACGCAATTTGATGCTGTCTCAGGAACGCGCCACATCGGTCGCGCGCGGACTGATGGATCGCGGCATTCCGGCGACGCGGCTGCAGATCGTCGCCAAGGGCGAATCCGAGCCGCTGATTAAGACGGCCGACAATACGGCCCAGGCGGAAAACCGCGCCGTGGTGATCACTTGGCGCAAATAAGCCAGCTATTCCCGCCCACTCTGCGTCACGGCGATTTGTGCTGATCGCGGGGCCGGATGGCGTAACATGGCTTCATGAGCCTTTTCGCCGTCCGGCCCCGTCTCGCCTGTTTTGCCGCTTGTCTCGCCGTGCCGCTGCTTCTTGCATCGGCCGGCTTGGCGCTGGCGCAGGCTCCCTACAAGCCGCCGCCGGCAGCGCCGTCGCCCTCCGCGCTCGGCCGCCAATTGATCGTCGCCGCTGAGGCGGGCGATAAAAATCTGACCGAGAAGCTGCTCGCCAGCGGCGCCGACATCGAATGGCGCGACGGTCGTCGCCGCACGGCCTTGCTCGCGGCCACGCAGGGCAACCGCATCGAGGTGGCCCGTCTGCTGATCGCGCGCGGCGCCGACGTCAACGCCAAGGACGATATTTCCGACAGCGCCTATCTGCTGGCGGGCGCGCGCGGCTATGTCGAGATTCTGCGGCTGACGCTGGCCAACGGCGCCGACATCAAAAGCCTCAACCGCTTCGGCGGCACGGCGCTGATTCCAGCCTGCGAGCGTGGCCATCTCGAGGCCGTGAATTTGCTCATCAAGGCGGGGGTCGACGTCAATCACGTCAACCGCCTCGGCTGGACCTGCCTTTTGGAAGCGGTGATCCTCGGCGATGGCGGCCCGCGCCATCAGGAGATCGTGCGGCAAGTGATCGAAGCCGGCGCCAACGTCAACCTCGCCGACCGCGACGGTCTCACGCCGCTCGTCCATGCCGTGAGCAAGGGCCATAGCGAGATTGCAACGATTCTTCGCGCCAAAGGCGCGAAGTAACGGCGGCAAGGCAGGATCGCCGCAGTTCCCCAGTTACCGGCCGACTTTCTCGGAAGGATAGGTCGGCGGCGCGAACGGGACTTTTAACCTTCGATTCACCGGCGGTTCGCATTAATCGGCGCAAAGCCGCGCTCGCTTCGAGCGCTCATCTCCTGCCGATCGAGGATCCCCGGCCATGCGCCTTTTCCGCAGCGTCAATTCGCGTATCCAGCTTATTCCCGTCATTGCCGTCATCGCCCTCGCGCTTGCCGGTTATGCGTCGATCCATTCCATCAATGACGTCACGCTGAACGAGCGCCAAGCGCGTGCCCGCGTCGTCACCGAATCCATGCTCAAGATCGTCGAGGGCTTCGAAGCCAAGGCGGCCAAGGGCGAGATGAGCAAGAGCGCCGCGCAAGACGCGGCGAAGGACGTGCTGCGCGCCATCCGTTACGACGTCACCGAATATGCCATCGCGCGCGACACCCAAGGCGTGAACTTGGTCAATGGCATGTTCAAGGACCGCGAAGGCACGCCGTCGATCGACAACAAGGACGCCAACGGCTTTCTGTTCAGCCGCGACATGATCGAAAAGGCGAAAGCCGGCGGCGGCTTCACCTACTATCTCTGGCCCAAGGCGCCGAACCAGCCGCCGGAGCGTAAGGTGACCTATTCGCTGCTGTCGAAAGACTGGCAGTGGGTCGTCGGCTCGGGCGTCTATCTCGACAGCGTCGAGGCGGCGGCTTGGGACAATGCCGTGCGCACGGTCATCGTCGTCGGCCTCGTCGCGCTTCTCACCTTCGCCGTCGCCTTCTGGCTCGGCCGGCGCATCACGCGTCCCATCATCGGCCTCACCGGCGCGACCCATCGGCTCGCCGACGGGGATCTCAGCGTCGCCATTCCGGGTCTGGAGCGGAGCGACGAGATCGGCACCATGGCTCAGGCCATCAGCGTGTTGAAGGAGCGCTCATCGGAGGCCGCGCGTCTCAACGACGAACAAGCGCGCATGAAAGCGGCTCACGCAGAGCAGCGCGCCGCCGAGATGCGCAAGCTGGCTGCAGATTTCGAGGCCTCGGTCAAAGCCGTGGTCGACAATATGGCGTCCTCCGCTACCGAGATGGAGACCTCCGCCAGTTCGATGAGCAGCATCGCGACACAAGCCGACGGCGATACCACCGCGGCGGCGGCGGCGGCCGAACAGACCAACGCCAATGTCGGCACGGTGGCCGCGGCGACGGAAGAGCTGTCGTCTTCGATCCAGGAGATATCGCGTCAGGTCGCGCAGTCCTCGCAGATCGCCTCCAGCGCGGTCGAGGAAGCCGGCCGCGCCGACGCCACCATGAACGCGCTGGCCGAATCGGCCTCGCGCGTCGGCGACATCCTGACGCTGATCAGCGGCATCGCCGAACAGACAAATCTGTTGGCGCTCAACGCCACCATCGAAGCGGCGCGCGCGGGCGAGGCCGGCAAGGGCTTCGCCGTCGTGGCTTCCGAGGTGAAGAACCTGGCGAGCCAGACCGCCAAGGCGACCGAAGAGATCACCGGCAAGATCGCCGAGATCCAAGACATGACCGGCACGGCGGTGACGGCGCTGCGCGGCATCAGCGACGTGGTCACGCGCATGAACGAAATCACCGCCACGGTTGCGGCGGCGGTTGAGCAGCAGGGCGCGGCGACGCGCGAGATCGCCGACAATGTGGAGCAGGCGGCGCAGGGCACTCGCCAGGTCTCGAGCAACATCTCGACGGCCCACCGCGCCGTGTCGCAAGCGGGCACGGTCGCGGCCGGCGTGCAGACGGCGGCCTCGCTCTTGTCGCACGAAGCCGTGCGGCTGCGCGGCGAAGTGCAGAACTTCCTGTCCGGCGTGCAGAAAGCGGCGTGAGGCGGGACCGATGAAGAAGAAAGGGCGGCGCCGATGCGCCGCCCTTTTCGTTTGCGCTTAATGCGTCTTGGTTTTGCGCCGCCGCGCCAGGATGTTCAGGCATTCGACGAAGGCCGAGAAGGCCATGGCGGCGTAAACATAGCCCTTCGGCACATGGGCGCCGAAGCCTTCGGCGATCAGCGTCGTGCCGATCAGCAGCAGGAAGCCGAGCGCCAGCATCACCAGGGTCGGGTTGTTCTGGATGAAGTTGGCGAGCGGCGTTGCCGCCACCAGCATCACGAACACGGTAACCAGCACGGCGATCACCATCACCGGCAGATGCGGCGTCATGCCGACGGCGGTGATGATCGAATCGACCGAGAAGACCATGTCGAGCAGCAGGATCTGGCCGATGGCCGCGGTGTAGCCGAGGGTCGCGGCCTTGGTGTCGAACAGGTCGTGGTTCGGCGTCGGATCGACGCTGTGATGGATTTCCTTGGTCGCTTTCCACACCAGGAACAGGCCGCCGGCGATCAGGATGATGTCGCGCCAGGAGAAGCCCTGGCCGAACAGCGTCACGACCGGCTCGGTGAGGGTGACGATGATGCTGACGGTGGCGAGCAGCGCTAGGCGCAGGATCAGCGCGCCGCCGATGCCGAGCCGGCGCGCGCTGACGCGCTGTTCCGGCGGCAGTTTGTTGGTCAGAATCGAGATGAAGATCAGGTTGTCGATACCGAGCACCACCTCCATGGCGATCAGGGCGGCGAGCGCGGCCCAGACGGCGGGGTCGGAAAACAAAGTGATCAGGTCGGTCATATGTCGTTGCGCTCCAAAAGCGGGTGGGTCATCGGCGGACAATCTGCCGAAGGCGGCGGTCGCGCGCCAGGGGCGATCGATCACCTCTGCGTCAGGACAGGGCCGGCGCGAAACGCCTCTTTTTCGCATAGATGGGCGAAACGAGGCGTGGGCGACCCGTATCCCGCCCTATCGATTGCCGAGGATGTCCGCCGCGCGCCGCATGGCGGCGTAGTTCTCGAGCACTGCCATATACTTCGAGCCGACCGGATAGACCGCATCTTCGACGATGCTGAAATCATAACCGAGCACCGCGCCGTCGCGCAGGGTCGCGCCGAGACAGCCCGAAGCCGCGCCGCCCGATAAGAGACAGTGCGTGATGCCGAGATTGCGCAAGGCGCGGTGCAGCGGAGTGAAGCTGAAACCGCTCTGGCCGCGCTTATAAAGCACATAATCTTCGCTGGCGGGCGTCAGGCCATCGGCCAGCTCGGCGCCCCAGGTGCCGTCGAGCAGCAAGCTGTCGCCGCTCAGCAGGATGTCCTCGCGCAGCTTGTGCATGGCGGTGTCGACGCGGTCGGCGCGCCGTCCCGTCTTGATCCAGATCACCGGCCAACCCTTCGCGCGCAGATGATCGGCCAGCGCGGCGCAATGGCGCACCAGCTCGGCATTTCGCGCGAAGTTCTTTTGGCGCGCCTCTTCATCGTCCTTTTGCGGGAAGAGGAAATGGTTCTGCATGTCGATGACGAGAAAAGCGGAGCGTTCGCTTCGCGCGGCCGGGGCTTGCGCCGGCGCGGCGAGAATCTCGGCGCTCGTCAACGCCTGCGCCGAACTGATCGAGGGATAGCTTTGCAGCGGCGGGAAGACGGCCTCGCCGGCGATGAAGACGCGATAGCCGAGCGCCGCGCCGCTGCGCGCCGTGTCGCTGAGCGATGCCGAAAGCGGGCCGCCGGCCAGCAGCAGATCGCGCGCGGCGAGATTGGCGAGGATGCGGTCGAGCGATGTGCCGGCGAAGACGCCGTGAGCGCCGCGCGTCAGGACGATGTCGTTCGCCTCTGGACCGATGCCGGCGAGCCAATCGGCCCCCGCAGTGCCTTCGACGAGGAAGCCGTGCGCCGCACCGAACTGGCGTTCGGCCCAGCCTGGGCCCCAGGCGCAATCGACCATATCGGCGCGAAAGGCGTTGCGCGCCCAAATGACCGGACGGCCCTTGGCGCGAAACATCGCCGCGAGCTTCTGGATTTCGCTGCTCATGGCGGCGATGTCATCCAGGCTCATCGGCGCACGGCCGGCGCGGGCGAGGAAACCATCCGCCGCCAGATAATCGGCCTGGACGTCAGCGATGAGGAGAGCGGCTTGCGAAAGATCGATGTTGGCTGTCATGGCGCGATGATAGCGCGTCGCCGCATGTTGGCGATCTAAAAGCGCGACTTAAAAGCGGGGCGCGGCCAACTCGGGCAATTGCAGGTCGAGAACGATCGGCCGGTGGTCGGAGCCGAGCTCGGGCCCGACGCGGCTGGCGCGCACGGCGATGTCCTGGCTGACCAGAGCGTTGTCGATCGCCAGGGCGAGAAGCGACGCGATCGAGGCGCTCAACCGCTCGGGCTGCCAAGTCGGCGTCAGGCCGCGCCCGCGCGTGGCGTCGATCAGATTGGCGCGGCGTTTGAGGCCGTTGAAGCCGGGCGACCATGGGGTCGCGTTGAAATCGCCGATCACCGC
>DASTMO010000068.1:0-17196 GCA_035714115.1 Alphaproteobacteria bacterium
CGCGATCGAGGCGCTCAACCGCTCGGGCTGCCAAGTCGGCGTCAGGCCGCGCCCGCGCGTGGCGTCGATCAGATTGGCGCGGCGTTTGAGGCCGTTGAAGCCGGGCGACCATGGGGTCGCGTTGAAATCGCCGATCACCGCGACGGGGCCGAGATGGCTGCCCGCCATGCGGCCGGCGATGTCGAATTGCTGCGACTGGATCGCCGCGCCGCCGCCGAACGGCACCATGCCGTGCAACGCCACCAGCCGCAGGCAGGCGCCGCGCTCGCCGCTCGGCGGGCAAAGATCGGCGGCGACGACCGGCGTATAGATGCCGGCGGAGCGGTTGGTCTCGAGCGCGGCAATGGGCCAGCGGCTGAGGATGCCGATCTCGTGATAGGATTCGCGATGGGTCATCAGCTTGTGCGGATAGGCCGCTTCGAGCGGCGCGGTGCGCAGGTCGATGTCGCTGGGAATTTCCGTCAGCACGATCACGTCGGGCTTCTCGGCGGCGACGAAGGCCTGGAACTTGGCATCGTCGGTCGCCAGGCCACGCATGTTGTAGCTGGCGATGCGGATGGCGCGGCCCGACGCCTCGGCCGTGGCGGGTTCGCGGATATAGCTCATCAGATGCGGGACGAGCGGCACGACATTGGCCGCCAGCAGCACGACGTTGACGGCGATCAGCGGCAGATGGCGCAGCAGCAAGGAGGCCAGCAGCGCGATGAGGCCGAGCGCCGCCCATTGCGGGCGGAAATGCCCGAAGAGATCGAGCGGCCAGGCGAATTGGCCGAGCACGGCGCAGAGCGTCGCGAAGCCGAGTCCGAGCGTGAGCGCCAGGACGAGAACGGTGATGAAGGCGAGCCGGCGGGACGGAGCTTTGCTCATTAGACGCGCCTTCGCCGGCTTACTTCGTTTTGGACTTCGTTTGGGCGGGCTTGGCGCGGCGCGCTTTCAGACGGCGCTCGATGGCGTCCCACAGATCGCGCTCCAGCGCCACTCCGTCGAGCCGGTTGATCTCCTGGATGCCGGTCGGCGAGGTGACGTTGATCTCGGTGAGATAATCGCCGATCACGTCGATGCCGACGAAGACGAGGCCTTTCTCGCGCAGGGTCGGGCCGATGGCGGCGCAAAGCTCCTTGTCGCGCGCGGTCAGCTTGGTCTTGGCCGCGCGGCCGCCGACATGCAGGTTGGCGCGCGCCTCGCCCTTGGCCGGAATGCGCGCCACCGCGCCGCCCGGCTCGCCGTCGATCAGGATGATGCGTTTGTCGCCTTTGCGCACGTCGGGCAGATATTTCTGCACCATGATCGGCTCGCGCGAGCGCGCTGTGAACATCTCCAACAGCGCGTTCAGATTGTCGTCCTCGGGCCGCAAGTGGAAGACGCCGGCACCGCCGTTGCCGTAGAGCGGTTTGAGGATGATGTCCTTGTGCTTGGCGCGGAAGGCGACGATGCGCTCGCGGTCCGAAGCGATCAGCGTCGGCGGCATCACGCCGTCGAAATGCGTCACGAACAATTTCTCCGGCGCGTTGCGCACCTCGACAGGATCGTTCACCACAAGCACGCTCGATGGCAGATGCTCAAGCAGATGCGTCGCCGTGATGTAGGCCATGTCGAACGGCGGATCCTGGCGCATCAGGATCACATCCATCTCCGCCAGATCGACCAGCTTGGCCGGGCCGTAAGTGAAATGATCGCCCTTTTTGCGCCGCACCGTCACTTCGCGCGCGCGCGCCGTCACGCGGCCGTCCATCAGCGCCAGATCTTGCGGCAGGTAGTGATAGAGCGCGTGCTTGCGGCGCTGCGCCTCGAGGGCGAGCATGAAGGTGGAATCGCCGTCGATGTTGATGGATTCCATCGGGTCCATCTGCAGGGCGACCGCGAGGCTCATATGTCGTACTCCATTTGCGAGGGGCGCGCGGATTATGGCGCGCGCCGCGGCTTTAAGCCAGTCGGGCGTGGCTCAGTTGAGCCGCCGGCGCAGGATCTGCAGCGCTTGCGCGGCCGTATGACGGGCCGCCGCATCGGGCGTCAGGGCGACGAACTTGTCGAGCGCCGCGATGGCCGCCCCGAGATTGCCGAGCTCCCCATGCAGCACGCCGGCCTCGCGCCACAGCTCGGCTTCCTTTGGGGCGAAGAGCAGCATGCGCTCGACCGTGGCGACGGCCTTCTCGCCCTTTCCTTGCGCGATCAGGCGCGACTTGATGTTGTTCTGCAGGCGCAGCAGCACGGCGCGATTGGCCAGGGCGGCGCAATGAGCCGGAGTGAGCTCGGCGTCGCGGCCGATCATGGTTTTGAGCAGCTCGCGCAGCGCGCCGGCGTCGCCCACCGTTTTGCCGCGAAAAGGATCGATGATCAGCCGTTCGCCCGAGCGTTCGAGCGCGATCAGGAAATGCGCCGGGAAGTTGAGGCCGTGGGCCGTCCAGCCTTGAGCGCGCGCGGCGTGGATGTAAAGGATGCCGAGCGTGACCGGCAGGCCTTTGCGCCGGTCGATCACGCGCATCAGATTGGCGTTCTGCAGATCGTCATAAGTCAGCTCGTCGCCGCGATAGCCTTGCTCATCGACGATGACGCGGATTAGCGCGGCGGCGCGGTCTTCAAGCGCGCCGCCCGTCGCTGCGGCTTGCGCCACGCCGCCGGCGAGATCGCTCAAATGCAGGCGGTAGCGTTCGAGCGCGACGCGCGGGCGCTCCAGCGCGGCGAGCATCAGCGCCGTCTCGGCGAGATCCATCTCGTCGTCGCCGAGCGCGCCCACCCCGGCCAGCGCGGTCTCGATCTCGCTGCTGGCGCGGGTCTCGCTCATGAGGTCAGTTCAACTGTTCGGTCGTGATGCCGCCGCTGCGCGGCGCCGGCGCGGCGCCGCCCTCGACCGGATAGCCGCCGGCCGGTTCGGCCGGCATCGGCGCGCCCGAACCGCCGGTCGAAGTGCCGCCTTGGCTCTGCGCGCCGGGCTGGCCCTGCGGTTGGTTCCCGTTGTTGGCGCGGCGCGGATCGCTCTTGAGCAGGACGTGATTCACCACGCGCTGCACATATTCGATGTTGCGCGCGTGGTTGAGGACGATCTCAAGTTCCTGCTGGTCCTGCGCCACGCCGATCATGTAGATCACGCCGCGCACGGTCTCGAAGGAATAGTTCACCGAGAAGACGTTCTTCTCGAACAGCAGCTTGCTCTTGAGCTGCCCGGTGATCCACTGATCGCGCACGAAGCTGCCGGTGCTTCCCGACTTATCGACGACGGTCTCGTCGATCACTTCCTTCACGCCCTTGGCTTGCCAGGCGAGCTTGACCGCCTGGGCGCGCCATTCTTCCGAGCCGATCACGCCGGTGAGCAGCACGCGGCCTTCCCAGATCTGCAGATTGAGCTGGCGATACATGGTGGCCGAATATTCGAGCCACATATAATTAATCGCGGCGCGGATCTGCGTGTCGCTGGCGCCGCCCTCGATGCCGCGCTCCTGCGAGGCGGTGACCGCGCCGGTCGCGCCGGCGCCGACAGCGACGCCGACCGGCGTGCAGGCGGCGGTCGAAAGGAGAAGGCCGGCGGCTGCGGCGGCGGAAAGCAGGAAGCGGGGGCTGATGCTGTCGGCGGTCATGCTCTGTCTCGTGGTTTGCGCGAGAGTCTTATATCGGGACGGCGATGTCCAGCCTGCCGAGCCTGCCGACGAACCATGGCCAAAATTTGACGCAGTCTATTTTACCGCCAGGCGTCGGGCAGATGGCGCGGCCAGCGCCACGGCGCGACGAGCATGGCGTCGAAGCGCGCGTCGTAGCCGGCCAGTTCGGGGTGGCGGGCGAGAAATAGCCCGGCCGCGGCCGTGATGCGGGCTTGCTGGCGCGCGCCGATGGCTTCGCCCGCCGCGGCTTCGTCGCCGCGCGCCTTGACCTCGATGAAGAGGACGAGCCGCCCACGCTTGGCGACGATGTCGATTTCCCCGGCCGGCGAGCGCCAGTCGCGCGCCAGGATGCGCCAGCCGGTCATGCGCAGCCGCAAGGCGGCGAGGGCTTCGCCGCGCCGGCCGGCTTTCCAGGCGGCCAGCTTAGCTTGCTTCACTTGCCCGCCTTCAGCTCAAGCGCGCGGGCATAGACCTGCTTGCGCGGCAGGCCGGTGGCGGCGGAGACGATCGCGGCGGCGTCCTTGACGCTGGCCTGTTCGAGCGCCGCGCGCAGCCGGTCATCGAGGCTTTCGGCGCTGGCAGCTTGGCTCGCGGCATCGGCGCCGCCGATGCAGACGACGATTTCGCCTTTGGGCGCGCCGGCTTCAGCGTAATGCGCTGCCAATTCGCGCAAGCTGCCGCGCCGGGTCTCTTCATAGAGCTTGGTGATCTCGCGCGAGACGGCGGCAGGGCGTTCGCCTAGCACGTCGGCCATGTCGGCCAGGCTTTCGGCCAGTCGTTGCGCCGATTCGAAGAAGATCAGCGTCGCCGGCACGGCGGCCAGTTCACCCAGCGCCGAGCGCCGTCCGGCGCTTTTGGCCGGCAGGAAGCCGGCGAAGAGGAAGCGGTCGCTCGGCAGACCCGACAGCACCAGGGCGGCGAGCGGGGCGGAAGGCCCGGGCAGCGGCACGACATTGAGGTTCGCGGCGATGGCCTCGCGCACCAGCTTATAGCCGGGATCGGAGACCAGCGGCGTGCCGGCGTCCGTGACCAGGGCGATGCGCTCACCGGCGGCCAGCCGCCGCAGCAGCTTGGGCCGCATCTCGGCGGCGTTATGCTCGTGGTAGGGGACGAGCTTGGCGGCGATGCCGTGGCGCGTCAGCAGCTTCGAGGTCACCCGGCTGTCCTCGCAGGCGATGGCGTCGGCGGCTTTCAGCACATCGAGGGCGCGCAAGGTGATGTCGGCGATATTGCCGATCGGCGTGGCGACGACATAAAGGCCAGGTGTTAAAGCGCGCGGGGACGAATCGGCGTCCGGCGCGTTCTGTTCCTGCTCCGGCGCGGCCAGCGCTCCCGGTTTACTTGCCTCCGGTTTACTTGAAGCGCCTGTCTGTTTACCCTGGGCCAACCTAAGGTTTCCCCCGCGTGTGCATCATGCCGTTTCCGTCGATCCTGGCGCGTTTGTGCGTCGCCACGCTGCTTCTCGCGCCGCTCGCGGCCTGCCAGCAGCCCGGCAGGTTAGTCGCCCAACCGCCCCAGCCGCAAGTTGTCGCGCCGCCGCCGGCCACCGCCGCGCCCGCGCCGATGCCGACCCCGAACGCCGAGACCCTGCAGCTCGCGCCGCCGGACAGCGGCAAGTCCGTCACCGTGGGCTTCCTCGTGCCCTTGAGCGGCCAAGGCGCCGCTTTCGGTCAGGCTTTGCTCAATGCGGCGCAGATGGCGCTGTTCGATCTCGCCGGCATGGAAGGCGGCGCAGATGTCGCGCTGCTGCCGCGCGACACCAAAGGCACGCCGGATGGCGCGCTCGCCGCCGCCGAAGACGCCATGACGGCCGGCGCGCAGCTGCTGCTCGGCCCGCTGTTCTCGGCCGATGTCGAGACGATCGCCCCGGCGGCGCGCGCGCGCGGCGTCCCGGTGGTCGCCTTCACCAACGATTACGCGGTGGCCGGCAACG
The DNA here is from genome assembly GCA_035714115.1 of Alphaproteobacteria bacterium. Classification (GTDB taxonomy): domain Bacteria; phylum Pseudomonadota; class Alphaproteobacteria; order SMXQ01; family SMXQ01; genus CAMAVH01. Next base: position 5,527 of record DASTMO010000068.1, read on the forward strand.
GCGTCTATATCCTCGGCTTCACGCCGGAGATGCAGGTGACGCGCGTGGTCAATTATGCCGCCAGCCGCGGCCTGCAGCGCATCGCCGCCCTGGTGCCCGACTCGGTCTATGGCCAGCGCGTCGCCGCCGCCGTGCGCGCTGCCGTCGAGCGCGCCGGTCTGACCCTCGGCGAGATCGCCAGCTACGATGCCTCGGCCAGCACCAATCTCGTCTCGCCGGTGGTGCGCCGCATGACCAATTACGACGCGCGCCGCGAAGCGCTGCGCCGTCAGCGCCAGGAATTGGCGGCGCTCGACGACGAAGCCTCCAAGCTGGCGTTGCGCCGCCTCGAACGGCTGGAGACCTACGGCGACGTCGATTTTGACGCCGTGGTGATTCCCGAAAGCGGCGGCCGTATCAAGGCGATCGCGCCGCTGTTGCCGTTCTACGACGTCGACACGCGCAAGGTGCGCACGCTCGGCACCATCGAATGGGAAGATCCGGACACCTGGACCGAGCCGGCGCTGGCCGGCGGCTGGTATCCGGCGACGCCCGATGGCCCGCGCGCCGAATTCGCCGCCACCTATCGCAAGCTTTATGGCGCAGTGCCGCCGCCGCGCGCCGCGCTCGGCTACGATGCCGCCGCGCTCGCCGCCGTGCTGGCGCGTGGCCCTGCCGCTTCGCGCTTCTCCTCCGCCGCGATTGCCCAGCCGAACGGCTTTGCCGGTGTCGACGGCATCTTCCGTCTGACGCCGCAGGGTCTCGCCGAACGCGGCCTAGCGGTGAAGGAAGTGACGCCGCGCAATTCGCGTGTCGTCAGCCCGGCGCCGACGACATTCGAGCAACTCACGAACTAGATTATTAATTCAGCCAGCACCGCGTTGAGCCGTTGGCGGCCCTCGCTGGTGCTGGCGAGGCCGCGCTCATCGATCGTGAGAAAACCGCCTTCGATCAGGCGCTGCAGGCGTTTTTGATCGAGCGCTGCTTCCGGCTCTTTTCCGGCGATGCGCAGGAAGCGCGCGCGCGGAATCGGCTCCGCCAAGCGCAGGCCCATCATCAGCATTTCCGACAGGCGCTCGTCTTTTGCCACGGCGGACTCTTCCATCACGCCGAGGCCGTCTTTGACCAACTGCGCCAGCCAGTCTTCCGGCTTATGCTTGCGTAACGTCGCGAGAGTCTCGCCGCCGAAGGTCAGGCGGCCGTGCGCGCCCGGGCCGATGCCGACGTAATCGTCGAGCCGCCAATAGATCAGATTGTGACGGCTCTCTTCGCCGGGCTTGGCGTGATTGGAAATCTCGTAAGCGGCGAGGCCCGCATCTTTGAGCCGCGCCTGGGTATGTTCGTACAGCGCCGCCGCGGTTTCCTCGTCGGGTAAAACGAATTCGCCGCGCTTATGCGCCGCATAGAACGGCGTGCCCTTCTCGATGGTCAGCTGATAGAGCGACAGATGCGTCGTGCCATAGGCCAACGCGTCGTCGAGCTCGCGTTGCCAGTTCTCGAGCGTCTGATCGGGGCGCGCGTAAATCAGATCGAAGCTTGCGCGCTCGAATGTTTTCAGCGCCGTCTCGATGGCGCCGCGCGCTTGGGCGGCGTCATGGGCGCGGCCGAGAAATTTCAAACTGACATCGTCGAACGCCTGCACGCCGAGCGAGACGCGGTTGACGCCCGCGCTTTTGAAGGCGGCGAAGCGCGCCGCTTCGACCGAGCTCGGGTTGGCCTCCAGCGTGATTTCGATGCCGGGCTCGAATCCGAACAGGCGCTCGGCGGTTTCGATAATCGCGCCGGCGGTCGTCGGTTCCATCAGAGACGGCGTGCCGCCGCCGAAGAAGATGCTGCTCAATGGACGGCGCGCATCATGTGCGTCAAGACGAGCCGCTTCCGTCTCCAGCGCGCGCAGGTAAGCGGCACGCCAGTCGGGCTGGTCTATCGCCGCGCGCACATGACTGTTGAAATCGCAGTAGGGGCATTTGGCGACGCAAAACGGCCAATGCACGTAAAGTCCCAGCTGCGGCAGGTCTCTCTCCATGGCGGGAATATGGTGTGCCTAAGAGCGAATCCGCAAACGAAAACGGGCCGCTTTCGCGGCCCGTTTCCTCGTCATCAGCGATGACGTTTTAGAGAGTCTTGCCCGGGGTCTTCGCCGCGTCCTTGGCGGCCGGCTTGGCCGGCGCGGCCTTGTTCTTCGCGACCTGGCCGTCGTGCTTGGCTTTGCTCTCCGCCTTCACGGCGTCATGCTTGGCTTTCGGCGCGGCCTGCTCGACCTTCTTGGCGGCCCCCTGCGTCTGGGGTGTCGCGACGGGGTCGGCGGCGAACGCGGGAGCGGTGAGGCCGACGCCGATCAGGGTGGCAAGGACGGCGGCGGTGAATTTGGTCGTCATGGAGGAAGCCCTCTCGTTTGAAGCCGGCGACGGGAGCGATGGGATCGCGCCTCGGAGCGTCGGAACGAGAGCATATTCGCCGCCGATCATGGCGGGATTTCGGCGGCTTGATGGCGCCGCCAAGGTATTTGCGTCAGCCGAGCAGCGCTTTCGAAAACTTGTTAAAGGCGTCGGCGCGGTGGCTGATGGCGTGTTTCGCCGCCGGTTCCATCTCGCCGAAGCTCAGGCTTTTCCCGTTCGCCATGAAGATCGGATCGTAGCCGAAACCGTTGGACCCGCGCGGTGGCCAGACCAATTTGCCTTCGACCTTGCCGGGGAAGATGTCGCAGACCGGCGCGCCGTAAGGCAGAGCGGGCCAGCACAAAGCCAGCACGCAGACGAAATGCGCGTTGAGGTTCTTGGCATCGGCGGCTTGCGCTTCGCGCCAGACGCGCTCGCTCGCCGCGGCGAAGTCTTTGCTCGGCCCCGCCCAGCGCGCCGAATGGATGCCTGGCTTGCCGCCGAGCGCATCGACCGCGAGGCCGGAATCGTCGGCCAGCGCCGGCAGGCCCGTCGCCACGGCGGCGGCTTCGGCCTTGATCACGGCATTGTCGATGAAGGTCGCGCCGGTTTCCGCCGGTTCTTTCAAGCCGAGGTCACCGGCCGAGACCACCTCGATCTGATAAGGCGCGAGCAGTTCGGCGATCTCGCGCAGTTTGCCCGGATTGTGGCTGGCGAGGACGATCTTGCGTCCGCGCAGGCTGCGCCGCGCCATGTCGATCTCCCTAGGCTCAGCTCGCCTTGGCGATGGCGGCGCGTTGCAGCGCGACCAGTTCGCCGATGCCCTTCTGGGCGAGCTTGATCAGCGCGTCGAACTCGTCCTGGCCGAACGGCACCTGCTCGGCGGTCGATTGGATCTCGACGAACTTGCCGGCGCCGGTCAGCACGAAATTGCCGTCGGTGTGCGCCTTGCTGTCTTCGGGATAGTCGAGATCGAGCACCGGCACGCCTTCGTAAATCCCGCAGGAGACGGCGGCGACGTGGTCGGTCAGCGGCAGGGCTTTGAGCGCGCCCGATTTGACCAGCTTGGCGAGCGCGATATGCAGCGCGACGTAAGAGCCCGTGATGGCGGCGGTGCGCGTGCCGCCGTCGGCCTGGATCACGTCGCAGTCGAGACGGATCTGGCGCTCGCCCATGCCCGGCAGATTGGTGACGGCGCGTAAGGAGCGGCCGATCAGGCGCTGGATTTCCTGGGTGCGGCCCGACTGCTTGCCGCGCGAGGCTTCGCGATCGGTGCGCGTGTGGGTCGAGCGCGGCAGCATGCCGTATTCGGCGGTCACCCAGCCCTTGCCCGAATCGCGCAGGAACGGCGGCACCTTCTCCTCGACGGTGGCGGCGCAGAGCACATGCGTCTCGCCGAAGCGCGCCATGCAGGAGCCCTCGGCATATTTCGCCGCGCCGGGTTCGAGGATGACGTTGCGCAGTTGATCGGGGGCGCGGCCGGAGGGGCGCATGGGAATCTCCTTATGGGCGAACAGGCGGGCAAGCTAGCGGCTGGCGGGCGGCCCGTCCAGCCGCCCATTTCGCTGTTTTTTCAGGGATTTCGCGCCGTTGACGCTGCCGGACCGGCTCACTAGATTTTTCCCATGATCTCCGGCCCCAAACCCGCCGTCACCGAACTGAACGACCGCTCGCGCGAAATCTTTCGCCGCATCGTCGAATCCTACGTCGAGACCGGCGATCCCGTGGGCTCGCGCACGATCTCGCGCCGGCTGTCGCAGAATCTCTCTCCGGCCACCATCCGCAATGTCATGGCCGATCTGCAGGATGCCGGCCTGCTCTATTCGCCGCACACTTCGGCCGGCCGTCTGCCGACCGAAGCCGGCCTGAAGCTGTTCGTCGACGGCCTGTTGGAGGTCGGCGGCCTGACGCAGGACGAGCGGCGCGACATCGAGAGCCAATGCGCCGCCGCCGGCAAGAGCTTCGAAGAGGCGATGGGCGAGGCTTCGACCATGCTGTCGGGCCTGTCGCGCTGCGCCGGACTGGTGCTGGCGCCGAAGGCCGAGGCGGTGCTCAAACACATCGAATTCGTCAGCCTCGCCAACGGCCGCGCCCTCGTCGTCATGGTCGCCGAGAACGGCGTGGTTGAAAACCGGCTGATCGACGTGCCGCTCGGTATGCCGGCCTCCGCCTTGATCGAGGCGAGCAATTATCTGACGGCGAAACTCGTCGGTCGCACGTTGCGCGAAGCGCGCGCCGAGATCATCGCCGAATTGGAGCAGCATCGCGCCCAGCTCGATTCGCTGACCAGCCGCGTCGTCGAGCAGGGAATCGCGCTGCGCGCCGGCGAGAACGGTAGCGGCTCGCTGATCCTGCGCGGCCAGGCGAATCTCTTGGACAATGTCACCGCCATCGAGGATCTCGAGCGCATCCGCGGTCTGTTTCAGGCGCTGGAGACGAAGGAGACCATGGCCAAACTTGTCGAGCTGGCCGGCGCCGCCGACGGCGTGCAGATATTCATCGGCGCCGGCAACGAGCTGTTCCGCAACGCCGGCTTTTCCATGATCGTCGCGCCCTTCGCCAATTCGGCGGAAAAGATCGTCGGCGCCATCGGCGTCATCGGCCCGACCCGGCTCAATTACGCCCGCATCATCCCGATGGTCGATTACACCGCCAAGGTGATCGGCCGCCTGGTGGGGTAATCTGGGTCGGGTGATAAAGCCTCGATTGCGGCGTTAACCTCCCGAAATGTTGACTCTGGGCGCGCCAGCGCCCATTTGTCTCCCCGTTCCGCCGCCAATTCCTGCAATCGAGAATTCCGCATGACCGCGCAAGACGACGCCACCTCCCCGAACGCCGCTCCCGAAGCGGGCCAGCCTGCCGGCGAGCCCGATGGTTTCGCGGTGATCGAAAAGCTGCAGGCCGAACTGGCCGAAGCGAAGGATCGCGCCCTGCGGGCCGTGGCCGAGGTGGAGAATTATCGCCGCCGCGCCGACAAGGAGCGCGAGGACACCGCCAAATATGCCATCACCGGCTTCGCCCGCGACATCCTGTCGGTCGCCGACAATCTGCGCCGGGCGCTGGAAAGCCAGCCCGCCGACCTCCCGGATAGCCTGAAAGGCTTCGTTTCGGGGGTCGAACTGACCGAGCGCGAGCTGAACGCCATCTTCGAGCGCGCCGGCATCGTTAAGGTTTACCCGGAAGGCCAGCCCTTCAACCACGACCTGCATCAGGCGATGTTCGAGGTCGAGGATGCCAGCAAGCCAGCCGGCACGGTCGTGCAGGTGCTGCAGGCGGGCTACACCCTGAAGGATCGCCTGCTGCGTCCAGCCATGGTCGGCGTCGCCAAGGGCGGCCCCTCTGCCACCGCTGGGGCCGCTGCGGCGCCCAATGCCACTCAGGCGGGCGCTTATGGCGCGCCGGGCGGCGAATCGCACAATTTCGACACCAAAGCCTAAGACGGACGGGTCGACCGGGCCGAAAATCGGCCCGGCGGGCCCAAAGAGATAGTTTCCTGCGGGTGTTGCAGCCCGAAAATCCCCTGCCTATATACCCCTCAGCCGTTCTGGGGGGACCGGCGATCAGCCTGATCTTAAGGTAATCCCGCAGGGGTTCCGCTTGGCGCCTGATGGGCCGGCAGAGCCTGCTAATCGAGAGGATGAACATGAGCAAAGTTATCGGCATCGACCTCGGCACCACGAACTCGTGCGTCGCGGTCATGGAAGGCTCCACCGCCAAGGTCATTGAGAACGCCGAGGGCGCGCGCACCACGCCGTCGATGGTCGCCTTTACCGGCTCCGGCGAACGCCTGGTCGGCCAGGCCGCCAAGCGCCAGGGCGTGACCAACCCGGAAAACACCCTCTTCGCCATCAAGCGCCTGATCGGTCGCGGCATCAACGACCCGATGACGCAGAAGGACATCAACCTCGTCCCCTACAAGATCGTCGCGGGCGGCAACGCCAACGCCGACGCGTGGGTCGAGGCCCAGGGCAAGAAATATTCGCCGAGCGAGATCTCGGCCTTCATCCTGCAAAAGATGAAGGAAACCGCCGAGCGCTATCTCGGCGAGACGGTCACGCAGGCCGTCATCACCGTCCCCGCTTACTTCAACGACTCGCAGCGCCAAGCGACTAAGGACGCCGGCAAGATCGCCGGTCTCGAAGTGCTGCGCATCATCAACGAGCCGACGGCGGCGGCGCTCGCCTACGGCCTCGAGAAGAAGAAGGCCGGCACCATCGCGGTCTACGACTTGGGCGGCGGCACGTTCGACGTGTCGATCCTCGAGATCGGCGACGGCGTGTTCGAAGTGAAGTCGACGAACGGCGACACGTTCCTCGGCGGCGAAGACTTCGACAAGGAAATCATCGACTACCTCGCCAGCGAGTTCCAGAAGGAGCAGGCGATCGATCTGCGCAAGGACAAGCTCGCGCTGCAGCGCCTGAAGGAAGCCGCCGAAAAGGCGAAGATCGAGCTGTCGACCTCGGCCGAGACGGAAGTGAACCTGCCGTTCATCACCGCCGATGCGTCGGGCCCGAAGCATCTCAACATCCGCCTGTCGCGCGCCAAGCTCGAAAGCCTGGTCGAGAGCCTGATCCAGCGCACCATCGAGCCGTGCAAGGCCGCGCTGCGCGACGCCGGCCTCAAGGCCTCGGAGATCGACGAGGTCGTGCTCGTCGGCGGCATGACCCGCATGCCCAAGGTCATCGAGACGGTGAAGCAGTTCTTCGGGCGCGAGCCGCACAAGGGCGTCAACCCGGATGAAGTCGTCGCCATCGGCGCCGCCATTCAGGCCGGCGTGCTCAAGGGCGACGTGAAGGACGTGCTGCTGCTCGACGTCACGCCGCTGTCGCTCGGCATCGAGACGCTGGGCGGCGTGTTCACGCGCCTGATCGACCGCAACACGACGATCCCGACCAAGAAGAGCCAGGTCTTCTCGACCGCCGAGGACAATCAGACCGCGGTGACGATCCGTGTCTTCCAGGGCGAGCGCGAGATGGCGGCCGACAACAAGCTGCTCGGCCAGTTCAACCTGGAGAGCATCCCGCCGGCGCCGCGCGGCATGCCGCAGATCGAAGTCACCTTCGACATCGATGCCAACGGCATCGTCAGCGTCTCGGCGAAGGACAAGGCGACCGGCAAGGAGCAGCAGATCCGCATCCAGGCCTCGGGCGGCCTGTCGTCCGAGGACATCGAGAAGATGGTCAAGGACGCGGAAGCCCACGCCGCCGAGGACAAGAAGCGCAAGGAGAGCGTCGAGGCCAAGAACCAGGCCGAGAGCCTCATCCATTCGACCGAGAAGAATCTCGCCGAACATGGCGACAAGGTCGATGCGGGGATCAAGACCGACATCGAGACCAAGATCGCCGATCTGAAGGCGGTCAAGGACGGCGAGGATGTCGAAGCGATCCGGGCCAAGCTCGAAGCTCTTGCCACGGCTTCGATGAAGCTCGGCGAGGCGATGTACAAGGCGACGCAGGAGCAGGCGGCTGCCGGCGAAGCCGGTCCGCAGGACCCCAATCAACCTGGTGCGGGCCAATCGAAGCCGGCCGACGACTCGACGGTCGTCGACGCCGACTTCGAGGAAGTCGACGAGAACAAGAAGAACAAGTCGGCTTAAGGCAATTGTACCCGCGCGTGAGGATCATGGCGTCAGCACAATCTTCGCGCGCGGGACGAGCTTCGTAAGATCATGGACAAGATCGATTACTACGAGCTGCTCGAATGCTCGCGCGACGCCGATGGCGACACCATCAAGCGGGCCTACCGCAAGCTCGCCATGCAGCATCACCCTGACCGTAACCAGGGCGACGCCGAAGCCGAGCACAAGTTCAAAGAGATCAACGAAGCCTACGACGTCCTGAAGGATCCGGAGAAGCGCGCCGCTTACGACCGCTATGGCCATGCCGCCTTCGAGCAAGGCGGCGGCGGGCGCGGCGCGGGCGACTTCGGCTTCGGCGGCTTCGCCGACATCTTCGACGAGATGTTCGGCGAGTTCACCGGCCGCCGCGGCGGCGGCGGCGCCAATGCGGCGACGCGCGGCGCGGACCTGCGCTACAATATGCAGATCACGCTGGAAGAAGCCTTCCACGGCCGCCAGACGACGATCAAGGTGCCGTCGAGCGAACCCTGCGGGGAATGCGAAGGCAGCGGCGCGGAAAAAGGCTCCAAGCCGATCACCTGCAACACTTGCCATGGCCGCGGCAAAGTCCGCGCCAGTCAGGGCTTCTTCACCATCGAGCGCGCCTGCCCGACCTGCCAGGGCGCCGGCCGCGTCATCGAAAAGCCTTGCCGTGCCTGCTCGGGCGCCGGCCGTGTGCGCCGCGAGAAGACGCTCTCGGTCAATATTCCCGCCGGCGTCGAGGAAGGCACGCGCATCCGCCTGACCGGCGAAGGCGAAGCGGGCCTGCGCGGCGGGCCGTCGGGCGATCTCTACATCTTCCTGTCGGTCGCGCCGCACCGTCTGTTCCAGCGCGACGGGGCGAACATCTATTGCCGTGTGCCGATCAGCATCACCACGGCGGCGCTGGGCGGCTCCTTCGAAGTGCCTTGTGTCGATGGCACCAAGGCGCGCGTTTCGGTGCCCGCCGGCACCCAGAGCGGCCACCAGTTCCGCCTGAAAGCCAAAGGCATGTCGGTGATGCGCTCGGCGGCGCGCGGCGACATGTACATCCAGGCGGCTGTCGAGACGCCGATGAACCTGACGAAGAAGCAGAAAGAGCTGCTCGCCGAATTCGACAAGGCGGGCAAGCGCGAAGAAACCAATCCGGAAACGGAAGGCTTCTTCGCCAAGGTGCGCGAGCTGTGGAGCGACCTGCGCGAGTAGCGCCGGCGAGCGAGGGGATGTGCCGCCGGAAACGCTTTATGGCCTGGTCCTCGCAGCCGCCGTCGCCCACGCGACCTGGAACGCTCTCTTAAAATCCTCCTCCGATCCGTTGTTGATGATGGCGTCGATCCGCGCCGTCGGCTTGCTGTTCGGCCTTTCGCTGCTGCCCTTCGTGCCCTTTCCGAAAGCGGAGGTCTGGCCTTGGCTGCTGGCCTGCGCGGCGGCGCATTACGCTTACTACGCCCTGTTGCTGCGCTGTTATCGCCACGGCGACATGAGCCTGGTCTATCCGCTGGCGCGCGGCTCGGCGCCGCTGCTGCTCGCGGGTCTTTCGTTTCTCGCCATCGATGAGCGGCTCGGTCCGGGGCAAATCGCGGCGGTGGCGCTTACCTCGTCGGGCATCATGCTGCTGGCCTGCGGCAAGGGCCGCAACGGCCTCGCCACCTTGTTCGCCGCCGCTACCGCCTTGTCGATCGCCGGTTACTCCTTTCTCGGCGGCGTCGGCGTGCGGCTTGAAGGCGACGTCTGGGCCTTTCAGGTCTATCTGGAAATGCTGACCTCGGTGCCGATCCTCGCGGTGGCGGCGATGAAGCGCGGCAAAGCCGTCGCGCTCTTCGCCAGCGCCCATTGGGGCAAAGGCTTGTTCGCGGGCATCATCTCCACCGGCGGCTATTTCACCTATCAGCTCGCCGTCACCGTGCTGCCGCTCGCGCCGGTCGCCGCGTTGCGCGAAAGCAGCGCCATCTTCGGTGCGATCATCGGCACCGTGATCTTCAAGGAGGGCTTCGGCGCGTTGCGCCTCGTCGCCGCCGCGTTGGTGACGACCGGCATCGTCCTTCTGGGCTTTCTGTCGTTCTAGTGCTTAAATCCCCGCCGTTTTCAGGCGAAGGGATAAATCCTATGGATCCGTTGAAGATCGGCATCGTCGGCGCCGCTGGGCGCATGGGCGCCATGCTCGTGCAGCAGGTGCGCGCCCAACCGGGCGACTGCCGCCTGATCGGCGCGACCGAACGCGTCGGCAGCCACGCCCTCGGCAAGGACGCTGGCCAGCTTGCCGGCGGCGAGCCGCTCGGCGTTTTGGTGACCGACGATCCGGTGGCTTTGTTTGCCGCCGCCGATGCGGTGATCGACTTCACCGCGCCGGCCGCCACCGTCGCTCATGCCGCGCTGGCGGCGCAGGGTAAGACCATCCATGTCATCGGCACCACGGGATTGGAAGCCGCGCATGATGCCGAGATCGCCAAGGCCGCGCGCCACACCGCCATCGTGCGCGCTGCGAATTTCTCGGTCGGCGTCAATCTGCTCGCCGGCTTGACCAAGCGCGTCGCCGGTCTGCTCGGCGACGAGTTCGACATCGAGATCGTCGAGATGCATCACCGCCACAAAGTCGATGCGCCGTCCGGCACCGCGCTCATGCTCGGCCAGGCGGCGGCGGCGGGCCGTCAGGTTAAGCTTGCCGATGTCGAGCAGCGCGGACGCGACGGCATCACCGGCGCGCGCAAGGCCGGCGACATCGGCTTCGCCAGTTTGCGCGGCGGCGACGTGGTCGGCGATCACACGGTGGTCTTCGCCGCGGACGGCGAACGCGTCGAACTGACGCACAAGGCCTCGGCGCGCCAGATCTTCGCGCGTGGCGCGGTGCGCGCCGCGATCTGGGGCCGCGGCAAAGCGCCGGGCCTTTACAGCATGCAGGATGTGCTCGGCTTCGCCGACTAGCGGTCCATTGATCTGCGGATCAGTCCGGCGGCAAGGCTGACGGCGGCGCCGATCGCTGCTGCGATGACGAACATCGTCACGATGTCGCCGCGCTCGAACAGCGGTTTGAAAGCGGCCGTGCCGGCCGCGCCGCCGATGAACAAAGCCCCAGCGAACAAAGCCACGGCGCAGCCGCGCGCCTGTGGCGCGGCGGCGGTCGCCCAGACCTGCAGCGGCGCGTGCATGAACACCACCGCGCCGGCTGACAAGACCGACGCCAGCAGCACGCCGATCAGCGCCGGATCGACGGCGACCGCACCCCAGGCGGCGGTCAGCATCGCGCCGCCGAGCAGGATCGAGCGCCAGGTCGCGATATGGCGGCCGACTTTGCGAAACAGAATCGCCCAGAGCACGACGCTGATGCCGTAAGTGCCGACCACCGCGCCGGCGAGCGAGGCGCGCGCGCCGCTGGCCAGCAGGGTCGGCGCGAGATAGGCGATGGCGCCGAACAATACCGTGCCTTCGATCAGCGCGATGACGGCGACGGAGATCACGGCGGGCGTGGTCAGTGCCACCTTGAGCGACACGAGAATCGGCGTCGTTTTGCCGCGTGATTCGGGCAGGCCGCGCAGCAGCAGGGCGCAGCCGAGCGGCACGATGCCGCCGACGATCATCGCGCCATGCCAGCCGACATGGTCGGTGGCGAAGCCGGCGGCCAGCACGCCGAGCGCCGAACCGACCGCATAGGCCGCATTGAGGCTGGCGGCGACGCGCGGGCGCGCATCGGCGTCGAGCGCGTCGCCGATCCAGGCGATC
>DASTMO010000069.1:0-27721 GCA_035714115.1 Alphaproteobacteria bacterium
CGAAGGTTTCTTCCTGCATGATGCGCATGGCGGGCGTGACGTCGGCGAGCGCGGTCGGCGCGTAGAACAGGCTGCCGGGCGCGGCGCGCTTGCCGCCGCACAAAAGCCGCGCGCCCTTGGCGAGCGCATCGGCGACATGGGCTTCCGACTTGGCCACGGTCGCCTCATTGATCAGCGGCCCCATGTCGATGTCGGGATTGAAGCCGTCGCCCATCTTGAGCGCGCGCGCCTGTTCGGCGAAGGCTTGCACGAAGGGCTCGTAAATTTCGCGCGCGACGAAGATGCGATTGGCCGCCAGGCAATCCTGCCCGCCGGTCTGATATTTGGCGGCGACGGCAGCGGTGATGGCGTCACTCAGATTGGCGTCGGCGAAGACGATGAAGGGCGCGTGGCCGCCAAGCTCGAGCGATAGGCGCTTCACGGTCGGGGCGCATTGCGCCATCAGGATGCGGCCGACCTCGGTCGAGCCGGTGAAGGACAGCCCGCGCACGCGCGCGTCGCGACAGAGCGCGCCGACCAGCGTCCTGGCGTCTCCGGTCAGCACCGAGAGCAGGCCGGCGGGCAGGCCGGCTTCTTCGGCGAGCGCTGCCAGCGCCAGGGCGGAGAAAGGCGTCTCACTCGACGGCACGGCGACGCAGGCGCAGCCGGCGGCCAGCGCCGCGGCGGCCTTGCGCGTCAGCATCGCGCTTGGAAAATTCCATGGCGTCACCAGGGCGACGACGCCGAGCGCCTCGCGCTGCACGAACAGTTTGCGGTCCGGCAAATGGCTCGGGATCGTCTCGCCGTAGGTGCGGTTGGCTTCCTCAGCGAACCAGCGCACGAAGCTGGCGGCGTAATCGATCTCGCTGGCGGCGTCGGCGAGCGGCTTGCCTTGCTCGAGCGTCATCAGCGCGGTGAGCGCGTCCTTATGACGCAGGATCAACTCGTGCCAGGCCATGAGAATGTCGGCGCGCTGGCGCGGCAGGCGCCGGCTCCAGGCGGGGAAGGCGTCTTGCGCGGCGTCGATGGCATGGCGGGCGGCATCCAGCCCGAGCGCGGGTACGCTGCCGATGACGGCGCCGTCGGATGGATTGCGCACCTCTATGCGTTGCGCGCCTTCTGGCTCGACTGCGCCGATCCAGCGGCCTGCGACGAATGCGCGTTCGCGCATCAGGAGGCGGGCGGGATTCTCAAACGCTGACGGTTTAGGCGCGGCCGCGATCATAGAGCGAGACTGTCCGAGGGTTCCGTCATCGGCAAACGAGTTTTTCGATCGCGACGCATGATGTCGCGTCATGCGCCGGGAGGTTTTAAGCGGCGCTAATTTTCCCAATAGTTCCAATGATTAAGTTCCAGGAACATTTCGGTGTGTCGACGTTTACCTACTGACTACGGCTTCAGTTTTCCCCACACGATGGAGGTATCGATGAAACGCTTTCTCCTGTCCGCCACTGTCGCTTCGATGATCATGGGTAGCGCCGGCCTGGCGATGGCCCAGTCCGCCGGTTCTGAAAAGGACGGCGCGCCGGGTCCGGATCGCGGCGCGGCCGCGACCATGCCGAGCGCGACGGAAGTGAACACTCTGCTGACGTCGAAGGGTTACACCAACGTCAGCGCCGTGCAGACCGGCAATGCCAACGGCAAGGTCAAGGCTCACGCGATGAAGAATGGCGCTCCGGTCAATCTGGAGATCGACATGAACACCGGCAGCGTCATCGAAGTGAAGTAAGCTTCGATCCGCTGACGAATGAATTGGGCGCGTCGCTTCGGCGGCGCGCCCTTTTCTATGATTGGAGGTGAATACGATCGTATTTGAAAATGTTCCCTGCGAATCTGTCATTCAAGCTGAAATATATAAATCAAGTTCTACGGCTCCTCTGCCATCTCAACCGTTAATTGACTGAGTAGTCATTTAGAGGAGTCTTTCAGTGAAACAGTTCATGCTTTCCGCGGCGCTTGCATCGGTCATTCTGTGCGGCGCGAATGTCGCCATGGCAACCGGTGGCCACGAACCTAGCGGCGGCGGCCAAACGACGGAAAAGGACGGCTCGCCCGGACCCGATCGCGAAGCTTCGGGCGCTGCGAGCAGCGAGGAAGCGGCGCTTGCCGAATGCGCGAGACTTCAGGCTGAACGCCAGATCGCGCAGAACGGCCCGACATCCGGCACGATTGCCGACACAGCCGAAGAGCCGCTCGATTGCGAACTGCACAAAGTCGAGACTCGTTAGTCCTAACAATCCCACTGAGTTCAAGGGCGCATGGTTCTACCGTGCGCCCTTTTTATCAATCTGCTGGGTTTTCGCAGGGCGGGTTCAATGGATGGCCGTGCTCGCGAGTCCTTTGTAAAGAATAGGACCGGTCGGACGCCCTGTCGGAGAGCCATTCGCGGGCTCAAGCGTGATCTCGTACAATTGCTGATCGATCGGCCGCGGCAGACCGTTGTCTTGCGCCAGGCGGCGTTGCTCCGCCCGTGCCAGCACGCCGAGCGGCACCGGGCCGCGCGCGCGATCCCACAAGGTCCAGACTTGCAGCGCTCGGCCTGGCGGCACGTCGATGGCGCGCAGCGGTACGAGGCGCACGCTACCGTCGGCAAAGGCTTCGATGATCGCGCCCGGAACGGCGTCGTCGCCTTGCAACACGGCGACGGCCACAGGACGCGGCGGCGCTTGCTGCAGCGCCATGATCGACACGGCCGCCAAGACCAGGCTGGCCGCCGCGCCGGCGAAGGCCGCCGAGCGCCAGAAGGCGAGATTGCTCCAGAGTTTTTGCCGCGGCTTCGATGGTGAGGCTGCCGGACCGGCCACGTCGCGGGCGATGCGGTCCCACAAATCGATCGAGGGTGAGACCGGCTGCGCGCTCTGGTCCAGTTCGACGAAACGCTCGCGCCATGCGACCACGGCCGCGCGGAGCGGAGCGTCTTCGGCCATGCGACGTTCGATTTCGCGAGCCGCCGTGTCCTCGAGCAGGCCGAGCACATATTCGCCAGCCAAAGCTTGCAGCTCTTCGCGATCCTGCGACTGGTCGGTCATGCCATGCACTCCCGCAAAGCCAGCAAGCTGCGACGGATCCAGGCTTTAACGGTACCGAGCGGCAGGCCCAGCCGTCCGGCGATCTCGCCATGGGTCAAGCCCTCGGTATAGGCGAGCAGCAAGCTGACGCGGCGCTGGGGCTCGAGCTGTTCGAGACAGCGGCGCAGGCTGCTGCTGTCCGCCAGCCGGCTGAGCGGATCTCCCTCGGCATCGGCATCGCTGAGCGCCGTCAGCTCCTGGTCATCGACGACATCTTCGCGTTTGCCATTGCGCAGCAGGTTGAGCGCGAGATTGCGCACGATGGTGTAGATCCAGGCGCGCGGCGAGCCGAGGTTGGGATCGTAAAGGCCGGCTTGCCGCCAGATCCGCACGAAGGCGTCCTGCACTACGTCTTCGGCCAGGTCGCGCCGCCGCAATATCCGCATGGCCACGGCGATCATGCGGCCGCCTTCTTGTGCGTACAACGCCTTCAACGCCTGCTGATCGCCATCCGCGCAGGCTCGCAATGCGCGGCGCGCGTCAAAATCGCTGGAGGTTGCCATTGCGTTCAAGAAGTCCTCAAAAGCGAGCCAAGGTTCCGGCGACTATCGGCGATTTTCGCACGAAGTGACAGCCTTACGTAACGGTACGCTCGTGGATGCGCTGCGGATGCAGTCGGCGAAAATATTTATTCGTCGCTTCTCCGCATCCAACCCGGCCAGCGGCGGGTTTCTTCATCACAGGGGCGCTAAGCCCTCCCTTAGGCAACACCGAGGAAGACCCATGAACCGCACAATTCGCCCTCTCTTCATCGCCGCCGCCGTGTCTGCCGGCTGCGCCGCTTTGCCGGCCGCTGCCGGCACGTTGGTCGGTCTGGTCGATGGCAAGAGCCTGGCCTTGATCGATACCGATTCGAAGAAGGTGACCAAGACCGTGGCCATCAGCGGCGCGCCGGCTCTCGTCGGCATCGACCAGCGTCCGGCCGACGGCATGCTGTACGGCCTTGCCGCCGACGGAACGGTCTTCACCGTCGATGTCGCCAGCGGCAAGGCGACGCAAAAGTCGAAGCTCTCGACGATGCTGCCGATGGGCGTGACGGCGACGGTCGATTTCAACCCGGTCGCCGACCGTTTGCGCGTCATCGGCTCGGACGGCACCAACCTGCGCGCCAATGTCGATGACGGTATGGTGACGACCGACGGCAAGCTCAAGTTCGCCGACAGCGACATGCACAAGGGCGAAACGCCGAAGATCGTCGCCGGCGCTTATACCAACTCGGTGAAGGGCGCGAAGGAGACGGCGCTGTTCGATATCGACGGCACCATCGGCGGGCTCATCAAGCAGGCGCCGCCGAATGACGGCGTGCTCAATGCGGTCGGCAAGCTCGGCGTGGCCGGCTCCGGCCCGATGGCCTTCGATATCCTGCCGGACGGCATGGGCGGCAATTCCGGCTGGCTGCTGGCTGGCGGCACGCTGCATCAGGTCGATCTCGCGAGCGGCAAAGCGACAGCGGCGGGCAAGATCGACGGCTTGCCTTCCAATGTGATCGATATCGCCGCGTGGAGCGCGATGTGACCAAGCGCTGACGGATTATGAAAAGGGGGCTTCGGCCCCCTTTTTTTTACGCTCCGCGCTCGCGCGCCTCAGTTCACGCGCCGCGTTCCGCAGCGACGATCATGCGTCGCACGCGCTCGGGCGTCAGCGGCAATTCGCGCAGGCGCACGCCGATGGCATTGAACACGGCGTTGCCGATGGCGGCCGGCGTCGGGCCGGCGGTGCCTTCGCCGACGCCGAGCGGCGGCTTGTCCGGCTGATCGATCAAAGCGACCTCGATCTCCGGCGCTTCCTTGAAATTCAGGATCGGATAGCTCTCCCAATCGAGGCTGGTGACGCGCGTGGCGTCGAAGCGTACGGCCTCTTTCAGGGTCTGGCTCATGGCCTGCAGGAAGCCTCCTTCGAGCTGATTGGCGGCGCCGTCGGGATTGATGATCTCGCCCCCGTCGCAGGCGATCCAGGCGCGCGGCACGGCGATGACGCCCTTCTCGCGATCGACGTTCGCTTCGACCGCCACGGCGACGAAGCATTTTCCGTTCTTATAGCGATGGAAGGCGAGGCCTTGGCCGTATCCGTTTCCCCAAGACGCCGGATCCCATCTGGCCATGGCGGCGGCTTTTTCGATCACGGCGCGGGCGCGCGCGTCCTTCATATGGGCTAGGCGGAATTCAAGCGGATCGCGGCCGGCGGCGTGAGCCAGCTCATCGATGAAGGACTCTTGCGCGAAGACGTTGCCGAAGGTGCCGAGCGCGCGCAGCGACGAGACGCGCAGCGGGTGCGGCTTGACGAAATGTTTGACGATGCGCTGCGCCGGCAGGTCGTAATAGGGCGTCGCGCCGCGATGTCCGCCGCCATGCTTGCCGTTGTGATCGGCGCCCTTCGGCGCGGGCAGGGGCTCGGCGCGGTGCCAGGCCGACAGATGGCCGGAGCTGCCCGCCTTGGCGCGCGGTCGCCCGGCGTGGGACTGCGTCCAGATGTCGCAATTCCAATCGAGCATCTTGCCGGCCTCATCGAGGCTCGATTGCAAGGCGATCACCATAGCCGAGCCGTAAGGCTCCCAGCGGTGCTCGTCCTCGCGCATCCATTGCAGGCGGATCGGCTGGCCAGGCAGGGCGCGCGCCAATAGCGCGGCGTCGAGCGCCGCATCCTCGCTGCCGTTATGGCCGTAGACGCCGGCGCCTTCGACATGGATGCAATGGATGTTTTCCTTGGCCATGCCGAGCGCGACGGCGAGCGAGGCCTGCTGCGGGAACACGCCCTGGTTCTGTTGCCAGACCGTGAGCTTGCCGCCGTCATAGAGAGCGACGGCGCAGGACGGGCCGATGCTGGCGTGCATCTGATAGGGTCGCGAATAGAAGGCATCCAGCGTCTGCGCCGCGCCGCCGGGCGTCGCGATCTCGGGCACGTTCGGATCGTCGACGAGCGGCGTGCCGTTCTCGACCAGCCAGTCGTCGGTCTCCTGGCTGACCAGCCAGTCGGCGAGGCCGTCCTCGTTGGGCAGCGTCGGTTCTTCACGCCATTCGGTCGTCTCGCGCATGGCCTCCCAGGCGCGCACGGCCTGTTCCTCGCGCGCCGCGATCACGGCGAGGAATCGGCCGTCTTCGACGACCTTCACCACGCCGGGCATGGCGGCGATTTTGGCCGCATCGAATTTCACAAGCTGCGTCTTGATCGAGGGCGGATGCAGCACGCGGCCATGCAGCATGCCGGGCAGCTGCAGATCCTGCACATAGGCGCGCCCGCCATAGAGCTTGGCGGGAATGTCGAGGCGCTGTGCCGACGTGCCGGCGATGCGCCGGGCGCTGGCCGCGCGCGGCACGATTTCGCCGGACACCTCCGCGTTGAACGCCTGGCCCGCCATGAGCTGCCAATAGCTTACCTGGCGGTTGGTCGAGCGGCTGCTGATGATGCCGTCCTCGACGCTGAGATCGTCGATGGCGAGGCCGAGATGGTCGGCGGCCTTCTGCAGAAGAACGTGGCGCGCATGGGCGGCGGCCCAGCGCATGGCAATGCCGCTCTGTTGGATGGATTCCGAGCCGGCGGTCAGGCCTTCGTCGGCGGTCTCATCGCTGTCGGCGTCGATCACGCGTACGCGCGCCAGCGAGATGTCCAATTCTTCGGCGCCGATCTGAGCGATGGCGGTCTTGATGCCCTGGCCGAGCTCGGCCTTGCCGGTCTTGAGCGTGACGGTCTCGTTCGCGTCGATGCGGATCCAGCTGTCGAGGCGCGCGTCGTCGGCGAGGCTGCCCGGCAGTTCCTTCTCGTCGCTCATTTGCCCTGCAACTCCTGAGCGGCGCGGCGCACGGCGCGCAGCACGCGGCTATGGGTGCCGCAGCGGCAGAGATTGTCCTGCAGCGCGAGGCGGATGGCGGGCAGATCGGGATCGGGATTGCGGTCGAGCAGCGCTTTGGCGGCGATCAGGATGCCGCTGGTGCAATAGCCGCATTGCACGGCCTGTTCGGCTTCGAACGCTTTTTGCAGCGGATGCGGCGCTTCGGGCGTGCCGATGCCCTCGAGCGTGGTCACGGCTTTGCCGGCCGCTTGTTCCAGCGTCAGCGTGCAGGAGAAGGCGCGTTCGCCGTCGACGATCACTGAACATGCGCCGCATTGCTCGAGGCCGCAGCCGTATTTGGCGGCCACCAGCCCGAGATCATTGCGCAGGATGTAGAGCAGCGGCGTCTGCGGATCGGCTGAGACGTCATGCGTCCTGCCGTTCACGTTCAGCGTGAAACTGCGGGCGTCGCTCATGCGGCGCGCTCCCCCTGATATCTGACGTTTCGGCGTTATCGTTCGCGCGGCGCTGCCGATCGGCGCCGCGCGTTGTCGTCCGGCAGGCTTAGAGGATGGCGAGGACCGATTCGGGCGGGCGGCCGAGCGCGGCCTTGCTGCCCTTCACGACGATCGGACGCTCGATCAGGATCGGGTTGTCTGCCATCGCCTTGATCAGTTCGGCGTCGCTCGCCTCGGCGAGGCCGAGATCCTTGTAGGGCGCCTCGCCCTTGCGGATCGCTTCGCGCGGGCTCTTGCCCATCATCGCCAAGAGCTTCTTCAACTCGGCGGCGGACGGCGGAGTCTTGAGATATTCGATGATCGTCGGCTTCACGCCCTTCTTCTCGAGAAGGGCCAGCGTCTCGCGCGACTTGGTGCAGCGCGGGTTGTGATAGATCGTGACGCTCATCGATGCGCTCCGGTCAGCGGCGGAACTGCGGGCGGCGCGGCGCGCCGGTCATCGCGCGCTCGTCCTTGGCGCGGAAGGTGATGCGGCCCTTGGTCAGGTCATAGGGCGTCATCTCGACGGTGACGCGGTCGCCCGCGAGGATGCGGATGCGGTTCTTGCGCATCTTGCCGGCCGAATAGGCGAGCGTCTCGTGCCCGTTGTCGAGCTTCACCTTGAAGCGCGCGTCGGGCAGAACTTCGAGCACGACGCCGTCGAACTCCAGCATGTCTTCTTTGGCCATGTACGATCCTTAGAGGCGTTGGATGGGCGAGCGGGGCAGCGCTAGTCGCGCCTGAGACGCGCGCCCAAAATACGCGGGGAAAATAACATAATGGCGGATGAGAAACAGGGCCGTCCTTGCGGTCCGGCCCTGTCTCGAAATCCGAAATGGCGTCCGATCTCTCGGACCGCCGCTCGGCCTTAGGCGTTCTTCAGATTGACCGCCGAGACCTTGCCTTCACGGCCGCTCTCGAGATCGTAGCTGAGACGCTGGCCTTCGTTCAGGTTGCCGAGACCCGAACGCTCCACGGCGGAGATGTGGACGAACACGTCCTTCGAGCCGTCTTCGGGCATGATGAAGCCGTAGCCCTTGGTCGAGTTGAACCACTTAACAGTGCCGGTCGCCATGTAGAGTCTTCTCCAATTAAGAATTATCCGGGCGTCACGCGACGCCGCGGCATCAGACTGCGCATTCGAGAAGACCGGGTCGGATCAAGTGACTTGAAAGACAGGCCGACCCTAAAACGAGTTGACGGCGGAGGGTACCGTCCATCCCCCTGAAAGGCAAGGAAACTCAAGGGAGAAGCCGTTATCTGGGAAGCGTTCTACAGAGCCCTAATCCTATTATCTTGAAATAATATTATTTCTTGAAGCATAAAGTAATAATATAATTGTTGAAATTGCTCTTCTGACGCCCAAAATCTTATCCGTGGCTTCGGCCAGCGGACCGCGCATCCAAGCCTTCGCGGGCTTCAGCGTCCGTCCTGGAGGCGACCCCTCGAAGAGAGGGGCGCCCTTCATCCGGAAGGGCTCCGGAAACCGTGCAGCGCTCCTCAGGCGCGTTGCGGCAGGTCTGGACGGACAGGACGCAGGACGCGCGACGGCGACGCAGACCTGGCGCCAGCGGCGTCGCCAAACCGGTCGGCAGGGTCCAGGCTCTTATGCCGAGGCGGAAGCCACATAGGGTCAACAGCAAGGGAGGGTGCGTCGAGCATGGAAGATCCACCCAGCCAGCGATAAAGGCCTTCAAGCCACGCGCCGAAAGGCCGCAGTCCGCTCCCCTCGAGATATCTCAGGAGGCGAACTGTCCGACAATTCGATAACCCACGCCCATGACCGGGAGAACCCCTCCCGGATGAGAAAACAGCCCGTCTTGGACGGGTTGCGGCGACAGGCCGCAAAACCCATGGAGCCCCGCCATTGAAAAGATCCCAGGATCTTCGGCGGGGCTTTCCATTTTCTGTATCCGTCTAAGGCAGCGCCTTGCTTGGCGAGGAACCCTGTGGCAAGCCGGAGCCATGTCCGCTGTTTTTCATTCCAGGCGCGTCGGCCGCCGCTGGGGCCGCCTGATGCTGATCCTAATCTTTCTCCTGCTCATCCTGCCGCTCGCCGTCAGCACGGCGCTCTACGCCTTGCGCGGCGGCAACATGACCGGCGATTGGTCGCGCGCGAGCCGCGCGCCGACCGGCCAGGCGCCGAGCGCGTCGGCGACTCCTGAAGCGGTCATCCAGGTCTATGCCGCGCGCGCCTTCTCCTGGCGCGGCGCGTTCGGCGTGCATATGTGGTTCGCCCTCAAGCCGGCAGGCGCGGCGGGCTACATGCGTGCCGAGGTGATGGGCTTCGGCGTGCAGCGCGGCCTGCGCGCCGTGCGCGTCGGCCCGGGCGCGCCAGACGGCGAATGGTTCGGCAATCGCCCCGAACTGGTCGCCGAATGGCGCGGCGATATGGCGGCGGCGCTGATCCCGCGCATCCTGGCGCTGGCCGAGAATTACGCCGACCGTGACCGCTATATCATCTGGCCCGGTCCCAACAGCAATTCCTTCATCGCTGCCATCGCCCGCGAGCTGCCCGAATTGCGTCTGGCGCTGCCTGGCAATGCGCTCGGCAAAGATTATCTCGGCGCAGGCAAATTCCTCGCACGCGCGCCGAGCGGCACCGGCTGGCAGGTCTCGCTGTGGGGCGCGTTCGGCGTCACCCTGGCGCGCGCCGAAGGCATCGAGCTCAACCTGCTCGGTTTCGTCATCGGCGTCGATTTCGACGACATCGCGCTTAAGCTGCCCGGCTTCGGCAACATTTCCTTGATACCGTCCCGCTCATGACTCCCGCACACGGCATTTCCCTCGGCGAAGCGACGAAGCTCTGGCTCAAAATCGG
This sequence comes from Alphaproteobacteria bacterium, assembly GCA_035714115.1. GTDB lineage: Bacteria > Pseudomonadota > Alphaproteobacteria > SMXQ01 > SMXQ01 > CAMAVH01. The sequence goes on from DASTMO010000069.1 coordinate 10,132, forward strand.
TCTTCTCGGCTTCGGCGGCCCGGCCGGCCAGATCGCGCTGATGCATCGCCTGCTGGTCGAGGAGAAGCGCTGGATCGGCGAGGCGCGTTTCCTGCACGCGCTCAACTACTGCATGCTGCTGCCGGGCCCTGAGGCGCAGCAGCTCGCCACCTATGTCGGCTGGCTCCTGCATCGCGCCGCCGGCGGCCTCGTCGCGGGGCTTCTGTTCGTGCTGCCGGGCGCGCTGGTGCTGCTGGGCTTGAGCGCGCTCTATGCCGGCTATCATCACATCGCCCTCGTCGGCGCGCTGTTCTACGGCATCAAGGCCGCCGTGCTCGCCGTGGTGATCGAGGCGCTCTTGCGCATCGCCAAGCGCGCGCTCAAGAACGGCTGGATGCTCGCCATCGCCGTTGCCGCCTTCGTCGCCATCTTCCTGCTGAAGATCGATTTTCCGCTCATCGTGCTCGCGGCCGCCTTGATCGGCTGGGCCGGCTCGCGCCTCGCGCCGGGCATCTTCCTGCCGTCGCCGGCCAAGGCCGTCGCGGCGGCCGATGTCGCGGCGCTCGATCGGGCGTTAGAGGCCGGCGCGCTGGATCATGTGCGCCCGAACGCCAAGCGCGCGGCCGGCACGCTCGCGCTTTGGCTCGTCATTTGGTTCGCGCCGATCCTCGCTTTGGCCGCCGCCTTCGGCTGGCAGGATGTTTTCGTTCAGCTCGGCGTCTTCTTCAGCAAGATGGCGGTCGTCACCTTCGGCGGCGCCTACGCCGTCCTCGCCTATGTGGCGCAGGAGGCGGTCGCGGGCTTCGGCTGGCTGCAGCCGGGCGAGATGCTCGACGGTCTCGGCTTGGCCGAAACCACGCCCGGCCCGCTGATCCTGGTGCTGGAGTTCGTCGGCTTCCTCGCCGCCTATCGCCATGCCGTGGGCATCGATCCGATGCTGGCCGGCCTGATCGGGGCGGGCGTCACGCTATGGGCCACCTTCGCGCCCTGCTTCCTGTGGATCTTCGTCGGCGCGCCTTATGTCGAGGCGCTGCGCGGCAACAAGCCGCTGGCCGGCGCGCTCGGCGCGATCACCGCAGCGGTGGTCGGCGTCATCGCCAATCTCGCGCTCTGGTTCGGCCTGCATGTGCTGTTTCGAGATATGACGGGGCAGCGGTTCCTCGGCCTGGAACTGCAAGTGCCGCGTCTCGCCAGCTTGGATATCGCGGCGGCGCTCCTTGCGGCGGCGGCTTTGATCGCCACATTGCGCTTCAAGATCAGCATGATCCCCGTGCTGATCGGCTGCGCTCTTCTCGGCGTGGCCTTCAAGCTCTGGATGTGACATTGGCGCAGGCGATCTACACCATCGGCCATTCGACGCGGCCGATCGAAGCCTTCATCGAGATGCTGCGCGCCGCCGGCGTGACGCGGCTGATCGACGTGCGCGCCGTGCCGCGCTCGCGCTTCAATCCGCAATACAATCGCGACGCATTGGAAAAGAGCCTGAATGAGGCGGGCATCGATTACCGCTCGCTGCCATCGCTCGGCGGTTTGCGTCAGGCGCGCGCCGATTCGCCCAATGTCGGTTTGAAGGAAGGCTTTCGCGGCTTTGCCGATTATGCGCTGACGGCGGAGTTTCGCGCCGCGCTCGGCGTGCTGACGACGCTGGCGGGCGAGCAGCCGAGCGCCTTCATGTGCGCCGAGGCCGATTGGCGGCAGTGCCATCGCCAGCTCATCGCCGACCGCTTGGTCAGCGAAGGCCGCGACGTCCGCCATATCGTGAAGGACGGCATCGAAGCGGCGACACTCAATCCGCTGGCCGAGCGGCGCACCAATGGCCTCGTCTACGCCAAGGCGCCGGTGAAAGCGAAAACAAGGCCGGAAAAGAAAAAGCGCGACGATCCGAAATCGCCGCGCTTTCCTGGATTCTAGCTGCCGAACGTCGAGGCTTATTCGTCGTCCATGCCGAGCGCGTGCTTGTAGAGCTTGAGGATTTCCTCCTGCTCTTCGCGATCGGTGCTCTCCATCTTGCGCAGCTTGACGATCTGGCGCATCGCCTTGGTGTCGAAGCCGGTCATCTTCGCTTCGGCGTAAACCTCGCGAATGTCGTTGGCGAGCGTCGCTTTCTCTTCTTCCAAGCGCTCGATGCGCTCGATGAAGCTGCGAAGCTGGTCGGCGGCGACGCCGCCGGAAGTCTGCTTGGCTGCTTGGGCCATGGTCTTGCTGTCCTGCCTGCTTACTGACCGAGCGCTATTTACTTGCCGGCTGCGCCGACGGTGACCTTGACCATCTTGTCGGGGTTCGACGGCGGCTCGCCGCGCTTAATGTTGTCGACGAATTCCATGCCTTCGGTCACTTCGCCCCAGACGGTGTACTGGCCGTCGAGAAAGCGGGCCGGCGCGAAGCAGATGAAGAATTGGCTGTCGGCGGAGTTCGGGTTCTGCGAGCGAGCCATGCCGACCGTGCCGCGGTTGAACGGGGCGTCGGTGAACTCGGCGGGCAGCTTCTGGCCCGAGCCGCCCATGCCGGTGCCGGTCGGATCGCCGGTCTGGGCCATGAAGCCCTCAATCACGCGATGGAAGACGATGCCGTCGTAGAAGCCTTCGCCCGCCAGCTGCTTGATGCGCGCCACATGCTCGGGGGCGAGATCGGGACGCAGGCGGATGACGACCACGCCGTCCTTGAGTTGGATCTGCAGGGTTTCGCTGGCATCGGTCATGGCGCTGGGTCCGTCCTTGGGAATGTCGGTGGCGGGGTGGCAGGTCGAGGGGCGGCATTGTGCATGGAACATCGACCCATGCAAGGGCGGCCGGCCGGCCGCGGAAAGCTGTGGAAAACCCAGCCGTTACCGCCCGATACGCAAGCGCTTGGCGTTCCCGGTGGGACGACCTACCTTATCGCGTGTCGCCATTCTGTAACACGTCCCTGTTACTCCTCCGCGCGTGATGACCACCCACGCGGACGAGACTGCTGAACCGGACCAGGGTCTGAAAAGGGAGACGATCATGCGAACCGGCTTGCCCGAGATCAAAAGCTCCGAGACCAAAAGCGTCGTCATTCGCGACAAGATGAAAAGCGCCCTGACCAAGGTCTGGCTGGCCGCTCGCGCCCGCCGCGCCGCCAAGCTCAAAGCCGCCAAATTCGATAATCGTGAGGAATACGGCGTGTTCGCCGAGATCGGCATGATCGACGGCCTCGAGCGCTTCCTTGAGGCTCAAGTCCTGCAGGACGAGATGCGGGTGGAGACCGAAAGCCCAAATCCGGTCGAGTTGGTCGCCTTGGCGCTGGAGCGTCTGTCGCCGGCCTGCATGCGCAGCTCCGTCACCGGCCTGCCGCAGACCGTCACCGTGCCCGACGCCGGAACCGCCGAAGTGTTCCGCGCCGCCATCGCGGCGAGCGGCAAGGGCCGCAATTCCGACAAGCTCGTGCAGATCGTGGTTGCCGCCAACTAAAGGACGGCGATCGGAAACATGAAGGGCGCGGCCACCTAAAACAACAGGCGGCCGCGCCCTTTTCGTTTCTAGAACTTCAGAGAGAGGCTCAGCGTGCCGAAGCTGTCGAACGGCTCGTCGCCTTCGTATTCCTTCGTGCGGAACACCTGGGCGTAGGTGATACGCGCGCTGTTGATCATGAAGGCGAAGCCGAGCTGGAAATCGCCGACGAACGGCTCCTTGTCGACGCTGTGGCTGTCGCTGAAGGTGTTGCCGTCGAGGAAGATGTTGCGCGCGACCGCGCGGCCTTCGGCGCTGGCGAAGAAATACCAAGCCGTCTGGCCCGACTGCAGATCGAAGAAGCCGGCGCCCGGCAGGCCGGGGCGGATGCGCGGCGGGCCGAAGTCGCTCGGCAGATTCTGGCCGACGCGGATGCCGAGGCCAGCGCCGGCGTAGGTGAAGACGTTGCCGAGCGTCGCGCCGACATGGGGCGTGGCGTCGATGCCGAGGCGGCTGTTGCTGTCGGAGAAGCGCCAGTCGGGGGTGCGCCATTTGCGCTCGTAGATCAGCAGCACGCCGGGCTCGTCGTCGAGCTGGTTGTCCCAGCCGTTCGATTCGGGCGAGCCGATCAGGCGATGGAAATTGTTCTGCACCTGCTCGCCGTAGGCGTGCGGCCCGACGATGCCGAGATCGAGCTCCAGGGTGTCGAGCGTATTGGGCTTTTCCGACAGAAGGGCGACGCCGCCGTAGAGCCAGCCGGCGTACGGACGGTCATCGCGCACCAGCGCCGACGATTCCGTGTCCTCGGGCGTGAAGATGCTCTGGCCGACATTGTAGCCGATGCGCCGTTTGCCCTCGCTGGCGAGGAGCGGAATCTTGGCCGCCAGCTCATTGGCCCAGTTGGGCAGCTGGCCGGGGGCGGAGAGGTAGGACAGGTGGGTGCCGGTGGTGTAATCGCGGTCGGTGCCTGAGATGAACTTATCGTTCTCGATGACGGCAGACCAGGTTCCGCGCAAATCTGGCTCGGCTCCGAGCTGGGCAGGGATGTTCTGGACGCGCAGCGGCTCGCCGTCCGCGCCCTGGGCCAAAGCGGCTGGGGTGAAAACGGGCGTGGCGAGCACAGCGATGGTCAGGAGAACGCTGGCGACGGTGAAGCGTTTATCAAAAGGCATATCGATTCCGACGGTTTCAGGCTTTTGAACGTTAAGACCTATCCAGAGTTCCTCTTGCTCTGCAAGTCTCTCCCCGGAATGGTTAACGGACGAGTGCTTCGCGGGGGAGAAGCGCCGCCGGCTGTTGCCGGCTCACTGCAACCGGCCAGAGGATGGCGTCAGGATGAATGAGATGGGATTGCACGTCGTGAGTGGCCTCGACAACCCTAAAGGCAAGCGCGCGGTCATCGTCGTGGACGACGATCCGTTGCAGCGCCGTCAATTGATCGATTGCCTGTCGGATCTGGGCATCGACGTCATGCAGGAAGAGGAGGGCAACGCCGCCCTCACGACGATCAAGCGGACCCACCCGGCGGTGGTCATCATGGACGTGCGGATGCCCGTGCTCGACGGGATCGCCGCGGCGCAGGTGATCCCGACGCTCGGCTATCAGCCGAAGATCATCCTTATGACGGGCGATCCTGATTCGCTCTATCGCGCGAACACCAGCAAGCTCGACGTCTTCGCCGTCATCGAAAAGCCTATTCCGTTGCGCACTCTCAGCCGCTTCGTGCTGAAAGCCTTGGAATAGTGGCGTTGCCGGCTCAGCGCACCACGTCCGGCCGCATGTCGATGGCGGGCGTTTCGGCGATCTGGCCGCTGCTCGTGGTGTCCGGCGGCTCTTCGCGCTGATGGTGCATCCAAACGTATTTTTCGTTGAGCGAATAGAGCTCGCGACGGTTATAGCCGCGCTGGAACAGGCGCGCGCCGCCCTCCCAGTTCAACTCGAGCACGGCGCCGCTGTCGGCGACGAGCAGCAACGCCTCGGGCACGCGTCCGAGGCCGGGCTGATGGACGAGGATGCGCATCTTGTCGGCGGAGAAGCCCAATGCCCGAAGGGCGTAGTACTTCGCGATGGCGATATCTTCGCTGTCGCCTTGCGCGCGCTGCAACAACTCGACCGGCGAGGCCCAGTAATCATCGACCCCCCAGACATTGCTGTCCGAATTGTACGGGATGCCGTTGAAGGCGCCCTGCACGCCGTCGATCTGATCGCGCGGGCTGGCGTAGGACAAGCGCGAGATCAGATTGGTCCAGCCGGGATTGGACGGGCCGCCGTTGCGCGCGGCACGCTCGGTCATGTCGCGCCATTTGGCGAAGCGCTGGGACGGCACCAGCCAGCGCGCGTCGCAGGCGAACAGATCGGTGAAGGGCGTGCGCGCCGCCGGCAAAGGCGCGTCCTCGCGGTCGAGGGCGACGGCGTCGCTGCCGCCTGCTTGGGCGGCGGGAACGATCGCTGTGGAAATAGGCAGGGCGCAAAGCCACGGCAGCGAAATCAGCAAAAACGGCGCGCGAGAGCATCTCATCGTATTCACCACGCATTTACCAAGATCGATCTCTCAGTAATAAAACGTCGTGGTGCGGCACCTGTGCGGCAGGACGAGCGCAACAAAGATGTGGCAGAATAAGGTTGTACGGGGGATTGGAACTCGCCCAATTGTTGTGTCTCGTCACAAAGCGATTGAGGTTTCCGCGCTCTTGGGTAAAAAATCCTTATCGATCAACGGCTGCCTCGCGTGGGGCGGCATATAGCGAGCTTCATAGTGCCTGAGCCGGGTTCTCCCGCATCCCTTCGCATCATCTTGGCCGACGATCATGAAATCGTCCGCCGCGGCATTCGCGATTACCTGCAGTTGCTGGAGGATAGCGTCACGGTTCACGAGGCGAGCAGCCTGGAGGACGTGCTGCATCTGCTCGACAGTCTCGGCGGCGCCGAACTGGTGATTCTCGATTTGAACATGCCCGGCATGAACCGCTTCGCCGGCATCGACATCGTGCGTCGGCGCGTGCCCGGCGTCCCGGTGGCGATCTTGTCCGGTTCGGTCGAGCGCAACGACGTGCTGCGCGCGCTGGAGGCCGGCGCCATCGGTTTCTTGCCCAAGCTGCTCGGCGGCGAGGCGATGATCAGCGCCCTGCGCCTGATGCTGTCTGGCGAGCGTTATCTGCCGTCGCTCATCCTCGACGCCGATGGCAGCGTCGGCGACACGCGTCCGCCGCAGGCCATGCATCTGACCGAGCGCGAGGGCCAGGTGCTGCGTCATATCAGCATCGGCCTCTCCAACAAGGAGATCGCCCGCGAGCTCGGCATCCAGGAAGTCACCGTGAAGCTTCACGTGAAGGCCTTGTTCCGCAAGCTCCAGGTGACCAACCGGACCCAGGCGGCGCGCCGCGCCATCGAGCTTGGTCTCAGCCAATAGCCTCTAAAGGCTAGATTTTCCGGATTTTTCGCGGCGCTTTCGGTCGGTCGCGCTTCACGCTACACTTTTGCCCAAGAGCCGCGCCCTCACGAGGGACCGGCCGGGAGGCTCGAAACCTGCGCCCGCTTCGGCCGGCGTCTTTTCCAGCGTTAGTGCGTTTCTCGATAAGCGTTCGCTTTGCTACTGCCGTCGCGTTGAAGCCCAGTTGAATCCGGGGGCCGCAAAGGAGACGTCGCCATGCAAGTGATGCAGATCCTCAAAGACAAAGGCGCGGACGTGGTGACCATGTTCGCGGACGAAACCATCGCCGAGGCCGCCCGTGTGCTGCGCGAGCGGCGCATCGGCGCCGTCGTCGTGACGGGCCCGCGCGGCGAGCTGCAAGGCATCCTCTCGGAGCGCGATGTGGTGCGTTGCCTGGCGCAGCGCGGCGCGGACGTGATGGAAGATCGCGTCGGCTCGGTGATGACCAGCCCGGTGATCACCTGCGAGCCGGACACCTCGCTCGAAGACCTGATGCGCCTGATGACCCACCGCCGCATCCGCCACCTGCCGGTGGTGCGCGGCGGCCGGCTCGCCGGCATCATCAGCATCGGCGACGTGGTGCGCTTCCGGCTGATGGAGCTGGAAAGCGAGACCGAAACCCTGCGCGAGTATATCGGCGGGCGCTGAGACCGCTTTTCGCTTGCCAGTGGGGACGGCGCGCGGCAGAAACGCCGCACCATGACGCTCGTCACCATCATCGGTCTCGCCGCTGCCTGCCTAACCACGGTCGCTTTCACGCCGCAGGTGCTGAAGGCTTGGCGCACGCGCTCGACCCGCGACTTGTCGCTCGGCATGTATCTGGTGCTGGCGAGCGGTATCGTGCTGTGGCTGGCCTACGGCTTGATGATCGGCGACGTGCCGCTCATCCTCGCCAATGCCGTGACGCTCGTGCTCGTCTCGATTATTCTTTATTGCAAGATCCGCCACGGCTGAGCGGCGACAGCTAAACCGTCAGAACGATCTTGCCGATATGCTCGCCTGAATCGATCAGGCGGTGCGCGCTCGCGGCATCCTTCAGTGCGAAGGTTGCCTGGATCTGCGGCGCGATCTTGCCGGCCGACAGCCAAGGCCAGACGCTCTCTTCCAGCTCGCGCGCGACTGCGCTTTTGAAGGCGACATCGCGCGGGCGCAGCGTCGAACCGGTGATGGTCAGGCGCTTGACCATGATCGGTTGGAAATCGATCTCGACCTTGCGGCCTTTCTGGAAGGCGATGAAGACGAGGCGGCCCTCGCTCGCCAATGCGGCGATATCGCGGGCGATGTAATCGCCGCCGACCATGTCGAGGATCACGTTCACGCCCTTGCCGCCGGTCGCCTCCTTGGCGGCCTCGACATAATCCTCGGTCTTGTAGTTGATGGCGCGCGCGGCGCCGAGCTTGAGGCAGGCGGCGCATTTCTCGTCGCTTCCCGCCGTGACCAGCACGGTGACGCCGAGCATTTTGGCGATCTGGATGGCCGTGGTGCCGATGCCGCTCGAGCCGCCATGCACCAGCAGCGTTTCGCCGGCCTTGAGCTTGGCGCGGCCGACGAGATTGCTCCAGACGGTGAAGAAGGTTTCGGGCAGGGCGGCGGCGCGGACGGCGTCGAAACCGTCCGGCCAGGGCAGGCACTGGCCGCTGGGCGCGGCGCAATATTCGGCGTAGCCGCCGCCCGTCACTAAAGCGCAGACCTTGTCGCCGATCTGCCAGCGCGTCGCGCCTGACCCTAAGGCGACGACCGTGCCGGCGATCTCCAGGCCGGGAATGTCGCTGGCGCCCGGCGGCGGCGGGTAGCCGCCCTTGCGCTGCAGGACATCCGGCCGGTTGACGCCGGCAGCGGCAACTTTCACCAGCAGCTCGCCCGGCTTGAGGGTGGGCAGGGGGCGCGTGGCGGGACGCAGGGCATCGGGACCACCGGGTTCGGCGACCTCGACGGCGGTCATGGAGGCGGGGAGCTCGTTCATGGCTGCAATCTAGCACGCGCTATGGGCTATGATGAACCGTTCAACCGTTTCGGATTGTGCCATGCCCGACATCGCTGCCGCTTTCGCCAAATTCGATGCGTTCAACGCCGCCGATCCCAACAAGCTGACGGTCGAGGGCGCGCCGGTGCCCAAGGAATTGCATTACGCGCGGCGTATGACGGCCTGGTTGGACAAGATCGCGCCCGGCGCGAGCGACGCGCTGAAACTGGCGGCGCGCGCCCAGCATATCGGCCGCTGGACCAGCCCGCGCGGCGACTTCCCGATGGACAAGGCCGGCTATTACAAATGGCGGCGCGCGCTTTACGCCTATCACGCCGAGACGGCCGGGCGGCTGCTGGCGGAAGCGGGCTTCGACGACCTCACCATCGCGCGCGTCGGCGAATTGCTGTGCAAAGAGAAGCTCAAGGTCGATAGCGATGCCCAGACGCTGGAAGACGTCGCTTGCCTGGTGTTCTTGGAAAATTTTTACACCGACTTCTCGCGCAAGCATGACGACGCGAAGGTGATCGATATCCTGCAGAAGACCTGGAAAAAGATGTCGCCGGCCGGCCATGCCGCCGCGCTTGAACTCGCCGGATCGTTGCCGCCGGATCGGCTGGTGCTGATCCAGCGGGCTCTGGCGGCCTAATTCGGCGTCGGCCCCGATCTCTCCAGCGCGGAGATTTCCCGGATCAGCTTGGCCAATACGGCGTCGGCGAAAGCCTCGCCTTTCTCCGCTTCGATCACGAAGGCGCCCGGTCCGCCAATGATGGCGGTCTTGTAATGCTGCACCAGGCTGGCGCCGTACCAACTGCGCCCCGGGCTGGTGAGCGCCAGGCCGTTGATGACGATGCACTGCGCCACCGCGGCGTCGCGCGCCGCTTCGGCGCGCCGGCCGAGCGTGTTCGGCCCGTCGCTCGACATGTCGATGACCAGCCGCTCGCCCTGAAACCCGTTGGTCGCCATGCTGTCCGCCGCGAAGGCGATGGCATCGCCGATGGCGTTGCCGCCGGGACAGGAGCGGTGCGGGGCGTTCATCATCGCCGCGCCGAAGGCCTGGGCCGAGGCTGCATCGCTGAGCGGCGTCCAATCGACGACGACCCGTTCGCAGCCGATGGCGGCCCATTCGAGGAACATCACGGCGATGCGCCGGTGATAGCCCGAGCGGATGGCGTTCAGCACGCGCGGATTGACGAAGGCATCGGCATAGCCCTGGCGCTGCAGCAGTAGCTCGTCTTCGTCGATACTGCCCGACGCGTCGACCGCCAGCACCAGTTCGAGATCGACAGCCTGCGCTTTTGCCTCGGCGGCAGCCAGCGCGAAGAGCGCGGCGGCGGCGAGTAGGAGGCGCATCAGAACGCCTCTTCCATGCCGGCCCGTTTTAAAGCGGCATTGGCGGTGATGGGATCGGCGATGCGCGCTTCGAGCGGGAAGAGGCGGTTCAGATGCGGGGTAAACCAGATTTCAGCCCCGTCAGCGTCGAGCGGCCGCACGGGGTAGCAGCCGGCCATCTCCAGCCGTTCGCGCAAGGCCTGATCGATATTGCGCCGCATCTGCATGGCGCAAGTGAAGCATTGCGAGGCTTGACCGGCAAGCGGTTCAGCGCACCAGATTGGGGAAGAGGCCGACCAGGCCGATGACGATGAGATAGATCGCGACGATGTAATTGAGCAGGCGCGGCACGATCAGGATGAGAATGCCGGCGATCAGCGCGATCAGCGGCTGCAGCATGATGGACAGCGACATCGGAAGCTCCTCGTCTTCGTTTGGCCGTTTCATTATCGGCCGGCAATCCGTCAACGCCGGGCCGTCGGCCGCGTTCCCGCAGCGCGACAATCCTTGCTTAATCGTTGCGCAGTCGCTCGTTTGACATCGGCCGGCAGAATGCCGATCATCCGTGAAACGCCGCCGCAAAGGCGGCCATAAGAAGAACGGGCCAATTTCTGGGAGATTGCGTGTGTTCACGTCGCCGGAGTCCATTCTCAGGGCTCGGTCGGTCGCCATTGTCGGCGCCTCCGAGCGGGCGAAATGGCCCACCAGCATCTTTTCCAGCCTGCGCGACGCTGGCTATCCCGGCAAAATCTATCCGATTAATCCGCGCTACGAGACGGTGTGGGGCGTGCGCTGCTATCCGAACTTCGCCGCGTTGCCTGAACCGGCGGAGCATGCGCTCGTCATCATTCCGGCGGGTGCCGTGCAGGCGACGTTGGAAGAGGCTGCCGCCCATGGCCTCAAATCGGCGACGGTCTATGCCGCCAGCATCGGCGAGGGCCATGACCCGGAGATCGTCGCGCGCGGCGAAGCGCTGAAGGATCTCTGCCGCCGCACCGGCCTCGTCGTCGGCGGGCCGAACTGCATGGGCGCGGTGTCGGTGCGCGAGAAAGCCTATTTCTATCCCAATGTCGATCTGGCGCAGATACCCGCCGGCCCTGTCGGCGTCGTCTTTCAGTCGGGCGGCACGTTGCAGTTCTGGTGCCAGACCGGCGCGGCGCGCGGCTTGAAGTTCAGCTACATGATCTCGAGCGGCAACGAGCTCGGCGTCGATCTCGCCGACTACGTGAACTTCCTGGTCGAGGACGAGCAGACCAAAACCATCGCGCTGTTCATCGAAGGCATCCGCCGCCCCGAGGCCTTTATGGCCGCCGCCAACAAGGCGCTCGCCGCCGGCAAGCCCATCGTCGCCATCAAGACCGGCCGCTCGCAACGTTCGCGCGCCGCCGCGCAATCGCATACCGGCGCGATCGCCGGCGACTATCAGGCTTTCGAGGCGATGTGCGCGCGCTATGGCGTCACAGCCTGCGCCTCGCTCGACGAGATGGTCGAGGTCGCGCTCGCCTTCCAATATACCAAGCGGCCCAAGGGCAATCGCGTCGGCTGGATCACCACCTCGGGCGGCACGGTCGATCTGCTCTACGATTACATGGACGGCGAACGCGCCATCGCCATGCCTGATTATGCCGCCGCCACGGTCGCGGCGATCCAGCCGCATATTCCGGCGGAAATGCTGCCGAAGAACCCGCTCGATTCCGGCATTCCCTCGACCATGGAGGCGGCGGCGAAAATCTGCGCCGCGGTGGCCGCCGATCCCGCCATCGACATGCTCTGTTGGGCGGCGCAATTGCCGGGCGGCAGCGGCAAGCGCAAGGCCGTCGATCCGCAGCCGATGCTCGATGTCATGGCGAAGACCGACAAGCCCATCGTCGCCTTCGGCCGCATGAACTATCCGCTGACCCAGACCGGCCTCGATTTTCAGGACCGCATCGGCATCGCCCATCTGCAAGGCTTGCCGCCGACGATCAAAGCGCTCGGCGCGCTCGCCGCCTTCGGCGCGCGCGAAGGCCGCAAGGTGCCCGATCTGCCGCCGGCCTCCGGCTGGCGCGACGCGACGGTCGGCGAGGCGCTTGCCGCATCGCTTTCCAGCCATGGCATCGCCTCGCCCAAGAGCATCTTCGTCAAAACGGCGGGCGAAGCCGCCGACGCCGCTCATGACATCGGTTTTCCCGTCGCGCTTAAAATCGTTTCGGCCGAACTGAGCCATAAGACCGAGGTCGGCGGGGTGCTCTTGAACCTGCGTTCGTCGACCGAAGTGATGGCCGGCGCGCAAGATCTGGCGGCGCGCGTGCATCGCGCCGGCGGGACCGCCAAGCTCGACGGCTATCTGCTGCAGGAGATGGTCTCGGGCGTCGAGGTCATCCTCGGCGCGCGCACCGATGCGCTCTATGGGCCGGTGCTCGTCGTCGGCTCGGGCGGCATCATGGTCGAGCTGACGCAGGACGTGGCGCTGCGGCTCTTGCCGGTCGGCGAGGCGGAGGCGCGCGAAATGATCGCTGGTCTCAAGCTCGCCAAGCAGCTCGCCGGCTATCGCGGCAAGCCCGAAGCGGACATGGATGCGCTGGTGAAGGCCATCTGCGGCCTGTCGGACTTCTATTTGGCGCACCGCAACTGGCTGGCCGATATCGAGATCAATCCCCTGATCGTGCTGCCCAAGGGCAAGGGCGTTCGCGCCGTCGACGTGCGGCCGGTTTATGCGCCCAGCGAAGCCGTCACCGCTTAAGGATCTCCTTCATGGATTTCACCCTGCCGGAAGAACTGCGCATCCTGCGCGACCAACTGCGCCGCTTCGTCGATAGCGAGATCATTCCCAACGAGCGCGCCACGCTGGAAGAGAGCGGCGACGAGCTCAAGCCCGAATGGCGGACCCGCCTGATCGACGGCGCCAAGAAGCTCGGCATCTGGATGATGGAGGTGCCGGAAGAGCATGGCGGCAGCGAGCTGAGCCTGGTCGGGCGCGCCGTCGTCTGGCAGGAATTGGCGCGCACCATCGGGCTGCCGTCGCGCGGCGAAACCATCACCGGACCTTCGGTGCGCCACATTCTCTACAATCTCGAAGGGGAGCTGCGCGAAAAGTACCTTCTGCCGGTGCTGCGCGGCGAAAAGAAGGCCTGCTTCGCCCAGACCGAGCCGGACGCCGGCTCCGATCCCGGCGGCATGCGCACCACGGCGGTGCGCGACGGCGACGATTATGTGATCAACGGCACCAAGCGGTTCATCAGCGGCGCCGGCAAGGCGCAATTCATGCAGCTGATGGCGGCGACGGATCGCGCCAAGGGCTCGCGTGGCGGCATTTCCTGCTTCCTGGTCGATATGGACACGCCGGGCGTCAAGCTCGGCGCGCGCTATCAGACCATGATGGGCGACGCGCCGTGGGAGATCATTCTCGACAATGTGCGCGTGCCGGCCAAGCAGATGATCGGCGAGGAGGGCGGCGGCTTCAAACTGGGCCAGAAATGGCTCGGCACCGGGCGCGTCAAGCATGGCGCGCGAGCGCTCGGCGTGGCTGAGCGCTGCCTGGAATTGGCGACGTCCTACGCCAAGCAGCGCTCGACCTTCGGCAAGCCGCTGGCGGAGCGTCAGGGCATCCAGTGGAAGCTGGCCGACATCTATATCGAACTGGAGGCGGCGCGGCTGTTGGTGTTCCAGGCGGCGAGCAAGCTCGATGCCGGCGAAGACGCGCGCACCGACGCTTATATCTGCAAATATTTCGCGGACGAGATGGCGTTTCGCGCCGCCGATACCTGCCTGCAGATCCACGGTGGCATCGGCCTGACGACCGATCTGCCGATCGAGAAGCTGTGGCGTCAGCAGCGCAGCTACCGCATCACCGAAGGCGCGAGCGAAGTGATGAAACATGTCATCGCCCGCCACGTGCTGAAAACCTATTGATGACAGTGGAGACGAAGATGGCGACCAAGACCAAGACCAAGGCAAAGGCCAAAGGCAAGACTTATGAGACGATCCTGATCGATAAGGACAAGGGCATCACAACGATCACCTTGAACCGGCCCGATCAGCGCAACGCCATGAGTCCGCAGCTGCATATGGAGATGGCCGACGCGCTCGACGACCTCGCCGTCGATCCCGAGACCGAAGTGCTGATCATCACCGGATCGGGCAAGGCTTTCAGCGCCGGGCAGGACATCAAGCTCTATTTCCGCGGCACGCAGGACAACCCGGCGGCGCGGCACAAGGCGCGTCTCGCCTCGAACGAATGGCGCTGGCAGAAGCTGTCGCGCTTTCCCAAGCCGACCATCGCTATGATCAACGGCTTCTGCTTCGGCGGCGCCTTCACCCAGGTCTGCGCTTGCGATTTCGCCTTCGCTGCCAACGAGGCGACCTTCGGCCTGTCCGAGGTGAACTGGGGCATCCTGCCGGGCGGCATCGTCGCCTGGAACGTGGTCCAGGTGATGGGCTATCGCCACGCCATGTATTATTCGGTGACCGGCGAGCCGTTCGACGGCAAGCGCGCCGTCGAGATCGGCTTGGTCAACAAGAGCTTTCCCTTGGCCAAGCTCAAGGCCGAGACGCTCAAGTTCGCACGCATGATGCAGGAGAAGAGCCCGCAGGCGGTGCGCTACACCAAGGATGCCGTGCGCGCCGTGCGCTTCATGAACGAGCCGCAGGCCGCCGACTATCTCAACGCCAAGAGCGACGCGCTCAAGCACACGGACAAGGAGAAGGGCCGCGAGCAGGGCATGAAGCAATTCTTGGACGACAAGACCTTTCGGCCCGGCCTCGGCCATTTCAAGCGCCAGAAGGCCAAGTGACCGCACTCTGGCGATGAGGGGGCGGGTCGTGCTATGCCTCGGGCATGATCACGATCCGCCGGAGCCTCGCCGCTCATGTCCGACCGCATCCCTTTCTGCTGCCGCTCGCTTTCGCCGCGCTGCTTGTCGCAAGCTGCGCGCCCGCGGGCGCACAGATGAGCGATCAGCAGCTTCCGGCCGGCGCCATCGAGACCAAGCCCGGCATCTATATGGTGCCGATCGCGCCTGATCAGGATGGCTGCATGCAGTACCGCATGCACGCGCCCGGCCAAGCCGTGGTGCAGGTGATTCATTATCGCCAGGCCGACGGTCAATTTACGACCGATCGCGCCAAGGCCGACTGCGCCAAGAAATAAGCTTCAGCTTTAGTTGAACAGCTGCAGCAGGTTCTGCGGCATGCGGTTCGCTTGGCTGAGCATCGCCATGCCCGATTGCACCAGCACCTGCTTGGCGGTGAAAGCGGTCATTTCGCTCGCCACGTCGAGATCCATCAGGTCCGAGCGGGCCTTATCCATGTTCTCTGTCACGGTGTCGAGATTGCCCGAAGCGAAATCGAGGCGGTTCTGGGACGCGCCGATGTTGGCGCGGATGCGGCTCAGGCGATCGATGGCGGCGCTCAAAAGGTCGGATGCCGTGTCGGCGTCGGCCTTGGAATCGATCTCGGTCTGAGAAATGCCGAGGCTGAGCGCCGTGATCGACTGGGTGCTGATCAGCAGATCGTCGCCCGTGCCGGTGCCGCTGCCGATCTTGAAGCTGAATTCCTTGCCCGGCGAATCGCTAAAGCTGTCGTAAGCGCCCGCCACATTGAACAGCGAATCGGCGAAGGCGGCGCTGCGGCCGCTGACCACGTTGAGATGGTTCGAAACGCTGCTGTTCGATGAAGCGGTCACGTTGATGTCGATGCGCAGCTGCGCCTGGGTCGCCTTGTCGAGGTCGATCAGGCCCCGGCCGTAGGTGCTGTCGATGCCGGTCGTGCCGAGGTCCGTGGTGGTCGAGAACACCAAATTGGCGATCTCCGCGCCGGACAGGTTGGAGTTCGTGCCGCTGCCGTAGAGCTGGGTCAGCACGGCGACCGCGCCGGCCACGTGCGGCGCCGCCATCGAGGTGCCGGACTTGACCGTCGTGTTGCTCGTCACCGTGGTGCCGCCATTGAAGGCGTCGGAAGTGATGCTGACGCCGGGCGCGGTGACGACGAAGCTTTTCACGGCGCCGGCGAGGTTCGAGAAGCTGGCGATGTCGTTGGAATCGTCGGTCGCGGCGACGGCGATCAGCG
This sequence comes from Alphaproteobacteria bacterium, assembly GCA_035714115.1. Lineage (GTDB taxonomy): Bacteria > Pseudomonadota > Alphaproteobacteria > SMXQ01 > SMXQ01 > CAMAVH01. The sequence continues at coordinate 26,291 of DASTMO010000069.1, forward strand.
CGCCTTGAGCGGTGGCGTCGATCGCGAAGCTCGCCGGGAAGGCTGGATCCGACAAAGTGTCGTTGCCGGTCGCGGCGACGATCACCATGCCGGCGTTGATGGCGCGCACCATCGCGTCGGTGATCTGGTTGGGCACGCCGACCGGGCCGCTGAAGCCGAGCGACATGTTGATGACTTTGGCGCCTTGCAGGCGCGCGTAATCGATGGCGTCGGCGATGTCGTTGGCGTTGAAGGTGCCGGTCGAAGGGTCGGTCGCCTTGATGGCGAGAATGCCGGCGTTGTAGGCGACACCCATGGTGCCGACGCCGTTGCGCTCGCCGGCGGCGATGCCGGCGACATGGGTGCCGTGGCCGTCCGAGGTGTTGCCGTCGTTGGTGTCGTTACCGTCGCCAGAAGTGGTGCCGGCGGTGCCGGCGCCGCCTTCCAGCGTGCCGTCGACGATGTCGACGCCGCCGACGATATTGCCGTCGAGGTCGGTGTGATAGAGGTCCACGCCGGTGTCGATCACGGCGATGGTCACGCCGGCGCCGGTGCCGCCGCGCGCATAGGCGGTGGAGGCGTGGATGTTGTTGAGGCCGGTCGAAGCCAGATATTCCGTCGTCTCGAAGCTTTCCGAAGCGACTTCGCCGGCCAGAGTGCCGAGCGAGTAGCCGTTGCGGTTGGACACGCTGACGACCAGCCCGTCCGAGCTGCCGCTGGCGTTCTCGTAAGTCACGCGGCCGTTCTGCACGTCCGACATGGTGAAGGTGTCGTTGAGGCCGAGCGCGTCGCCGTCGAGATAGACGGTGCCGTTGGTCGGCAGCTGGCGCAGCGTGTAGACGATGCCGCTGTCATCGACCAAGCCCTGGCCGTTGAACTGGGTGTCCTTGGCGATGCGGTCGATTTCCGAGCGCAGCGCCTGGTATTCGGTGTTCAGCATGCCGCGCTCGACGTCGGACAGCTGGCCGGAGCCGGACTGCACCGAAAGCGTCTTCATGCGCGTGAGGATGTCGCCGACCTTGGAGGTGGCGCCGTCGGCGATCTGCAAAACGGAAACGGCTTGGCGGGCGTTGACCGCGCCCTGGCGCAGCGCGGCGATCTCGACATTGAGGCGCGCGCCGATGGCGAGCGAGGCGGCGTCGTCGCGCGCGGCGAGGACGCGCGTGCCGGACGACAGGCGCGCAAGCGACCGGCTTGCCGCGCGGTCCGCGGCATCCAGATAGCGCGTGGCCACATTGGCCGCGCTGTTATGCGCGACCGTCAGTGCCATTGCTGCTGCGTCCGAAGCGTCGTCACGGCTCTACCTAAGCCAAGGGTTGGTCCGAAAACCGGGTATCCCCTTCCTGGGGACCCTCGCATATTGGGCGGTAATTCCTAAGAATAGGTAAAATTTGAGCCATCGAATTTCTTCGATGGCTCAATGGCTTAGGAATCTACGACGGGCTTTTTCAG
>DASTMO010000070.1:0-14058 GCA_035714115.1 Alphaproteobacteria bacterium
GCCGCCCAGCGCTCCGGCGCCGGACGCGCGGCGAATCGTCTCTAGGCCGCCGCTTTCCCGTAGATCGATCTGGAAAAACGAAACGAGGCCGCTGAAAGCGCCTCGTCTGAGACTGCCGCATCTCGCGGACAGCGGGCCTGACGGCTTTGAGGGCCGCGGCCGGAAGGCGGCGCGCCGGCGAAACCCGCCGACGCGCCGAAATTCCACAGAAAGCCTGAGAAAGCCTTAGACGGCTTCCTTCAGCTCCTTGGCCGGGCGGAAGGCGACCTTCTTGCTCGCCTTGATCTTGATCGCTTCGCCGGTGGCCGGGTTGCGGCCCATGCGCGCGGCGCGCTTGCGGACCTGCAGGATGCCCAGGCCGTTCAGGCGCAGACGGTTGCCCTTCTTCAGGTGCTTGGTGACCATCACGACAAAGCTGTCGAGGATCGCCTGAGAATCTTTCTTGGTCAGCTCGTGCGATTCCGCCAGTTCGGCAGCGAGCTGCTTGAGCGAAATGGTCGGGACCTTAACGGCGGCAGTCTTCGTGGTGGCCATGTTTTTTTCTCCAAAGGGAGGAATTGAGAGCCGCAGAGAATCACAGACAAAAAGGGAAAACAAGCGTGGCTTAAGGGTTTTTTGCACTTATCCCCATTCTTTGTAAAAGCAGCGCACAAAAATAGCGGCCGGAATCGCCCGTGAAATGTCGCTTTTCGGGCCCTCCGATTCTTTTCGATCCCATCTCGCGCTTCGCCGCGCGATGGATTACGCTCGGTCCCATCGATAAAAAAACGGCGGTTTAAAGCCGTTTTCGGAGGCTTTCATCCGCGCCCGCGAGACCGCCGCAAGGCGGCGACGGCGGCCGCGTCCGGCTTCTTCACCGCCGGCGCGACGCCGCAAAGGGCGCCTAACGCTTGGGGGACAGAATGAATCCTGCCATCCGCTTTTTCGTCGCGTCCGGCTTATCCACCGCGGCTTTGATCGGCTCTAGCGCCACCGCAAGCGCCCAGCAGTCAGTCGCCGACTTCTATAAGGGCAAGACCCTCACCGTCATCAGCACCGGCAGCGTCGGCTCGATCTACGACCTCGGCTCGCGCTTGCTGGTCGGCCATATGGCCAAGCATCTGCCGGGCAATCCGGAAACGGTCGCCCAGGTGATGACCGGCGGCGGCCATGTGGTGGGCACCAACCACCTCTACAATATCGCGCCCAAGGACGGCACCACGATCGGCGCCATCGGCGAAGCCACACCACTGCTCAACGTGCTGGAGCCGGACAAGGTCAAATACGACATCCGCAAATTTCAGTGGCTCGGCAATCCGGTGCTCAACACGCTCACCGTGGTCTCCTGGCACACGACCGGCATCACCGATATCCAGCAGGTGAAGCAAAAAGAGCTGATCATCGGCACCGGCGGCCCAGCCTCGCCCTCGACGCTCTATCCGCGCATCCTCAACAGCGTCGGCGGCATGAAGTTCAAAATCGTTTCGGGCTATCCTGGCGCGGAGATCGACCTCGCCATGGAGCGCGGCGAGGTCAACGGCCGCGGCGGCGCCCTGTGGTCCTGGTGGCAGACCAGCAAGCCCCATTGGCTGGCCGAGAAGAAGATCAACGTGCTGCTGCAGGTCGGTCTGCGCCGCCATCCGGACCTGCCGAACGTGCCGCTGCTCACCGAACTGGCGACCAACCCGGCGGAAAAGCAGATCTACGCCCTGTTCTCCTCCACCGTGCTGGTCGGCCGCCCGCTGATCGCGCCGCCGGGCGTGCCCGCCGACCGCGTCGCCGCCCTGCGCGCCGCCTTCGACGCCACCATGAAGGATCCGACCTATCTCGCCGAGGCGAAGAAGATGAACCTGGATATCGACCCCGTGTCGGGCGTCGAGTTGCAGCAGGCGATGGAAGAGCTGGCGGCGACGCCTCCTGACGTCGTCGAACTGGCCAAGATCGCGCAGACCAAGAGCGCCATCTTCAACTGCAAGGAAATGGCCAAAGACCCGAAGATCTGCGAGCAGTAACCGCTTCATTACGAGAACGGAACATGACGAAGAAACTCGATCTCACCATCGCCACGTCGGATTACGACCACGTTCGCGACATCCGGCTCGGCAATGTGCCGATCGAAGGCATCGACGCCACCTGGCTGACGATGGACATCCACGAAATCTTCTCGCGCTTCACCTTCCATCGCGAGTGGGACGTCTCGGAGCTGTCCTTCGCCAAATTCGTGGCCCAGGCGACGCAGCCCGACAGCGACATCATCGGCCTGCCGATCTTCATGTCGCGCATGTTCCGCTTCTCGTCCTTCTACGTGAACCGCAAGGCCGGCATCAAGACGGCCAAGGATCTGCGCGGCAAGAAGATCGGCGTGCCCGAATGGGCGCAGACGGCGGCGGTCTACACCCGCGGCTGGCTGCAGCACGAGGTCGGCATCCCGCTCACCGAGATCGACTGGTATCAAGCCGGCACCAACGACAAGGGCCGCATCGAGAAGGTCGATCTCAACTTGCCGAGCGGCCTGCGCCTGACGCGCCTCGCCGACAAGACCTTGAGCGACATGATCGAGACGGGCGAACTCGATTGCGTGCTGATCGCCCGCCCGCCGCGCCCCTTCCTGCGCAAACATCCGGACGTTGTCCGCCTGTTCCCCGACTACCAAAAAGTCGAGCAGGAGTATTTCCAGGCCACCGGCGTCTATCCGATCATGCACGGCATCGCCGTGAAGAAGAGCGTGCTGACCCCGAACCCCTGGATCGCCCGCAACCTCTACACCGCCTTCGAGGACTCCAAGGATCGCAGCATCGAGCGCTTCCTGGAAAACAGCATCTCGACCTATCCGGTGCCCTGGGTCACCGACCATGCCGAGAAGATGAAGGAGCTGTTCAAAGGCGACTTCTACCCCTACGGCATCGAAGCCAATCGCCCGACGCTAGAGATGTTCCTGCAATATTGCTTCGAGCAGGGCATCGCCCAGCGCCACGCCAAGCCGGAAGAGATTTTCGCGCCCGGCTGCGAGGTGTCGGTTCAGGTTTAAAGACTGAGTTTAGACGGCATCCATTCGACAAGAGCGCGGCTCACGCGCCAAAAATCATTCAGGGAGACATCATGAGCACCGATATCAAGGCGCGCGACACCGGAACGCGCTTCCTTCTCGACCCCTATCTCGATTGGGCCGAACGCCAGGCCATCCCGCTGCATGAGGATTTCGGCTTCGACCTGCTGGCCCTGGAAACCGCGCCTTGGGATCTTTATGGCGTCAATGGCTGCTTCGCCCATGCCATCGGGCGCGGCGACTTCATGTCCTGCTACGTGCTCGACGTGCCGCCGGGCGGCAAGACCAAGCCGGTGAAGCATCTCTATGAGTCGTTCTTCTACACGCTGTCGGGCCACGGCTCGACCACGGTCTGGACGCCGGACGGCAAGAAAAGCACCTTTGAATGGGGGCCGAAGGCGGTCTTCGCCATTCCGCTCAACTGCCGTTACCAGATTTTCAACGGCTCGGGCCGCGAGCCGGCGCGCGTCTCCTGCACCAACGACGCGCCGCTGACCCTAAACCTCTATCACAACGAGAAGTTCGTTTTCGAAAACGACTTCGCCTTCCCCGAGCGCAGCGGCGATTCGAAGCATTTCGACGGCGACGGCAATTTCATTCCGGTCAAGCCGGGCTCGCACATGTGGGAAACCAACTTCGTGCCCGACCTGACCAATTTCAAACTGGAAGACCTGGAAGCGCGCGGCAAAGGCTCGCGCAACATCGCCTTTATCCTCGCCGAAGGCACCATGCACGCGCACAGTTCGGAGATTCCCACCGGGCGCTACAAGAAGGCGCATCGCCACGCCGCCGGCACCCATGTCCATGCCTGCACCGGCGAAGGCTATTCGCTGCTCTGGTACGAGGGCGATTCGGAGTTCAAGGAAATCCCCTGGCGCCACGGCATCATGTACGTCCCGCCGTTCTGGATGCTGCACCAGCATTTCAACACCTGCCCCGAGCCGGCGCGCTATCTCGCCTGCAGCCTCGGCAGTCGGCGCTATCCGCTCATCGCGCTGCGCAAGCGCGGCGCCGAAGGAGCGGCGCAGACCTCCATGAGCCAGGGCGGCCGCCAGATCGACTATGAGGAGCAGGATCCGCGCGTGCACTACAAATGGCTGCAGGAGATCGACAGGAACGGCGTCAAATCGGACATGGGCGACGTGTTCGACGAGCCGGCGATCCGCAAGCTCAAGCCTGAGGACATGACCGGCCCTATCCGCGTGCCGGTCGCGACCGCGCCCAATCTCTGACATCAGCGCATAAAGCAAAAAGGGCCGGCAAATGCCGGCCCTTTTCGTTTCAGCTTGCAGATATCAGCCCCAGACTCGGCGCGCCGTCTCGGCGATCACCTCGAGCTTGCGGCGCTGATCATCCTCGGTGACCTTGTTGCCGACGATGTCGGAGGCGAAGCCGCATTGCGGGCTGATCGCCACTTGATCGAGCGAAACGAACTTGCTCGCCTCGTCGAGCCGCTTGCGCAGGCCATCGACCGTCTCCATTTCCGGCGTCTTCGTGCTGACCAGGCCGAGCACCACCGTCTTGTCCTTGGGCAGGAAACGCAGCGGCTCGAAGCTGCCGGCGCGCGGCGTATCGTATTCCAGCATGATGCGGTCGTGCGGCAGCTCGTTGAGCAGGCGCTCGGCGATAGCGTCGTACTTGCCTTCGCGGTGCCACATGCTGTGCTGGTTGCCGCGGCAGAGATGGATGCCGAAGGTGACGCCGGGGAAGCCCTGGGCCACGCGGGCTTCGGCCTTCAGCGAGCGCGAGAAATTCGCCATGGGGTCTTCGCCGCGCTGCTTCATCTCGTACATGCTTGGCTCGTCGACATAGGCGGTGAAGCCCGGCGCGTCGATATGGACATATTTGCAGCCGGCATCGACCAGCCCCTGGATGATCTCGCGCTCGATGCGGATCACGTCCTCCAGGAAAGCGTCCATGTCGGCGTAGACGGTTTTGGAATTTTCATAGTCGAAGCGCTGCGAGATGCGGTCCGGCCCGATCAGCGTCACCTTGGCCGGCGTCTTGCTCTCTTTGGCGACGAAGGTCCATTCCTCCAGCGGAATGTTGCGCTTCAGGCTGAGCGGCTTCACCGCCGGGCGGCGATGGGACACCGCCGTGCCAGCCTTGGCGAGATCGGGAATAGCCCAGCGTTGATTGCCGGTGCTGCCTTCGACGCGCTTTTCGTAGGCCTTCATGCTGCCTTGCGTCGCGTCATAGCCTTCGACCGCGCCGCCGAAACTGTCCTGGAAATTCAAGCGGCGCTGCTCGCCGTCGGTGAGCACGGCGACGCCGGCCTCTTCCTGCATGCGAATGGACTGGCGCACCGCCTTGTCCTCGACCGCCTTGAATTCGGCTGCCGGCATCTTGCCTTCGTCGAAGGCCTTGCGCGCTTCCTTCAGAAAGGCCGGGCGCAACAGGCTGCCGATCACGTCGGTTCGCGCGCGTTTCAGATCGTTCATGTCGTTCTCCCTGTTTATGCCAGCATTTTAAGAGCCGGCCGCCTGAGAACCAGCGGGGATTTGTTTCATATTTTGTGATGGGCGATGCGGCATCCTCGCGTATGATGCTTGCGGGAGACAAGAAGGCCGTCAGCGGCCGCATCCAGCTTCCGCGAAACGAAACGATCAGCCCGAAAGACCGCACTGCCGATGGCCGCGCTGCCCCCTCTCCTGCGCGTATGGACGCACCGCAACTACGCCTATTACATCGGCGGCATGACGCCCAATCTGATCACGCTGTGGATGCAGCGTGTCGGCATCGGCTGGCTCGCTTGGGAACTGACCGAATCGACGATCTGGCTCGGCCTCGTCGCCGCCGCCGATCTGGCGCCCATGCTGATCCTCGCGCCCTTCGCCGGCGTCGCCGTCGATCGCGGCAATCCCTTGCGCATCCAGCGCATCGCCACGGCGCTCGAAGTGCTGCAAGCGCTCGCGCTCGGCATCTTCACGCTTTTGGACATGATGCCGATCGAGCTGTTGTTCGCGCTCTCGCTGATGCTCGGCTGCGTACATCCTTACGCGACCGCCTCGCGTCACTCCATGATTCCCTCGCTGGTGCCGCGCGAGATTTACGCCACTGCGGTCGCCATGGACTCGGCGCTATTCAACGCCTCGCGCTTCCTCGGCCCGGCGCTCGCCGGACTGGTCATCACTTACTTCGGCGCCGGCGGCACCTTCGTCGTCAACGCGCTGGGCTGCTCGATCTTCCTCTGGGGGCTCTATCAGGTTAACGCCGTGCCGCCCAAGCGCGACCAAGCGCGGCGCAGCGTCTGGGGCGACGTTCGCTCCAGCCTCTCCTACATCCGCGGCCATATCGGCATCGCCGTGCTGTTCGTGCTGGTCACAGTGATGTCGACCTTCGCCCGCCCGCTGCAAGACATGCTGCCGGGCTTCTCCGGCGACGTGTTTAAAAAGGGCGCGATCGGCCTTGCCTGGCTGACCTCCTCGATGGGCATCGGCGCCATGGCGAGCGCCGTCTGCATCGCGGCGCGCGGCCGCGTCACCGGCCTGACAGCGAGCGTGGTGTTCGGCTGCCTCGGCCTGTCCCTCTCCATCGTCGGCTTCGTCGCCACCGACAATCTTTACGTCGCCAGCGCCTTCTGCGCGCTGATCGGTTTCACCATGAACAGCGTGTCCACCAGCGCGCAAACCCTGGTGCAGTTCACCGTCGGCGACGACATGCGCGGGCGCGTCATGTCGTTCTATGCCCTGGTCTATCGCGGCACTCCGGCGATCGGCGCCGTGCTCGTCGGCGCGCTGTCGGAGCATTTGAGCCTGCGCTGGGCTTTCGCCGGCGTGGCGGTGATCGTGCTGCTCGCTTGGGTCTTGGTGCTCGGCAGGCGCCGGGCGATGACGGCGGCGCTGGAGACTTAAGCCGGCCTGTCGTCTTGAGGCGGGGCGACCCGGCGGCGAATTATCCGCGACAGATACCAAGCCGAGCCCGCCGGCGCGCCGAAGGCGATGGCGAAGACGCCGAGCTCGACGAGCAGGCTGATATGATGGGCGAAGAAGCCGTAAGCGCCGTTCGCCAAGGTCGCCGCCAGCCAGAACCAGATGAACAGCCGTCCGCCGTCGACGAAGCCGGCGCCGCGCGATTTGTTGACGAAATGCGCCGCGATCAGGAACAGCAGCATGACGGCCATGCCGATGGCGATGATGGTCAATGTGCGCATGGCGACTCCGCGGCGTTGATGAGCCGCCGTTCAAGGCGGTGCCGCAGTCTAAAGGGAACCCGGTACGGGCGTCATCACGGCTTTGTGCGGCCTTTGCCGCGCGACGCGACTCCGCGCGGCGTGCCGGAACGTTCGGGCGCTTCGCCGCTGTGCGCGGCGTAGGATTCGCGCAACGGTGCGCGCTCCAGCGGTTGTCCCGAGCGCGTCTCGATCCCGCCCTTGTCGGCGTTCCGCGGCCGACGCAATGACGACGGATCGGCGGATGTCTTGGGCGCGGGTTTGGGCGCGGGTTTAGCAGGTGTGGAGCGAGTGCGTGCCATGACAGGGCAACGCCCTACCCGGCGGCACGTTCCACGCAAGCGGCGCTCGCCGGGCTGGCGTCGCTCGGCTAGACTGGCGCCATGAGCCGCGCCTTCGTCAAAGAAACAGACGGCGAGGATCTCTACGACTCCTTGCCCGACCGGCCGATCGATCCGCGCCCCAATCTCGTCACCGCCGAGGGGCTTGCGCAGATCGAAGAGGCGATCGCACGCCTGCTCGCCGCGCGCGGCGAAGCCGAGAGCAAGAACGACCGCGCCGCCCTGGCCGAAAGCGCCCGCGACCTGCGCTATTGGCAGGCCCGCCGCGCCAGCGCCGAACTGATGCCGACACCCGACAGCGATGCGCAAACGCGCTTTGGCCACCGCATCACCCTGCGGCGCGATGTCGGTGGGCTGGTCGTTTGGCATATCGTCGGAATCGATGAGGCCGACCCGGCTCAGGGCCGCCTGTCCTATGTCGCTCCGCTGGCGCAGGCCCTGCTCGGCAAGCGGGTCGGCGACGAGGTCGATCTCGGCAAGCAGGGCATGGCGGAAATCGTCGCAATCTCCGCCCTCTAGCGCCTCGAAAGGGCGCGTTAATCATGAGTTCCTGATGGCGGAAAATTTCGCGGCTTTAACAAAGTTGCTCCGCAAAACCAGAGACTTGCGCTAATTTTTCGCCGCCGCGACGGATCGCAGGCTCTGGCGCGCTCGCGCCCAACCGGGGAATTTCGTGTCGACCACTCAGGCGAAGCGCCGCCTCCTTTCAACCCAGACCCACCTGCTGCTTTTGGCAGTAGCGCTGGTCGGGCCGCTGCTCGCCTTCACCGGCCTGATCATGCTGCGCTACGCCGATGCGGAGAAAAGCCGCATCGAGCAAGATGCTCGCGACAGCGTCACCGCCATCTCCGTCGCCATCGACCGCGAGCTGGTCGATCTGCAATCCACCCTTCTCGTCCTCGCCGAATCGCCCTCGATCCAAGAACGCGATTTCGCGACCTTCCACGGCTATGCCGCCAAAGTCGCCGCGCTGCAAAACAGCACAATCGTCTTGCGCGATTCGACCAGCCGGCAATTTGTCAATTCCTCGATTCCGCTGAACATGCCTTTGTCGTCCGCAAGCTCGCTGCGCGAGACCGATGCCGAGGCGGCGCGCGCCGGCAAAATCGTCGTCTCGAACTTCTTCGTCGGCCTGCAGACGAAGCGGCCGAGCTTCGCCTTGGTCACGCCGGTGAAACAGCGCGACGAAATCAAATATTTCCTGAGCCTGAACGTCGGCACCGCATTGCTTGAGGAAGCGATCAAGCGCACGCCCCTGACGCCCGGCTACATCGTCACCGTTCTCGACCGCGAACAGGTCATCATGGCGCGCTCGGAGAATTCCGAACGCTTCATCGGCACCAAGGCGCAGCTGCAAGGCAGCCCCATCCTCGGCGAGAGCGGCGTGCTCGACAGCACCAATCGGGAAGGCGTGAAGCTGCGCGTATTCTACAAGCGCAGCGAGCTGTCCGGCTGGTATTCCCTCGTCCTGGTGCCGGCAGCGCTGCTCGACAAACCCTTGATCGAATCGATCACCGTGCTGGTTCTCATCGGCGGGGTTTTCGCCATGATTTCCGTCTTCGGCGCTTGGTTCGCGGCGCGCACCTTCTCCCAGCCGATGAAGTTGCTGGCGCGCAATGCCGCCGCTCTGGCGCGCGGCGAGCAGATCGCGCCGGTTCCTACGGGCGTGCGGGAAATCGCCGTCATCAGCCAGACCATGCAAGACGGCGCCGAAGAATTGCGCGAGCGCACGAGCCAGCGCGACCGCGCCGAAGCGGCGCTGCAGACTCTCAATGTCAATCTTGAAGGTCTGGTCGGCGAACGCACCGAGGCGCTGCAGCAAACCAATGCCCGCCTGGTGAGCGAGATGCGGCTGCGCGAGGAGAGCGAAGAACGCATGCGCCAGTTGCAGAAGATGGAAGCGATCGGCCAGCTGACCGGTGGCATCGCGCACGACTTCAACAACATGCTGGCAGTGATCCTCGGCAGCCTGCGCTTGATGCAGCGCCGCTTGGCGCGCGGCGAAACCGACGTGCAGAAATACATCGACGGCGCGGTCGATGGCGCCGAGCGCGCCGCGAAGCTGACCACCCGCCTGCTCGCCTTCGCGCGCCAGCAATCTTTGTCGCCCAGCGTGATCGACGCCAACAAGCTGATCGCCGGCATGTCCGAATTGCTGCGCCGCACGATCAGCGAGACGATCCACATCGAGACCGTGCTGTCCGGCGGCCTGTGGCGCATTCACGTCGATCCGAGCCAGCTCGAGAACGCCATCCTCAATCTCGCGGTCAACGCGCGCGACGCCATGCCGGACGGCGGCCGACTGACCATCGAGACCTCTAATGCCGATCTCGATGCGCGCTATGCCGCCACGCATAGCGATGTCACCCCCGGCCAATATATCCTGATCGCCGTGACCGATACCGGGGTCGGCATGGCGCTGGAGACCATTCAGCGCGCCTTCGATCCCTTCTTCACCACCAAGAGCACGGGCCAGGGCACCGGCCTCGGCCTGTCGCAAGTCCACGGCTTCATCAAGCAATCGGGCGGCCATATCAAGATCTACAGCGAGGTCGGCCAAGGCACGACGCTCAAGCTCTATCTGCCGCGTTTCATGGGCGAGGCCGAGACAGAGCAGCCCGCCGCTAGCCTGCCCTTGCCGCAAAACCAGACCGACGAGACGGTGCTGGTGGTCGAGGACGAGAGCAGCGTGCGCGCCGTCACCGTCGACATGCTGACCGAGCTCGGCTATCGCGTGCTGCAGGCCGACAGCGCCATGGCGGCGCTGAAGCTGCTCGACGCCCATCCCGAGATCGCCCTGCTGTTCACCGATGTCGTCATGCCGGACGTGAACGGGCGTAAATTGGCCGACGAGGCGAAGAAGCGCCGGCCCGATCTGAAGGTGCTGTTCACCACCGGCTATACGCGCAACGCCATCGTGCACAATGGCGTGCTCGACGTCGGCGTGCATCTGATCGTCAAGCCCTTCACCATCGACGGCCTGGCGCAAAAGCTGGGCGAGATTTTCCCGCGCGCCTGAACCGCCAGCGGCAAAGGTTGAGTCTCAGCTGGCCTCTTCGGCGATCTTATCGTCGATGAACCCGCCCGATTGGCGGCGCCACAGCCGTGCATAGACGCCGCCGCGCGCCAGGAGCGCGCTATGGGTGCCCTGCTCGACGATGCGGCCGCGTTCCATGATGATCAGCCGATCCATGCTGGCGATGGTCGAGAGGCGATGGGCGATGGCGATCACCGTCTTACCCTGCATCAGGCCTTCGAGCTGCTCTTGAATCGCCGCTTCCGCTTCTGAATCGAGCGCGCTCGTCGCCTCATCCAGAATCAGAATCGGCGCGTTTTTCAGGATGACCCGCGCGAGAGCGACGCGCTGGCGCTGGCCGCCCGACAGCTTCACCCCGCGCTCGCCGACAAAGGCGTCGTAGCCCTTGCGCTTGAAGAGGTCTTCCAGATCGGGGATGAAATCGTCGGCATGCGCGCGCTTGGCTGCGGCGACGATCTCGGCCTCCGTCGCCTCGGGCCGCCCGTAGCGGATGTTCTCGCGGATCGAACGATGCAGCAGAGAGGTATCCTGCGTGACCATCGCGATCTCAGCGCGCAAGCTCTCCTGCGTCACATGAGCGATATCCTGGCCGTCGATCAGGATGCGGCCCTGCTCCGGCTCGAAGAAGCGCAGCAGCAAATTGACCAGCGTCGACTTGCCCGCGCCCGACGGTCCGACGAGGCCGACGCGCTCGCCCGGCTGAATGACGAGATCGAGATCGTGCAGCACGCCGGCTTCTCGGCCGTATCCGAAGGAGATGCCGTCGAAACGGATTTCTCCCCGCGTCACTTCGAGCGCCGTGGCGTTCGGCGCGTCCACCAGATCGTGCGGCACGGCGATCGACTGCGTGCCCTCCTGGACGATGCCGATGTTCTCGAAGATGCCGGTGACATTCTGCGCCACCCAGCCGGCGATATTGACGATCTGCCAAGTCAGCGGCAGCGCCATGGCGATGGCGCCGGGCGCCACATGGCCGTTGAGCCAAAGCCAGATGGCGATGCCGGCGGTGGACGTCACCAGCATGGCGTTGGTCGTCGTCAGGCAGAGCGTGAACAGCGTGGTGTAGCGCTGGGCGATGCGGAACGCGTCGCCATGCTCGTCCATCGCCTCGCGCACATAGGCGTCCTCGTCGCGCGAACGGGCGAACAGCTTGACGGTCAGGATATTGGTGTAGCTGTCGACGATGCGGCCGCTGAGCAGCGAGCGTGCGTTCGACACCTTGCGCGACTGGTCGCGCATTTTCGGCACGAAATAGCGCAGGATCGCCACATAGATCAGCGCCCAGACGACGAGCGGGCCGGCGAGGCGCGGGTCGGCCGAGCCGAGCAGCAGCAGCGCGCTGGTGCCGTAGACCGCGATGTACCAGACGGCGTTGATGGTGACGACGACGCTTTCGCGCAGGGCCGAACCGGTCTGCAGCACGCGGTTGGCGATGCGGCCGGCGAAGTCGTTTTGGAAGAACGACCAGCTCTGGCGCACGATATGCCAGTGGCTTTGCCAACGGATCAGGTTGGTGACGTTCACCACGATCGCCTGGTTGGACACCAGGTTCTGCATGAAGATCGCAAGCGGGCGGATCAACAGCAGCAAAAGCGCCATGCCTGCCAATTCCCATTGGGCGACGGCGAGCAATTCGCTTGGCGAATGGCTGGACACCAGCGTCACCACGCGGCCGATGAACAGCGGGATCATCGAATCGCACAGCGCGACGACCAGCCCCGTGGCGAACAAGGCGACGAACAAGCCCTTGGTCTGGCGCATGAAGTGCCAATAGAAGGGCCACAGGCCGGGCGGCGGCGCGGCGTCGGGCGCTTTCGCGGTCGGCGCGACAAGCTTTTCGAAGAAGCGGAACATGGCTCTGTTTTACACCCGCGTTTCGCCCCGCGCACGGCGTTCTCGCGAACTTTTGAAACAAGCGCGAAGCCCGATCGGCCGAGGCAAGACCGTCATTCCCGGCGACGTGGGTGGCACATCGCTTGCTTGAGTCCTTTGCAAGACTTCACCCCGGCCGCAAAGGATGACAAAGATGCATATCGCTGCCTGCCGCTCGACTTTTCTGCCCGCCGCGCGGGCGTTCGCCATTTTGACGGCCGGAACAGTCGGCTTCTCCGCTTTGCCGGGACACGCCCAGACCGTCGAACAGTTTTATAAGGGCAAGACCCTCACCGCGATCGTCGGGTCGGGCGTCGGCGGCGGCTATGACACCACCATGCGCCTGCTGTCGCGCCACATCACCCGGCATATTCCTGGTGAGCCGAAGATCATCGTGCAGAACATGCCGGCCGCCAGCGGCATCGCCGCGCTCAACCACGTCTACAACATCGCGCCGCGCGACGGCACGGTGATCTCCGGCGCGGCCAACACCATGCCGTTCGACCCGCTGTTCGGCGGCCCGGCAGCGAAGTTCGACGTCTTCAAGCTCAATTGGCTGGGCAGCCTCGCCAAGCAGACCAATGTCTGCCTCGCCTGGGCAGCCGGACCGTTCAAGTCGCTCGACGACGTGATGAAGCAGAAGATGCGCGTTTCGGCCACCGGCGCGACCGGTTGGCGCTCCTTCCTGCCCCAGCTCATCAATGGCGTCGCCGGCACCAAGTTCGACGTCATCAACGGCTATGAATCGGCAGCCTCCATGCTCGCGGTCGAGCGCGGCGAAGTGGACGGCATGTGCGCCGACTACGCCACGGTGAAGACGACGCAGAACGACTGGATCGAGCAGAAAAAGATCGTCGTGCTCGCCCAATTCGGCCTGACGCCGCTCGTCGGTCTGGAAAACGTGCCGATGGGCCTCGACGTGATCAAGGATCCGAAGGATCACGCCGCCGTGCAACTCTTCATGATGCAGCAGGAATGGGGCCGCCCCTTCGTGATGCCGCCTGAAGTGCCGGCCGACCGCCTCGCCGCCATGCGCGCCGCTTTCGACACGACCATGAAGGACGTCGAGTTCAAGGCCGAGGCGGACAAGCTGCGCGTCGATATCGACCCCATGTCGGGCGCCGAAATGGACAAGCTGTTCAAGGCGGCCTACGCCACGCCTGCCGAAACGGTCGAGCGCACCAAAGTGCTGTTGAAGCGCGCCGGCGCGATTTAGCATTCGCTGTCGGGGAGCGCCCGCGGCGCTCCCCGCCGAACCAAAAAGACCATCCAGCAGGGGAAGACCAATGCCCGTCAGCACCGCCACCGGCGTGAAGATCAATTACGACATCGTCGGCAAGGGGCCGGCCATGGTGCTGATCCACGCCAATCCCTATGACCGCCGGCTGTGGA
Source organism: Alphaproteobacteria bacterium (assembly GCA_035714115.1). GTDB lineage: Bacteria > Pseudomonadota > Alphaproteobacteria > SMXQ01 > SMXQ01 > CAMAVH01. The sequence goes on from DASTMO010000070.1 coordinate 13,839, forward strand.
TGTACCAAGCGGCGCGCTTTTCGCAATTCTTCACGGTGGTGAGCGTCGACATCCGCGGCTACGGCCTGTCGGACAAGCCCGAAACGCCCTTCAGCCTGGAGGACATGGCCGCCGACGTGATCGGCGTCTGCAAGACCGAGGGCATCGAAAAGGCGATCTTCGGCGGCTGCAGCGTCGGCTCCGGCATGGCGCGCGTCATCGGCCTCGATCATCCCGACAT
>DASTMO010000071.1:0-30147 GCA_035714115.1 Alphaproteobacteria bacterium
ACCGACAAAACCGATGGCGACCATGGCGAGCACCATCTCGGTGTAACCGAAGATCGGCTTTTTCGAGAAGGTCGGCACGATCTGCGAGACGATGCCGAAGGCCGGCAGAATCATGATGTAGACCTCGGGGTGGCCGAAGAACCAGAACAGGTGCTGGAACATGACGGGGTCGCCGCCGCCGGCCGGGTTGAAGAACGAGGTGCCGAAGTTGCGGTCCGTCAGCAGCATGGTGATCGCGCCGGCGAGAACCGGGAGCGACAGCAGCAGCAGGAAGGCGGTGATCAGCACGGCCCAGACGAACAGCGGCATGCGGTGCAGGGTCATGCCCGGCGCGCGCATGTTGAAGATCGTCGTGATGAAGTTGATCGCGCCGAGGATCGAGGACGCGCCGGCGATGTGCAGGCTGAAGATCGCGAGGTCGACCGCGGCGCCCGGATGGCCGACGATCGAGGAGAGCGGCGGATAGACCGTCCAGCCGGTGCCGGCGCCACCGGCCACCATCGAGGAGGCGACGAGCAGCAGGATGGCGGGCACGAGCAGCCAGAAGCTGATGTTGTTCATGCGCGGGAAGGCCATGTCGGGCGCGCCGATCATGATCGGCACGAACCAGTTGCCGAAGCCGCCGATGAGGGCCGGCATGACCATGAAGAAGATCATCAGGAAGGCGTGCGCGGTGACCAGTACGTTGAAGAACTGGTGGTTGCCGCCGAGGATCTGGTCGCCCGGATCCTGCAGCTCCATGCGCATGATGATCGAGAAGGCGCCGCCGATCAGGCCCGCGCAGATCGCGAAGATGATGTAGAGCGTGCCGATGTCTTTGTGGTTGGTCGAGAACAGCCAGCGCTTCCAGCCGGTGGGCGTGCCGTGACCGTGATCGTGACCGTACCCGTGAGCGTGATCATGCCCGTGGCTGTGATCGTGCGTGTGACTCATGACCTGACCTCTTCTCTCGAACTGTCTTGCGGCTCGGCGTTACTGGGCGATGGCGGCGAGCTGCGTCGCATTGGCGGCGGGCGCGGGGGACGAAGACTCGGCAAAGACGGGCGCGGACGCGCCCGCGTCGGCGAACTTCTTCTTCGCCTCTTCGACCCAGGCCTGGAATTCTTCCTTGGAGACCGCCTTGACGGCGATCGGCATGAAGCCGTGATTCACGCCGCAGAGCTCCGAGCACTGGCCGTAGTAGGTGCCGGGGCGCTCGATGCGCATCCAGGTCTCGTTCAGGTGGCCCGGCACGGTGTCGATCTTCACGCCGAAGGCCGGCACGGCCCAGGCATGCAGCACGTCTTCCGAGGTGACGAGAACGCGGATGTTGGTGTTGACCGGCAGGACGACCTGGTTGTCGACCTCGAGCAGGCGATGCTGGCCCGGCTTCAGCTGATCTTGCGGGACGATCAGGCTGTCGAAGGTGAAGTCGCCGTTGTCCTGATACTGATAGGACCAGTACCACTGATGGCCGATGACCTTGAGGGTCAGCTCCGGCTTGTCGGTGCGGTCCATGAAGTACAGCAGCTTGAACGACGGCACGGCGATGACGACGAGGATCATCACCGGAATGACCGTCCACAGCACCTCGATCAGGGTGTTGTGCGCGGTGCGCGAGGGCACCGGGTTGCGCTTCGCGTTGAAGCGGATGATCACGTAGACCAGCAGGGCCAGCACGAACAGCGTGATCACCGTGATGATGATCAGCAGCAGGTGGTGCAGGTCGTGGATGTCTTTGGCGACCGGGGTCGCGGCGTCCTGGAACCCGAAGGTCCAGGGCTGGGGCACGGCGGCCGTGGCCAGAGCCGGAAGGAGGAGGGCGGCGGCGGCGCAAACGCCGGCGGCGATTTTGGCGAAAACCTGACTCAACTTCATCCTCGAGATCCTGTCGCGGGTGGCCGAAGGAACATTCGCGCGGCCTTATAGACCACGGCGCAGCGCAGCGCCAGAGCTAAGGCCTCCCCTCCTATCCTCGTGAAACCAAACGGTTTTTACGATGAAATGGGCCCCTCGAACGAGGCGGCCCGGAGCGGCCAGATTGGGCGTCGGCGCACAGGTCGGAGCGTCCCGCAAAAGGCTCCCCCGACCGGCGTCCATGTGTAATCTTGCCGCTGTCGATTGGGAAGGAATTTTACAGCCCCGTCAGCGCCTTGACGGTCGCCATGCCTGGATACCGCGACTGAGAATCCCTATCTTGAGAGGGCATCCTTCAGGAGACTGTCCCCATGCCTTCGCCCGTGTCCGCTCTCGCCACCGCCGACGACCTGTTTTTCAACAAGGCCGGCCTGTCGCTGCCCAAGGTTCAGGGGCTGACCGACGCTGCCCTCAAGGGCGCCGATGACGGCGAACTGTTCCTAGAATATCGGGTTTCGGAGGCCTTCGGCTTCGACGATGGCCGGCTGAAAACGGCAAATTTCGATAGTTCTCAAGGGTTTGGCCTGCGCGCCATCGCCGGTGAGGCGACCGGCTACGCCCATGCCAGCGAGCTCAGCGAGGCGGCCATCGGCCGCGCCGGCGAGACGGTCAAAACCGTCGCCAAGGGCCATGGCGGCACCCTCGCCGCCCCGCCCCAGGGCACCAACCGGCTGCTCTACACCGACGCCAACCCGCTGAACGCCATGGAATTCGCCGCCAAGGTGAAGCTTTTGGCCGATATGGACGCCTATGCCCGGGCCAAAGACCCGCGCGTGCGTCAGGTTTCGGCCTCGTTGACCGGCGAATGGCGCGTCGTCGAGATCATCCGCCCGGGTGGCGCGCGCATGGCCGATGTGCGCCCGCTGGTGCGGCTCAACGTCTCCGTCGTCGTCGGCGAGGGCGACCGTCAGGAATCGGGCAGCGCCGGCGTCGGCGGCCGCGCGCTTTACGAAGGCTGGGTCTCGCCGGAACGCTGGCAGGCCCAGGTCGACGAAGCGATCCGCCAAGCGGTGGTCAATCTCGGCTCGCGCCCGGCCCCGGCCGGCGAGATGGAGGTCGTGCTCGGCAATGGCTGGCCCGGCATCCTGCTGCATGAAGCCATCGGCCACGGCCTGGAAGGCGACTTCAACCGCAAGAAGACTTCCGCCTTCGCCGGCCTGATGGGCCAACGCATCGCCGCGCCCGGCGTCACCGTGGTCGATGACGGCACCCTGCCCGACCGCCGCGGCTCGATCACCATCGACGATGAAGGCACGCCCGGCCATCGCACCGTGCTGATCGAGGACGGCATCCTGAAAGGCTACATGCAGGACCGCATGAACGCGCGCCTGATGGGCGTCGCGCCCACCGGCAACGGCCGGCGCGAAAGCTACGCCCACCGCCCGATGCCGCGCATGACCAACACGGTGATGCTCGGCGGCAGCCACGATCCGCAGGAAATCGTGAAGTCCGTGAAGAAAGGCCTCTATGCCGTGCAGTTCGGCGGCGGCCAGGTCGACATCACCTCGGGCAAGTTCGTCTTCTCCGCCACCGAGGCCTATCTAATCGAGGACGGCAAGATCGGCCCCGCCGTGAAGGGCGCGACGCTGATCGGCAGCGGCGCCGACGTGCTGACCAAGGTCAGCATGATCGGCAACGACATGAAGCTCGACGACGGCATCGGCACCTGCGGCAAGGACGGCCAGGGCGTGCCGGTCGGCGTCGGCCAGCCGACGCTGAAGATCGCCGGCCTCACCGTCGGCGGCACCGCCGCTTAAAGTCTGGGCGCCTAAATGGAGCAGCGGCTCAGCCTGGTCACGCTCGGCGTCGCCGATCTGGCGCGGGCGCGGCGCTTCTACGAAGACGGCCTCGGCTGGCGGAAGAACAATCCGCAGGCCGAGGTCGCGTTCTATCAGGCGGGCGGCATGATCGTCGCGCTATGGTCGCGCGAAGAATTGGCGAAGGATGCCAAGGTCAATGAGCAAGGTTCAGGCTTTCGCGGCCTGAGCCTCGCCTATAACGCGCGCTCGCGCGAAGAGGTCGATGCCGTGATGGCCGAGGCGAAAGCCGCGGGTGCGGCCATCACCAAAGCCGCCGAAGCGACGCCGTGGGGCGGCTATGCCGGCTACTTCAGCGATCCCGACGGGCATCTGTGGGAAGTGGCGCACAATCCTTTCTGGACCATCGACGCGCAAGGCAACGTGAAGCTGCCGCAAGCATGATCGCCAAGATCAAAGCCTGGGCCAAACGGCTCAAACGCGAAGGCTATGCGCTCACGCTGGCGATACGAGATCCGCGCACGCCTTGGCTCGCCAAGGCGCTGGCCATCGCGACGGTGGCCTATGCCGTGAGCCCAATCGACCTGATCCCCGATTTCATCCCGGTGCTCGGCTTCGTCGACGACGCGATTCTTCTGCCGGCGATGATCTGGCTGGCAGTGCGCTTGATCCCCGACGAGGTGATGATCGAGGCCCGCGCCCGCGTCGATGCGCAACTCGCCGCGCCCAAAGCGCTCATGCGCGCCGGGCTGATCGCCGTCGTCGTGATCTGGATCGCGCTTCTAGCGGCGCTCGCCGCCTGGCTGCTAGCCTAGTTGCGGCCCTTCATCTCGAAGTTGCGCTCTTCGAAGGCGATATAGGCGGCGATCATCGCGCGATAGATCGCTTCGAGCAGCTCCGGATCGCCGCCGAGGCTCACCGCCTGAGCGCGCACTTTGGCGATGACGTCCTCGATGCGCGGCTTGTCGACGATCTCCGACTTGGAGCGCTTGATCTCGGCGGCGCGCGCCACATAGCCCGACCGCTCAACCAGATAATCCACGACCAGACGGTCGATCCGGTCGATCTCGACCCGCACGTCGGCCATGGCGGCGCAATCGTCGGGAGCTTTGCGGACGTCGCTCATCGCATCCTCATTCAACGGTCGTCAGCGGAAGGAACGCCAGGCCGGCGGTCGGGTTCCGCAATCCAATGGACATAGGCCCAATAGACGTAGGCTCAATAGGCGTAATCCTTGAAGACCGGATCGACTTCGCGCTGCCAGTCGCCCTCATACTTGACCAGCATGTCGTCAGCCAAGGTGCGGCCGCGCTCGGCCATCTCGGTCAGCTCATCGAGGAAACGCCCCTCGTCGCGGCCGAGATAGTCGTAACGCTTGCGCGCGGCAAGACCCTGGCGGGCGATGGCGACCGTTTGGCGCGCCAGAATTTTCAGCGGCTTGCCGCGGAACATTGTGGCGAGGCCGGTCTTCGGCACTTCGCGGCGCAGGAAGGCGCGTTCTTCGTCGGTCCAGTCCTTCACCAGATCCCAGGCGGCACCGAGCGCGGCGCTGTCATACAAGAGGCCGACCCACAGCGCCGGCACGGCGCAGATGCGTCGCCACGGCCCGCCGTCGGCGCCGCGCATTTCGAGATAACGCTTCAAGCGCACTTCCGGGAAAGCGGTCGTCATGTGATCGACCCAGTCGCCCATGGTCGGCGCCTGGCCCGGCAGAGCCGGCAGCTTGCCGGCCATGAAGTCGCGGAAGGACTGACCGGCGGCGTCGATATATTTGCCTTCGCGATAGACGAAATACATCGGCACATCGAGCAGGTAATCGACGTAGCGCTCGAAGCTGAAGCCCTGCTCGAAGACGAAGGGCAGATCGCCAGTGCGCGCCGCGTCGGTGTCGGTCCAGACATGGCTGCGATAGCTTAAATAACCGCTCGGTTTGCCTTCGACGAAGGGCGAGCTGGCGAACAGCGCCGTGGCGACCGGCTGCAAAGCGAGGCCGACGCGGAACTTCTTCACCATGTCGGCTTCGGACTCGTAATCGAGGTTCGCCTGGATGGTGCAGGTCCGCAGCATCATGTCGAGGCCGAGCGTGCCGACCTTCGGCATGTAGGCGCTCATGATCTTGTAGCGGCCCTTCGGCATCCACGGGATGTCCTCGCGCCGCCACAGCGGATTGAAGCCGAGGCCGAGCATGCCGGTGCCGAGCTCGGCGCCGATGCCCTTCACCTGGTCGAGATGCTCATGCACCTCCTCGCAGGTCTGATGCACGTTTTCGAGCGGCGCGCCGGACAGCTCGAACTGGCCGCCCGGCTCCAAGGTGATCGAAGCGCCGTTCTGCGTCAGGGCGATGATGTTGCCGCCCTCTTTCACCGGCTCCCAGCCGAACTTGGTCAGGCGCTTGAGGATCTCGCCGATGCCGTTCGGCCCGTCGTAGGGCAGCGGCCGATGGGTGTCGAGATCGTAGGCGAACTTCTCGTGCTCGGTGCCGACGCGCCATTTGTCGCGCGGCTTGCTGCCGCCGGCGACGTAATCGACAAGCTGACGCTTGTCGGTGATCGACTCGGTCGAAGGTTGCGACGGTCCGGACATGGCGCGGTGCTCGAAACTTGGGGGAAACGATGTAGGAGAAGCGAAGACTCAGATGCGGGATTTTCGCCAATCGCCGGCGAGCGCTTGCAGGCAAGCAAGGGCGGCGAGCGCGGCGGTGTCGGCGCGCAAGACGCGCGGCCCCAATCCCACGGGCTTAACAAAGGGAAGTTTGCGCAAGGCGTCAAGCTCCACCGCCGAGAAACCACCTTCCGGCCCGATCAACAGGGCGCAAGGCTCACCAGGTTTCATGTCCGTAAGCGCCTCGACGATCGGTTTCGCGGTGCCGCTTTCGTCGCACAAAATCAAGCGCCGCTCCGCCGGCCAATCGGCCAGCCCCTCCATCAACTTGGCCGGAGCGCGCAACTGCGGAACGCTCAGGCGCTCGCTCTGCTCGGCGGCCTCGACGGCGTTGGCGCGCAGCCGCTCGAGATTGACGCGTTCGGCCACGGTGCGCTGGGTATAGACCGGCCAGAGCATGGATGCGCCCAGTTCGGTCGCCTTTTCGGCGAGATAATCGGTGCGCGCCTTCTTCAACGGCGCGAACAGCAGCCATATATCGGGCTCGGCGCTTTGCGCGCGCAACAGCTCCGTCGGCTCGACGATGCAGGCCTTGCGCTTGGCCTCGCGGATTTCCGCGCGCCATTCGCCGTCGCGGCCGTTGAACAGGCAGACCTCGTCGCCGACGCCGAGACGCATGACGTTGGTCAGATAATGCGCTTGGGCCTGCTCCAGCTCGACCCACGCGCCGGCCGTCAGTTCGGTCTCGACGAACAGGCGCACGCGCGGCTGATAGCTGCCGTCAGCGGAATGTTCGGCGAGATTTTTTTCTGGCATGGTGCGGCGATGACTCCTGGACGCCCTCTATAGCATGAATCAGCAAGCAGACAGACTCACCCCGGACAGCACGGCCCCCGGCCTGCTCGGCTGGCTGCCGCGATCCTGGCGGCCCTATGCGCGCCTCGCGCGGCTCGACCGCCCGATCGGCACCTGGCTGTTGCTGTTTCCCTGCTGGTGGGGGCTGGCGCTGGCCGGCACCGGCATGTGGAATGTCACAGAGCTGCTCTGGCTTGCTTTCGTCTTCGCCGTCGGCGCGCTGGTGATGCGCGGCGCCGGCTGCACCATCAACGACATCCTCGACCGCGACTTCGACGCCAAGGTGGCACGCACCGCGCAGCGCCCGATCCCGTCGGGCGCCGTCAGCGTCAAGCGAGCCTGGATCTTCCTCGCCGCCGAATTGCTCGTCGGCCTCGGCGTGCTCTTGGCGCTGCATCCCTTCGCCTGGGCGCTCGGCGTCGCGTCGCTCGCCATCGTCTTCACCTACCCGCTGATGAAGCGCGTGACCTATTGGCCGCAAGCGGTGCTTGGCCTCGCCTTCAACTGGGGCGCGCTGATGGGCTACGCCGCCGCCACCGGCACGCTGGCCTGGAGCGCGATCGCGCTTTACGCCGCCGGCATCTTCTGGACGCTCGGCTACGACACGATCTACGCCCATCAGGACAAGGACGACGACACGCTGATCGGCGTCAAATCGACGGCGCTGAAATTCGGCGCGCAGACCAAGCCTTGGCTGATCGGTTTTTACGGCGCGACCATCGCGCTCGCGGCGCTGGCCGGCGCAGCTGCCGATCTCGCCTGGACGTTCTACGCCCTGCTCGCTCTCGGCGGCGCGCAGCTGATGTGGCAGGCGTTCACCGTGAAGATCGACGATGCCGCCGATTGTCTGGCGAAATTCCGCGCCAATCGCTGGTTCGGCTGGCTGCTGCTGGCAGCGCTGATCGCCGGCCAGTCGCTCAGGGCTTGACCCGCGCGAGCGGGCCGAGCCGCGCGGCGAACAGTTGCGACGGGTCGCTGGTGCGGATCAACGTGGCGATTTTGTCCGATTCGGCGGTGACCAGCAGATCGGGAAATTCCTTCTCGCCGCCGCGGATCTTGCCGTGCAGCGCGCCATTGTTGATCTGCTCGTAGAGCCGCGCCTCGCTCATGAAATAGAGCACAAGGCTGTCGTCGCCACCGAAACGGTAGGTGGCGAAGCGCCAGGTCCGCGCCTCCGGCGAGCCGTCTTCGCGCAGCACCGCGACGACGCGGCGGCCGGCGACGTCATAAAAGCGCAGGCGGCCCTTCAGCGCGCGTTTATGCTCGCCGCGCGTGCTGCGCCAGGTCTCGTCGATGTCGGCGATCAGGTCGAGCGGTTCGGCGGGATCGACGCTCAAGCGTGCCGCCAGCGTGGTGCCCGGCAGGTTGGCGTCGTCGTTGCCGCCTTGCCAGGCGCCGACAAACCGCGCTTCCGGCGCGATGCGGAAATCTTCGGGCAGGCCGTTCTTGGATTCGGGAGTGCAGCCGACGCCCAGCGCGAGCGTGGCGGCAGCAGCGATGATGGGGGTCAAATAGGCGCGCAAGCGATCCTCGGCAGCCCAGGGGCGGACGCCAGGATTATTCAGCGCGGCCGGACAAGTCGCAAGCGCGCCTTAAGCGGCGCTCTTGTTGCCCGTCTGCGGCGCTTCATCCTTCACGATGGTGAAGCGATGGTGGCAGCTGTCCACGTTGGCCCAGGACTGGGCCTGCCAGGCGCTCTTAGCCTGTTCGTAAGTCTCGAACGGGCCGAAACGCAGCGGGCCTGAACCGTTGGCCATATCGCGGAAATCGGTGGTTTTGTACTCGCCGCCGACAACCCAGTAGCGCGACATCGTCGTCTCTCCGAAAGTCCGACATAACCTGCATGTAAGGATTGCAGGGTCGGATGCAAGTTAAGCAAACGCCGGGCCAGATGGACCAGCGCATCTTCATCATGGCTGATCCGCGTTACCGAACAATGAAGACCGGGAACGCTCGGCCAAACCCTTAAAATCCCTGCATTATTGGGCCAAACAGGGCGCAACGGGGCTGGACGGCGCGGCCCCGCCGTGGCATTGCTGGGCCATGCCCTTCGATTCCCTGCGCGACTTTTTGGAGCATTTGCAGCGCCGCGAGCGCCTCGTGCGCGTCACCGCGCCGGTCGCGGCCGCCTTGGAGATCACCGAAATCCAGACGCGCCTCCTGGCCGAGGGCGGCCCGGCCGTGCTGTTCGAGAACGTCACCGACGCGGCGGGCGCCCGCTTCGCCATGCCGGTCGCGGCCAACCTGTTCGGCACGGTGGAGCGCGTCGCCTGGGGCATGGGCCGCGAGCCGCAAGAGCTGCGCAAATTGGGCGAGATGCTCGCCTGGCTCGACCATCCCGAGCCGCCGGAAAACCTGCGCGAGGCCTTCGCCCTGCTGCCGATGCTCAAAACGGCGCTGGCGCGCAAGCCCAAGACCGTCTCCGCCGCGCCCTGCCATGACATCGTCCTGCGAGGCGGCGACATCGATCTCGGCAAATTGCCGATCCAGACCTGCTGGCCGGGCGAGCCGGCGCCGCTCATCAGCTTCCCGCTGGTGACGACGCGCGGCCCTGACGGAGACACCAACGTCGGCATCTACCGCATGCAGGTGACCGGCAAGAACACCGGGCTGATGCGCTGGCTCCATACGCGCGGCGGCGCGCTGCATTACGCCGCCTGGAAGGCCGTGAAGAACGAGCCGATGCCGGTGGCGATCACGCTCGGCGCCGATCCCGCCGTGATGCTCGCCGCCGTGACGCCGGTGCCCGAAGGCTTGTCCGAATATGAATTCGCCGGACTGCTGCGAGGAAAAAGGGTCAAGCTGGTCGATTGCAAGACCGTGCCGCTGCAGGTGCCGGCGAGCGCCGAGATCGTCATCGAGGGCCATGTCTCGCTGACCGAGACCGGCGAAGAAGGCCCCTATGGCGATCACACCGGTTATTACAATTCCGTCGAGCGCTTCCCGGTGTTCACCGCCAGCGCCATCACGATGCGGCAGAACGCGATCTACCACTCGACCTTCACCGGCCGGCCGCCCGACGAGCCGTCCGTGCTCGGCCTGGCGCTCAACGACGTCTTTCTGCCGATGTTCGCGCGCCAATTCCCCGAGGTCGTCGATTTCTATCTGCCGCCGGAAGCCTGCTCCTATCGCGTCGCCGTGGTCAGCATCCGCAAGCAATATCCGGGGCACGCCAAGCGCGCGATGATGGCGGTCTGGTCCTACCTGCGCCAATTCCTCTACACCAAGATGGTCATCGTCGTGGACGAGGACATCGACGCGCGCGACTGGAAGGACGTGATGTGGGCGCTGGCGACGCGCTTCGATCCGTCGCGCGACGTCACCATCATCGACAACACGCCGATCGACTATCTCGACTTCGCCTCGCCCGAGCCGGAGCTCGGCGGCAAGATCGGGCTCGACGCGACCAACAAGATCGGCAGCGAGACCAGCCGCGAATGGGGCAAGCCGATCCGCATGAGCGACGACGTCATCGCAGCCGTGACGAAGAAATGGCCGGACCTCGGCCTGCCCGGAGCGGGCAAGCCGATCTGGAAGAAGTGACGCCGCGATGATCGATCCGTCATGCTCGATCTGATCCTCGCCGTCTTCGTCGCCACCTATATCGGCATGGCCTTCGGCCGCTGGCCGGGCCTCGCCATCGACCGCACCGGCATCGCCGTGATCGGCGCCATCGTGCTGGTGGCGGCCGGCGCGCTCAGCATCGAACAGGCGGCGCAATCGGTCGACATCGCGACGCTGCTGCTGCTGTTCGGCCTGATGATCGTCTCCGCGCAATATGCCGCTTCGGGCTTTTACGACGGCGCGGCGGCCGCGGTCGCTCGCCTCGGCGGCTCGCCGCATCGCCTGCTCGCCGCCGTCATCGCCGTCGCGGGCGGACTCTCGGCATTGCTCGCCAACGACATCGTCGTCTTCGCCATGACGCCGCTGCTCTGCCACGGTCTCAAGCGGCGCGGCCTCAATCCGTTGCCCTACCTCATCGCGCTCGCCTGCGCCGCCAACGCCGGCTCGGCGGCGACGCTCATCGGCAATCCGCAGAACATCCTGATCGGCCAGGTCGGCAAGCTCGATTTCCTCGCTTTCCTCGGCTATTGCGCCGTGCCGTCGCTCCTCGCGCTCGCCGTGGTCTATCTGGTCGTCGCCTGGCAGTGGCGCGGCCGATGGACCGATGGACAGGACGGCGGCGACGACATTTCCGCCGTGCCCTTGGCGCGCGACAAGTTCCAGCTCGCCAAGGCGCTCGCCGCCACCGCCGTGCTGCTCGTCCTTTTCTTCACCGACGCGCCGCGCGAGCTGGCCGCGCTCGCCGTCGCCGCGCTCCTGCTGCTGAGCCGCAAGGTCTCGAGCCGCGAGTTAGTGGGCCAAGTGGACTTCAGCCTGCTCTTGCTCTTCGCCGGCTTGTTCGTCGTCACCGGCGCGCTCGCCGCCACGCCGCTGGCGGGCGAGGCCTTCGCCAAACTCTCCGCCGCCGGCTGGCTGCCCGACCGCATCGCCACGCTGGCGCCGCTCTCCCTCGTCCTCTCGAACACGATCGGGAACGTGCCGGCCGTCATCCTGCTGCTGCAAGTCTGGCAACAGCCGCCAGCCGGCGCGCTCTACGGATTGGCCTTGCTCTCGACGCTGGCCGGCAATCTCTTCATCGCCGGCAGCCTGGCCAACATCATCGTCGCCGAGCGCGCCGCCAGCGTCGGCGTGAAGCTCGGATTCCTCGACCACGCCAAAAGCGGCGTTCCCGTCACCTTGATCAGCATCGCTCTCGCCGCCATATGGTTATGGGCGACCGGCGCTTTGCTCCTCTGATGCGTTCCGCTTAGACTATCCCCGCCTCTTTTCCGAACCGGAGCTCCCTATGACCACCGCGCCGCTCGACGCCGACAGCCTGCTGGCCGACCTCCTCAAAAAGGCCAAGGCCGCCGGCGCCGAGGCCGCCGATGCATTGGTCGCCGAAGGCGTGTCGCTGTCCCTCGCCCGCCGCTTGGGCAAATCCGAAGGCGTGGAGCGCGCCGAAGGGCGCGATCTCGGCTTGCGCGTGCTGATCGGCAAGCGCCAAGCGGTCGTCTCCTCGACCGATTTCTCCGCCGCCGCGCTCGACGAACTGGTCGGCCGCGCTGTCGCCATGGCGAAAGCCGTGCCCGAGGACAAGTTCTGCGGCATCGCCGATCCGTCGCAGATCGCCAAGAGCTATCCCGATCTCGACACCTGCGACACACGCGAGCCCTCGCCCGCCGAGATGGAACGCATGGCCGCCGAGGCCGAAGAGGCCGCGCGCGCCGTCAAGGGCGTGACCAACTCGGAAGGTGCGGAGGCTGGCTGGTCACTGTCGCGCGTGCATCTCGCCGCCTCTAACGGCTTTACCGGCAGCTACGGCGTCTCGCGCCATTCGCTGTCCGTCTCGGTGATCGCCGGCGAAGGCACAGCGATGGAGACCGACTACGATTTCGCCACCGGCATTTCCGCGAGCGATCTGACCGATCCTGCCGCGCTCGGCCGCAGCGCCGGCGAGAAGGCCGTCAAAAAGCTTAACCCGCGCAAGGCCGCCACGGCGCAAGTGCCAGTGGTCTACGATCCGCGCGTGTCGAACGGTCTGGTCGGCAGCCTGGCGGGCGCGGTCAACGGCGCATCCATCGCGCGCGGCACCAGCTTCCTCAAAGACAGCATGGGCAAGGCGATCTTCGCCAAAGGCGTCAGCATCGTCGACGATCCTTTGCGCAAGCGCGGTCTGCGCTCCAAGCCGTTCGACGGCGAAGGCCTGGCGACGCAGCGCCGCGAGGTGATCGCCGACGGCGTGCTGACCACTTGGTTTCTCGATCTCGCCACGGCGCGCCAGCTCGGCCTTTCCAGCACCGGCCATGCGTCGCGCGGCACCGGCTCGCCGCCCGCGCCGTCGCCGACCAACCTCTATCTCGCGGCGGGCAAGCTTGCGCCGAAAGAACTGATCGCCGACATCAAGCAGGGCTTCTACGTGACCCAGCTGATGGGCATGGGCACCAACCTGATCACCGGCGATTACTCGCGCGGCGCCAGCGGCTTCTGGATCGAGAACGGCGAGATCGCCTATCCGGTCAGCGAAGTGACCGTGGCGGGCAATCTGCGCGAGATGTTCCTGCATCTGACGCCCGCCAGCGACCTAACCTTCCGCTATGGCACCGACGCGCCGACCCTGCGCATCGAGGGCATGACGGTCGCGGGCAGATAAGCAGCCGCCGGACGCTCTAGCGCGGCAATAGCCCATCGGCGGCTGGATATGTTAAGGTCCGGCCCGCCATGACCGCGCCTAACTCCTTGCCAATGCTGATGAACTTCGCCGCCCTGGAGAGCCCGTGGCGAGCTTGAAGCAGATTCTGCGCAAGCCCGCCGTGCAAGCCGTCGTCTGCGCGGCGGTCGCGGGCTATGTGCGCCTGGTGCGCGCCACCAGCCGGCTTCGCATCTATGGGGCCGAGCATCCGCAGCGCCTGTGGGACGCAGACACGGCCTTCATCCTCGGCTTCTGGCACGGCCGCCTGCTGATGATGCCCTACAGCTGGCCGCGTCCGAAGCCGATGCGCGTCTTGATCTCGCAGCATATCGACGGCCGTCTGATCTCCGGCACGCTCAAGCATTTCCAGATCGACAATATCGCCGGCTCCAGTTCGCGCGGCGGCGCGTCGGCCCTGATGGCCATCGTCAAAAGCCTGACGCGCGAGCGCGTCTCGGTCGCCATCTCGCCGGACGGGCCGCGCGGCCCGCGCATGCGCGTCAGCCTCGGCATCATCCAAGCCGCGCGCCTGTCCGGCGCGCCGATCCTGCCCTGCATGTACGCCACCAGCCGGCGCAAAGTGCTCGGCAGCTGGGACCGCTTCATCCTGTCGCTGCCCTTCGCGCGCAGCGTCTTCGTCTGGGGCGAGCCGATCTACGTGCCGCGCGACATCAGCGACGATCAGGTAGAGACGATCCGTGCCGATCTGGAAACGCGCATGAACGCGCTCGCCGATCAGGCCGACGCGCTCTGCGGCGTTGCGCCGATCGCGCCTGCGGAGTTGACCGCATGAGCGCCTCTTACAACGCCGCGCGCCTGATTTACCGGGGCGCCACCGCGCTCGCCGGCCCCTTCGTCGCAGCCTATTTGAACCGCCGCCTGACGCGCGGCAAGGAAGACCCGCTGCGCTTTCGCGAGCGCTTCGGCGAAGCGAGCCTGACGCGCCCGCCGGGCCCGCTCGTCTGGCTCCATGCCGCCAGCATCGGCGAAGCCTTCTCGGTATTGCGCCTGATTGAGACGCTGCTCAGCGACCGTCCGACGCTGCATATCCTCGTCACCACCGGCACCGTCAGCTCGGCGCAACTGTTGGCCGGGCGCTTGCCGCCGCGCGCCATCCATCAATATGTGCCGGTCGACCGCATGGCCTGGGTGCGCCGTTTCCTCGATCATTGGCGGCCTGACGCGGCGCTGTGGGTCGAATCGGAGATCTGGCCCAACCTGATCGACGAGACGACCGCGCGGCGCATTCCCATGCTGCTGGTGAACGCCCGCATCTCGCCCAAAAGCTTCGCCGGCTGGCAACGCTTTCCCGCCATCGCGCGCGGCCTGTTCGGCAGCTTCGCCTGCTGCCTGGCGCCCGACGCGGCGGAAGCGGAGCGCCTCAGCGCGCTCGGCGCGCCGAACGTGCGCGTCACCGGCAATCTCAAGAACGCCGCCGAGCCGCTGCCCTGCGACCCCGCCGAGCTGGCGCGCCTGAAAGCGCTGATCGGCAAGCGTCCCGTCTGGCTCGCCGCCAGCACGCACGACGGCGAAGAGCTGATGGCCGGCGAAGCCCATGAGCAGATCGCCGCATCCTGGCCCGATCTGCTCACCGTCATCGTGCCGCGCCATCCGCCGCGCGGACCGGAGATCGCCGCCAGACTGTCGACGGACGGCATGACCGTGACGCGCCGCGCGCGGGGCGAGGACATCGCGCCGACCACCGACATCTACATCGCCGACACGCTGGGCGAACTCGGCCTGTTCTATCGCCTCGCGCCCATCGTCTTCATCGGAGGCTCGCTCGCCCCGCGCGGCGGCCAGAACATGCTCGAGCCGGCGCGGCTCGACTGCGCCATCCTCGCCGGCCCCCATGTCGAGAATTTCCGCGCCATTGCCGAAGAGATGGACCAGGCGGCGGCATGGCTGCGCGTCGCCGATGCCGCGAGCCTGGCCGACGGCGTCTCGCGCCTGCTCGGAGATGACGCCGAGCGCGCGCGCCTGAGCGCCGCGGCGCGCGCAGTCGCCGCGACGCAGGATCATGTGCTCGATCGCGTCGCCGCCGAAATCGCGCCGTTCATACCGAAAGGTGCCGCAGATGCGCGCGCCTGACTTCTGGCAAAGCGGCGGCGCGCTTGCCGCCCTGCTCGCCCCCGCCGGCTGCCTTTATGCACTGGGGGGACGTTGGCGGCGCGCGATGACGACGCCGCAAAGCGCCGCCATGCCGGTGATCTGCGTCGGCAACGTCAGCGCCGGCGGCACCGGCAAGACGCCCGTTGTGCTCGCGCTCGCGGCGCGCCTCGCCGAGCGCCCCGGCTTGGCGGGCCATGTGCATGCCGTCACGCGCGGCTATGGCGGCGAGCTCGCCGGCCCGGTGAAGGTCGATCCGCTCGTGCATGACGCCTGGAAGGTCGGCGATGAGCCCTTGCTGCTCGCGAAAGCGATGCCGACCTGGGTGGCGCGCGACCGCATCGCCGGCGCGACGGCAGCCGTGGCGGGCGGCGCACGCCTGCTGTTGCTCGACGATGGCCTGCAGAATCCCGCGCTGGCCAAGGATTTGAGTTTTCTCGTGGTCGACGGCGGCGCCGGCTTCGGCAACGGCCGCGTCATTCCCGCCGGCCCCTTGCGCGAGCCGCTGGCCGACGCCTTGGCGCGCAGCGATGCCGCCATCATAGTCGGCGAAGATCGCCAAGGCGCGGCCCAACGCATCGCCGGTTTGCGCCCTGATATGCCGGTCCTGCGCGCGCGCCTCGTGCCGACAGCGACCAGCGCCGCCGCCGTGGCGCGCAAGCCGCTGATCGCCTTCGCCGGTATCGGCCGGCCGGAGAAATTCTTCGAAAGCTTGCGGGCGCTCGGCTGCGATGTCCGCGCGGCGCGCAGCTTCGCCGACCATCATCCCTACCAGCCCAAAGATGCCGAAGCGCTCGCCAAGCTCGCCGCCGACCATGGCGCGGCGCTCGTCACCACCGCCAAGGATGCCGTGCGCTGGCCCGCCGGGTTCGGCGCGCCGCTGACGCTCGATGTCGAGATCGCCTGGGCCGACGAAGCGGCGCTCGATCTGCTGCTCGCCGCCAAGCTCGGCCGCCTTTTGCCGGAGGCCCAATCATGACCGGGGCCGCAAAGGCGCTCTATTGGCTGGTCTTCAAGTTCTTCGCCTTGCTGCCGATCGATGCCGCATCGGCCGTCGGCGGCTGGCTCGGCCGCACGATCGGCCCGAAACTCGGCGTCAAAAAAATCGCGCGGCGCAACCTGACCGCCGTCTTCCCCGAGAAATCCGAAGCCGAGATCGCGGCGATCATGCTGGAGATGTGGGACAATCTCGGCCGCGTCATGGGCGAATTTCCCCATCTGACCGGCATGGATATCTACAACGACCCGCGATTCGAAGTGCACGGCGTCGAGCATATCGACGCGATGCGCGAAGACGGCAAGCCCGGCATCTTCTTCACGCCCCATCTCGGCAATTGGGAATTGTCGGCCCATGCGGTGATCCAGCGCCGCCCTTGGACGACGCCGATGGCCATCGTCTATCGCGCCGCCAACGATCCCGCCGCCGAATGGTTGCTGCGCTACGGCCGCAAAGGCCTGAAGGTCGAGATGATCGCCAAAGGCAATTTCGGCGCGCGGCGCATCGTCGAAGTGCTGAAGGCCGGCGGCCATATCGGCATGCTGCCCGACCAGAAAATGAACGACGGCATCGCCGCGCCGTTCTTCGGCCGCCCGGCGATGACCGCGCCGGCGTTGGCGCAGCTCGCGTTGAAATACGGCTGCTATGTGCTGCCGGGCTATGTCGAGCGCATCGGCAGATCCGCGCGCTTCCGCATCCATGTCCAGCCGCCGATGACGCTGCCGGAGACGGGCGACCGCAAGGCCGACATTCTGGCGCTCACCACCGAGATCAACCGGCTGATGGAAGGCTGGATCGCCAAGCGCCCAGGCCAATGGCTCTGGGTGCACCGCCGTTGGCCTGATTAGGCCTAGTGCTGGACCATCGGCCCGACGAGCAATTGCGGGTCGAGATATTCGCCGGCGAAATTGACGCCCCAATGCAGATGCGGCCCGGTCGCGCGCCCCGTCGCGCCGACCTTGCCGATGGCTTGGCCGCCCTGCACCTGCTGGCCCTGCGTCACCGAAATCTCGTCGAGATGGACATAGACACTGGTCAGGCCCAGGCCGTGATCGATCATCACGACGTTGCCGTTGAAATAGAGATCCTTGTGCGCAAGCGTCACCACGCCGTCGCTCGTCGCCAGCACAACGGTGCCGCGCCCGGCGGCGATGTCGACGCCGAGATGCGGCGCGCGCGGCTTCCCGTTGAGGATGCGCTGGCTGCCGTAGACGCCGCTGATGCGGCCCTCGACCGGCCAGATGAAGCCCGCTTCGAACTCGCTGGCGTCGCGCCGCTGCGAGCGGCCCTCGCGGATCAAGCGCTGCTCTTCCTGTATGCGCTTGAGTTCCTCAGGCGGCGGCTCGACATATTTCGGCTCCAGACCGTCGACGCGCTGGATGTCGAACACGCGCGGCAGCACCGGAATGCTGCGCGTCTCGCTGCTCGACTGATCGGGCGAACGCACGGTGATGTCGAGGAAGGTCTTGTCGTAATCGCGGCCGAAGCCGATCAAGAAAGCGCCGTTAGAGGCGACGCGCACCGGCTGGCCGTTCGCCGTCACCGTCGAATAAGGCTTGGTCTTGCCGAGCAGCAGCCCGCCCTGCGCCGCCTTGCCGGTCAGGCTGAAGCTGAGGCCGCCATATTGATTGGCCTCGCGGATGTCCTGAGCATGAGCAGGAACGGCGAGGCAGAGCAGCGCAGCGAGCAGCAAACGCTTCACAGCAAGCTCCCCTGATTGCCGCTGTCGGGGGTTTTCTTCGCCGGCTTGGGCGCAGCAGATTTCTTCGTCGCCGGCTTTTCAGATGCCTCGCCATCAATGACTGCCCCGCGCTCCCCGTCATGGAAGCGCAAGGACACCGCGTCGCCGGCCTGGGCGGCGGCGGCCGAGCCGATCAGATGCCCGTCCGGCCCGATGACGAGCGCGAAGCCGCGCTCGAGCACCGACTTGTGCGAATAGCTCTCCAAAAGTTTGCCGAGCTGCGCCACATGGCGCTCGGCATCGGCCAACGCCCGGCCGCCGGCGGTGACGAGCCGCGCGCCGACCGTGTCGAGACGTTCTTCGCGCTGCTCGACCAAAGCGCCAAGACGCTGCGGGCGCAGCGCCGCGGCGGCGGTGGCGATGACGGAAGCGAAGCGCGACAGCATGCCGTCGCCGGCCAGACGCAAACGCTCCCAGCGGTCGTCCAAGCGTTGGGCATAATCCTCGATCAGGCGCTGCGGATCGCCCATCACGCGCGCCAGGCCTTTCAGCCGGTCCGAACGCTCCTCGACGGCCTTGCTGAAGCTGCGCACCATGCGCGCGCCGTCCTCCAGCACGCGGCCGAGCAGTTCGGCGCGCACCGGCACGGCCATTTCGGCGGCAGCGGTCGGCGTCGGCGCGCGGCGGTCGGAGGCGAAATCGATCAGCGTCGTGTCGGTTTCGTGGCCGACGGCCGAGATCAGCGGAATGTCCGATTCGGCGGCGGCGCGGATGACGACTTCCTCGTTGAAGGCCATGAGGTCTTCGAGGCTGCCGCCGCCGCGCGCCACGATCAGCAGATCCGGGCGCGGCACGGCTCCGCCATGCGCCATCGCATTGAAGCCCTTGATCGCCCTCGCCACCTGCTCCGCCGCGCCGTCGCCCTGCACCAGCACCGGCCACAAGAGCACATGGCGCGGGAAGCGGTCGTTCAAGCGATGCAGAATGTCGCGGATCACCGCGCCGGTCGGCGAGGTGACGACGCCGATCACTTCGGGCAGGAACGGCAGCGGACGCTTGCGGTCCTGATCGAACAGGCCCTCGGCCTCCAGCCGCTTGCGCCGGTCCTCGATCAGCTTCAGCAGCGCGCCCTGGCCCGCCAACTCCACCGTGTCGACGATGATCTGATATTGCGAACGGCCCGGATAGGTGGTGACGCGCCCTGTCGCGATCACCTCCATACCGTCCTCGGGCTTGATCGTCAGCTTGCCGGCGGAGCCGCGAAACAGCACCGCCTCGATGGCCGCGTCCATGTCCTTGAGGCGGAAATAGCAATGGCCCGAGGTGTGGCGCTTGAAGCCGGAGATTTCGCCGCGCAGGCGCACCCGGCCAAAAGCGTCCTCGACCGTGCGCTTGAGCGCGAAAGCGAGCTCGCCGACCGTGAGAATCGGGGCGTTTCCCGCGCCTTCGGTGGGCGCCAAATCGTCGAACGGTGGATAACTCGCCAAGGGAATGACCGCGTTTCTTGAAAGCCGCCCCTATGCTATCAAGACGCCCCGCCCGCATCCAGGGCGGCCAGGAAATAAAGGCTCTTCCATGAAGATTTTAGTGGTGGGCGGCGGCGGCCGCGAGCATGCGCTGTGCTGGGCGATCACCGCCTCGGCGCTCTGCGACAAGCTCTATTGCGCGCCCGGCAACGCCGGCATCGCCCAGGTCGCCGAATGCGTTCCCGTCGCCGCCGAAGATGTCGACGGCCAGGTGAAACTGGCCAAGGACAAAGAGATCGACTTCGTCGTCGTCGGCCCCGAAGTGCCGCTGGTGATGGGCCTGGTCGACAAGCTGGAAGCCGCCGGCATTCCTGCCTTCGGCCCCAGCCAAGCCGCCGCCGCGCTGGAAGGCTCCAAAGGCTTCACCAAGGACATGTGCGCCAAATACGACATTCCGACCGCCGCCTATGGCCGCTTCACTGATGTCGATTCCGCGCTGGCCTTCCTCAAAAAGCAGAAGCTGCCGATCGTGGTGAAGGCCGACGGCCTCGCCGCCGGTAAGGGCGTTGTCATCGCCGAGACGATGGCCGACGCCGAAGCCGCCGTGCGCGAGATGCTGTCCGGCTCATTCGGCGCAGCCGGCGCCTCGCTGGTGATCGAAGAATTCCTGAACGGCGAGGAAGCCAGCTTCTTCGCCCTGGTCGACGGCAAGCATGCTTTGGCGCTCGCGTCGGCGCAGGACCATAAACGTGTGGGGGACGGCGACACTGGCCTCAACACCGGCGGCATGGGCGCCTATTCGCCCGCTCCGGTCGTCACCGAGGCGCTGGCGGCGCGCGTGATGCGCGAGATCATCGAACCGACGGTGGCGGCGATGGCCGACATGGGCCGCCCCTTCAAAGGCGTGCTCTTCGCCGGCCTGATGATCGACGAGAACGGCCCCAAGCTTCTCGAATACAACACGCGCTTCGGCGATCCGGAATGCCAAGTGCTGATGACGCGCCTGAAATCCGATCTGCTGCCGGCGCTGATGGCCTCGCGCGACGGCACGCTGGCCCATGTCGACCTGCGCTGGCGCGACGAGACGGCGCTGACCGTGGTGATGGCAGCCAAGGGCTATCCCGGCGCTTATGAGAAGGGCACGGAGATTCGCGGCCTCGATGCCGCGAACGAGATCGGCAACGTCTTCCACGCCGGCACGGCGCTGAAAGACGGCAAGATCGTTGCCACCGGCGGGCGCGTGCTCGCCGTCACCGCCACCGGCGCGACGGCGCTTGAGGCGCAGAAAAAGGCTTATGCGGCAGTCGACAAGATCGACTGGCCGGGCGGCTTCTGCCGCCGCGACATCGGCTGGCGCGCCGTGAAGGCGCGTTAATCAAAACGCTCATTCGTCATGGCCGGGCTTGTCCCGGCGATCCACATCTTAAGGCGTGGATGTCCGCAATAAGTGCGGGCAGGACGGTTTATACGAATTAACCCGCGCCGGCGTCGTCCTCGGCGTCTTGCGCCTTACCGCTCTGCGGCGCGAGAAACTTCATGTTCTCCGCGCGGATTTTCGCCGCCGCGTCGTCATAGAGGAACGGCAGAAAGGCGTAGCGCTTGCCGCGCGTGACCGGCAGCGCCTCATGCAGCAGCGAGCAGGAAAACACCACCGCGCCGCCGGTCGGCGCGCGGTAGCTGCGCGGCCCGAATTCGGGAAAGCGCAAGTCTCCGCCCTCATACTCTTCGGCGTTGAGATTGATCGTGACGGCGAAGCGGCGATGAGCCGTGCCTTTGGTGGTGTTGTCACGATGGGCGCGGAAATGGCCGCCGCTCTCCCCGTCGTAGCAGGAGACGATATAGCGCTCCATGCGCGTGACGTCATATTGGAAAGCCTTGGCGATCTCGGGGATCAGCCGCTTGGCGATGCGCTGGCGCAGCGCCGCCTGCAGCCCTTCGTCCTCGATATGGTAATCGGCGCGGCGCTTATGGCCATGGTCGAGCAGCAGCGTGGTGCGCCCATCGACATCGCGCATGAAACCCGAATCGTGCGTCTCGCCGGCCTTGTAGCGCGCGATCAGCTCGCGGCACAGCTCGGGTTCCAAGACGCGCGGCAAGAGCAGCACCGGCGCATGGCCTTCCAACTGCGATTCGAGCGGCGGCAGCGCAGCGATTTCGTCGAGCAGCGCGGCCGTCTCGGATATCGGCGCGACGCGCAAGGTCCGCAGCATCGGATCGAGCAGCAGCCAATAGGAGCGGTAAGCGATCTTCGGACCCGGGACGGCATCCGGCGGCGTCGCGCCATAAAGCTTGCTGACGGCGAGATCCTCGTCCCAGAAAAAGCGGATGCCGGGCAGACTCTGCTGCAACCGGCCTTCGCTTTCGTCGGTCGGATCGACGGTCACGCCGAAGAAGGAGACCTGCTGATCGTCGAACAGCGGCCGGCGCGCGGCGATCTGGCGCAAGGCCTCCGCCACTTCGGGACGCCGCGCCGCGCCGAGAAAGCCGAGCAGCACATAGCGTCCGGCGGCGGTGTGAAAGACGTAGCGCGGATTGTTGCTGGCGCGCACGGCGAACCAGGGCGCCGCCTCGCCGATCTGCGGCGCGCCGGCGGGCGGCGGCTTGATGACGGAGGCCGGCGGCTTCATGCGCCATCGTCCCGGCCATCTTCACGGCGCGCGCGGAAAAATTCGCGCAGCATCTCGCCGGCCGCGCTTTCGCCGATGCCGCCGTACACTTCGGGCCGGTGATGGCAGGTCGGCTGGGCGAAGAAATGCGGGCCGTGATCGACCGCGCCGCCCTTGGAATCGGCGGCGCCGTAGTAAAGCCGGCGCAGACGCGCCATGGCGATGGCTCCGGCGCACATGGCGCAGGGCTCGAGCGTGACATAGAGATCGCACAGCATCAGGCGCGCCGAGCCGAGCTTGTGGGCCGCCTCGCGGATCGCCAGCATTTCGGCATGAGCGGTGGGGTCGTTGAGCTCTTCGGTGCGGTTGCCGCAGGCGGCGAGAATTTCGCCGCTCGCCGGGTCGACGATCACCGCGCCGACCGGCACCTCGCCGCGCGCCGCGGCGGCTTCGGCTTCGCGCAAAGCGCGCTGCATGAAGGGGTTAGGCTCGATCATGGCTCACCTTGCCGCGCCGCAGCCGGACGGTCAACAGGAGGCAAAATGGCGCTGATCTGGATCAAGGCTCATCGCGCTGCGCGGCGGCAAAATGAAGAGGTTCACCACAGGAGCCCCCACATGACGCATTTTCACGCTATCGTCTGGCTCGACCATGCCGAAGCCAAGATTTTCGCCTTCAATGCCGACGATGTCGACGTCAAGGTTCTCCACCCCCATGACCGCAAGGCCCATATCCACCACAAGGCCAACACGATCGGCAGCGGCAAGACGGCGGTCGATCCCGATTACCTGCGCCAGATCGCCGAGGCGCTTGCCCCGGCCGGCGAGATTCTCGTCGTCGGGCCGGGCGGCGCCAAGCTCGAGCTCATCCGCCATCTGCACCGCCACGCGCCCGAGACCGAAAAGAAGGTCGTCGGCATCGAAACGGTGGATCACCCGACCGACCGGCAGATCGTCGCCCACGCGCGCACTTACTTCCGCGCCGCCGACCGCATGCTGCCCTAAGGGCGCGCGGTGATGATCCGCTGGCCCGACAAATTCGTTTGGGGCGTCTCGACCTCGGCCTATCAGGTCGAGGGCGCGGCGGCCGAGGACGGCCGCGCGCCCAGCATCTGGGATATTCGCAGCCACACGCCGGGCAAGATCGACAACGGCGATACCGGCGATGTCGCCTGCGACCATTACCACCGCTATCGCGAAGACGTGGCGCTGATGCGCGGCATCGGCGTCGGCGCCTATCGCTTCTCGGTCGCTTGGCCTCGCGTGCTGCCGCAAGGGACCGGCGCGGCGAACGAAGGCGGCCTCGCCTTCTACGACCGGCTCATCGACGAACTGCTGCAGGCCGGCATCGAACCCTGGCTCTGCCTTTATCATTGGGATTTGCCGCAGGCGCTGCAGGAGCGCGGCGGCTGGCAGAGCCGCGACAGCGTCGGCTGGTTCGCCGATTACGCCGGACTGATCGCGCGGCGCTACGGCGATCGCGTCAAGCGCTTCGCCACCTTCAACGAGTTCTCCGTCTTCACGCTGTTCGGCTATGTGATGGATTGGGGCGCGCCGGGCTTGAAGGACAAAGCCGCGCATCTGCAAGCCATCCACCATGTCAATCTCGCCCATGGCGCGGCGGTGGACGTACTGCGCGCCCAGGTGCCGAGCGCATCGATCGGCGCGATCCACAACCGCCAGCCGGTGCTGCCGGAAAGCGACACGCCGGCCGACCGCGCCGCCGCGGCAACGCTCGACGAACTGTGGAACAACGTCTTTCCCGATCCGCAGGTGCTCGGCCGTTATTCCCCGCGCATCGCCGAAGCGATGGAGCCCTACATGCGCCCAGGCGACATGGCGCGCATCTGCCGGCCGACCGACTGGTTCGGCATCAATCACTACAACACGATCTATGCGCGGGCCGACGCCAGTGCGATCTGGGGCTTCGCCTGGGGCGATGCGCCGCCGGACGTGCCGCGCACCGATATCGACTGGCCGATCGCGCCCGCCGCCTTCCGCGATACGCTGATCGAAAGCTGGCAGCGCTATAGCCTGCCGATCTATGTCACCGAGAACGGCTTCGGCAGCCATGAAGTGCCCTGCTGCTTCGACGAGGTCGATGACCAGCACCGCATCGCCTATCTCAAGACCTATGTCGCCGCCATGGCCGAAGCCATGAAGGCCGGCGCCGACGTGCGCGGCTATTTCATCTGGTCGCTGCTCGACAATTTCGAATGGGGCGCCGGCTTCGCCAACCGCTTCGGCATCGTCCATGTCGATTTCAAGAGCCTCAAGCGGACGCCTAAGGCTTCGTCGCGCTGGTATCGCGACATGATCGCCGAGGCGCGGACTACCCCGCCACGCGTCCCGTCACCAGATCGCCCTCTTTGACGAAGGCGAGACGTCGCCAGCCAGCATAGGCCTCTTCGGCGCGCTCGGCCATGACGACGATGGCCGCGCCGGGAAATTCGCGCGCCAAAAGATCGAGCATGTCGCGCTCGCCCCGTGCGTCGAGCGCATCCGTCGCCTCCTGCAGGAAAATCCAGCGCGGCCGATGAATCAGCAAGCGGGCGAAGCCGAGCCGCTGCTGCTCGCTGGCGCCAAGCGCTTGCTCCCAGGATTCGATGCGGTCGAGACGCGCCGCCAGATGCGGCAAGCCGACGCGCGCCAACGCCGTCAGCACGGCCTCGCGGTCGCAACTCTCGCTCGCCGTGGGATAGCTGATGGCGTCGCACAAGCTGCCGACCGGGAAATAAGGCCGCTGCGGCATAAAGAAAACGCTGTCGTCCGCCGGCAGCTCGATGGCGCCGCTGCCCCAGGGCCATAGGCCAGCCACCGATTTGAACAGGCGGATGGCCGCGCCGGGATGGCCCGAGACCAGCCAGCGCTCGCCCCGCTGCACGGCGAGATCGAGCCGGCCGACCTTCGCAGTGCCATCGGGATCGTTCAGCGCCAGACCGCGCAAGGTCAGCGCCGCAGAGGCGCCGCTCGTCACGCTGATCCCGCCCGCCGGATGGGCGGCGAGATCCTCCAGCGCCGCCTGCAGGCCGAGCACACGCTCGCCCGAAGCGCGCCATTCGGCCGCCTTCGACAGATTGTCGATCGGCCAGGACAGCGCCGAGACCGCCTGCTGGAAGGCCTGGGCGATCTGCATCAGCGCGCCCAGCGTGATGGCGCCGACGATGTAGCGCGGCGCGGCGATCAGCACCGGGAAGATCGGCGACAGCACCGACCAGCTGGCGGTGAACATGGTGAAGCTGGTGAGCGCGGCGGTCTGCCTGTTCCAGGCGGCGACGGCATCGCCGAACAGCCGCCCGATATGGCGGCGCTCGTCCGGTTCGCCATGCAGCAATGCCACGGCAAGGGCGCTCTGGCGCACCCGGCCAAGGCCGAACCGCAGATTGGCTTCGTGACTCTGGCGGCCTTCGGCGGCGCGCACCATCGGCGGGCCGAGCAGCAGCGCGATGATCGTGCCGATAGCGGCATAGACGATGGCGGCCCACAAAAGATGGCCCGGCAGCCAGATCTCGACGCCGTCGAACTTGAGCGTCGCCTCGCCCGAGAGCGTCCACAGGATGCTGGCGAAGCTGAAGAACAGCAGCAGGCAATAGAACAGCGAATGGACGAGATCGACGGCATATTCGGTGGCGATGCGGATGTCCTCGGCGATGCGGCCGTCCGGGTTGTCATGCTCGCCGCCGACGAAATCGATGAGATATTGCCGCCCGCCGGCAAGCCAGCCGCCGAGCAGCTTGGCCGTCAGCCAATCGCGCCAGGCCACCTGCAGGCGGCGGCGCAGGCGCAGATGCACCGAGGTGACCGCGACTTGGCTGACGATGATGATGGCAAATACCAACGCCAGATCGAGAAAACCCGACATGGAGCGTTTGCCGAACGCGTCGAACAGCTGCTCGATCCATAGATTGAGCGCGATCTGCACGACGACCTGCCCGCCGGTGAGTAGGACCAGCGCGGCGGTCCAGCCGCGGACGATCCAACGACGCTCGGAATTCCAATAGGCTCCGGCGAGCCGGAAGAAATGACGGAAATAGCCGTGCCAGCCGGCCGGCTGCACATGGGTGAAATTCTCCGGATCGTAATCCGGCACGGTGGGATCGAGGCTCACGGCGTCACGCTCCGGTCGGCAAAGCGGGCGAGCAGATCCTGCCAGGACAGATCGACCGAGGTTTGCGCCCCCCCGTCGCGGATGAAGCGCAGCTTCCAGGCGGAAAAACCGGTCATGAAAAAACGCGGCTCGGCGCCGGCAGATGTGTCGCCGTCGCCAGGCTGTTCGCCGATCGCCTGCGGATACCAGCCGCCGCCGCGCAGGATGCGTACCGGTGCGCTCCAGCCGGCAGGATCGTCCAGGCGCGAGGCGAAGGAGATGTAGATGCCTTCCTGCATGATGTCGGCATGGCCATTCTGCGTATGGTTGAGCAGCATCACATAAAGGCCGAGCGCATGATTGTAATGGATCGCCGGCCCCCAGAAAGCGTCAGGATCCGGATGACGCCAGCCTTTGCGCGTCGGCCAGAGCGGCGAGGCCAGGCCGTCCGCCATCGGCCGCCAGGCGCCGCAGCGCCACAGTTCGATCTGCGGCGATGGCGAATCGCGCTCCGCGACAGGATAGCGCGCGACGCAGATGCCCTGCGCGGCTTCGTCGGCGACATAGCTCGAATAATAGATGTAGAAATATCGCCCTGCCTCATCGGCCAGCACGCAGAAGTCGCCGTAGCCGCCGGCGAGGAAGCCGTTGGCGTAAGTGAAATCGCGCGTCGTCTCGGGCGCATCGAGCAACGGCGCAAGAAACCGCCAGCGACGCCCGTCGTCATCGGATGCGAGCGCGCCGATGCGCGGGATGAACAAGCGGTTCGGCTTAAAGAATACATCCTCGGCATGATACCAGCCATAAAGCCGGCCGGCGGGATCGCGCCAGACCGATTCGATCCATTTGCCGATCTCGGGCTGCGGGTCGTCCAGCAAGGTCACGCGCTCGAGCGGCGCGGCGAAGCGCAGGCCCGGCCCGCCGATCCGGCGGTAGGTATGGCCGATGGGCTGGTAATGCGAGACGAATAGCAGCGTACGGTCGCCTTCGACGCGCAGGGGACTGTTGGCGTCCGAGCGCTCGAAAGCCGCGCCATGCAGGATGACGGGATCGGCCGGCGTCAGCTCGACACGGACGGCGGCCTGCGCCGACGCTTGCGATATGCCCGTGACCATGTGCGACGCCCGTTTGATCGCTCGAACCAGCCTTAAAAGTGAGCCATCGCCAAAGCCTTGGCAAGAGCGCCGCAGCGTAGCCGGCAGCGCGGTTTTGCTTTGCAGGGCGCAGAGCCGGCCCTATTCTGCGCGCCATGCCCAACACCCCAGCCAAAGACATTCCCGTGATCGGCATCACCTTGGATGCCGAGAAGCCCGGCGGCTATTCCAAGTTTCCCTGGTATGCCGTGCGCGAGAATTACGCGAGCGCCGTCAGCAAGGCCGGCGGCCTGCCCTTGATGCTGCCGCACGAGGCCGATCTGGCCCCGGCCTATCTCGACCGTATCGATGCGCTGATCATCACCGGCGGCGCCTTCGACGTCGATCCCGCTCTGTTCGGCGCCACTTCGCGTCACGCCACGGTCACGACCAAGGACAAGCGCACCGCCTTCGAGCTCGCGGTGACGCGCGGCGCGCTGGAACGCGACATGCCGATCCTCGGTATCTGCGGCGGCGAGCAGCTGCTGAACGTCGTGCTCGGCGGCACGCTGATCCAGCATATCCCCGACGAGATCAAGAACCCGCTGGCGCACGAACAGCCTAACCCGCGCGACGAGCCGGGCCATGACATCGCCATCGCCGCCGGCACCCAGCTGCGCCAGATCGTCGGCACCGACAAGCTGGCGGTGAACTCGGCCCATCATCAGGCGGTCAAGACCGTCGGCCCCGGCATTGTCATCAATGCCACCGCCCCCGACGGCGTCATCGAAGGCATCGAGGATCCGCGCCAGCGCTTCTGCCTCGGCGTCGAGTGGCACCCGGAATTTTATTTGAGCGACGGCGACGCGGCGATCTTCCGCTCCATGATTGAGGCTTGCCGATAATGGCTGATGAACAAAAGGGCGAACGCATCGCCAAGCGCATGGCGCGGGCCGGCGTCTGCTCGCGCCGCGACGCCGAAGTGATGATTCTCGAAGGCCGCGTCTCGGTCGACGGCAAGAAGATCATCACGCCGGCCACATTGGTCACCGACGAATCGGTGATCACCGTCGACGGCAAGGCGATCAACGATGTCGAGCGCACTCGCGTCTGGCGCTATCACAAGCCGCGCGGGCTTCTGACGACCAACCGCGACCCGCAGGGCCGCGCGACGATCTACGACAATCTGCCGCGCAATCTGCCCCGCGTCATTTCGGTCGGCCGCCTCGATTACAATTCGGAAGGGCTGCTGCTGCTGACCAACGATGGCGGCGTCGCACGCAAGCTTGAACTGCCCGACACCGGCTGGGCGCGGCGCTATCGCGTGCGCGCCTTCGGCGCCCTCTCGCCGGCGCAGATCGCGCAATTGGCGCGCGGCATGACGGTGGACGGTGTGCGCTACGGCGGCATCGAAGCCGAGGTGGATCGTCAGCAAGGCGGCAACGTCTGGATCACCATGACGCTGAGCGAAGGCAAGAACCGCGAAATCCGCAAAGTTCTTGAGGCGCTCGGCCTGCAGGTCAGTCGCCTGATCCGCGTCGCTTACGGCCCCTTCCAGCTCGGCCGCCTGGAGCCAGGCGAGATCGAAGAAGTGCCGGGCAAGATCCTCCATGAACAGCTCGGCTTGGAGAAATCCTCGGTCCATGTGCCGCGGGCGAAGGAATTGGCCGCCAAGCCAGCGCGGCCGAAACCGGAGGCCCAAGCCGCCAGCGGCAAGCCACAGGTCAAGCCCCAAGCCAAGCCGAAGCCCTATCGCGCCGAGATCGCCAATCCGGCGGCGCGCGCGGCGAAGAACCAGGGCAAGCCGCTGATCAAGGGCGCGAAGAAACCTACGGGAAAACCGCGTGAAGATCGTCGCCGGTAAGCATCGCGGCAGGCTATTGCAGACCCCCGCCGGCGAATTGACAAGGCCCACTTTGGGCCGCGCCCGGCAAAGCCTTTTCGACATTCTGCAGCATGGCCCGTTCTCGACGGACGGCGGCAGCCTGCTGCCCGGCGCGCGCGCGCTCGAAGCCTTCGCCGGCTCCGGCGCTTTCGCCTTCGAAGCGCTCTCGCGCGGCGCGGCCTTCGCCACGCTGATCGACAATGCCAAGGCAGCCCAGGCGGCGCAGCGCGCCAACGCCGCGGCGCTGAAAGAAACCGAAACTTGCCGGATCATCGCCGGCGACGCGACGCGCCCACCGCCGGCAGACGCACCCTGCGATCTGGTCTTTCTCGATCCGCCCTATGGGAAGAATTTGATCGCGCCGGCGCTCCTCGCGCTCAAGGCCGCCGGTTGGATCGCGCAAGATGCCTTGATCATCGTCGAGACGGCGGCGGATGAAGCGTTCGTCGCGCCGGACGGATTCGATCTGATCGACGAGCGCCGCTACGGCCCGGCGAAATTCGCCTTCTTGAAGCAGGCTTAGCGGCGGCCGAACAGCTTCTCGATGTCGGCGAGACGCAGCTCGACATAGGTCGGGCGGCCATGGTTGCATTGGCCCGAATTGGGCGTCGCTTCCATCTCGCGCAGAAGCGCGTTCATCTCGTCGGCATTCAAGCGGCGGCCAGCGCGCACGGAGGAATGGCAGGCCAGCGTGCCGCAGACATCCTCCAGCTTTTCCTTGAGACTCAAGGCCTGATCCATCTCGGCCAGTTCGTCGGCGAGATCGCGCAGCAGCGCCTGCACATCCACTTCGCCGAGCAGAGCGGGCGTCTCGCGCACCATCAGCGCGCCCTTGCCGAAGGGCTCGATGGAAAGCCCGAGTTCGGCCAGCTCGCCGGCGCGCGCGGCCAGCCGCTCGGC
>DASTMO010000072.1:0-10256 GCA_035714115.1 Alphaproteobacteria bacterium
GCGCAGGGCTGGCGCTTGGGCTACGGCGCGGGCTATTACGACCGGACGCTGGAGGCTTATGCCGCCGCCGGAACGGCCGTCACCGCCGTCGGCGTCGCGTTCGCCGCCCAGCGCGTGGCGCTGGTGCCGCATGACGGCGGCGACGTCCCGCTCGACGCGGTGGTGACCGAAAGCGGCGCTCAATGGTTCGGCGGCAAGGCCTAGAAAGAGCAAGATGAAGCTTCTCTATTGCGGCGATGTGATGGGCGAGACCGGGCGGCGCGCGGTGCTCGACCACGTGCCGGCGCTGCGCCGCAAGCTCGGGCTCGATTTCGTCGCCATCAACGGCGAGAACGCTGCCGGCGGCTTCGGCGTCACCGAAAAGATCTGCCGCACCTTCTTCGATGCCGGCGTCGATGTCGTGACCACCGGCAACCATGCCTGGGACCAGCGTGAGACGCTGACTTACATCGTGCGCGAGCCGCGCCTGATCCGTCCCGCGAACTTTCCCAAGGGCACGCCGGGCCGGGGCGCCGGGCTCTATCAATTGCAGGACGGGCGCAGCGTGCTGGTCATCCAAGTGATGACGCGGCTGTTCATGGACCCGCTCGACGATCCCTTTGCCGCCTTCGAGGACGCGATTTCGCAGCACCGTCTGCGCGAAACCGTCGATGCCATCCTGCTCGACGTGCATGGCGAGGCGACCAGCGAAAAGGCCGCCCTCGGCGTCGTCGCCGATGGACGCGTCTCCGCCGTGATCGGCTCCCATTCGCATATCCCGACCGCCGACGGCCGCATTCTGCCCGGCGGCACGGCGTTCCAGACCGACGCCGGCATGTGCGGCGACTATGACTCGGTCATCGGCATGGAGAAGGACGTGGCGGTTGCCCGCTTCGTCACCAAGATGCGCGGCGACCGGCTGGAACCGGCCACCGGCGAGGCGACGCTCTGCGGCGTCTATGTCGAGACCGACGATGCCACGGGCCTCGCCAAACGCATGATGCCGGTGCGCATCGGCGGCCATCTGGCGCAATCGATCCCCAGCTGAAAAATCCGGAACTTGTGAGTCGCATCAAGGCTCTAGCGGCCGCGTCGACTCGAGCGTCGTCGCGCTCCGGTTCCCGCGCCTGATTTTCGCCATATTGATTGCGTAGCGAAGACTGCAAAGCTGCTGTTTTTGCTACAAGATGTGGTATAAAGCCGCGATTTATCCGCATCTTATGGGATTCTTGAGGAATGGCCGGCCACTCACAATTCAAGAACATCATGCACCGCAAAGGTGCCCAGGACGCCAAGAAGGCGAAGGTGTTCACCAAGATCATCCGCGAATTGACGGTGGCGGCCCGCGCCAACCCCGATCCCAACGGCAATCCGCGCCTGCGCGCCGCGATGCTGGCCGCGCGTGAAGCCAACATGCCGGGCGACACGATGAATCGCGCCATCAAGCGCGGCGCCGGCGGCGAAGATCAGGCCAATTACGAAGAAGTGCGCTACGAGGGCTACGGTCCCGGCGGCGTCGCTGTCATCGTCGAGGCGCTGACCGACAACCGCAACCGCACGGCCACCGAAGTGCGCACCGCCTTCAGCAAGAACGGCGGCTCGCTCGGCGAGACCAACAGCGTCTCCTTCATGTTCGAGCGCATCGGCAACGTGGTCTATCAGGCGGCGGCCGCGACCGCCGACGCGATGTTCGAGGCGGCGCTGGAAGCCGGCGCGCGCGATGTCGAATCGACCGACGAAGGCCATAATATCGTCACTGAACCCGACGATTATGCCGGCGTTCTCGTGGCGCTGGAAAAGAAGTTCGGCGCGCCCAAGAGCACCGGCATCATCTGGCGCGCGCAGACCACCGCGCCGCTCGACAAGGACGGCGCGGAATCGGTGCTGAAGATGATCGACGCGCTCGAAGAGAGCGACGACGTGCGCGCGGTCTATGCGAACTTCGAAGTGTCCGACGAAGTGATGAGCCAGCTCAGCGCGTGATGCGCGGGCTGTTGGCGTTAGTGTAACGAGCGGGAATTTGCATGAGGGTGATCGGGCTCGATCCGGGCCTGCGCGTGACGGGATGGGGCGTCATCGAGGTGACGGACAATCGTCTGCGCCATCTCGGCGACGGCGTCGTCTGCGTCTCGCCCGACGCGCCGCTTGCCGAGCGCCTCGCGACCCTGTTCGACGGCATCTCGGCGGTGATCGACCGCTTCGCGCCGGATGAAGCGGCGGTCGAAGAGACCTTCGTCAACCGCAACGCATCCTCCACGCTCAAGCTCGGCCATGCGCGCGGCATCGTCATGCTCGCGCCGGCGAAAGCCGGTCTGCCGGTCGCCGAATATGCCGCGACGCTGGTGAAGAAATCCATCGTCGGCGGCGGTCATGCCGCCAAGGATCAGGTCGGCGCCATGATCCGCGCCCTGCTGCCCGGCTGCGTTTTGGAGATGCCTGACGCGGCCGACGCGCTGGCGGTCGCCGTCTGCCACGCCCATCACGCGCGCAGCCGCGATATCGTGCGCGCCTCAGCCAAGCCGGCGACGAAATCGGGCGCCGCGCCGCGCCGGCCGTTCTATTACGGAGCGCGGTGATGATCGCCAAGCTCACCGGCATTCTCGATTCGACGCGCGAGGGCCAGGCGGTCATCGATGTCGGCGGGGTCGGCTATCTCGTCTTCGCCTCGGCGCGCACACTCGGCGCGCTGCCGCCGAAAGGCCAGGCTGTCAGTCTGTCGATCGAGACGCATGTGCGTGAGGACCATATCCATCTCTATGGCTTCGCCAATGATGTCGAGCGCGAGTGGTTCAAGCTTTTGACCACCGTGCAGGGCGTCGGCGCGAAGGTCGGCCTCGCCATTTTGAGCGTGCTGTCGCCGAACGAGATCGCGCAAGCTATCGTGGCGGGCGATCGCACGGCGGTGGCGCGCGCCGACGGCGTCGGCCCGAAGCTGGCGCAGCGCGTGGTCACGGAATTAAAGGACAAGGCCGGCAGCATCGGCCTGTCGCAGGGCGCGCCGGCTGGCGCGGTGTTCAGCAAGCCTGCCGAGGGCGTAGCGAGCGAGGATGTCGAACTGGCCGATGCCATCTCGGCGCTGGTCAATCTCGGCTACAAGCGCGTCGAAGCTTTCGGCGCGGTGACGAACGCCTCGCGCAAGATCGGCAAGAAGGCCGCGACGGCTGAATTGATTCGCGCCGGCCTGAAGGAATTGGGGACGCCGACGTGAGCCCCTCCCTTAAAGATAATGCACCCAAAGACATCCGCCTGGTGACGGGCGGCGCCGACGCCGAAGAGAATCTCGAAGCGGCGCTGCGGCCGCAGGCGCTGAGCGACTTCACCGGCCAGGCGCAATTGCGCGAGAACCTGCAGGTCTTCATCAAGGCTGCCGCTGCCCGCGAAGAGGCGATGGACCATGTGCTGCTGTCCGGCCCGCCGGGCCTCGGCAAGACGACGCTGGCGCGCATCATCTCGCGCGAACTCGGCGTCGGCTTCCATTCGACCTCCGGCCCGATCATCGCCAAGGCCGGCGATCTCGCGGCGCTGCTCACCAATCTGCAGCCGCGCGACGTGCTGTTCATCGACGAGATTCATCGCCTGCAGCCGGCGGTCGAAGAAGTGCTCTATCCGGCGATGGAAGATTTCCAGCTCGATCTGATGATCGGCGAGGGGCCGGCGGCGCGTTCGGTGAAGATTGATCTGCAGCCCTTCACGCTGATCGGCGCGACGACGCGCACGGGCTTGCTCACCACGCCGCTGCGCGACCGCTTCGGCATTCCGCTGCGTCTGAATTTCTACGAGACCGCCGAATTGGAAGCCATCGTGCGGCGCGGCGCGCGTCTCCTGGGCTTCGCCATGACGCAGGACGGCGCCCATGAAGTCGCCCGCCGGGCGCGTGGCACGCCGCGCGTGGCGGCGCGGCTGCTGCGCCGCGTGCGAGATTTCGCCGCCGTGCTCGGCGACGGCGCCGTCGATGCGAAGATCGCCGACCATGCGCTCGAACGCCTGGAAGTCGATAAGGCCGGGCTCGATGCCATGGACCGGCGCTATCTCCTCTGCGTCGCCGACAATTACGGCGGCGGCCCGGTCGGCGTGGAGACCATCGCCGCCGCGCTCTCCGAGCAGCGCGACGCCATCGAGGACGTGATCGAGCCTTACCTGCTGCAGCAGGGCTTCATTCAGCGCACGCCGCGCGGCCGCATGATCGCCGCCAACGGTTGGACGCATCTGCGCCGCGAGCCGCCGAAGAACTTGATGCAGCAGCTCGACATGCTGGGCGGGGAGGCGGGTGATGAGTAGCAAGTCCGGTTTCATCGATCAGACGCACATTTTCCGCCTGCGCGTCTATTACGAAGACACCGATGCCGGCGGCATCGTCTATTACGCCAACTATCTGAAATTCGCCGAGCGGGCGCGCACCGAAGTGCTGCGCGATCTCGGCGTCGCCCAGCGCGAACTGATGGAGACCGAAGGCTTGGCCTTCGCCGTGCGCCGCTGCGCCGCCGACTATCTCGCGCCGGCCCGGTTGGATGACGAGCTGGAAGTGCACAGCACCGTGCGCGCGCTCGCCAATGCCAGCATCGATATCGAGCAGAACATCCGCCGCAGCGATGGCGTGGGCGAACTGGTCAACATCACGGTCAAGCTCGCCGTCATCAACAAGAATACGGGACGGCCGTCGCGCATTCCCGAAGACGTGTCTGAACTTCTGAAACCCTTCGTCGTTCACGCCGAAGGGGAATCTTCCGTCAACTCGCACAACAAGAAGAGAGCATAAGTCCGATGGACCCCACCGCGCTTCCTCCGGCTATCGACGCCGCCGCGCTCGGCGGCACCGCCGCCGCCGCCGTGCATATGTCGGTCTGGCACCTGTTCATGCAGGCCGACTGGATCGTCAAAACGGTCATGGTCGGATTGCTCGCCTGCTCCTTCTGGAGCTGGGCGATCATCTTCGAAAAGGTCCGCCGCCTGCGCCGCCTCGATGCCGAGGCCTCGGAGTTCGAGGACACCTTCTGGTCCGGCGGGTCGCTGGAAGATCTCTATGATCGCATCGGCAACCGGCCGGACGGCCCTATGGAAGGCCTGTTCGCCGCCGCCATGCGCGAATGGCGCCGCTCCACCGCCAAGGGCCTGACCACCACCGAATCGATGCGCGCCGCCCTGCAGCAGCGCATCGAGCGCGTGATGACGACGACGCTGTCGCGCGAGGTCGAGCGCCTCGACCGCCACATGATCTTCCTGGCTTCGGTCGGCTCGACCGCGCCGTTCGTCGGCCTGTTCGGCACGGTGTGGGGCATCATGAACAGCTTCCAGTCGATCGCGGTGTCGAAGAACACCTCGCTCGCCGTGGTCGCGCCCGGCATCGCCGAAGCCTTGTTCGCCACCGCCATCGGCCTCGTCGCCGCCATTCCCGCGGTGATCGCCTATAACAAGATCTCGGGCGACATCAACCGCTACGCCGGCCGTCTCGAAGCCTTCATCAACGACTTCGCCGCGATCCTGTCGCGTCAGCTGCAGGAGAAGCAGTAACCATGGGCGCAGGCCTCCAAGGCGGCGGCGGAACCCATCGCATCGGCTCGCGCCGTCGCGCGGCCAAGCCGATGAGCGACATCAACGTGACGCCGATGGTCGACGTCATGCTGGTGCTGCTCATCATCTTCATGGTGACCGCGCCGCTGCTGACTGTCGGCGTCCCGGTCGATCTGCCGAAGACCGACGCCGCGCCGATCACCGGCCAAGACGAGCCCTTGGTGGTCTCGGTCAATAGCCAAGGCCAGATTTTCCTGCAGGAGACCGAGATCGATCTGCCGACGCTGGTCGCGCGGCTGCAGGCGATCACCGGCAACAAGCCCGACACGCGCATTTTCGTGCGCGGCGACAAGTCGGTGAATTACGGCCGCGTCGTCGAGGTCATGGGAACCTTGAGTTCCTCCGGCTTCAGCCGCGTCGCCTTGCTCGCAGAATTGCCGCAATCGGGTGGTAGCCCGGCTCCGGCGGCGCCCACTTCCGGGCGCCGGTAGGAATTGAGATGAGAAACGGCGCGATCTTTTCGGCGGTTTTCCACATCGCCCTGGCTCTCTTGATCTTCTTCGGGTTGCCGATTTTCAACGACCCGAAGAAAGTCGAGGACCAGCCGATCGTGCTCGAAATGGTGCAGATCGCCGAGAAGAGCAATCCGCGCCCGAACCCGACGCCCATCGAAGCGCCGCGCCCGACGCCGCAGCAGGAAGCCAAGCCGGTTCCCACGCCGCCGCCGCCGGCTCCGGCGCCGACCCCGCCCGCGCCGCAGGTCGCTGAAAAGGCGCCGACCCCGACTCCGACGCCGCCCAAGCCGCCCGAGCCCAAGCCCGAAGTGGCCAAGCCCGAGCCGGTGCCGACGCCCAAGCCCGAGGTGAAGAAGCCCGAGCCGCCCAAGCCGGAGCCGCCCAAGCAGGTGGCCAAGCAGGAGCCGCCGAAAAAGCCGGATCCGCCGAAGAAAGAGCCGCCGAAGGAGGATCCGATCGCCTCGATCCTCAAGAATCTCGCGCCGGCCAAGCCCGCGCCGCAGCAGCCCACGCAGCAGCCGCGCCCGCAGCAGCAGGCGGCGGCCCAGCCGGCCGCGCCGCCGTCGCTCAGCGACGTGGTGACGCGCAGCGAGCAGGACGCGGTGAAGGAAAAGATTCGGCCCTGCTGGTTCTTCGATGCCGGAGCGATCGACGCCGGCAAGCTGATCGTGACGATCCGCGCGCAGATGGCGCCGGACGGCCGCGTCCTGTCGGCGCAGATCATGCCGACATCGATCAGCGGCATGGCCGGCTACGCGCGCGCCGCCGAAGCGGCGCGGCGCGCGGTGCTCAATCCCCAGTGCCAGCCCTTGCCGCTGCCGCCGGGCAAATATAACCAGTGGAAAGAGCTGGACCTGACGTTCAATCCTCAAGACATGATGGGATAGCGGATGACCAATAAGAAATTTCCCATGCTGGCGCGTTTCGCCGCGCTCGTTTTGATCGCCTGCGCGGCCTTTGCCGCTCCGGCCAGCGCGCAGCTGCGCATCGACATCACGCGCGCCAATCCGCAGCCGATGCCGATCGCGATTCCCAATTTTTACGGCGCCAGCGCCGCCGAGCAGAAGTTCGGCGCCGACGTCGCCAAGATCATCTCCGACGATTTGCAGCGCTCGGGCCTGTTCCGTCCCATCGAGCAGCGCGCCTTCATCCAGACGCCCGAGCAGCTCCGCGTGCAGCCGCGCTTCGGTGATTGGCGCGTGATCAACGCCCAGGCGCTGGTTTCGGGCGCGGCGATTCAGCAGCCCGACGGCCGCGTGCGCTATGAATTCCGCCTGTGGGACGTCTTCGCCGAGCAGCAGATGGAAGGCGTCGCGTTGACCACGGACCGCGACAACGTGCGCCGCGTCGCGCACCAGATCGCCGACCGCATCTACAAGCGCATCACCGGTGAGGACGGCTATTTCGACACGCGCGTCGTCTATGTCGCCGAGAGCGGCCCGCAGCAGCGCCGCGTCAAGCGCCTGGCGATCATGGATCAGGACGGCGCCGGCCATCGCTATCTGACCGACGGCCGCGTGCTGGTGCTGACCCCGCGCTTCTCGCCGACGACGCAGGAGATCACCTATCTGTCCTATTTGAACGACCGTCCGCGCGTCTATCTGTTCAACATCGACACCGGCCAGCAGGAAGTGCTCGGCGATTTCCCGGGCATGACGTTTGCGCCGCGCTTCTCGCCGGACGGCAACCGCGTCGTGATGTCGCTGTCGAACAACGGCAACACCGACATCTATCTGATGAACCTGCGCACCCGCCAGTCGACCCGGCTGACGACCGACGGCTCGATCGACACCGCGCCGTCCTTCGCGCCGGACGGCAACCGCATCGCCTTCGAATCGGACCGCGGCGGCACCCAGCAGATCTACACCATGGGCGCCGACGGCTCGGGCCAGAAGCGCATCAGCTTCGGCCAGGGCCGCTACGCCACGCCGGTCTGGTCGCCGCGCGGCGACCTGATCGCCTTCACCAAGCTGTTCCAGGGCAAGTTCTATATCGGCGTGATGCGCCCCGACGGCTCCGGCGAGCGCCTTTTGAGCGAAAGTTACCTGGTGGAAGGCCCGACCTGGGCGCCGAACGGCCGCGTTTTGATGTTTTTCCGCCAAACTCCCAATGATGACAGGGGCCAAGGCGGGTCCAGCCGGATCTACTCGATCGACATCACCGGTTCGAACGAACGCGAGGTCGTGACCCCCACGGATGCCTCGGATCCGGCATGGTCGCCGTTGATTCCGTGAAATAATTTCGCATTTGACACCCTTGATTCGTTGATTCGGCAGGACTATAGTCCGGCCACCCTGGAAAGGGTTATTGGCGGCAGGGGTCTTTGTTTAGGCCCGTGGGTGTTTGGTCGCGCTTAATTCACACCGCAAGTTGACGGCGATGTGAAACCAAACTCCACGACGTCCGTTAGTTCCCTGAAGCCGTACCTCGTTCCAGAACAGATCTTCCAGACCGACCACCCCACCAGACGACAACATGGGCCCACGGGGTCCGATTCAGAGGAATAATAAAATGTCTCTCCGCATCATCAGCGCTTTCGCCGCTGTCCTCCTTCTCGCGGCTTGCGAGACCGCCACTGACAACACCGGCGCGGCCTCTGGTTCGGGTGGCGCCGGTTCGAGCACCTCGCAGGCCGCCGGCCCGCGTCCGGGCTCGCAGGAAGACCTCGTCGTCAACGTCGGCGACCGCGTCTTCTTCGACTTCGACCAGTTCAGCGTCCGTCAGGACCAGCGCGCCACGCTCGACCGTCAGGCCGCTTGGCTGAAGAAGTACCCGGAAGTCACCGTGACCGTCGAAGGTCATGCTGACGAGCGCGGCACCCGCGAATACAACATCGCGTTGGGCAACCGTCGCGCGACCGCCGCGAAGAACTACCTCGTGGCCCTGGGCATCAACCCGAACCGCGTCCAGACGATCTCCTACGGTAAGGAGCGTCCCGCGGTCGCCGGCTCGAACGAGCAGGCTTGGTCGCAGAATCG
The DNA here is from genome assembly GCA_035714115.1 of Alphaproteobacteria bacterium. Lineage (GTDB taxonomy): Bacteria > Pseudomonadota > Alphaproteobacteria > SMXQ01 > SMXQ01 > CAMAVH01. The sequence continues at coordinate 8,981 of DASTMO010000072.1, forward strand.
CCGCGCCGTGACCGTCGTCACCGCCCGCGCCGGTTCGTAATCTGCCGATTTGCCGTCGGATGCTTCGCGGCGTCCGACGGCATGCGTACATAAGGCGCCTGCTTCCAATCGGAACAGGCGCCTTATTTTTGCCCGTTTGCCCAGGGAATATGGGCGCTTTAATCGGCAAGATGTCCAAGTTTTGATGGCGGAAACCGGCGGCGCGTTTGCCAGGAGCCGGCAGTTGTGATTCGATTCAAGGACTGGATCTGCCAACTGGCCTTACCGCACCCGAGAAAGAGATGATGGCGATGACCCGCATGACCTCCCTCCGCCTCGTTCCCCTGGCGCTCGCCGCCGCGGCGTCTCTGGCTCTGGCCCTCGGCTTTGCAAGCGGGCCTGCCTTCGCCCAGAGCAATGCCGATGTCCGCTCGCTCGCCGAGCAGGTCGACCGCTTGCAGCGTGAACTGAACGTCCTGCAGCGCAACGTCTATCAGGGCGGCGGCTCGGCCGCGCGGCCCGCGACCGGCGGCGCTGCCCTGCCGGGCGACGCTGGCCGCGTCGCCGATCTGCAGGTCCGCCTCGACGATCTCGATGCGCGCATCAGCCAGCTGGTCGGCCAGATCGAGGAGACCAACCACCGCATCACCGTGATGGAGCAGAAGTTCGAACGCTTCAGCTCCGACCTCGATGTGCGCTTCAGCGAACTGGGCGGCGGCGCTGCCGGCGGGCAGCCTGCCGCAGCCAACACGGCGCAAGCGAATCGCCCGCAGCCGACGCCGCCGGCCGGCGCCGGCGATCCGTCGCAGAACCCGACGACCTCGGGCAATCTCGGCACGCTCTCGGCGGGCTCGCGTCCCGCTGGCCAGCCGGCGCAGCAGGCCACCGCGCCGAATGGCCCGGCCTTGCCCGACGGCACGCCGGACGATCAGTACAAATACGCCTTCGGCCTGATCAGCCGCGCCGAATATGCCGCGGCCGAACGGGCGCTCTCGGCCTTCGTCGAGCAGCATCCGACGCACACGCTGGCCGGCAACGCGCAATATTGGCTCGGCGAAAGCTTCTTCGCGCGCAACGATTTCAACAGTGCGGCGCGCGCTTTCGCGGTGGGCTATCAGAAATATCCGAAGAGCGCGAAAGCGCCGGATAACTTGCTCAAGCTCGGCCTGTCGCTCGGCAATCTCAACAAGCCGAAGGAAGCCTGCCAGTCCTACGCGCTGCTCAAGAAGGACTTCCCGAAGGCGCCCGCCGAACTGCTGCGCCGCGCCGACGGCGAGCAGAAGCGCTTGCGCTGCGC
>DASTMO010000073.1:0-51623 GCA_035714115.1 Alphaproteobacteria bacterium
GAGCCGCAGATCGACCTGCTGATCACCGACCAGGCCATGCCGCAGATGACCGGCGTGCAGCTCGCCGACATCATCGGACGGGAACGACCCGGCTTGCCGATCATCCTCGCCACCGGCTACGGCGAACTGCCGCCCGGCGCCAGCAGCCGCATCCTCAAGCTGGCCAAGCCGTTCAGCGAGCAGGATCTCATGCGCACCCTCGAACAGGCCATGCGCACCTCCTCCTAAGTTCTCGCCTGTCAGGTCGACGTCAGGCCCGCGCGGCATAGTCGTCTCCACCACCCTGGAGAACGTCATGCGACTGCGAGCCATTCTTGCCCTTTGCCTATTGCTCTGTGCCGCAGCCCCTGCGGCCCAAGCGGCCCAACAGACTGGAACGCTCGACTTCACCGTCCTGCGCGACGGCGATGCCATCGGCAACAACAAAATCAGCTTTCAGACGACATCCGACGAGTTCGACGTCACGGTCGATACGAACATCGTCGTCAAGATCGCCATGATTCCGGTCTATCGCTTCGAGCACCACGGCCAAGAGCGCTGGCAGAACGGCCGTCTGTTCTCCTTGAGCTCAAGGACGAACGACGACGGCAAGCACCACTTCCTCTCGGTCCATCCCGATGCCGGGCAATTGCGTATTGACGGCGATGGACGCCAGGCCTTGATCGATTCCGCCAGCATCCCGGCCAGCCTGTGGAATGCGGCCCTCGTGCGACAGACGCAGTTGCTCAACACGCTCGACGGCTCGGCCATGGCGGTCAAGATCGACGATCTCGGCCAGGAAACGGTCAGCGTCCACGGCATTCCGGTGTCGGCGCGCCACTATTCGGTGAGCGGCGACCTGAAACGGGAAGTCTGGTACGATGGCGACGACCGCCTGGTGCGCGTGCAATTCAAGGCGGACGACGATACGAAGATCGAATACGTCTTGAAGTGACGAACGGTCCATGCGGCTGCTGCTGATCGAAGACAACCAACGCCTGGCCGAGCTTCTCGGCAAGGGCCTGAAGGCGAATGGCTTCGCCGTCGACAGCTTTTCGACGCTCGGCGAAGCCGAAGCTGCGCTCGCCGCCGTGCCCTATCAGGCGATGATCCTCGATCTCGGGCTGCCCGATGGCGACGGACTCACGTTGCTGTCGAATTTGCGCAAGAAGAGCAACGGCATGCCCGTGCTGATCTTAACGGCTCGCGACGATCTCCCGGATCGCGTTCGCGGGCTGAATGCCGGCGCCGACGATTATGTCGTCAAGCCGGTTGCGATCGACGAGCTGGTAGCGCGCCTACGCGCGCTGCTGCGCCGGCCGGGCTTGCCGCTTTCGGTACGGCTGTCCTGCGGGGATATGACATTCGACAGCGCGACGCGCGAAGTGCGCGTGCGCGACGAATTGCTAGTCCTGTCGCGCCGAGAGACGGAATTGCTGGAGCATCTCATCCGCCGGGCCGGCCATGTCGTGCCGAAGCAGCTGCTTGAAGAAAATCTTTACAACTTCGACGCCGAACTCTCCTCCAACAGCGTCGAGGCACTGATTTCGCGCTTGCGCAAACGCCTGTCGCAAGCCACCGCCCGCGCGACGATCCACACGCTGCGCGGCGTCGGCTACATGCTTGCCGAAGATCGGTCGCAATGACGCTGCGCACCCCGTCGCTGCTGTCGCGCATCGTCTTGCGCCTGACGATCACCACGCTGATCGCGATTATTGCGGCCTATGCGTGGTTATGGTGGGAGTTCACCTCAACCACCAGCACACTGCGCGACCGATCGCTGATCGAGACGGCGCGGACCATCGCCTTGGCCACCTCGTTCGGCCCAACCGGAAATCTTTCCCTGAAGCTTACGCCAAGCCTGATCGAATCTTATGTCCGCTCCGAGGGTGTGCATGGATTCTCCGTGCGCGACCGCTTGACAGGCGAGACGCTGTTCTCCGCCGGCGCGGAAACCGGCCCGATCCCGACGCATGTCGACGACGACGAAGACGGCTCGCTCTATCAATACAATCCCGACGGCCCCGGACCCGCGAGCTATTTCGGCGAAGCCTTTCTGCACAATGCCGGCAATCGCCAGATCGTCGTGCAGGTGGTGCGTCTCGGCAGCGACTACCAAGATCTCATCGAGACGATCCTCGCCGATTTCTTTGAAGATGGCGGTTGGCTGGCGACGCCGTTCCTCATCCTTTTGCTTCTGGTGAGCATATTCACAGTGCGCGGGACTCTCGCGCCATTGCGCGAATTGTCGCAGCGCGCCGCTGCCATCACGCCCAACGCGGCGGACGTGCGCCTGCCGCTGCGCGACGTGCCGCGCGAGATTCTGCCCCTGGTGGAAGCCGTGAACCGCGCTCTCGACCGTCTCGAAGCGGGCTATCGCCTGCAACGCGAATTCACCGCCGATGCCGCGCATGAGCTGCGCACGCCGCTGGCGGTTCTTGGCGCGCATATCGATTCGCTGCCGGATAAATCCGAAGCCAAGGCCTTGCGCGGCGACCTCGACGGCATGGTCCATCTAGTGGAGCAGCTGCTGCGCGCCGCGCGCGCCGAAGCGCTCGTGCTGGCGCCGGAAGATCGAGCCGATCTCTGCCAGATCGCCCGCGATGTCGCCATCTATCTCGGCCCGATCGCCATTCGCGGCGGCCGCGCGATCGAAGTTCAGGCCCCGCCTGCGCCGGTCTGGGTGCACGGCCAGCAGGACGCGATCTTCCATGCCCTGCGCAATCTCGTCGACAACGCCTTGCGCCATGCGCCGGTCGACACCGCCGTCACCATCTCGGTCGCCGACCACCCCGCGACTTTGGCGGTCCAAGATCAAGGGCCGGGGGTGCCGCCGCAAGCAGAAGACGCGATCTTCCGCCGTTTCTGGCGCGCCGAGCGGCGCGATGGCGGCGCCGGGCTCGGCCTCTCCATCGTGCAAAAAACCATGCTCGCGCATGGCGGCGAAGCGCGACTCGATCGCAGCGCTGCAGGCGGCGCCTGCTTCAAGATGGTTTTCCCGCCACGGTAAGGTTGCCGTCAGGCGCATCGGCGATGCTCCTTCGATCAAAAGGAGCTTTCATGACCTTGATCCTCGCCGACAGGCAGCATCCCTTGCGGCCGCGCCTGGAAGATGCCGTGCAGCAGATGTTCGCTGCCGAATATGGCGCGCGCGTCTCGAATTTCACGGCCCATATGATCGGCAGACTCGACGCCGAAGGCGTTGTCGAGGCCGTTGCCGGCCTGCGCTTCGAGAGCGACGGGTTCTTCTCCGAAGCCTATATCGACGCGCCGGTCGAAGCCGTAATCGCCAAATACTACGGCCAGTCGGCGGCGCGGCGCGAGATCGTCGAATTCTCCAACCTGGCCGCCACGCGGCCGGGCGCCGCTTTGCCGCTGCTGCAAGCGGCCATCCGCGTCGCGCTCGCCGGCGGCGCGCGCTTCGCCATATTCACCGCGACCAACCGGCTGCGCGCGCTGCTTCGCAGGCGCGGCGTCGCCGCGATCGACCTCGGCCCCGCCAGCCCCGAGCGCATCGAGAACGCATCCGCATGGGGGCGCTACTACCTGCATGATCCCCATGTGCTGACGGTCAGCGCCGACTCCCTGCCCGAGGACTGCTTCGCCGCCTGGGCCCCCGACCGACAGGCGCAGGTCCATCATGCGTGAAACGCTGGCTGCTATCCGCAAGACGGCTGCGGATGACCCGGCGCGCATCGCCATCAGCGAGCGTGAGAATGAGATAAGCTACGGCGAGTTGGCCAAGCGCATTGCCGCCGCTGCCGCCAGCTTGTCCGGCGCGCCCGAGCGTGTCGGCCTGATGATGCCGCGCGATGGCCGCGCGATCGTGGCGGACCTCGCGCTCGCGTCCCTCGGGCGCACCATCGTGCCGCTGCCGAGCTTTTTCTCGCCAGAACAATGGCAGCATATGATCGCCGACGCGCAGATCGGCGCGTTGGTCACTACCCCGGAATTGGCCGAGCAACTGACGCCGTTCGGCCTGCCCTTGCTTCATCCGGACGAGACGGGGCCCGGACTTGAAGTTCAGGCGGAATCACGCCGCATCATTTACACCTCCGGCACCACGGGACGCCCGAAAGGCGTCATCACCTCCGAGGCGGCCATGGCCGCGAGCGTTTCCGCCCTGACGCAAGCCGCGCTCGCCGGCCGACATGACGTCCACCTGTCCGTACTGCCCTTCTCGCTGCTGCTCGAACAGCTGGCAGGCATCATGCTGCCGCTCAGTCTGGGAGCGCGCCTGCATATCCTCGCCGATCCCAGATCGATGATCGAGGAAGCGAGCGCGATCCAACCGACGACCAGCGTGCTCGTTCCCGAATTGCTGCGCGGCTGGACCGGTTGGCTGCGCGCCCGCGGCGCGCGAGCGCCGGCCTCCTTGCGTTTCGTCGCCGTGGGCGGCGCTCCGGTGCCGCAAGATCTGGCCGACCAAGCCTGGTCGGTCGGCCTGCCGGTCTACGAAGGCTACGGCTTGTCCGAATGCTGCTCCGTGGTTGCGGTCAACCGGCCGGGCCACCGCCGCGCCGGCACCGTCGGCCGGCCGATCGAGGGCGTTCATGTCGATCTGCAAAACGGCGAGATCGTCGTGCGCGGCCCGACCGTGATGCAAGGCTATCTCGGCCACGCCCCCGCCGGCGGTCAATGGCGCAGCGGCGACCTCGGTCGCTGGGACGACGAGGGCAACCTGATCGTGCTCGGCCGCAAGGATGACATGATCATCACCCCGGCCGGCCGCAACATCCATCCTGAATGGATCGAACCGATGCTGGCCGCCGATCCGCGCGTCGAACGCGCGGCGGCGGTCTTGGGCCCGCGCGGCCTCACCGCCGTCATCGTCACCGATCAAGCTGCGCCGCCCGAAGGCTGGCTGGCGGCCGCGCGCCGCCTGACGACGTCGGCGCCCGATTACGCCCGTCCGCGAGATGTGGCCGTGCTGACCGGTCGCGAAACCGCCGCTGCAGGACTTTTCACGGCGGACGGACGGCCACGCCGCAAACTCATCCGTCAACATATCAACGAGAGGCATATGCGCTTTTACGACGCCCTCCTTGCCGCCACTGCCGAGGCCCGCCGCGAATTTCTCGCCATTCCGCTGATCGCCGAGACGCTCGCACACGGCGTTGACATCGAGCTTTACCGAGACTTCCTGCGGAGCGCCTATCATCACGTGCGCTATACGGTACCGCTGATGGAAGCCGCGCTCGGCAAATGCGGCAACGACGATGATCCGCTCGCGCAAGGGCTCTGCCGCTACATCGACGAGGAGATCGGCCATGATTCCTGGATCCTCGATGACATCGCCGCGCTCGGCGGCGACGCCGAGACGGCGCGACGCGCGCGCCCGCCTCTCGCAACGGGCGTCATGGTCGCCTACGCCTTTCACCTCATCGCCGAGGATGGACCCTATGCGCTGCTCGGCATGGTCCATGTGCTCGAAAGCGTCTCGGCAGCCCTGGCGACGCAAGCCGCAAAGGCGATCCAACAGAGGCTGCAGAGCGGCGCGGGCTTTCGCTATCTCGCTTCCCATGGCGATTTGGACCATGAGCATGTCGCGGGCTACGCCGATTTGCTCGACGCCATCGATACCCCAGCGCGGCGCGAAACGGTCATCGCCGCCGCGAAAGATTATTATCGGCTTTACGGCGACATGTTCCGCGAGCTCGGCGCCGGCGACAGGATCCGCCATGCGTCTTGACGGCGCCGTCGCCCTGCTCACCGGAGCGAGTTCTGGCATCGGCCGCGCCTTGGCCGTCGAATTGTCGCAGCGCGGCGCTCGGCTCATTCTACTCGGCCGCCGCATCGAAGCCTTGGACGAAACGCGGATGATGCTGCGCGATCCGTCGCAAGCCTGGATGCTGCCGGCCGACCTGACAGACCCCGAGCAGCGCCGGGCGGTTCCGGCGCTCGCGCGGGCCTGCGCCGGCCGCCTCGACCTTTTGATCAACAACGCGGGCGCCGTCGCTGCCGGCCTGCTCGAAGCGCAAAGCGAGGAAGCCTGGCGGCGCTTGTTGGAGATCAATTTGGTCGCGCCGATGGCGCTCAGCCGCGATCTCTGCGCGATGCTCGCGGCATCGGGCCAGGGCCGCATCGTCAATATCGGCTCGATGTTTGGCGATATAGCCTTTCCGCATTTCGCCGCCTATTCGGCCAGCAAGTTCGCGCTGCGCGGCTGGTCCGACGCGTTGCGCCGCGAATATGCCGATCTGGGAATCGGCGTGACATACTGCGCGCCGCGCGGCACCCGCACCGCCGCTGCCGACGGCTTCATGGCTTATGCCGAGGCCTACGCCATGCCGCTCGATCCGCCGGAAAGGGTCGCGCGCCGCATCGCCGCCGGCATCATGCGCGATGCTCGCAACATTTATCCGGCAGGACCGGAGCGGCTATTTCTGCTGCTCCAGCGGCTTTTTCCGAGCAGCATCGATCGCGCATTGCGCGGGCAATATCGTACGGCGACCCGGCGTCTGACCGCCCCGAGCGAGTAGCCCGATACGCCAAGCATCTGTTTCAGCAGCCAAAACCGGCGAAATGGGCGGCATTTCACAATTGCCTCCGCGATTTAGCCGATTGGCAGGCTTGCCGCCCTTGCTCTAACATTCCCGCAGAGCCGACCCCCGGCTCGCCGCCATTGCCGATTCACAACGGCCTGCAGATTCACGCCAGGCCGACGAACCAGCCTCACAGGGTCGTTTCAACCGGGAGATTCTCTATGAAGTTCTTCGTCCGAGGCGGCGTCGCCGCGCTCGCCCTCTGCGCCACCGCCGCGATTCTCGCGCCGTACGCCGAAGCGCAAACGCCGTACTACCAGGGCAAGACCGTCCGCCTCGTCGTCGGCTTCACGCCGGGCGGCGGCTACGACACCTACGCCCGCCTGCTGTCGCGTCATTTCGGCAACCACATCCCCGGCAAGCCGAACGTGATCGTCGAGAACATGCCCGGCGCCGGCTCGCTCACCGCCGTGCGCTGGCTCGACGGCCCGGCGCCGAAAGACGGCACCGCCATCACCGCCTTCAATCCGGGCCTGATCACGCAGGGCATGCTCGACGAGAAGGTCGGCCGCCTGAACTTCCTCGACTATGCCTGGGTCGGCAACATCGCGCGCGACCAGCGCGTCTGCTACCTGTGGGCCGGCAAGGGCACCAAGGGCGTGAAGACCTTCGCCGACTTCCAGAAGCAAAAGGGCTGGGTGTTCGGCACCACCGGCGTCGGCGCCGCCAATTGGGTGAACCAGCGCACGCTGCAGCGCGTGTTCGACGTCGACCTCAAGATCATTACCGGCTTCCCCGGCTCGCCCGAGCAGCGCCTCGCGGTCGAACGCGGCGAGCTCGACGGCGATTGCGGCTCGTGGACCTCGATCCCCGAGGACTGGCGGGCCAACAAGCTGGTCACACCGATCCTCAAGCTCTCGAAGGCGCTGCCGCCGGACGCCCCGACCGACGTGCCGTGGGCCAACGACGTCGCCAAGAGCGACGAGGACCGCGCTGTGCTCAACGTGCTGAACGGCGCGGGCGAAATCGGCCGCCCCTACATCATCTCCAAGCAGGTGCCCGGCAACGTGCTCGACATCCTGCGCAAGTCGTTCGACGCGACGATGGCCGACAAGGCCTTCATCGCCGACGGCGAAAAGGCCCAGCTGCCGGTCGATCCGATGACCGGCGACGAGGTCGTGACGATGCTCGGCCAGATCTACGCGGCGCCGCCGGCGGCCGTGGAAAAGGCCAAGGCGATCACGCAATAAGCCATCGCCTCAGGCTCTCGATCGACGGCGGACCCGCACCTGGATGATAGAGGGGCGGTCCGCCGTTTTCTTTTTTCTGCATGGCCGGATTAGCTGTTAGGCTTCTCGCAGAGCGAACCGGACGGCGACTGAAGCGTTAATGTCCGACCCGCCCGTCCCCGCCGCAGCTTCGAGATCGCCCGTGGCCGCCCCCTCCGCCGACAAGCCGAAACCGCCGACCGGATCGGTGCCCAATTCTGTTTTGGCGCCGCTCAAACATCCGGTCTTCCGCAATGTCTGGTTCGCCAGCATGGCCTCGAACTTCGGCGGCATGATCCAGTCGGTCGGCGCCGCCTGGCTGATGGCCTCCCTGGCGCGCGAAGCCGACACCGTCGCCTTGATCCAGGCCTCCGTCACCGCGCCGATCATGCTGTTCTCGCTGGTGGCGGGCGCCCTCGCCGACACGCTGGATCGGCGCCGGATCATGCTGACGGCGCAGAGCTTCATGCTGATCGCCTCTTGCGCTCTCGCCGCCTGCACTTTCAGCGGGCTGATCACGCCCTGGCTTTTGGTGATGTTCACCTTTCTGATCGGCTGCGGCAGCGCCTTCAACGGCCCTGCCTGGCAGGCCTCGGTCGGCGACATGGTGCCGCGCAGCGACCTGCCGAGCGCGGTCGCGCTCAACAGCATGGGCTTCAACATCGCCCGCAGCCTCGGCCCGGCAGTCGGCGGCGCCATCGTCGCCGCCATCGGCGCGGCCTTCGCCTTCGTGCTCAACGCCGTCAGCTATGTCGGCCTGATTTTCGTGCTGCTGCGCTGGAAGCCGAATCGGCCGCCGCAACTGCTGCCGGCGGAGCCGCTCGCCATGGCGATCGGCTCGGGCATCCGCTACGTCTCCATGTCGCCCCACCTGCGCGTCGTCATGCTACGCGCGGTGATCTTCGGCTTCGCCGCCGTCGCCGTGCAGGCGCTGATGCCCGTCATCGCCCGCGACCTGGTGTCCGGCGGCCCGCTCGGCTACGGCCTGCTGCTCGGCGCTTACGGCGTCGGCGCGGTCGGCGGCGCTTTTTCCAGCGCCAGGCTGCGCCGACGCTTCTCGAACGAAGGTCTCGTGCGCGTCGCCTGCCTGTTGTTCGCCGTGGCGGCGGTGATCGGCGCGTTCAGCCCCTATCTTCCGCTCACCATGGGCGGCTTCCTGCTCGCCGGCGCCGGCTGGGTGTTGTCGCTGTCGACCTTCAACACCTCGGTGCAGCTCACCTCGCCGCGCTGGGTCGTCGCCCGCGCCTTGTCGCTCTATCAGATGTCGGCCTTCGGCGGCATGGCGATCGGCTCCTGGTGCTGGGGTCTGATCGCCGAGCATCAGGGGATCCCCGCCGCCATGTGCGGCGCGGCCCTGCTGTTGCTGGCCAATCTCGCGCTCGGCTTCCGTTTGCCCCTGCCGCAGTTCACCGGCCTCAACCTCGATCCGCTCAACCGCTTCAAGGAGCCGGAGATCGCCGTCCATATCGAGCCGCGCAGCGGGCCGGTGGTCATCACCATCGAATATCGCATCCGCGAGCAGGACGTCGTCAGCTTCCTGCGGGTGATGGCGGAGCGGCGACGCATCCGCAAGCGCGACGGCGCGCGCCATTGGACGTTGCTGCGCGATCTGAACGATGCGGAAATCTGGATCGAGCGCTATCACACGCCGACTTGGCTCGACTACATCCGCCACAACAGCCGCATCACCCAGGCCGATGCCACGGTGAGCGAGGAATTACGGCTGTTGCACAAGGGGCCGGAGACGCCGAAGGTCCACCGCATGATCGAGCGCCAGACCGACGCGCTCACCACCGCCGAGCCGGCGGCGCATGCGGACTATCACGAGCCGCTGACCGACCCGCACCGCTCGACCTGAGCGGCGCGGTCCGTTCAAGCAAGCTTAGAGCACCGCTTGGGTCTGGCGCGCCTTGGTGAAGTAATCGGCGTTGTTGAGCTTGCCTTTGCCGGCGATGACGATCTCGTCGCCCGGCTTCTTCACCTGATAGAGCATCACCGGCTCGTCGCCCTCGTTGTCCAGCTGGTAATACTGGTTCGCGGGCACCAGCACGCACATGCCTTCCGTCAGCTTATGCGCCACCGGCTCGGCATCTTCCGATTCCTTGGTGCGGATCGTCAGCGTGCCCTTGACGCAGAGGAACGACTGCGACGTGCCCTTGTGATAGTGAAACTCGTTGCGCGAGCCCGGCTGATAGACGTTGAGCGCGATCATCAGGTCGCTCTCCTTGGACAGGAGCACGCGCTCGCGCGGGCGCTCCTTGTTCGCCAGATCGACCTTGTCGAAAATCTTCGTCACATGCGCGGCCATTATTTCCTCCCGTGAATGCTTGTTATGTTCAAGCGTTTTGATGGCAAGCGTCGGCAGACTCAGGGCGAGCCGAGACGGACTTCGCCTTCCACGATGTCGAGCGGCACTTTGATCAGGCAGCTAAAGAGCCCCGGCCCGGTAAGGCCTTGGCCGCTTTCGATATCGAACGTCGCGCCATGGGCCTGGCAGAGGATGCTGTCGCCTTCCGGCGTCAGGAAGGATTCGCCTTCCCACTGCAGCCAGCGGTCTTCATGCGGGCAATGGTTGAAATAGCCGTGGACCGCGTCGCCGCGCCGCACGATGAAAAATTCGCGCTCTTTGCCGTCATCCAGCATGTAGACGCGCGATTGGTCCTCGCCGATCTCGTCGAGACGGCACAGCTTGTCGCCCGGCTTGACCGGCGGCGCGTTATTGTCGGTATCGCTCATGGCTGAATTGTCGGCGGCAGCCGACAGCCCGTCAAGGCCGCATCGGCGGCTCGCTGGCGTCGCTCGAGCGCGGCGGCGTCGGCCGGGCCGCCCCCCGCTCGCCGCCGAGATGCAGATAGGTCGAGTCGAACATGGCGACCGTTTCGAGAGCAGCCAGATCGGAAATGACCAAACGCCCGCCGCCGAAGGCGATCAGGTTGTCCCCGCGCAGGGTCTGCAAGGTCCGGTTCACATGCACCGAGGAGATGCCGAGCGTATGCGCCAATTCGGTCTGGGTGACCGGGAAATCGCAGGACAGACCGTTGACCAGGCCGACCGTCCGCATCCTATAGAAGACTTCGCAGAACAGATGGGCCATGCGCTCCAGCGCCGTGCGCTGGCCGACGTTGATCAGCCATTCGCGGGTGATCGCCTCATCGACCAGCGTGCTCCACCAGAAGGCCCGCGCCAGGACCGGATAGGTCTCTCCGAGCTGGGCGATGCGCTGATGCGGGATGCTGGCGATCCGCGTCGGGCAAAGCGCGGCGAGGTTGTGGTCGATGTCGGGCAGCACGTAGTTTCGCAGATCGCACATGTCGCCGGGCAGGACGAAGCCGACGATCTGGCGCCGCCCATCGGGCAGCAGCTTGTAGCGAATGGCGCAACCGTCGAGCACGACATTGACGCTGTCCGGCTTGTCGCCCTGTTTGAGAATATCGACATCCGGCGGCAGCAGCCGCGGCGCGCCGGCGGCTTCCTGCAACGCCCTTTTCTCCTCAGCTCCCAGCGGGAAAACAGTCGAGAGCTTTTGTACGAAGGAATGCATGTATCAGCGCGGTCGTCTTGCACGATGCTAGGAGAGGATGCCTGACGCCAAGTAGCCATAAAGAAAAGGAAAGTTCCCTTAAGTATGTTAAGGACTTGATTGGAAGCATTTGAAAAAGCGCGCCATGGAACTCAGCCCCGCCGAGCCCCGCCCATGACCCAGGCGACACCCGCCGAAGCTGGCAAGCCGCAATCCTTCGCGGCGCTGCGCCATCCCGCCTGCCGCGTCTATCTGATCGGCACCATGCTCGCCATGATGGCCGACAACATCGAGCATGTGATCAGCTACTGGATCATCTTCCAGAAGTTCGAATCGCCGGCGCTGGCGGGCTTCGCCGTGATTGCGCACTGGACGCCATTCCTGTTCTTCTCGATCTATTCGGGCGCGCTCGCCGACCGTTACGACCCGCGGCGCATCATCCAGGCCGGCATGGCGCTGTTCGCCTTCGTCTCGATCGCCTGGGGTGCGCTGTTCCTCACCGACGCTTTGCAGATGTGGCATGCCGTGGCGCTGCTGATTCTGCACGGCTTCGCCGGCGTGCTGTGGGTGCCGGCGGCGCAGCTTCTGGTGCATGACATCGTGGGCCCCGCGCATCTGCAAAGCGCCATCCGCATGATGTCGACCTCGCGCACCATGGGCCAGCTGCTCGGCCCGGCGATCGGCGGCGGCATGCTCATCGCGCTCGGCCCGACGCTCGGTATCTTCGCCAACGCTTTATTCTACCTGCCGCTCATCCTCTGGTTGTGGAAGGCGCCTTACGGCCCGAAATTCCGCAAGGCCGGCGAAGCCAAACCGCCGCAACGCGGCGCGAAAGGCTTCGGCGACATTTTCGCCACCTTGCGCATGATCTCGGGCAACCGCGTCATCGTCTCGATGGTGGCGCTCGGCGGCCTCGCCTCGCTCATCATCGGCAACGCTCAGCAGGCGCAGATGCCCGAATTCGCCCACGATCTCGGGCATGATCTGGAGCACGGCGGCGCCGATATCCAATACACCATGCTGCTCTCGGCCAACGCGGCTGGCGCGTTGCTCGCCGGCGTCGTGCTGGAAAGCAAGAACCTGCTGCCGGCCAATCCGCGCACCACCTTCATCCTGGTGATGCTGTGGTGCGTGGCCATGGCCGCCTTCGCCATGACGGACGTTTACGGCGTCGCGCTCGCCGCCATGCTTGTCGCCGGTTTCCTCAATCTCAGCTACGGCTCGATGAACCAGACCCTGGTGCAAAGCCACGCGCCGCCGGAAATTCGCGGCCGCGTCATCGGCCTCTACAGCATGGCCTCGAGCGGCCTGCGCGCCTTCTCAGGCGTCACCGTCGGTCTCGGCGGCGCGCTTGTCGGCATTCATTGGTCGCTGTTCCTGAGCGCGCTTTTGCTGCTGGCCTTGACCCTGGGCCTCTTGTCCTTCACCGCCTGGACCGGCAAGGCGCGGCGCTAAACCCCGCGCAATTGCAGCGCCAGCACGAGGATCGCGGCGGCGGCGATCCAAGACCCGACGACGCGCAGGCCGGTGGCCTGCCAAGATTGGCCTGGGTTTTGGCGCGCGTTGGTCGCAGCGTAATTCGCCAGCATCATCAGATTGAGCAGCGCGAAGATCACGGCCAAGGCGGTAGCGCTGAGCGCGGCGACGATCTGCTGCAGGCTGCCTTCCGGAGCCGAATCGAGGCCGATGGCGGCCAGCGGCAGGGTCACGAGCAGGCTCAGCAGCGATAGCGGCAAAGGCCGCGACAAGGCGTTCAGCCCGCCGAGAACGACGGCGGATACGAGCAGCGCGATCACCAGCGCCGCGTCGAGCTCAGGCGCGGCGACGAGCGGCCCGATCACGAGTCCGGCGAGCAGCCCGCCGAGGCCGGCATAGAGCGGCATGCGCCAACGCGCGATCTCTTGCGCGCCCAGCAGAAAACCGACGCCCAGCAGCACCATGACATGCGCCGGCAGCAGGAACGGATGCTGCAAACCATCCGTAAATCCAGTCGTGCCCGGCGTGACCGTATGGGCGCTCGCGCGCGCCGCGAGGAGCAGCAACGGCGCGGCGATGAGCGCGATGCGCCTCAAACGATGCCCAGTAGGAAGGCGACGCCGGCCACGGCGATGACGCCGCCCGCGCCGCGCACGGCGATGCGCCCGGCCGGCCAGCGCACCAGGAGGCCGATGGCGATGCCGGCGAGATGCAGCAGGCCCGTGGCCACGACGAAGCCGACGGCGAAGGCGATCGGATCGGCGGCCTCCGGCAGTTCTGTACCGTGGGCATGGCCATGGAAAATGGCGAAGATGCCGACGACGACGGCGGCCAGCCACAGCGGCGGCCGCGCGGCGAGCGCCACGGCGAGGCCGAGCACGATGGCCGAACCGGCGATGCCCTCTTCTACGCCAGGCAGATCGACGCCCATGACGCCCAGCGCGCCGCCGATCGTCATGACCAGCGGAAATACGATGGGCAGCAGCCAGATCGCCGGGCGGCCGAGAAAAGCGCCCCAGATGCCGACCGCGACCATGGCCGCGATATGGTCAGCCCCGGTCAACGGATGGATGAAGCCGCTGACCAGCCCGCCCGCCATGCCGCCCTCGACATGGGCCAAGGCCGGACCGGCGATGCTCGCGAACAGGCCGGAGAGCGCGGAAATACGCAGGATTTGACGGATCATGGGCGTAAGCCTTTTTTTCAAAAATTATGATCGCGCGACGTTCTTACGCCGCACCGCGAGAAATTGCCAGAGCTGATGGCCGAGGAAGATATTGGCCACCAAGCTCAAGGCCAGCAGCCATTTCTGCCAGCCTGGTAGATGGGCGGCGCTGATCCTGCCGACCTCGACGGGAAATTCCGCCTTGTGGCCGTCCTCGCCATCGTCTTCGAACTGCACGCGCCAGACGCCCGGCGCGGTCGGCAAGAAAACGAAACGGCCGGCATCGTCGCTGCGGCCGATCTGGAAGGGCTGCTTCGGATCGGCCGGCGAGAAGACGCGGATGCTGGAGAAACGCGGGATCGAACCGTCGGTGTAGGACATGGAGACCACCACCGACGCGCCTTCGCTCTGCACCTTGTGCGACAGCGCATGGGCCGAAGCCGTGCCGCCCCAGAGGAGCGGCACGACGACGACAGCAGCGGCAGCGATCAGCCTCACGGCTTGACCTCAAAGGTGGCGGTCGTGATGTAGCGGGCGTTCTGCAGCTTGCCCTTGTACTCGGCAAGGCTGCCTTCGGCGGGCAGCGGTTCGTTGAAGAACACGCGCACCAGCCAAGTGCCGGGCGCCGGCGGGGTCGCGGTCACCTTGGCACCCTCGACCTTGCCCTCGACATGGCCGTCGTTGTTGTGCAGCTCGACGGCAACCTTGGCGCCGGTCTTGAGCGGCTTGCCGTCGCGATAGATGTCGAAGCTGACCGGCTGGCCGACCTTCAGCTTGCTGACGTCGGACGACGGCAGCAGTTCGATCGGCAAGCCGGAAGGCTTCGGCGCGGTCCAAGCGCCGACCGGCCAATAGGCCGTCGAGCTGCGCACGGTGATGCCGCTCTCGACGATGCGTTGCGCGTCCTTCACCTGATCGGGATAAACGCTGGCGAATTGTTTCTCGCCCTTGGCGTCGATCCAGTCGGTGCGCGGCGACATGGTCATCACGCCATGCAGCTGATAAGTGCCCTTCGGCGCATCGGCCTTGAACAGGATGCGCCGGGCGAACGGATCGCCGGCCTGCAGCTTCTCGATGCCCGGCAGCGCCGAAGCGTCGGCAGCCAGCTGCTTGTTGGCGGCCTTGTCGAGCGGCAGATCGAGCGTCTTGCCCATCGGATCGACGACGCGATAGCTCACCAGACGGTCGCCGGCGAGGAATTCGCTGATCGGAAACAGCGTGTGGCCCCAGCCGACATTGGTCATGACGAACGGATTGTTGCTGTCGGCATCGACGCTCACGCCGGCATGGACCCAAAAATCATGGGCGGACGCGGTGGAAACGGAGGCGGCGGTCAGGCCGCCGGTGAGTAGAACGGCGCGGAAAATGCGCGCGGATTGAACGTGGAACATCGGATCCCCTTTATGCTTTTGCATGAACGCGGGATCGATATAGACTCAGTATTACGTTTTTGTAAATTCGTATTACAATATAAGTTGATCAGCGGACTGGCTGTCGCAAACGAAAAGGGGCGCGGCCTCGCAGCCGCGCCCCCATCTCTCCCCGTAGGTCTAGCTCCCCCGGAGCGCGGCCTTATTGCTTTTCGAGCGCGGCCGAAGCCTCGGGCCCGAGGGCGATGTCGCGCAGTTCGCGCAGCAGCGCCGGCGAGGTGTCGGTCATCGCCTGGACGATCTGCTGGATGCGCTCGCCGGTGACCGGCTCGACTTCCAGCTGCTGGGTCTCGGCGACCTTCAGGAACGCCGGATCCTTCGTCACCGCCATGAAGGCGTCGCGCAGCGCTTTGACGCGGTCGGCCGGCATGGCCGGCGGCGCGGCGAACGGACGGGCCATGATCTGGCTGGACAGCATCAGATCGAGCAGCTTCTTGTCCTTGTCGGTCTTCACCAACTCGCCGACCAGCGGCACGTTCGGCAGATCCGGGTGCTTCACGTCGGCGAACTGCAGGATGATGTTGATCTTCTTGTCGCGCACCCAGTCCGGGCGCGTGCTGATGATCGAGGAGTAGGACCAGTTGCAACGGCCCTGCACTTCGCCGCGCTCAAGCGCGAGCAGCACGTCGTTGCCGCCCGGATAGCCGGTGACTTGCTTGAGCTTGGCACCGAACAGGGTGTTGAGCGCGTTGGCGTGATAGATCGCGGTCGAGCCGAGCACGACCGGCTGGGTCATGAACTTCTCGAGCGTATCGATGCCCGAGGTGTGCCAGGTCACGCAGGTGCTGGCGTCGATGTTGCCGCTGCCGATCCAGTTGAGCTCGGAGGCGACGAACTGCGCCTTCGGATTGCCCCACACCGAATGCATGGCGGCGTTGCGGTCGAACGTGCCGAGCGCGGTGCCGTCCTTCGGCAGGATCTTGTAGAGCTGGTTGGCGAGCGTCAGGCCGTTGGCGCCCGGCATGTTGCTGACGACGACCGTCGGCTTGCCCGGCAGATGATTGCCGAGGAACTGCGCGATGGTGCGGCCATAGAGGTCGGTGCCGCCGCCGGACGACGAGCCGATGTAAACCGTGACGCGCTTGCCCTTGTAGAAATCTTCGAGCGATTGAGCGGCGGCGACGGAGGCGGTGCCGGCCACAGCAACAGCGACGACGCAGCAGAACGCTTTGAGCGAGTTCATCTTCAGACCTTCCTGTTGATGACGTTTAAAGGCGGCCGGCTGTTGCCGGCCCGTTAAAGGCACTTAATCCTTGAAGCCGTGCAGACGCGCCGGGTTGTCCACCAGGATCTTCTGGATGATGGCCCGGTCGTTGTCGCAATAGCGGTAGAGCAGCTCGACGAGCTCGGCATCGGTCGGCATGCGCGGCTTGCGCCAGCGCACGTGCGGCCAATCAGAGCCCCAGATCAGGCGGTCTTCAGCCGCTTCGACATAGGCGCGGCCGAACGGAACGGCATCGTCCCAATCGTCGTCCATGTCCGACAGGCGGCTGCCGTTCGACAGCATGAGCCACCAGCCCTGGTTCTTGATGCGGTCGAGGATCCACTGGAAGGTCTTGCCCTCCAAGCCCTCGGCGAAATGGATGTGGCCCATATGGTCGACCGACATGGTCAGATCCTTGATGCTGTCCAGCATCGGCGCGTATTCGAGGATATGCGGGCCTGCGATGTGCAGGCGGGCGTGCCAGCCGAGCTCCTTGGCGCGTTCCATCGAGCGCTTGATCGAGTCGGGCGACTGCGACTCGCCGTAATACTTGCCGATGTTGAAGCGCGCGGCGACGACGCCGAGGCTGTTCAGCTTCTCAAGCTCCGTGTCGCTCACATGGTCCTTGATGATCGCGGTGGCGCGGATGTTCGCCTTGTCCGGATTGGCCGACAGCGTGTCGATCAGCAGGCGATGATCCGTGTCATAAGGCATCGGATGGACGATGACGCCGCGCTGGAAGCCCATCTTGTGCAGCAGGCCGACCATGTCCTCGAACTTGCCGTCGGGCGGCTCGTAGAGCGCGCCGGGCTTCGGCGGGTATTTGTTCGCGTCGCCGTAGATATGGAATTGGCTGTCGCAGCTCTTGGCCGGGGCCGCCGGCACCGGCGCGCGCACGTCGCGATTCCAGGCCGGATATTTCTTCTCGCTACCGTCAGGCATCATCTGTCCCTCACTGAAGAGGGCCGGATACTGGCTACGGGACGCATAAGGCGCAAATATCGTTTTGTCCAAAGGTCATAAGGAAAAGGGATGCGGGAAATAGACTGAAAAGATACAAAAAAGGGGCCGCTTGCGCGGCCCCTGGAGTGAGACGCAAGGCTCGGGAGACGTCAGCCAGCCTTGCCGCCTTCTGCCTCGGCATAGCCGGGGTTGATCAGCACTTCGACCATGTAGCAGCCGCCGTTCCGCACCAGGTCCGCGCCGCGCAGCAGCGCCGCCGGCAGGTCTTTCAAATCGGTGATCTGGGCTTCGCCCTGAAAGCCCTGGGCCTTGGCCATGGCGACCAGATCGACGGCCGGATCGTCGAGGCGCTGGCCGATATGCTTGTTCTCCACCGGACGGCCGCGCTCCTTGGCCATATGGGCCTGGTGCACTTCGTCGTTGTGGTATGCGCGGTTGTTGGCGACCACCACCATCATCGGGATGCGGGCGCGCGCCGCGGTCCAGAGGGCATTCACGCCCATCAGGTAATCGCCGTCGCCGAGCACGGCCACGGGGATGCGGCCCTTGTCGCGCAGGCCGAGCGCCGTGCCGACCGACACGCCGGGACCGGCGCCGACGCCGCCGCCGCCGTCATTGCCGAAGTAATCCATCGGGCCTTCGAAGCGGCAGACATGGCCGGGCCAGCCGAGCGTGAAGCGCGTGTAGGACACGCCCTGGTCGCGCAGCGTCAGCGAGACGCATTCGGCGAAATGGCGCGAGCCGATGCCGTTCTCCGCCGAGGGCGGATTCTTCGGATCGTATTTCATCGGCGACTTGCCGAGCGCGGCGAGCGCCCATTTCGGTTCGGCGAAGCGCTTGGCGCCGGTCTTTGCTTCGATGGCTTTGCGCAGCGGGCGCGACACGGCGTCCGGCGTCGCCAGGATCGGCAGATCGACCGGCGGCAGCTCCTGATGGTCCATCGACCAGCCGTTGTGGATGTAGCTGTCGGCGGTGACGCTGATGATCTTGCCGGTGATCGGCGTCTTCTTGCCGCAGCTCTTCAAGAGGCCGGCGAGATCGAGCCAGTCGAGCGACAGGATCACGTCGGCGCTGGTCAGCGCCTCGATCGTCGCTTCCGACGGGCGCGCGCGCGGCTCGACGGCGGCCAGCGGATGCTCGGTCGGGAAAGCGGCGGAGTTCTTCAGATCGGTCAGCACGATGCCGCCGATCGATTCGGCCAGCGCGACGCGCGCGTCCCAATCGGCCTGATCGCGCGAGACGCGGCCGCACAGCACCACCGGGCGCTTGGCGTTCGCCAGCCATTCGGCGGCCTTGGCAAGCGTGGCTTCCGGGGCGGCCGGCGCTTCCGCCGGCTCGTAGCGCGCCAGATCAGGCAGCTTCACGCCCTCGCCGATTTCCTCTTCCTGCATCTCGACATCGAGACAGACGTAGGTCGGGCCGAACGGCGCGGTGAGCGAGATCTGGCGGGCGCGCACGATCGATTGCAGCGCGGCCGGCACCGAGCGCGGCTCGTCGTCCCACTTGGTGTAATGGCGGATCAGCGCGCCCTGGTCCTTGGAGGTATGGATCCATTCGATCCAGGGGCGGCGGATGGCGGCGTCGCCTGGACCGGTCGCGCCGATGATGACGACCGGCATGCGGTCGCACCAGGCGTTGTAGATCGCCATGGTCGCGTGCATCAGGCCGACGTTGCTGTGCAGCGCGGCGAGCATCGGCTGCTCGGTGACCTTGGCATAGCCCTGAGCGATCGCCACCGCATGTTCCTCATGCAGGCAGACCAGCATCTGCGGGTTCTTATTGCCGAGATAATTGACGATCGAATCGTGCAGGCCGCGATAGCTCGCGCCAGGCACCAATGCGACATATTTGAAGTCGAGCTTATTGAGCAGGGTGGCGATGGCGTCTGAGCCCCAGCCGAGCACCGGCGCGGCCCCCGTCTGCGGACGGTCGATGTCTTCCAGACGGCGCGGGGCGTCCTTGTTCATGTCGGCTTGCCTTCCCTGTATCGCATGAGTTTTCGAGCGCGCCATCCTGGTCGGACAGCCCATCAACGACAAATATCAATTTGTCGGGTAACGATAATTAGAAGTTATGCCGAGGCTTTGCCGTAGCCACGCTCTTGGCAGACCGCTTCGAGGATGCGGATCAGCGCGTTGACCGCCGGCGACGGCATGTCGTTCTCGCGCCGCACGACACCGATCGGCCGCATCATGAAGGGCGAATCGAACTCGACCGCGGTCAGCAGCCCTTCGCGCAACTCGCGCTCGACGCCGAGCCGGGCGATGACGCCGATATGGTCGCTGTTGACGATGATCGAGCGCAGGATCGTCGGCTCGCGGCTCTCGATGCTGGCGCGCGGCATGCCCATGCCGTACTGCTCAAAGAAAAGCTCAAGCCTGCGGCGGTGCCAGGTGTCGCCTTCCGGGAAAGCCCATTTGTAGCTCATCAGATCCTGCGGCTTGATCTTCTTGAACTTGGCCGCCGGATGGTCCGGACGCATCACCAGCACCAGCTTGTCGTCGAACAGCCAGCGCTTGGTCAGGCCGACGCGCGGCATCTCGTTGTAGAGCATGGCGACGACGACGTTGAACTTGCCGTTGAGCAGCGAGGTGAACAGCTCCTGGTTCTGCGACACGATGCGCAGCTGCAGGTTCGGCCGCTCGGCCGCCAGGCGCATCAGCACTTCCGGCATCAGCTCGGAAGCGATCAGCGGCGGGCCCGCCACGGTGATGACGCCTTCCGTGCCGCTTTTGAGCGCCTTGATCTCCTTGATCGCCTGCGACATGCCGACGCAGGCCGATTGCGCATAGGCGCTCAGGCTCTCGGCATAGGAGGTCGCCTCCATGCCGCGCGCCTTGCGCTCGAACAGTTTGACGCCAAGCTGATCTTCGAGCCGCTGGATGCTTTTGGTGAGCGCCGGTTGCGAGATGTGCAGCTTCTCGGCGGCTTTGCCGAGGCTGCCCTCCTCCATGACGGCGAGCATGTTGCGTAGGTGGCGCAGGTCCATAATATTTTCAGTTTCTATCGATAAAAGAAGAACTCATAGAAAATCATTATGAATCCGGCGACGCTTGTCAAAGCCCGCGAAGGATAGTCGAGCGCAACGATGGCGCTCAA
The DNA here is from genome assembly GCA_035714115.1 of Alphaproteobacteria bacterium. Classification (GTDB taxonomy): domain Bacteria; phylum Pseudomonadota; class Alphaproteobacteria; order SMXQ01; family SMXQ01; genus CAMAVH01. The sequence continues at coordinate 20,590 of DASTMO010000073.1, forward strand.
AAACCGAACAGGCGCGCCGGATTTTTAACGAAGACACGCTCGACGGCGGCGGCGTCGGGGAGATAGCGCAGCGCCAGCTTCACCAGTGCGCCGTCGTCGGGCATCGGCCCGCTGCGCGAGCCGATATGCGGCCAGTCGCTGCCCCAGATGACGCGTTCCGGCGCCGTCTCGTAGAACTTGCGGCCGAACGGCACCGCATCGTCCCACGGCGCGCCGAGTTGCGAGCCGCGATGGCCGTTCGATAGCATGAGCCATCGGTTTTCCTGAGCGAGAATGCCGCAGAGCAGCTTCATGGCAGGCTGATCGACGCCGAGGCCGAAGTTGAGATGGCCCATGTGATCGAACACGACCGGCAGATCGCATTTGGCGATCTCGGGCGCCAATTCCGGCAGCTCGTTCGGGCCGGCGAAAATCTTGATGAACCAGCCAAGCTCGCGCACGCGCGCCACTTGGCGGTGAAAAGTGTCGAGCGACGGCACGACGCCGAGGCGCTTTTGGAAATTGAAGCGCGCGGCGCGCACGCCGGCGCGATGCAGGCGCTCGAGATAATCGTCGCTCACGTCGTCGTCGATGATGGCGATGCCGCGCGCGCGGGCCTTGGTCAGCTGCGTCAGCGAATCGAGCAGCAGGCTGTGGTCGGTCTTGTAGACCGTGGCCTGCACCAGTACGACGCGGTCGAAGCCGAGGGCCGCATGCATGGCGGTCGCGCGGGCGAGCGGCGCGAACGGCGCCTCGTAAAGCGGATTGTCATGGCGCACGGGATAGAGCGCGCGATCGCCATAGACGTGGAATTGGCTGTCGCAGCTTCCCGGCGGCAATAAGGCGGCCGCGCGGGCCGGCAATTCCATCGTGTCCATGACGTTCCTTCGGGCAGAAAACAGGCTCCCCTCCGGATGGAGGGGAGCCCAGGCAGGCGTTGCGTCAGGCGGCGACCGATTCGCGGGCCGCGCGCTCTTTCACTTCCTTCACGACCTTGTCCGGATCGAGACCGACCAGCTTGGCCGGATTGCGCGTGCACATGATCTCGATCTCGTCGGCGTTCATGCCGAAGGCGATCATGTAACCGGCGACCTGGCGCATAGCCTCGACCGAGTTGGGGAACAGCGTGTCGCCCGCGTCGCTCGACAGGCAGAAGTGCTGCACGCCGACCTTGCGGATCGCTTCGTACATCTTGCCCGGATCGACGCCGAGCATCGGCGACAGCTCGTCGAAGGTGAAGTTGAAGTGGATGCCGACCTTCGAGAGAGCCTGCATCTGCTCGATCGTGATGTTCACGAACGGGCTGAACGGATGATCGATGAAAGCACGCTTGAAGTTCAGCTTGTCGATCAGTTCGGCCAGCTCCCACAGCTCCTTATGGGTCGAATGGCCGAGCGACAACGTCTTGTTGTTGTCGGCGATCGCGCGGATCGCTTCCTCGTACTCTTTCTTCAGCTTGCCCTTCTCGTCGAGGGCGTAATGGCCGTACTTCAGCGAGTCTTCCCACGACAGCGGCGGGGTGTGGTCCTTCTTGCTCGCCGTCGGATCCCAGCGATAGGGCTTGCCGCCGACGATCGAGTAGGTGTTGGCGTGGTTGGCGAGCGCCAGCCAGAACGCTTCCGTGCCGGCCGCGACCTGGGTTTTGACCTTCTCGATGCTCGGCGGCTTGTTGTCGCGGCACAGAGCGTAGCCGCCCCAGGCCCTGATCGCCGGAATGCCGGTCTCGTCCGACCAGCGCTTCATCTCTTCGATCAGCGCGTTGACGTCTTCCATCGGGCCGGCCGAACGCTTGTCGTCCTTGCCGATCGACTTGTAGAGGATGCCGTACATGCCGTTTTCGGAGGCGAGCTTGGCGACCGCGAGTGCGTCCTGCTGGCCATATTCGGCGTGGCAATGGATGTCGATGAAGCCGCGCACGCCGTCGATGCGCGGCGGCGTCTGGATGTAGGGCTTGAAGCCGCGGCGCGCCGGATAGGCGGCAACGCAACGCTCCATGGTGGGCGTCGCGTTGTTGTTGCTGCGCGCGACTCGAAGTGACGGATCAACGTCCATTTTCCGCTCCTGATAACCGGGGGTGATTGAATGTGTGCTGTCTTGAAGAGAAGGCTATCGCAAGATTCGATAATGAAAAAATATCGATTTGTCCGATTGACATAACCTGTAGCTATTAGAAGGCAGGCTCCTGAAATGCTGCGGCCACCCGGCGCGATAACGCCGAATGGCCGCGAAACAGAGGCTTAAAGGCTACTTGCCCTTGCCTTCGTCGAGCTTCGAGCCTGCGTCGAGGATCTGCTTGGCGCGCGCCACCACATCCTTCGGCGTGGCGATCAGCGTCTCGACCACCTTCTGCACCTCTTCGCCCGTCGACGGACTGAGCTCGCGGTCGGTTTTCTTGGCTTCGGACTGGAATTCCGCATCGAGCATGGTCGCATCGAAGGCGCGGCGCAGCGCAGACACACGCGCCGCCGGCACGCCGGAATTGGTGGCATAGGCGCGGCTATAGGCGCCGTCCGACGACATGAAACGCATCACCGACTTATCGAAGTCGCTCTCGACCAGATCCATCAGCGTCGGCACGTTCGGCAGGTCGGGCGAACGCTTGAGCGCGCCCTGCGCCAGCACGACGATCTTCTTGCTGTCGACCCAGTCGGGCTTGGTGCTGAGCCAGCCGGTCCAGGTGCCGCAGCCGCGCCCCTCCACCTCGCCGCGCTCCATGGCGAGGTTGACGTCGTTGCCGCCCGGATAGCCGGTGATCACCTTGAACTGCGTGCCGACCAGCGAGTTCAGCAGCAGCGGATAGAACACGCAGTTGTTGGCGGTGCCGGGGGCGCCCATCACCACGGTGCGCTTTTTCGCGTCCGCCACCGTATTGATATTGGCGGCGTGCCACATGGTGACGACGTTGGTGCCTTCGACCGTGTTGCCGATCCACTGGAACTTGGCGGCGTCGAACTCGACGCCCTGGCCCTCCATCGCCTGGAAGGCCGGCATGCCCTGCATCACCGCGTGGATGACCGTGCCGTCTTTCGGCGCGACATTGGCGAGCCAGTTGGCCGCGACGACGCCGACGGCGCCCGGCATGTTGCGCGGCACGAAGACCGGCTGGCCGGGGATATGCTTGCCCATGTAGCGGGCGACCATGCGGGCGCGCGCATCGACATCGCCGCCGGTGCTGGTGCCGATCAGCATGGTGACTTGCTTGCCCTTGTAGAAATCCGCGACATCGTCCGCGAACGCCGGCGCGACGGCCGGAGCGCAGATAGCGAAGCCCATAAGGGCTCCCAGCATCTTGCGATGCATCCCCATTCTCCCAAAATTGCCCTGTGAAGCCTTATTGACGGCGAGTTGCCCTCGCCGCCTTGGCCGGGATGGTGAATGGCGGAACGTTTCTCTACAAATACCGAAATGTCGCGCAGCCATAAGCCTGGGCTATCGCAGATCCGCTATCGCAGCCGCGAGGCTGCCTGAGCCGTCAAGGCGGCCGCGCCAACCGGCGCGGACCGCCTCGACGCTCCCCCCAGAAGCTATTCGCGGAACCGCACGATCAGATGGGCGCGGTGCGATTCGGGCAGCGTCTCGCCTTCGGCCTTCACCGTGACGGTGTAGGTACCCGGCTCACTGATCATCTCCGGCGAGATCTGCGCCTGCAGCTCGCTCTTGGAGATGTAGGTGGTCGGCAGCTCAATGGCGTTGAAGTTGAACAGGCTGCCGAACTCGCGCTTGAGCATGACCTTGTGGAACGGCCAGATGCCTTGGCCGCGCACCTTGAGCGTGATCGGCCCCTCGCCCTGCACCGCCGCGTTGGGCGTGATGTCCAGGTCCATCGGAATGGTCTGGTAGGAATAGAAGGCGGGGATCGGGTTCTTGTAGTTGGTCAGCGAGATATCGATGACGGCGCCGTCCTTGACCACCGTTTTGACGTTCTGCGTCGCCCACATGTCAGTCAGCGGATCGCCCTCGATGATCGACAGGTCGGCGACCTTGCCGGCCTCGACGCTGCCGAAGTCCTTGTCCATGCGGAAGGCTTTCGCGACGTTGAGCGTCGCGGCCTGAAGCACTTTCATCGGAGGCACGCCGGCCTCGACGTCCATCACCAGCGCTTCATGCATCAGCAGGGCCGCCATGCCGCGCGGCGGATCGGAGCCTTCCTTGAGCATGCCGCCGGCCTCGACGAAGCGGCGGATGAACTCGTTGGCCTTATCGTAGCCGATCTTCGCGCGCTCGAGCTTTTCCTTGTCGTAGCGCTTGAACAGCTTGTCGTAGGCGTTGTCGGTGACGGCGCGCACCGCGCCCGGCAGGCTGATCTTCGGATCGTTGAGGATCTCGTTCTCACGCTTGCGGAAGCGCTCTGCGCTCGGCGACAAGGGGCGCAGCCATTTGGCGATGGTCGGCGTCCAAGCGACATTGTTGGCGACCATCGCGTCGATGATCGCGCCGAAATTCTCGGTCTGATAGTAGGAATTGGCGATTTCCTGATCGATCAGGCCGCCGAGGCGGTCGATATGCAGCTGCTCGCGCGACGGCGGATAGAGGATCGAGGAGGTGCCGACCGCCCAGATATGCTCGATGGCGTCGACGCCGCATTTGGCCGACGAGATCGCGTCCATGCTGTGCGTGGTCACCGCCATGTCGAGGCTGTGCGCCTCGTCGACGATGACCTTCACCAGCTCGAACGGCAGAAACTCGTTGAGCTTGATCAGGTCGCAACCGATCTTCTTCTTGCGCTGAACTGCGGCGCGCGCTTCTTCCGGCGTGGTGACGGTGATGTTGCCCCGCGTGGTGCGCCCGTCCGGCGCGTCGGTCATCACGCGTTCGCCGCCGATGGCGCGGCCCGACATCCAAATGCGCGGGCCTTTGATCTTGCCCGCCGCCGTGCCGCGCTTCTGCGCCTGGGTCCACGGGCCATCCTGGAAGATCTGGATGGTCGTCGCCGTGGTGATGCCGAGATGCAGATAAAGCTCGCCGTGGAAATCCTCGAGATGGGCGTGGCCGTCGATGAAGCCGGGCAGCACCGTGCGCCCCGCCGCCTCGACGATGTCGGCGCCCTCGGGCACTTTCACCTGGCCGGCCGGCCCGACCGCCTTGAAGCGGCCGTTCTCGATCACGATCACCGCGTTGTCGACCGGCGGACGCCCCGTCCCGTCGATCAAGCGGCCGCCGCGCACCACCAATGTCTGACTCGCCATATGCACATCCCTGTTAAGCGTAACTGTTTGGCGGAACGGTAAAAAACGCCCGGCCGAAGCGGTATCCCCGATTTCCGCACAACGGTTTTTCAAGCTTTGCAGGACAGCGGCGGCGCGTTTCGCCACGTGCTAGGCTGAGGGCCATAAAAGATCAGGGAAAGCGCGATGCCGGCGGTCCGGGACCTCAACAAGCTCAACACCTTCGTGCGCGTGGCCGAGCGCCGCAGCTTCACCAAGGCCGCGCAGGATCTGCGCATGACGCCCTCGATCGTCAGCAAGCATGTCAGCGAGCTCGAAGACATGCTGGGCCTGTCGCTGCTGACCCGCTCGACGCATGGCGTCGCCCTCACCGAGGTGGGCGAAGCGTTTTTCCGCCAATGCCTGCAGATGCTGGCCGACCTCGACGGCGTCGTCGTCGCGGCGCGCAACAGGGAGCGCGGCGCTTATGGCACCTTGCGCGTGCAGGCGGGCGGCGGCCTCGCCGACTGGTTCGTCGCGCCCTTGATGGCCGAGTTCATGGCGCGTCATCCGCAACTGCGCGTCGAACTGGTCACCGATGCGGCGAGCGAGACTCCGCTGGAGGACCGCTGCGACGCCGTGATCGGCGACAAGCCGCCGACGGGCCTCGGCATGATCGGCGAGGATCTCGGCGCCATCCGCCATGTCATTTGCGCCGCGCCGGATTATTTCCGCGCCCACGGCCTGCCCAAGACGCCGCAAGACTTGCGCGCGCACAATTGCCTGACGCGTTCGCCCTTCACCGCGAAGAAATGGCGTTTCTTCGACGGCCGGCGCGAGAGCGCGGTCGAGGTCAAAGGCGGCTTCTGCTCGAACAGCCCGGCCGCCCTGATCCGCCTGGCGCTCGACGGCGCCGGCATCGCCCGCGTGCCGCTCTATGCGGCGAGCCAGGATTTGGAAGCCGGCCGCCTGCAGGCCGTGTTCGGCGAGGCGGCCTTATCGGACGAACGCGTCTCGGTCTATTACTCGAAAGCCAAGCATCTGCCGGCCAAAACGCGGCTGTTCGTCGACTTCCTCAAAGAGGCCTGCGTCCCGGCGCAAGACGCCGCCAACGGCTGAGATCAGGCGGCAGAGGCGATTCCCTCGCGGAACGAATCGCGCAGAGTCTGCTCGTCGATGTCGTAAGTGATGAACACCATCCGCGTGCGGCGGTCGTCGCTCGGCCATTCCTTCAGGCCGAGCGGCGGATGGATCACATGCTGCACGCCATGCAGCACCAGCGGCCCGGGCAGTTCGGCGACATTGACGATCGCCTTGAAGCGCAGCAAATCCGGGCCTTTGAGGCGCAGCAGCGCGCTCAGCCAACGATCCAAGGTCTCGCCTGGAATCGGCGCGTCGAAGGTGAGGCAGACGGCGCGGATATGCGCGTCATGCCGATTCACGTCGTTTTCGGCGTGAGCATGCTCATGACCGTGATGGCCCTGCTCATGATGTTCATGCGCCGGATATTTCTCGGCGTCGAGCCAGCGGCGCACGTCGATGCTCTTGCTCGACGGATCGTAAAGCCCGACATCGAACAGCAGGCGCGGGCTGACGTCGCCGTTCTGATCGCGCAGCTCGATCGGCGCGCCGGGGTTGAGCGCGGCGAGCCGCGCGCTGAGGCCCGCGACATCGGCATCGGGCAGATCGCTCTTGGTGATGAGCAGCCGGTCAGCCACCGCCGCCTGCTTGACCGCTTCGATATGACGGTCGAGCGTCGCCGCGCCGGCCACCGCGTCGATCGTGGCGATGACGCCATCGAGCGCGAAATAGCGCGTCATCTGCGCGTCCGACATGAAAGCCTGCAGGATCGGCGCGGGATCGGCGAGGCCCGTGGTCTCGATGACGACGCGCTCGAACGGCGCGATCTCGCCGTCTTTCGCCTTCTTGAGCATGGCGAGCAGAGTCTCGATCACGTCGCTGCGCACGGTGCAGCAGAGGCAGCCGCTTTGCAGCAGCACCATGTCGTCGGTGGCGCGCTCGACCAGATCGTGATCGAGGCCGATCTCGCCGAACTCGTTGATGACGACGAGAGCGCGCGCCATGTCGGGATGGCGCACGAGGCGGTTGAGCAGCGTCGTTTTGCCGCTGCCGAGAAAGCCCGTGAGGATGGAGACCGGAATCTTGCCGTTCGCCATCATGCCGCCCTGAACCATTGATGCATCCTCCGCTGATGCGAGGATACTAACGCGCTTCGCGCGCGCCGCTCAAGCGACCGGCTTGTCGGCCAGGACGCGGATCGCCTCGACGATGACGTCCGACACCTTGATATGCGTCTTGATCAAGGCGCGGCATTTCTCTACGTCGCGCGCGATGGCGGCATCGAGAATCGTCTTGTGGTCGGTGTCATGGAAGGCGCTGCGCCAAACATGGCGCGGAGCGATGCGCTGATAGCGCATGAACTGATCGAACAATTGGCGGCGCAGCAGCAACAGGCGCGGCGAGCCGCAAGCGCTGACCAAGGCTTCGTGGAAAGCCTGATGGCGCGTCGACCATTCCTGCTTGTAGTCGGACCGTTTGGCGTCGAGCTCGGTCATGTGCCTAAAGGCGCGCGACAGTTCGGCTTCCCACATATCGCGGCCGCGCTCGACCGAGCGCGTGACCGACAGGATTTCGATCTCGCGGCGCAGCGAGGCGAGGTCGTAGAAATCCTCTTCGGTGATCGGCGCGACGCGAAAGCCGCGGCGGTCCTCGCCGACGACGAGACCTTCCACCACTAGACGCGACAGCGATTCGCGGAGCGGGCTGAGGCCGACGTCGTATTTCTCGCGGAGCGTCTCGAACAGCAGCTTGGAGCCGGGCTCGAGCCTGAGCTCGAGAATGTCGTTGCGCATCAGCGCAAGCACCTGGCCGGCGAGGGTCATCGACGGCCCATCGCCGGCGGCGCTGGCGCGAGGGGCGAGACTGCGGCGAGGCATGATTAGAACGCGTCCACAGGGGTCAAAACGCAAAGCGATAACGAGCGGCTATGACTGATAAGCAGCCCCCTATGCGCTGTCAAGGCAGCCAGGGTTGACTTGTCATCCCTAGGCCGCCGCGCATGCGCCGCCCGATGGCTCTGCTCGATCATCGTCGCCTCGCCAGCTCGATGCTGCGCCGCACAAAATGTGCGAGCGATTCTCACGTCGACATCTGACATTATTTTCGATAAAAAATCTATATCGTCGAAAATATTAAATCATGCGACGACCAAGCTGTGTACCTGGGGAGGTATCCATGCAGCGCTTTTCGTCTGGAGTTGTGTTCGCGTTGGGGGCAGTTGTCGGCACGATGGTCGCATCGTCGGCGATGGCGCAGTCCTCGAATAATTTTTATCAGGGCAAGACCATCCGCATCGTCGTCGCGCTCGGCACGGGCGGCGACTACGACAACTACGCCCGCCTCGCGGGACGCTGGCTGAACAAGCAGATTCCCGGCAACCCGAGCATCATCGTGCAGAACATGCCCGGCGGCGGCGGCGTGACCGCGGCCAACCACGTCTATAACGTGGCGGCGAAGGACGGCACGACGCTCGGCGCGTTGCATGCCAACACGACGCTGGCGCAGATCACCGGCGCGCAGAACGTCGAGTTCGACGTGCGCAAGCTCGGCTGGATCGGCCGCACCTCATCAGGCGGCTTGAACGTCCAGCATAGCTGGCACGCCAGCAAGATCCGCACCTTCGACGATCTGCTGAACCAGCAGTCCGTCGTCGGCTCCGGCGGCCCGACGTCCGATTCCACCGTGTTGCCCACCGTCATCAACCAGTTGATGGGCGGCAAGATGAAGATCCTCGGCGGCTACGCCGGCACGGCGGAAACCACGCTGGCGCTCGAGCGCGGCGAGGTCGACGTCGCCATGCAGAACTGGGAATTCATCCGCGCCCGCCAGACCGACTGGCTGCGCGACAAGAAGATCCATCTGCTCGTGCAATACGGCGTGACGCGCCATCCGGAACTGCCGGACGTGCCGGCGATCATGGAACTGGCGAAGAGCCAGGAAGTGAAAGACGTCTGGACGGTGTTCCTCGGCGGCAGCCAGATCGGCTACTCGCTGGTGACCACGCCGGGCGTTCCCGCCGACCGCGTGCAACTGCTGCGCACGGCCTTCTCGGCCATGACGAAAGACGACGGCATCAAGGCCGACGCCGACAAGATGAACCTGCCGATCGAGCCGCTGACCGGCGCTCAGGTGCAGGAGATCGTCGACGCCACCTTCAACGTCGATCCCAAGTCGATCGAAGCGGCCAAGAAAGTGCTCGGCCGCTGAGAAATCGGAGGAGCGGGCCAGCCCGCTCCTCCTCCTACTCCCCTTAACTCCTGATGTCGGAGGCTTCGATGCTCAAGGAATACCATTACGACCACCTGATGCGCTGGAAGGACAACAAGCGCATCGCCGTCTTCTTCACCTTCGACTTCCAGGGCGGCGAAGACGTGAAGCCGGACAAGAACGGCATCCTCAACTACGAAAACTGGAGCCAGGGCGAGTACGGCCCGCACCATGCCGTCTACCGCCTGCTGCGCATCCTCAAGGAAGAGGACGTCAAGGCGACGTTCATCACCTGCGGCGCCATCGCCGAGCGCTTCCCGGAAGCGGTGAAGGCCGTCCAGGACCATGGCCACGCCATCGAGGGCCACGGCTACAATCACGAGATCGCCCGCTATCTCGAGCGCGGCGAAGAAGATCAGGTGATGAAGAAGGCCATCGCCATGATCAAGCAGCGCACCGGCAAGCGCCCGGAAGGCTGGCGCTCCTGCACGCAGAGCAGCAACTCGATCGAGCTCTTGATCGAGAACGGCTTCACCTACAACACCAACTGCTTCCATGAGGAACTGCCGTTCCTGTGGGAGAAGGACGGCAAAGTGATGGTCGAGCTGCCGCGCCAGCCGTTCGGCGACGGCACGCTGTTCGGCCATCGTCACGGCGAATTCGGCAACCCGCACTTCGGCCTCGAAGTGTGGAAGGCCTACTTCGACGAGCTGTGGGCCGAATCTTCGAAGGATAAGCCGAAGTACGTGCCCTTCACTTGCCACCCCTACATCATCGGCCGTCCGGGCCGCACGCTCGCGCTGCGCGGCATCATCCAGCACATCAAGAAGGTGACCCAGGGCGACGTCTGGTTCGCCACCGGCCCTGAGCTGGCCCATTGGTGCCTGGACAACGTCTTCAAGGCCGAGTGCACCGACATCCGTCCGGGCGCGATCAAGAAGAGCGCGTAAGCGCGGCTCCCGACTAGCCCCTTGCCCCCGGCCGCGGCGCGGGGAAGGGGCTCGTTTCGCAAATAAAAAGCCCGCCATCCGGCGGGCTTTTTTCTTGGATGCCAAACGGCGCTAGAGCGCGGCCGGATAGCTCGACATGACCTTGTTGAAGATCATGCGGTAGGTCCGGGCCGAATGCTTCCAGCCTGATTTACGCGCCATGGCGGCGCGGCGCATGGCATTGATCTTCTGCGACGAGCCGAAGGTCTGCATCGCGCGTTGCGTCGCGCTGAGCAGGCTCGGCACCGAGACGTCCTTGAACAGGAAGCCCGTTTCGCCGTCCTCGATGGTGTCGGCCAGGCCGCCCGTCTTGTGGGCGATCGGCAGCGAGCCGAAACGCTGGGCGTACATCTGGCTGAGGCCGCAAGGCTCGAAGCGCGACGGCATCAATAGAAAGTCGCTGCCGGCGAACATGCGGCGCGCTTCCGTCTCCTCGAAGCCGATGCGCACGCCGATCTTGTCGGGGTAACGCCTGGCGAGGCGACGCCAGCCATCTTCCACGGGGCGTTCGCCCTGGCCGGTGACGACGATCTGGCCGCCCTGCTGAAGGATGGCTTCCGCCGCCGCCATGGCGACGTCGAGGCCTTTTTGATGCACTAGCCGCGAGACGATGGCGAACAACGGCCCGCGCGTCACCGACAGGCCGAAACGCCGACGCACTTCGGCCGCATTGGCGATCTTGCCCTGCCAGCTGTCGGCCTCGAAATGATCGACGAGATGCGGATCGTTGCGCGGATTCCAGCTCGCATCGATGCCGTTGAGGATGCCGTTGAGGCGTCCTTGCGCCGCGCGCATGCGCAGCAAGCCGTCCATGCCGCAACCGAACTCTGGCGTGGTGATCTCGCGCGCGTAGGTCGTGCTCACAGTGGTGAGGTGATCGGCGTAGTAAAGTCCCGCCTTGAGGAACGAGAGCCGGCCATAAAACTCGACGCCGTCCGGTCGATAGGCCGAATCGGGAATGGCGAGACGCGACAACCGGTCACGGCCGAAGACGCCCTGATAGGCGAGGTTGTGGATGGTCAGAACCGTCGGCACAGCGCTGCCGCGCCAGGCGAGATAAGCCGGCGCCATCGCCGCCTGCCAGTCGTGCACATGCAGCAGCTGCGGACGCCAATCGAGGCCGGCGCGGCCCGAGGCGATGTCGGCTGCGGCGAGTCCGAGGCGCGCAAAGCGCACATCGTTATCGTGCCAATCCGTGCCGGCCGAGTCTCCGTAGGGCGTGCCCGGGCGGTCGAACAGTTCGGGGCAGATCAGCACATAGATGACCAGACCGTCAGCCGTCACCGCTTTGCCGATGTCGCAGCGAGGAATGTCGCGCGCCTTGGCGAGATGGCCGACGATCGGCATGTCGGGGTGGGCTTCGAGAACCGGACGGTAGCCGGGAATGAGTAGCCGGATGTCGTAATGCTGCTGCAGGATGCGCGGCAGCGCGGCCGACACCTCACCGAGACCGCCGGTCTTGATGTAGTCGGCGATTTCAGAAGTGACGTAAAGAATCCGTTCCTTCACCCGCGCAGTGCCGTCGGCGGTCTCCGGCTCAGCCGACGATTTGAGGAATTTCGAGATCGCGTTCATCTTGATGATGTCCTATGCCCCAGAACATTTGCTCCAAGAACCACGTCATCAACATGATGCAGCGCGAAAGGTTCCTATTCGTCCTCGCTTTTCATGCAAAAAGGCCGCCGCGCGTTAGGAACGGATCCCGCATATGAAAAAAGCCGCGGGGAAAGCGCGCAGCAAATCGCTGACATCAAGCTGTCGCGGCAAACGTTCCTGATGGCTTCCGTCAATGGCATGTGCGCCAGCGCAATATTCAGGCAATTGCACGCGAGTTCCGTCCCAATATGACGCAGCGGGCAGCGGTGCCTTTGCAGCGATTACGGCTTGTGCGCAAAGCCGCGGCACGATGACGATAGCGGCATGACCTTTGGCGCGGCGGACGAACGCTAATAAGGCTTCGGCGCGCGGGCCTAGGACAGTCACGGGCTCATAGCTGCCGTCCGCAAAGAGCGCCCCGTGACGGCGACGGACGGCCAAAGCGGACGCGATCGCGGCCTGTTTGACGCGGCCGTTGCGCCACTGCGCCAGCAAGGCCGACGGCTCGGTTCCATCCAATGCCCGCGCGCGCGTCGCATAATCGACGGGCCGGCGATTGTCCGGATCGACCAAGCTGAAATCCCAGAGCTCGCAGCCCTGATAGAGATCCGGCGTGCCGGGAGCCAGGCATCGCAGCAACGCCTGCGACAGGCCGTTGAGCGCGCCCGCCGGCGCGATCTCCTGCGCGAAGCGGTGAACGGCTTGGCGCAGGGGCGCGCCCTCCGGCGACGACAAGGCGCGGTCGATGTAAGCCGCGCCCGACGCTTCATAAGCGGCATCCGGATTGGCCCAGGACGACCTCAGCTTGGCCTCGCGCATGGCCTTCGTCTGCCACTGCTTCACGCGCGCCGCGAAAGCGGCAAGTCCATCCAAGTCATCGGCCGTCAGTTCAAGAGGCCAAGCGCCCAGCAACGTTTGAAACAGTTGATACTCATCTCCGCCGTCGAGCTCGGGAAAGCGACCTTGCCGTGCCAGCCCGCGCCAAGATTGCACCTCGGCACGCCAACGCTGCGGCAATTCGCTCAAGACGGCGAGACGCGCGCGGACGTCCTCGCCGCGCTTATGATCGTGCGTCGCCGTCGCCGACAAAGCGCGCGGGAAATCAACGGCGCGAGCGATGCAAAAATCATGAAAGGATTGCGCATTGCCGGAGAACCGCGCCGCATCGAAACCGACGTCGTTGCGCGACAGCAAGCGCCCATAGCGATAAAAAGCGGTATCCTCCACCGATTTGGCGGCGAGCGGCGCGCTGAGCTTCTGCAGCCGCACGGCCAAGTCTGGAATGCCGGAATCGCCATATGCGCGCCCCGCCAACAGCTCGCAGAGCGCGTTCAGGAGCGGCAAAAGCCTTTCATCGATATGCGCGCGCGCCGCGTCCTTGATTCGAGCCAGCTTGATCACGTCAGACTTGGCCGCGCCCGCGCGGGTCGCATAGGTGCGATAAATCGGGAACGACTGGAGCATGACGCGCAGCACCTCGCCGCAGTCCGCCTCGGATGCAGCGAGGTCGGGGCGCAACCTTGCCAGAAGCTTGCGCATGACCGCGACAGCATTGGCGAATTGGCCCGCGAAAGACCCATCGATCATTTCGCCGCGCGCCAGCCGCTCTTCCTCCTCGAACGACAACGCCCGGCCCGACAGTTCGCGCCAGAGCGCCGTGAAATCCGCTTCGCTCTTGCCGTCATGCTGCAACGCCGAAACGGCATTCATGAATTCGTAGCCCGTCGTGCCGTCCGTGCGCCAGCGATAGGGCATGCGCTCGCGCGCGCCGAGAATTTTCTCGACATAGATCGGCGCGGGGCCAAGCAATGCGCCCCATGGGCGGCGGCGCTCGATCTCGGTCAGCCGTTGGCGCAGCAGGCGGCAATAGGCGGCGGGGTCCGTCAGGCCGTCGACATGATCGAGCCTCAAGCCGTCGATGACGCCGGCTTCATAGAGCTCGAATATCTTGGCATGCGCGGCCTCGAACACCTCGGCGCATTCCATGCGCAGGGCCGCCAGCTCATTGATGTCGAAGAAGCGTCGCCAATTGATGCGCGCGCCCGCCTCGCGCCAATAGGCGAGCCGGTAATGCTGACGCTCCAGGATGTCGGCGAGACCTCCGGGAATATCGGTCAGCGCCGCCGCCGCTTCGGGCGACAGAGGATCGTCGCCGCGCAGCGGCAGACGATGATCGCCATAGCGCAAGGCGACGGTACCCGCCTCATCGGCATCGAGGGCGAGATCGCCTTCGCGCAAGGCTTCGTCATACGGCCGCCCGAGGATCGGCAGCAGCAGCTTGCCCTGCAGATCGGGATCGGGACCGCGCCAGTCGATATCGAAGAACTTGGCGTAGGTGCTGTCTTCGCCGTAAGCCAGCACGTCGGCCCACCATGGGTTCTCCGGACTGGCCGCCATATGGTTGGGCACGATATCCACGATCAGGCCCAGCCCGGCGCCATGCAGCCGGCCGGCGAAATCGCGCAAACCTTCCTCGCCGCCGAGTTCCGGGTTGACCATCGTCGGGTCGGTGACGTCGTAGCCATGTGTCGAGCCGGCACGCGCGCGCAGCACCGGCGAGGCATATATGTCGGTGATCCCGAGGCGCTTGAAATAGTCGAGATGCGCCGCCGCGTCAGCGAACGTGAAGCCGCGATGAAATTGCAGCCGATAGGTGGCGCGCGCCGTCATTTTGGCCGCTCCGCGCGCAGGATATCGAGCCGGCGTCGCACGCTAGGCGCGTCGAGCACCGCAAGTTCGGGCAACCGCCGCCGCCAATTGGGATGCTCTTGAACGGTGCCCGGAATGTTCGGCTGCTCCGCCAAACCGAGCAAATCTTCAAGCGGCAGAATGGCGAGATCGCAGCCGCTCTTGGCGATAAAGGTGACAGCGCCATCGACCACGGTCTCCGGCGCGTCGGCCGCCGGCTGCGCCCCGCGCGCCGCATCCGCCTTGACCAGCGCCGACCACAGCCGGCGGCGATCGCCGACGCGGCTCTTGCGCGCCGCCTCGTCCGGACAGGCCTTGATGCGTTCTTGCCAATCGCAATCGCGTCCGCGCCACCAACCGGCGACGGTCGGCAAATCATGCGTCGTGGTGAGCGCCAGACGGTCCTTGCTCCAGCGACGGGGCGGCAGGAACGCGCCGCTGCGGTCACGCTCGAACCACAGCACGTTCATGCCGAGCAGACCTGTGTCCTTAAGTGTTTTGCGAAAGCCGTCCGGCACCGTGCCGAGATCCTCGCCGACGATGACCGCCCGGTGACGATGAGATTCGAGCGCGATCAGCCGCAACAGATCGGTCAGGGGGAAACGCAGATAGGCGCCTTCGGTCGCGCCCGCCCCTTGCGGCAGCAGCCACAGGCGGTTGAGCCCGAGCACATGGTCGATGCGTGCGCCGCCGGCATGGCGCAGCGCGGCTCGCAAGGTGGCGAGAAAGGCGGCGTAACCATCGGCGGCGAGCGCAAAGGGCGACAGCGCGGTGAGACCCCAATCCTGACCGTCGCGGTTCAGAAGATCGGGCGGCGCGCCGACCGATAATCCCATGAGCAGCTCGTCCGGACGGCTCCAACCATGGCTGCCCCCGGGGTCCATGCCGATGGCGAGATCGGCGATCAGGCCGATGGCCATGCCCTTGGCCCGCGCGTCGCCTTGCGCGGCATCGAGGCCGCGCGCCGTCAGCCATTGCAAGAAGATGCGAAACTCGACGGCATCGGCATGTTCGCGCTCGAAACGCCGCGCCGCATCGCCGGCCGGATCGCGCAGCGCCTCCGGCCAGTCTTGCCAACCGCCTTTCAACTGCGCCTGCAGCGCCTCGAAGAGAGCGTGGCGCTCCAAAGCCGCGCCGCCGTCGCGGCGAAAGGCAGCGAGATCGCCGCGCAAGGCTTCGCTCCCACGCGCTTTGAAGCGCCCATGGACATCTCGCAGCCAGGCTTCCTTGGCCGGCGCGGCCTGCCGCCAATCGACCAGATCGGCTCGCTCCAACGCGCCAGCTTCGCCGACGATGTCCGGCGGCAGGATCGCGCGCGGCGCGGCATAAGCGGTGTTGAGGAACAGGCGCGTGGACGGCGAATAGGGACTGAAGCGGGCCGGATCGCCGGGAAACAGCGCATGAATGGGACTGATGGCAACCGCATCGCCGCCATCCGCCGCCACGCGTTCGATCAAGGCCGCGAGATCGGCGACGTCGCCGAACGTGCCCTCACCCGGCAAACTGTAAAGCTGCGCTGCGACACCCCAGGCCTTGCGCTCGCCGGTGACGTCCATTGCGCTCATACCGCGCGACGGCGCGACAGCTACCGTCATGCGCCGCGAGCCCTGCTCCAGATGGTGGTAGCCAATGCGCCGTTGCGCCGGCAGATAGAGGCCGCCGTCTTTGGCGGGACGCAGACGCAGGCTTTGGCTTTCGCCGTCCTCGAAAGCGAGCTGCGCCGCGCCCGGCGCGAAGTCGTCCGGCAAGCGCGCGCGCTTGCCCGCGACCGCCGTCATGAACAGCGTGGCATTCTGCGCTTGAACCGCCTCATGGCGGCGCAAGCTATCGACGGCAGCGCTCTCCGAACCGCAAGGAAAGCCGAGCGTCGTCAGCAGATGACTTAAGGTTTCGGGCGGCACGGCATGTTCACGCCCTTCGATGTCGGTCCAGCGGTCAGCGAGACCGACAGCCGCAGCCAAGTTTTGCAGACCGCTCATGAGGCGAGCCAGGCGACAGTGGAAAAGCCGGCGCAGCCTTGCACGCCGAGAGGCTCCGCGCCGCTGGCGAAGAGCGGCGCCCCCTGCGGCAGATCAGGCGCAGCGACGGCGGCAGTGCCGAGATTGGCGAGAAGAGTCAGCGTTTCGCCGCCGCCCAGGCGCCAGCGCGCCAGCACCGCTCGCTCGCCGAGCGCCTTCGCACCCAGCGCCGCGCATCCCGGAATGCCCGGCGTGATGCGCTCGCGGCGCAACGCGAGAAGGCCGGCGACGTAATCCTCCCAATGGCGTGCCTGTGCGCCGTCGCGGGCGATGCGCGAGGCGGCGAAAGTCTCGGGGGCATTCGGATCGGGGATTTTCTCGCGCCGCGCCGGATCGGCAAACTGCGGGAAAGCCGCGAATTCCTTGCGCCGTCCCTCGCGCACCAACTTGGCCAGCTCGGCGTTATGGTCGGTGAAGAACAGGAACGGCTCGCGCGCGCTGAACTCCTCGCCCATGAACAGCATCGGCGTTTGCGGGCTGAGCAACAACAAGGCCATGGCGGCATGCAGCGCGTCGTCCGGCACAAGCGAAGACAGCCGTTCGCCGAGCGCGCGATTGCCGATCTGGTCATGGTTCTGCAGAAACGCCACGAAGGCGGTCGGCGGCAGATCGCCGCTCGGCTCGCCGCGCTTCCAGCCTTCGCGCAAAGACGACACCTCTCCTTGATAGCCGAAGCCGGAGGAGAGGATGCGCGCCAGCCGCTCGGCAGGCTTATCCGCATGATCGCGATAGTAGCCCTCATGCTCCCCGGTCAGCATGACATGGACGGCATGATGGAAATCGTCGTTCCATTGCGCGTCGAACAGCTTCGCCGCCGGGCCTTTCAGAAGACGGGCCTGGTTCTCCTCGTTTTCGAGGATGAGATGGACCTGGCGATCCGGCTCGACGCCTGCGCGGATCGTCGCGGCGAGCTGCTCCAGCCATGCGTTCGGATGGATGGCGTGGACGGCGTCGAAGCGCAGGCCGTCGAAGCGATATTCATTGAGCCAGTAGAGCGCGTTGTCGGTGAAGAAACGGCCGACTTCGGGCCGCTGCATGTCGATCGACTCGCCCCACGGCGTGTTCGCCTCCTTGCGGAAGAATTGCGGCGCATAAAGATGCAGCCAGTTTCCGTCCGGGCCGAAGTGGTTGTAGACGACATCGAGAAAGACCATCAGGCCCCGCCCATGCGCCGCGTCGATCAATGCTTTCAGATCGTCCGGTGCGCCATAGGAGGATTCTGGGGCGTAAGGCAGCACACCGTCATAGCCCCAGTTGCGCGCGCCGGGAAATTCGGCGATCGGCATCAGCTCGATGGCGGTGACGCCGAGCGCTTTCAAGCGCGGCAATTCTTCGGTGAGCTTGGCGAAGCCGCCGAACAGGCCGGCATGGCATTCGTAGATGACGGCCTCATGCCAGGGCCGCCCGCGCCAATCGCCATGCTGCCATACATAGGCGAGAGGATCGACGACGATGCTCGGCCCGCGAATGTCGCCATCCTGCGCGCGGGAACAGGGATCGGGAAAGCGCGTGCCGTCGGGCAAGCCGTAGCGATAGCGCGCGCCCGCGCCGCAGGCCGCTTCCAGCTCGAACCAGCCGGCCTCGCCGCGGACCATCGGCAGCGTCGAGCCGCCTTCGAGATCGAGCGAGATCTTGTCCTGCCCCGGCGCCCAGAGCCGGAAATGGGTTCGATTGTCGCCGATGATCTGCGCGCCGCCCGACAGACGTTGGGCGAAGGCGCTCACGGCGCGATCTCCTCGATATGGGCCGTAAGGACGATGGCGGCGCGATCCGCCACCGTCAGCTTAGTCTCCCCGAACGTGCGCGTGTCCGCCTCGGGATCGGCCGAATCGATCAGCAGATTCCAAGCGAAATCCGGTTTAGGCAGAGTGAATTCCAGCGGCATCTCCGCGGCGTTGAGCAGCAGCAGCAACACTTCGACGCGGCCGTCATCGCAACGCATGGCGCGGCGCATGATCAGGGTCTTCTCGATCGGATTGTCCCAATCTTGCTGCTCCAGCGGCTCGCCAGTCATCGAGAACCAGGCGACATCGGTCAACCCGTCGAGAGGACTTTCCTGGCCGTGCATGTAGCGCGCCGAACGCGCGCCGCAATAATCGCGGCGCAGCGCCGTGAGCTTGGCGACGAAGCCCGTCAGGCTCTCGCCTTCCGGCGCCGCCGCCAGCTTCCAATCGAGCCAGCTCGTCTCGTTGTCTTGGCAGTAAGCGTTGTTGTTGCCGTTCTGGCTGCGGCCGAATTCGTCGCCCGCCTGCAGCATCGGCGTGCCGAGCGAGAGCAGGAGCGTGGTCAGCATCGAGCGCTTTACCCGCTCGCGAAGGTCGCGGATGGCCGCGTCGTCGGTCGGCCCTTCGGCGCCCCAGTTGGCGCTGTTGTTCTCGTTATGGCCGTCGTTGCCGTCCTCGCCATTGGCCTCGTTATGCTTGCCATCGAAACTGACGAGGTCGTGCAGAGTGAAGCCGTCATGCGCGGTGACGAAATTCACGGTCGACCACGGCCGCCGCCCGCAATGGCGGAAGATATCGCCCGATCCCGAAATACGGCTCGCCAATTCGCCGCGCATGCCTTCGTCGCCGCGCCAGAATTTGCGCAGGCCATCGCGGTAGCGGTCGTTCCATTCCGCGCTGCCCGGCGGATGGCCGCCGAGCTGATAGCCGCCGGGGCCGATATCCCACGGCTCGAAGATCAGCTTGCGGCGCGACAGCACGGGATCCTGGCGCAAGGCGTCGAAGAAGCCGGAACCGGGATCGAAGCCGTTCGGCTCGCGGCCGAGCGTGACGCCGAGATCGAAGCGGAAACCGTCGATCTGGAACGAAGTCGCCCAATAGCGCAGCGAATCCATCACCATCTGCAGCACGCGCGGATGGCTCATGTTGACGGTGTTGCCGGTGCCGGTGTCGTTGATGCAATGACGCGGGTTGTCGGGCAACAGGCGGTAATAGCTGGCGTTGTCCAGGCCGCGAAAGCTCAAGGTCGGTCCGAGCTCGCTGCCCTCACAGGTGTGGTTGTAGACCACGTCGAGGATCACCTCGATGCCGGCGGCATGGAGCAGGCGGATGGCGACGCGCAGTTCGTTGAGCGCGCTGGAGGCGAAATAACGCCGCTCTGGCGCGAAGAACGACAGGGTGTTGTAGCCCCAGTAGTTCGACAGGTGCTTCGCCAACAGGTGGCGGTCCTGCAGATAGGCGTGAATCGGCAAGAGCTCGATGGCGGTGACGCCGAGGCGCTGCAGATGGGCGATCACCTTGGGATGGCCGAGCGCGGCGAACTTGCCGCGATCCGCCGCCGGCACTTCATCCATCAGCATGGTCAAGCCGCGCACGTGCGCCTCGTAGATCACCGTATCGGACCATGGCGTCTCGGGGCGTTTATGGTCGCCCCAATTGAACGGATCGGCGACGACGATGCTTTTCGGCATCAAGGGCGCGCTATCGCGTCGATCGAACGACATGTCCGCGCGCGGCGAATTGACACGATAGCCGAACAGCGCATCCGACCATTTCACCTCGCCGGAAAAAGCTTGGGCGTAGGGATCGAGTAGCAACTTGTTCGGGTTGAAGCGATGGCCGTTCTTCGGGTCATAGGGACCATAGGCGCGATAGCCGTAAAGCAGGCCCGACGGCGTATTGGGCAGATAGCCGTGCCATACTTCGTCGGTATATTCCGGCAGAGGGAAGCGCGCGATCTCGCGCCGGCCGCCGCGATCGAAGACGCAGAGCTCGATCTTTTCCGCATGGGCGGAGAAGACGGCGAAATTGATGCCGAGGCCGTCCCAATGGGCGCCGAGCGGATAGGGCTTGCCGGGCAGCAGCAGCGACGGCAGATCGGCCATTTTCAACTCTCCGGGTGCAAGATGATGCCGGCGAGCGGCGGCAGGAACAATTCGAGCGAATGCGGTTGGCCGTGGCTGCCATGGTTCTGAGTCATGACGCCGCCGCCGTTGCCGGCGTTGCCGCCGCCATAAGCGGCGCCGTCGCTGTTGAGGCGCTCGCGCCAATAGCCGCCTTGCGGCACGCCGACGCGGTAATTGGCGCGCGGCGCCGGCGTCATGTTGAAGACGCAGAGCATCGGCGGCGCGCCATCGGCGCAGCGCAGGAAAGCGAAGACGCTGTTCGACGCATCATCACCGACCAGCCAGCGAAAGCCGCGCGAATCTGTGTCTGCGCCATGCAGCGCCCGCTCGTCGCGATAAAGCTTGTTGAGGTCGCGCAGCAGATGCTGCACGCCTTTGTGCGCGGGCCGGTCGAGCAAAAACCAATCGAGTTCGCCGCGGTAGCTCCATTCACCGCTTTGCGCGAACTCGCCGCCCATGAACAGCAGCTTCTTGCCGGGATGCGCCCACATGAACGCGAGATAGGCCCGCAGATTGGCGAAGCGCTGCCAATCGTCGCCCGGCATGCGCGCGAGCAGGGAGCCTTTGCCATGCACCACCTCGTCGTGCGACAGGGGCAGCATGAAGCGCTCGGAGAAGGCGTAGAGCAGGCCGAACGTCAAATCATTGTGATGCCAAGGCCGGTGGATCGGCTCGCGCTGCATGTAGCGCAGCGAATCATGCATCCAGCCCATGTTCCATTTGTAGCTGAAGCCGAGCCCGCCCTGCGCGGTCGGGGCGGTGACACCGGGCCAAGCCGTCGATTCCTCGGCGATGGTGACGACGCCGGGATGGCGCTCGGCGATGACGTCATTCATCCGGCGCAGGAAGGCGATGGCCTCCAGGTTCTCGCGGCCGCCGTGGATGTTCGGCACCCATTCGCCCGGCTCGCGGCTGTAATCGCGATAAAGCATGGAGGCGACGGCGTCGACGCGCAGGCCATCGAGATGGAAGACGTCGAGCCAATGCAGCGCGCTGGCGATCAGAAAGCCCTGCACTTCGCGCCGGCCGTAGTTGTAGATGCAGGTGTTCCAATCCTGATGGAAACCCTCGCGCGGATCGGCATGCTCGTAAAGATGGCTGCCGTCGAAGGTCGCGAGGCCATGGGCGTCGTTCGGGAAGTGGCCGGGCACCCAGTCGAGAATGACGCCGAGGCCGAAGCGATGGCATTGGTCGACGAAGCGTTTGAAGCCGTCGCGCTCGCCGAGCGCGGCGGCGGTGGCGAACAGCGACAGGGGCTGATAACCCCATGATCCCGAGAAGGGATGCCCCATGATCGGCAGCAACTCGATATGGGTGAAGCCCATGTCGACCGCATAGGGAATCAATCGCCGGACCAAGCCGTCCCAATCGAGCGTCTGGCCGTCCGGTCGCAGCCAGGATTCGGCATGGACCTCGTAGATCGACAGCGGCGCATCGGCGGATTGCCGCGCGGCGCGGCCGGCGATCCAGTCGGCGTCGCTCCACGAGAAATTGTCCGGCGCCGCGACGATCGAGGCATTTGCGGGCGGCGCTTCGGTCGCCCGCGCCAAAGGGTCGGCCTTCTGCGGCAATAGCGTGCCGTCGGCGCCATGAATCTCGTATTTGTAGCGCGCACCGGGTTGCAGCCGCGGCACGAACAATTCCCAGATGCCCGCCGCATGGCGCAGGCGCATCGGGTGGCGCCGGCCGTCCCAGCTGTTGAAATCGCCGATCACGGCGACGCGGCGCGCGTTGGGCGCCCAAACCGAGAAGGCCACGCCGTCGATCCCGTCGAGCGTCATCGGCCGCCCGCCGAACACTTCGGCCAGACGCCAATGGCTGCCTTCGGAGAAGAGATGCAAGTCGAGATCGCCGAGAACCGCGCCGAAAGCGTAAGGGTCTTCGATTTCCTGCAGGCTTCCGTCCGCCCATTCGACGCGCAGGCGATAGGGCGCGTCCTCGCGCAATTGCGCGACGAACAGGCCGTCGCGCCAATGTTCGGCCTCGGCGAGCCGCCGACCATCGGCCCGCGCTAAAACTTCGACGCGCCGCGCGCCGGGCTGAAAAGTGCGCACAAGGACGCCGCCGTCCTTCGGATGCGGACCGAGAAAGGCGAAAGGATCGGCCAACCGCCCCAGCACCGTCGCCTCCGCCGCCGACGCCAGCATCGGATCGTCGGCCAGAGCGCCTGATACGGCCGATTGAGGCCCACCGGCGCCCGACGGACCGCTGCCGGCGCGTCGTTCGGACAAAAAAACGATTTTCGATGCTGTCATCGGGTCAACGCTGCGGCTGGATGCGCCAAATGGCGAAGGGATAACGTTGGGGCTCGAACTTCGTGCGCTGGATTTTTCCCTGCCAGACGAAGCGGCGTTCGGCGATCAGATCTTCGACTTGGACCGGCGCATTGTCCGGCAAGCCCCATTCCCACAGCGGCAGCTCGAATCCGGTCTCGTAGGCCTCCTCCGGCGCCAAGTTCACCATGACCAGGAGGATGTCCTCGCGCTCGCGGGTGCTGCGACCGTAGTAAAGCGCGCGCCGGTCATGAACATTATAAAACGCAGTCTCGCCCTGCCCTTGCAACGCCGGGTGGGCGCGGCGGATCCAGTTCAATCGGCGCGTCAAGTCGTGAAGCGCGCCATCCGAACCGCCCCATGCGCTCCACGAACCGGCCAAGGTGGCGGACAGCACGCAGCGGGCCAATTCCAGTGGCGCGGCAGTCGGCGCCGGAGCGGCCAACGCGAGATGCGGACGCAAGCTGCCCTGAATGCCGGCAACCTCCCAAGCGCGCAGGATCCGCGTCATGTCATGTTTCTCGAAGGGGCGCGGCAAGGCCAGAACCGCCTGCGAAAATCCCTCGGCGGTCAAACGCCGCGCCGTCTTGAGATTGAGCGCGCCGTCCGCGACGAAGACGGCTGAGGGATTCTCGCGCTTCAGATCGGCGATGGCCCAGCGCCAGAAGGCAAAGGGCATTTGCGCCGCATCACGGATGCGGAACAGGCTGATGCCGCCCCGCGACCAAGCGGACAGATCATCATGCACGTCCGTCCAGCGTTTGAAGTCGAAACCGCCCTCTGAATCCTCGGCCAGGGAAGCGTCAGCGAGCCGCAAGTCGACCGCGATCTCCATGCCGCTGCGGCGCGCCGCCGCCAGCAATCCGCTCCAGGAGGCGCGCTCGCTCCCGCCCGCCGGGGGTTTCGCCAAGGCCGGCGGAGCGATGGACAACACGTCGAAGCCTGCCGAGCGCAATTGCGGCAGCATCGCCGCAGCCGCGCCATGATCCATCATGCCGGCGGCGAACCAATTCCCATAAGCGGCCACCGCGCGCTCGGCATCGACGGCGATCACGCGGCTGCGTACCGCCAGCGGTCGCTCGCCGGCTTCGGCCAAGCTGACTGCGGTCTTGGGCGACAGCAGCAAGGCAGCGCGCTCTTCTTCCGGTGCGGCATCGAACGCCGCGAGCAAATCGCGCAGCGGCGCGGCCTCTTCCGGCTCCATCGCGGCCCAGGCGGCTTCAATGGCGATGCGGCCATGCTCCAATTCAGCGGTAATGTCGCGGCGCGCTTCCAGCTTGTCGAGCAGACGCTTTTGAAAAGCGCCGTAGCGGTCAACCCAGGCTTCAACGGCGAATTCATACGCGCCCATGCGCGACAGGAAGAAGGTTCCGCTCCAGCGCTGATCGCCGATGAAGTTCATGCGGCGGCGACGCCAACGCGTCTCGTCGTTGGCGCGCCATTGCAGCTCGACGGCGAGCCAAGGATCGCCATCGCACAACACGTCGCATTCGACGCGCACTGCATCGCCGATCACGCGCTTGACGGCCCCCGCGTCGGCATCGCCAGGCGTCAAGCCGTCGATCACCAGACGCGACTCTTTGGCGGCGGCGATCTGCATGCGGCGGCGGGCGGAACGGGCGCGAATGGGCTTTTCGCCGCTGATGCGCAACAGGCGAACCTCTCCGGGAGCGAGCAGCAGCGACAAATCGTCGATCTGCTGAACGGGCGCCTGCGCTTTGAGAGGGCTGAGCGTCTTGGCCACACCGCCGATGCCCGAAACGACCGGCCAGCCCTCGATGCGGCTCGGCTGCTCATCGTCCGGATTGGCGAGAATCAGCAGGGAATCGACAGGCTCGTCGGCGTTCGAGCTGTCGCTACGCAGCAAGGCGGTGACGCGCGCACTCGGCCCGCTCAGGCCGCGCAGCACGCCGCAACGCTTCAGCACAGATTCGCGTTGGACGAAATCGTTGGCGGCGCGCAATTCGGCCGTCATGTCGAACGGCTTGTCCGCCACGGCGCGCAGATAGTCGTCGCGATTCGAACGGACGGAATCATACGGCGCGGCGATGCCGTATTCATAGCCCATGGGAACCATGAAGCCGCAGCCCGTGGCGCAAGACAGGGTGAGCATGCGCTCATGCGCCGCTTTGGCGCGCCAATTGCCGCTGGCGAGGCGCGCGCCCAACGGATCCACCGGAGCGGCAATCGGCGGCGCGACGAGACGCAACGCGTCGAACTCTTCGATCAGCCAGCTCGATTTCAGATCCCACCATGGCAATGAGCTTTGCACATGATCGAAACCCGAACCTTCGAGCTTGCGCAGCGCTTCGCGGCTGATGCCCCAGGTCGAAGCGATGAACGAACCGCGCTGAGACGGTCCGCGCGCCGCCTCCATCAAGCGTCGCCATTGCGGAGCGCTGAGAATGTCAGGGCGCAGGATGCGCGCGCCGCCGATGCCAAGCTCGAGATAGCCGGCGATCCGCGTCGCCCACCAGTCGATCAGGCGTTCGGCGCAGGACGTCTCGCCGAAACGCGCAAGCGCGATGCCGCTCGGCTCCGCCTCCTGGCGCGGATCGATGGCATAAGCGACGCTTTCGCGCCGAATCGAAAAGCATCCCGGATCGGCAGCTACCAATGGATGAGCCGCGGCCATTTGATCGAGACGCAGATCGAGCAGAAGCGTCAGGTCGCGCAGGCGGCATTCATCCGCCAGCCAATGGAGAAAATCGGCGGCATCTCGCGTGCTCGCCAGGCGATCGTCCAGGCGGTCGGGATCGGCTGTCAGAAAGATGTCGCCGTTCGCCGCGGGCTTGAACGGCGGCGTCGTGAGGACATGGCTGAAACCCATGTCGCGGCATCGCTCAAGTTCCGCGGGGAAATTGGCGGCAGCGCCGACATAGCGATGAGGTAAATGGTAGATGCGCGGAAAAGCGGCAGAATCTGTCGCTGACATGTCCCCGGCCCTGGATCGTTCAACGGAGTCAAACGCCAAGCCGGCAGACAGGTTCCTCATAGATTGGCCGAGAGTTCGCTCGGAAGGCGCATGCACGAAAAGGATTAACTTATGTAATCAAATAGCTTGCGCCCATTTTTGACACCGCGCTCACAGCCGAATTCCCCGGAGCGGGTCAGCCGCTTCGGCGTTATGTCGCCTAGTGATCCTTAAGATGACTGGCGGATATCATCATGAATTTCATCTCGCCCACGGCGTCGACATCGAACAGCCACAAAATGCTCGCGCGCTACAACAAGCGCCGCATGAGCCTCAATCAGGACAACGCGCATTGGCGCGACGATTTGCAGGAAGAGTTCGACATGCGCCTCATGGAAGGCGCATTGATCGAAGAGTTCCGGCGCGAGGTTTCAGCGCCGCTGGCCGATCTGCCGAACGATGCCGACGCTTTCATGCGGTGGTTCGAAGCTCTGCGCGAGATCGGGCCGGGCCAAGGCGATCCGCTCTTTCCCTGGCTGGCCAATGAAGCCTCAGCCGAACAAATGCGTTGGTTCCTTTTGCAGGAAGTCGCGGGCGAAGCCGGTTTCGACGATCTCGTCGCTCTCACGCAAATTCGCCTGCCCGCTCAAGCCAAGCTCGAACTGGCGCGCAATTATTGGGACGAGATGGGCCGCGGCAACGCCAAGGCCATGCACGGCCCGATGCTTGCGCGCGTCGCCGAAGCGTTCGACATCAAACCGGACATCGACGACATCGTCTGGGAATCCCACGCTCTCGCCAATCTTATGCTCGGCCTGGCGGCCAACCGCCGCTACGTCTACCAGTCGGTCGGCGCTTTGGGCGCCATCGAGATGACTGCGCCGACGCGGGTCTGTCATGTCGAAGCGGGATTGCGCCGACTCGGCGTCGATCCGCATGTCCGGCAATACTTCAGCATCCATGCGACGCTCGACGTGCGCCACTCCGAAGCTTGGAACCGCGAAGCGATCTATCCCTTGGTGCGCGCCAATCCGACGTTGGCCAAGCCCATCGCCGAGGGCGCTTTGATGCGGCTCACCGCCGGCGCCAAATGCTTCCGGCGCTACCGCCGCGAGTTGAACCTGACCTCTATCGACGCGTGATCACCGCCGCGATGGCGGCGATGCGCTCGACTCCGCGATAAGCTTCACGGCGCAGTTCCTCGCTGAACACGTCCGGATCGATCTCGCGGTACTCGAGCGTAAAGCCCGAGGCGGAGATATTCTCGCGCAGCAAGGCCTTGAGCCGGTCAAAACCGCCGTCGAGAATGGCGCTTCCGCTATAAAGGATCGCGCGTCCGCCGGCAGGCAAACGACGCATCGCTTCCAGCGCCCAATCGAGCGATAGCCGCGCGCCCTGCAGATCGCCCCCATCCTTATAGACATGCCCCGCCGCGCCAGCGATGTAAGGCGGATTCATCACGATCAGATCGATCTCATCCGGCGCGCCTTCCAATCCGGGCGCCTGGACGATGATCGGTGCGAAACCGGCATGGGTGGCATTGATGTCGGCGAGCTCCAGCGCCGCCGCATTGACATCGGACACGAAAATCCGCGCTTGCGGCGCCAGTTGCTGGGCCGTCACGCCGCCGACACCGGCCCCTGCCCCGACGTCGAAGACGATATGCGGGGCGGGACGATCCGCCATCTCGCGCAAAATCAGATCGGCGAAGCGATAGCTGTCGGGGCCGAGAAAGACGGCGCATTCGCCGTCGGTCGGGAAAGCGGAATGCAGATAGAGCCTTCCGTGCAGGCGCGAGACACGTAAGCGGCTTCGCCAGCCGCCGCCCGCCGGTTCGAGCGCATCCGCCGCCGCGAGCCATTCAACAATGCGCGGGTCAAGCGCTTGTTCTTCGAAAATCCGGCTCCAACCGAGCGCGTCGCGCAGCCCGGAGCCGCGGCTCTGACGCGCCAAGTTCGCCTGACAAGCGGCAGGGGTCGGCGTGACGAAATCGTATCTTGCCGCTTCAAGATACCGCAGCAAGCTGAGCAGCGCTCTCCGCCTAACCTGATTCGCCACCTCTGTCTCTCCTGTAGCTTGCAGGAGACAGAACGCAGGCGCGCGGCGGCAGTTCGACGGCTTATCTTTGGAACGTTAAGCGCCGCCGAAAGTGAAGTTGCGCTTGTCGATCGTCATCGTGCCATTGGTGAAGCTGATGCGGATCGTCATGTCGCCCTCCGTACGCTGCCACGGGATCAGCTTCATCGTGCGATGGCCGGCCTTGGTGTAGGGCTCCTGAAAGGCGATGGCTTGGGCCTCCTGACGCGTCGCGGCGCGCAGAATGAACATGCCGAAGCCGATATCGGCCTGTTCGCCCTCCTGCCCGTTCTCCAGCTTGCCAGCTCCGAAGATGCGGCCTTGGGTCTCCAGCTCGGCGAGGAATTTCTTATGCGCCGAACGCAGGAACTCTTTTGAGGGCTCGCCTTGCGGCGGCGGCGTCACCAGCGTCATGACGCAGAGATAGCATTGCTCGCGGCTCAGCGGCCGGGTCAGGTGATCGGCTTCGGATTTCGTGTTGGACATATCTGCCTCCCGTCGTTTTCGCCATTCTGATCCAGAACGGCGCGGCGAGGCAATCACGCCTGGCCCAAATCAAATGACGCGGGAAGTCCGGCCCTTAAAGCGGCCTAGATCGCTCTGCACAGGCACCAAAACGCGGCGCAGCCGTTATTAGACGGCGGCGCACCCTCGACGCCGGCAATCGCGCGCGTCGCATGCTCAGCCTTCTCGGCCTCATCCAAATCCAAAAGCGTCGCGCAGCGTTTCATATCGCGCCAGGAGGGCAGTCTACTGCCTGATACATACATATTAGTTCTCACCGGAGCCGGGCTGCTGATTGCGCTCGTCGCTTGGCTACCCTTGGCTTTGAAACGTTTGCCATTATCGCTCCCGATCGTCTGCATCGGCGTTGGCGCAGCGGTATTCTCGCTTCCTCAGGTCGAACTGCGGCCCTTGCCGCTACTCTGGCCAAACGTGACCGAGCGCTTCGCCGAGTTTGTCGTCATCATCGCTCTCATGGGCGCCGGGCTGAAGATTGACCGCATATTCGGCTGGCGGCCATGGGCGGTGACGTGGCGCCTGGTTGCAGTCACGATGCCGCTCTCGATCGCCGTTATCGCTTTACTGACGGCATGGACTCTCGGACTGCCCTGGGCAATCGCTCTTCTGCTCGCGGCGAGCTTGGCTCCGACCGATCCGGTGCTTGCCGCGGACGTGCAGGTCGGGCCGCCTCGCACCGGCGAAGAGGACGAGGTGCGCTTCGGATTGACGTCCGAAGCCGGGCTGAACGACGGCGCCGCCTTCCCTTTTGTCCATCTCGCGATTTTGCTCAGCGCTGCCGCGGCATCAGGTGAGTCCTGGTTGATGGATTGGCTCGGCTATCATGTGTTGTGGGAGATCGCCGGCGGCGTGGCCGGCGGTTGGATTGTCGGACGCATATTCGGCTGGCTGACGTTTCATGTTCCGGCCGAGACCAAGCTCGCCAAGACCGGCGATGGCCTGATAGCGCTTTCAGCGACGCTCGTATCCTACGGATTGACTGAAATCATTCATGTTTACGGCTTTCTCGCCGTGTTCGTCACCGCGCTGACGTTTCGCCAGGCTCATCGCAAGCATGATTTTCATAGCGAGATGCACGCCATGAGCGAGCAGATCGAACGCCTTGCCATGATGGCTCTGCTAACGCTGTTCGGCGGCGCGTTGGTCAGCGGCTTGCTTGCCCCTGTGACTTGGATCGACGTCATTCTCGCCGCAGCGATTCTGCTCATCGTGCGCCCCGTCAGCGGCTGGATCGCCCTGTTGGGCTTTTCCGCGCCATTCAGGGAAAAGTTAACGATATCCTTTTTCGGCATCCGTGGCGTTGGATCGATCTATTATATGGCCTACGGCATTAACGAAATGAACGTACCGCAGGCTGAACGGCTATGGGGCCTCGTGGGCCTCGTGGTGCTGTTCTCCATCCTGATCCATGGCGTGACGGTGACGCCCATCATGCGTTCGCTTGATCGCCGACAGGGACGAGACCCAGATGCCGAGGATCAGCCGACGCCCGGCGCGCGCGATCCGGCGTCTTAGCTGCGAAATGCGACGAGTTGGCTGGGCAGAGAGGCTTCGAACTTAGGAATGTTGCCGATGCACTGCCTCACATGCCTTTGAACTACTGAGCTTATTTTTTTGAGGCGCCACCCTGAGACGCGATTCAGAGATTCAATAGCGCCTAGCGACGATGATTCACGTCGGCCACTATCACTCGGACAAATCGAGCGAAAGACTGGCCTTCAACGCTCGCAGAAGTTCTAAAGCGTCACGCACTTTTCGACGCCCGGCGGGCGGTTCATCAGCAATATCCGTCTGGACGTCGACGGCCACGTCGACAATGTCGATAGCTTCCTCAAGGCTAATCACCGAGCAGGCGATCAGGCTGTGAATGAGGCTTTCGATCAATAGTAGCGCAGCTTGTCCATGCGGATCGGACTCGGTTGGTCTCGAACCGCTCAACGCACCATTATTGTCGTTTGAAATTTCAGACATTCGCTCAATCCAGCGCTGCCAGGCGAGAGCCCTATGTCTCTCGGCCGCCGGAGCCTGGGAATGGGCCGACGATGTCGAAACTGTAACAGACAGAACCCTAAGCGCTACTATACAGATCAACTTTAATTAATAACTTCAGACAATATTAAAAGCGAAGAAGGCATGGGATCATCGGGCGATGGAGAACCGCTTCATCCAGAAGCTAAGCAGCTTCAGCCCGTTAAGTGCCAAAGACATTGCAGCGTTAAGGCAAGCAACTGCTGAGGCGCGGAATGTGGCCGCTCGTACCGACCTGATCCGCGAAGGAGACAGGCCTGGACCTACCTTTGTTTTGCTCGAAGGCTGGGCTTGCCGGTATAAAATCCTCCCCAACGGCACTCGGCAGATACTGGCTTTTCTAATGCCAGGCGATTGCTGCGATCACCACATCGGCTTGCTGGCGGAGATGGATCACGGCATTCAAACCGTGACAGCTGCCCGTGTTGCGACCATCGAGCGACGAGTGATGGATGCGCTGATGGAGAAGCATCGCGCAGTCGAACGAGCCATCTATGTGTCTCAGCTGATCGACGAAGGTACCATGCGCGCCTGGATCACAAGCATGGGCCGGCGAACCAGTATTGAGCGCGTCGCGCATCTCATGTGCGAATTGTATCTGCGGGCGCGAAACATCGAATTGAAAGTGGAACCCACGCTTTCTCTACCGCTTTCGCAATTGTTGATTGCG
>DASTMO010000074.1:0-66335 GCA_035714115.1 Alphaproteobacteria bacterium
CGGTTGGCACCGGCCAAAATCGCCAGCACCAGGCAATTGACCATGAAGAGGCCCGCGATGATGCCGGTGGCGCGCGTCAGCAGATTGGCCTGCGCGCGGCCCGTCATCATGCCGCCGCCTTGACCGCCGCCGATGCCCAACGCGCCGCCTTCGCTGCGCTGCAAAAGGACGGTGATGACCAGGGCCAGGGCCAGGAAGATGTGAATGACCAGGAGGAGTGTCGTCATGGGCGCTTTCTCTACTCGCTTTCGCCGCGCTCCGCTAGGGGCAACTCGGCAGTTATCAACAGGCTGCGCGCCGTCCTCGGCTTACGGGCAAGCGCGGGCAATAGCGGCGAAGTCCGCGGCATTGAGGCTGGCCCCGCCGACCAGGGCGCCGTCGACATCGGCGAGCCGCAGGATCTCGGCGGCGTTCGACGGCTTGACCGAGCCGCCGTAGAGCAGACGGATGCCGGCCGCCTCGCCCGTGCGCTTGGCCAGTTCGGCCCGGATATGGGCATGGGCGGCGGCGATTTCATCGTTGGTCGGCGTGCGGCCGGTGCCGATGGCCCAGACCGGCTCATAGGCCACCACAGTGTCAGCCGCTTTCGCGCCCTGGGGAACCGAGCCGGCGATCTGACGCGCCAGCACGGCCAGCGTCTCGCCCGCGACATACTGCGCTTCAGTCTCGCCGATGCAGATGATGGCGGACAAGCCCGCGGCCTGCGCCGCGACGGCCTTGGCCTGCACCTGCGCGTCGGTCTCGCCGTGATCGGTGCGGCGCTCCGAATGGCCGACGATCACATAGGTCGCGCCGGCGTCGCGCAGCATGGCGGCAGAGACGTCGCCGGTGTGAGCGCCCGAGGTCTTGGCGTGGCAATCCTGGCCGCCGGTGGCGAGCGCGCTGCCGAGCGTCACGACGGCCGCCACATGCACGAAGGTCGCCGGCGGGCAGACGAGCAATTCGCAGCCGACCGCGCCGGGCTTGGCGACGTCCTGGATCAATTCGCCCAGCAATTTGGCGCCATCGGCCTTCAGGCCGTTCATCTTCCAATTGCCGGCGATCAACGGGCGGCGGGCGGCCATGGGCTTGTTCCCCTTATCTTAATTGCTGCGGTCCGGGCCGCTTCCTAACATGCAGGGGTGCGCCCTGCCAACCGCATGACCGCGTCTTTTGCGAGCCATTTCCGTGTTGCAGCGCCATGGGTGCGCTTCTATCATGCGCCGCGCCGCGCAAGTGCCTGTTTCTCTAGCCTCTTTCGCAGGAATCGGGGCGCGCCGCTTTCCTTCACGCCGCACCTCAACAGGCCTCACGTCGATGCTTCAGTCTATGCGCCAGCACGCCACCTCCTGGGTGGTGAAGATTCTGTTCGGGCTCCTGATCCTGAGCTTCGGCCTGTGGGGCATCAACGACATCTTCCTCGGCGAGCGCGACCCCACGGTCGCCAAGGTCGCCGGCAGCAAGATCCCGCTGTCGCAGCTGACCGACGCCGTGAAGCAAGAGGTCGAGCGCTATCAGCCGATTTTCGGCGGCACTTTGGATTCGCAGCAGGCCAAGCAGCTCGGCCTCGTCGATCAGGCGCTCGAACGGCTGATCGACCGCGCCGTCTTCACCAAGGCGGCCGGCGACATGGGCCTCGCCGTCGGCGATCAGATGGTGCTGCGCCATATCCAGAGCGAGCCGGCGTTCCGCAACGCTCTCGGCCAGTTCGACCGCGCCCATTTCCAGCAGGTGCTGATGGCCAACAACCTGACGGAAGACCGCTACGTCGCCCTGCTGCGCCGCGACCTGGCGACCCGTCAGCTTGCCGGCGTCGTCGGCATCGACGCGCCGGTGCCGGGCATGCTGGTCGAATCGCTGCACAAATATCGCGAAGAGACTCGCGTCGCCGACAACGTGCTGGTGCCGGCGAACCAGTCGGTGACCCCGCCGCCGCCCGACGAAACGACGCTGGCCGCCTATTACAAGGCCAACGCCGACCGTTTCATGGCGCCGGAATATCGCACGCTCAGCTACGCCGCGATCGACCCCGCCGCCCTAGCCGAGGAGATCGCCGTCGACGACGCGCGCCTGCGCAGCGAATATGACGCCCGCATCAACGACTTCACCACGCGCGAACGCCGCAATGTCGATCAGGTCGTGCTGCGCGACGAGGCCGAGGCGAAGAAGATCGCCGACGCGATGAACCAGGGCCGCACGCTCGAAGCCGCGGTCAAGGCCGCCGGCTCGACCGCCCAGATCATCAAGCTCGGCTGGGTCGAACGCGCCGACCTGCTCGGCGAGATCGCCGGCCCCGTCTTCGCGCTCAAGGCCGGCCAGCACAGCGCGCCGCTCAAGAGCCCGCTGGGCTTCCACATCGTCGCCGTCAGCGCCGCCGAAGACGGCCGCGTGCAGGCATTCGAAACAGTGCGCGATCAGCTGCGCAAGGATATGGCCGGCCGCGAAGCCGCCGACGCCTCGCATAGCCTGTCGATCAAGCTTGAAGACGCCCTCGCCGGCGGCGCGAGCCTTGAAGAAGCCGCCAATCAGATCGGCGTGAAGATCGCCAAGGTGCCCGCCGTCGATTCCAACGGCCTGACTGAAGCCGGCCGCGCCGCGCCGACGCTGCCCTCCGATCCGATCTTCATCCGCACCGCCTTCTCCACCCCGGAAAATCAGGAATCCTCGCTGCTCGAGCTCGCCAACGGCGTCTATGCCGTGCTGCATGTCGACAGCGTGCGCCCCGCTGCCGCCAAGCCGATCGAGCAGGTGAAGAACGACGTGGTCGGCCTGTGGCAGGACGAGCAGCGCCGCGCCGGCGCCGAAAAGCGTGCCCAGGCCTTGCTCGACAAGGTCAAGGGCGGCCAGACGCTCGCCGCCGCCGCCCAGGCCGACAAACTCGCGGTCAAGACCACGCCCGCCTTCAGCCGCGCCACTCACGAGTCCGAAGCCGGCCTGCCCGAAGCGCTCAAAGCCGATGTCTTCGCGCTCAACGTCGGCGAAGCGACGATGGGCGAAGCGCGCGACGGCTATGTCGTCGCCGTGCTGAAGGAAGTGCGCGCCGCGCCGGCCCTCGCCGCCGAAGCCCGCA
The DNA here is from genome assembly GCA_035714115.1 of Alphaproteobacteria bacterium. GTDB lineage: Bacteria > Pseudomonadota > Alphaproteobacteria > SMXQ01 > SMXQ01 > CAMAVH01. The sequence goes on from DASTMO010000074.1 coordinate 3,050, forward strand.
CCCGCCTCGACGAGCAGCTGTCGCAGTCGATCGCCGGCGACTTGCTGGATCAATTCGCCGGCGCGCTGCGCCAGCGCTACGATGTCGTGATCGAGCGCAGCGTCATCGATCAGCGGTTCTAAGATGAAGACGCTGCCGGAGTTCGCGTCCTTCGCCGAGGCCTACCGCGCCGGCACGGCGCAGATCGTGTGGACGCGCCTGGTCGCCGACCTGGAGACGCCGGTCTCGGCCCTGCTCAAGCTCGCCGAAGCGCAGCCCAACAGCTTCCTCTTCGAATCGGTCGAAGGCGGCGCGCGGCGCGCGCGCTATTCCTTTCTCGGCTTCAAGCCCGACCTGATCTGGCGCTCCTCGGGCGCCAAGTCGGAGATCAACCGCGACGCCCTCGCCGACCTCGACAGCTTCAGCCCTTGCGACGGCGCGCCGCTCGATGCCTTGCGCGCGCTGATCAAGGAATCGCGCATCGACACGCCGGCCGACCTGCCGCCGATGGCGGCCGGTCTGTTCGGCTATATGGGCTACGACATGGTGCGCCAGGTCGAGAAGCTGCCCGACAGCAATCCCGACGAGCTGCAGATTCCCGAAAGCGTTTTCCTGCGCCCGACCGTGGTGGCGATCTTCGACCACCTCGAAGACACCGTCTCCCTGGTCACGCCGGTCTGGCCCGACCTGACCGACAAGAACGTCACCCAGAAGGAAGCCGACGCCGCCTATGCCGCCGCTCAATGGCGGCTGACCGAGGCGCTTTCGGCCTTCGAGGGGCCGCTGCCCTATCGCCATGAAGTCGCTGAAGGCGAGCATCCCGCGCCGGTGCCGAGCTCGAACACGACGCTGGCGGAATACGAGGCCATCGTCGAGAAGGCCAAGGAATATATCCGCGCCGGCGACATCTTCCAGGTGGTGCCGTCGCAGCGCTTCTCGGTGCCGTTCCAACTGCCGCCGTTCGCGCTCTACCGCTCGCTGCGCCGACTGAACCCCTCGCCGTTCCTGTTCTTCATGAACTTCGGCGGCTATGCCATCGTCGGTTCGAGCCCGGAAATCCTGGTGCGGCTGCGCGACGGCAAGGTGACGATCCGCCCGATCGCCGGCACGCGCCCGCGCGGCAAGACGCCCGCCGAAGATCAGGCGCTGGCCGAAGAGCTGCTCGCCGATCCCAAGGAGCTGGCCGAACATCTCATGCTGCTCGATCTCGGGCGCAACGATGTCGGCCGCGTCGCCAAGATCGGCACCGTGCGCGTCACCGAGCAGATGGTGATCGAGCGCTACTCGCACGTGATGCACATCGTCTCCAACGTCGAAGGCGAGATCGATCCCAAGCATGACGCCATCGACGCGCTGATGGCCGGCTTTCCCGCCGGCACCGTCTCGGGCGCGCCCAAAGTGCGCGCCATGGAGATCATCGACGAGCTGGAGAAGACCCGGCGCGGCATCTATGCCGGCTCGATCGGCTATTTTGCCGCCAACGGCGCCATGGACAGCTGCATCGCGCTCCGCACCGGCCTGGTGAAGGACCGCACCCTTTATGTGCAGGCGGGCGGCGGCGTCGTCGCCGACAGCAACCCGCGCGCCGAATATGAAGAGACGCAGAACAAGGCCCGCGCCCTGGTGCGCGCCGCCGAAGAGGCCGTGCTGTTCGCCGCCAGCCGCCGCGGGCGCAATACGCCTTAAGGCACTAGGCAGAAATATCCTATTGTTTTGAAAGATATTTTCGCCGCAATCCGGTTGTGGCGGGCGCGATTAAACAATTATTAATCCTATAAGTCCTTAATTCTCCTCACGGATGCGACTCGGAGACCGAGCGCATGGGAGGGATCAGGACTTGAACAGCAAGCGTTACAGCCAAGCGTTCGCCTTGGTCGCCTTGTCGTCGCTCGCCGCGACGCAAGCGCAGGCCGGCGCGTTTCTCATGCAAGAGCAGAGCGCCAAAGCGAGCGGCCGCGCCTTCGCCGGCGAAGCGGCCATCGCCGAAGACGCCAGCACCATCTTCTATAATCCGGCCGGCATGACCGAACTGAAAAGTTCGCAGGTCATCGGCGGCGGCTACATGATCAAGCCGCAAGCCAAGGTCAGCGATCGCGGCTCGACGGTCGGCGGCACCGCCGTCGGCGGGCGCGGCGGCGATCAGGCGTTCGACGCGCAGCCGCTCGGCCATTTCTACGCCGCCACGCCGGCGAGCGAAGACATGTGGGTCGGCGTCGCCGTCACCGTGCCTTACGGTCTGGCGAACAAATACAAGCCCGACTACTACGGCCGCTACGACGCCATCGAAAGCCGCATCGTCAGCATCGATGTCGCGCCGAGCGTCGCCTACAAGCTCGATCAGCGCCTCTCCATCGGCGGCGGCATCGACTTCCAGTATATGGAAGCCAAGCTCGTCAGCGCCATTCCCAACCCCGGCGATCTCGGCAATCCGGCCTCCGACGGCAAGCTGACCATCGACGGCGAAGGCTTCTCGGTCGGCTATAACCTCGGCGTCCTGTGGAAAGCCACCGACGCGCTCAACATCGGCCTCAGTTATCGCGCCGCGATGGATCAGGATCTCGGCGGCGGCTCGGTTCAGACCGTGCTCGGCACGACGACCAATCGCGACGTCAGCACCACCATCGCGCTGCCCGACATTGTCGGCCTCGGCGCGGCCTACAAGCTCGACGGCGCGACCACCCTGCTCGCCCAGGCCAACTATTACAACTGGAGCCGCTTCGACAAGCTCGAGTTCAACTTCTCCGACGGCAGCACGGCGACTTTGACGCAGAAGTACCGCGACACTTACGGCATCTCGGTCGGCGCGCAGCACAAGCTGACCGCTTCCTGGACGCTGCGCGGCGGCGTCGAATACGACCAGACGCCGACGCGCGACGCCTATCGCTCGAACTCCATCCCCGATGCCGACCGCCTCTGGCTCGGCCTCGGCGCCAGCTACGCGCTCAGCGAAACGGTGTCCTTCGACCTCTCCTACGCGCACATGTTCGCCAACGAGGCGCCGATCAACCGCACCAACAACTTCTCCGCGCTTGGCGTCACCGCCGTGACGACCGGCACGACCGAGACGAGCTCCGACGTGGTCGGTCTCAGTCTCCAGGTGGCCTTTTGAGCGGCGATTTCGCATCGCGTCTCGGCCGCTATCTCGGCGGCGAGGGTACAACTGTGCCCGGTTACAGCCTGAACACGCTCAGCCTCAGCTTCGACGATCCCGATATCGAGCGGCGCTTCACCGCGGAGCATCTGCACCGCGCGTTGCCCACCATCCGCATCTTCCTGCTCGCCGCCAATGCGCTTTACGCGCTGTTCGGCATTCTCGACCATTACATCCTGCCGGAAACGCACGGCATCATGTGGCTGATCCGCTATGCCGGCGTCTGCCCCCTGCTGCTGCTGTCTCTCGCGCTGACCTATCACCCGTCCTTCCCGCGCTTCGCCCAATTGGTGCTCGGCACCTCCAGCTTTGTCGCCGGCCTCGGCATCATCGCCATGACGGCCTTCGCCGAAGAGCCGGGCAACCGCCTCTACTACGCCGGCCTGATCATGGTCGTGATCTATTCGGCCAGCCTCATTCGGCTGCGCTGCGTCAATTCGACGATGATCTGCCTGCTGCTGTTCGGGCTCTATCAGGTCTCGGCGATCTGGCTCAACCCGATCCCGCCGGAATATCTGCTGAGCAACAACTTCTTCCTCGGCATGTCGGTCGCCGTGGGCGTGTTCTCCAGCTACGTGCAGGAGCTCTACATTCGCAAAGAGTTCATCAGCACCGAGATGCTCAAGCAGGAAAAGAGCCGCGTGCTCGATTTGCTGACCGAAGCGCAGGCCGCCAACAAGGCCAAGAGCGACTTCCTCGCCGTGATGAGCCATGAGCTGCGCACGCCGCTCAACGCGATCCTCGGCTTCTCGGAGATCATCAAGGTCCGCATGTTCGGGCCGATCGGCTCGGAGAAGTACTCGTCTTACGTCGAGGACATCCACAGCACCGCGCGCCATCTGCTGACCATCATCACCGATGTGCTCGATTTCTCGAAGGCCGAGGTCGGCAAGCTGTCGATCGCCGAAGAGAATATCGACATCATCGACGTGCTGGATCAGTGCTTCCGCATCGTGCGCGACAAGGCGGCCCAGTCCGGCTTGCGCCTCTCCTTGCGCGACATCCCGCGCAACGTCGTGCTCAAGGCCGACAAGACCCTGGTCAAGCAGGTCTTCATCAACCTGCTCAGCAACGCTCTGAAATTCACGCCGCCGGGCGGCGAGATCACCGCGTCCATCGTCCAGACTCTCGACGGCGGCTGGTCAGTGCGCATCTCCGACACCGGCATCGGCATCGCCGAAGCCGACATTCCGCGCGTCATGGAGCCCTTCGTGCAGGTCGAAAGCGTCATGGTGCGCAAGCATGGCGGCACCGGACTCGGCCTGCCGCTGTCCAAAAAGATCATGCTGCTGCACGGCGGCAACCTGCAGATCATCAGCACGCTCGGCGCCGGCACCACGGTCGTCGTCGATTTTCCGGTTGGCCGCGTCATCGCGATCGACGACAAGAAGGCCGGCGCGGCTTAACGGCTCTTTCTCCGAGCGCAAAGAAAAACGGCGGACCTATTGGGCCCGCCGTTGTCGTTTCAGGAGGGCGTGCTCAGCCCTTCTTGACCATGCTCACCATGACGACGCGCTGCGTCGAATCGTAGAACGTCTCGAACGAGACGCCCGGCAGGCCGGACGCAAATGCCGCCATATCGTGGGCGTCGCGATAGAGGATGTTCCAGTCGGTGAGGAATTCCATCGGCCACAGGTTGCTGCCGGCGCAACGGTGCATGTTGCCGACGATCAGGCGGCCGCCCGGCGCCAGGTTGGCGTAGAGCGTGTTGACCAACGACTTCACGCGCTTGGGAACCAAGTAGTCGATCAGACCGACCGTGTAGATCAAGTCCTGCGGCGGCAGCTTTTCGAACAGTTCGCCGCGCAGCAGCTGCACGAACGAGGCGTTGAGGCAGCTCACCGTCGCCTTGCCGCCGTGGCGCACGACGGCCGGATAGGTCCGCTCGTAAGCCGAGGTCAGGGCTTCATGGTCCTGATCGATCAGGCTGAAGTCGACGCGGCGCGGCAGGCTGGCGACGCCGAGATAATCCACCACTTCGCGCGCCGGGCCGCAGCCGAGGCTGGCGATGCGCGCCGGGCGGTTCTCCGCAGTGGCCGCCGGAGCCGTCAGCACGGACTGGGCTATGGCGACGCGCATGTCGGTCATGCGCGTGGCGATGCATTCGGCCACTTCGAGGCCGAGGCGGTGCGACAGCTTCTCGTAGAGGGTTTTGCCCTCGCGACGCCAGTCGTAGACCATGCTCATGATCTTGAAGTCGCCCGGATAGCCGAGCGGCTTGGCGTAGCTGCGGTTCCAGATCGCGCCGGCCATGAATTCCGGCGTCAGCACCAGCTCGGTGAAGCGCTTGGTGGCGCGCAGCTCGAGCGCCTGATCCATGATCGGCTCGACCAGTGCGTTGGCGCGATGCCAATGCTCGCGCCAGCTCGGCAGGATGCGCTCTTCGCACGTGGCGAGGATCTCGGCCTCGTTCTCGGCGCTCAGCTTCTGCTGATCGAACTGGTCGAGGTTGGCGCGGAAGGTGCGCAGCAGGTGCAGCACGTCCGAGGCCATCATGCGGTATTCCGGCGAAACGCCAAGATTGATGTTCTCGCTGGCGAAGGAATCGATGTCGGCGCGGATCAGGATTTCCTGATACTTCGTGACGATCTGCGAAATGTCGATGCAGTCGCGCAGGCGGATGCCGACCTTAGTGCCGGTCTGCGTCTGCTCGGTGCGGGTGATCTCGCCCTTGCCCTCGAACAGCGGCACGCCGCGCAGGCCGAGCTGGACGGCGACCTGCATCCCCGGGTTGTAGACGTCGTTCTGCAGCGACTGAGCGGTGGCGCCCATGCCGTTCAAGCTGAGATCCTGCAGATTGTAGGGCGCCTCATCGAGCGTGAGGTCGGGCAGAGTTTTGCGGAACAGGTCGCGGACCTTATAACGCTCTGCGCGATAGAAAATCTGGCGGCCTTGCGCGCCGCTCAACTCTTCATACGTCTTCATGGTTCCCCACCAAACGGACGCCGCGCCCTTTGCCGGAAGGGTGCGGCGCACAAACTGGAAATCGTGATGTTGTCTCAGAGTTCCGTTAACGGAATTTTTACCATGACTTATCACTTTTGGTCTAGCCGACTTGTTAAGATATGTGGCGAATTCGCCAGAAACCGGAACAATTACCCGCTATTGGTGCGATTCACACATCCTATGGCGTCAACCTTGCAAAAATTATCCACAGGTAGCGTGGGAGGGTTCCGATGAACATCGGCCAGGCTTCCGCCGCGTCGGGCGTGTCGGCGAAAATGATCCGCCACTACGAAAGCATCGGCCTCTTGCAGGCGCCGCTGCGCGGCGAGAACGGCTATCGCGTCTACGGCGACGACGATCTCAAGCGCCTCGCCTTCATCCGCCATGCGCGCGACGTCGGCTTCGCGCTCACCCAGATCAAATCTCTCCTGCAACTCTGGCGCGATCGACATCGCGCCAGCGCCGACGTGAAGCGCATCGCCGTCGATCAGATCGAGATGCTCAAAGCGCGCAAACGCGAGATCGAGACGATGATCGCCGGATTGGAGGAATTGACGGCAAGCTGCCACGGCGACGCGCGCGCCGCCTGCCCAATTCTCGACGGGCTCGCCAAAAGTTAGGCGCTACTTCAGCTCGATCTCGATGAAGACGAACTCGAAGGGATTGTCGTTGATCACATTGTGATCGACGCCCGCCGGCCGCGCGTAAGAAACGCCAGCGGTCAACTGCGGATGGGTCACGCTGCCGTCCGGCCATTCGATGGTGAGCGCGCCGCTCGTCATCGGCACCACCGCATAATCCAAGCCGTGCACATGGCGGCCCGTCTCCGCGCCAGGCGCGAAGCGCCATTCGGTGACGCGCAGGCGCGCCTCGTCGATTTGAGTCGTGCCGACGGCTTGCGGACGCGTGGCCATCTCAGCTCGCCTTCTTCAGCAGCGCGTCGTCCCAGCGGCCGCGCTTGAACCAGTCGGCGATGAAATCGCTGAACAGCCGCGTCTTCTTCGGGATCATGCGGCCCTCGGGAAACAGCACGCTGACCGGCCGCTCGAACGGCGGCAGCTGCGGCAGCACGCGGCGCAGGCGGCCGGCGCGCAGATCCTCGCCGATCTGATAGGTCGGCAGCATGGCGATGCCGATGCCGTCGAGCGCCGCCTGGCGCAGCATGAGGATGCTGTTGGACGAGAAATCGCCATTCACCTTGGCGGTTGGCTTCTTCTTGCCGGCGCCGCCGAAGCGCCAGATGCGGTCGGGCGCCAGCTTCATATGGATCATGCAATTGTGCCGCGTCAGCTCGTCGAGCGTCTTCGGCTCGCCGGCGCGCTTGAGATACTCGGGCGCGGCGCAGGCGATCCAACGCAGCATGCCGATCTGGCGCGCGGTCACCGCCGCCGTCGCCGCGATCGGCGACAGGCGCAGCGCCACGTCGAAATCGTTCGACGCGATATCGACCGAATAGTTCGAGCTGTTGTCGACGATCAACGAGACTTTGATCTGCGGATATTTGCGCGCGAAGACGGACACCGCTTCGGGAAAATTCACCGCGCCGAACGAGGTCGGCACGGCGACGCGCAAGGATCCCTGCGGTTCCTGCTGCTCGCGGGCAATGGCCCCTTCCCGCTTGTCGAGCTCGCCGAGGATGCCGATGCAGAACTCAAGATAATCGGCGCCGACCTCGGTGAGCGCGACGCGGCGCGTCGTGCGCGTGAGCAGCCGCGCGCCGAGCCGCGCTTCGAGCGCGCCGATATGTTTGGTGACGATGGCGCGCGACATGCCGAGACGCTCGGCGGCGGCGGAAAAGCTCTTGGCTTTCGCCACTGCGACGAAGCTCTCCATCATCTTCAGGCGATCCATGGCGCGGCTCCGTGTTGAATTGTTCAATCCTATTCAACCGGATTATTCAGATTTGCGCAATGAACGAAGCAAATTTTTCAGCCATGATCCCATCATCGATATTCGGGGCTAATGACATCAGGGAGAGCCGCCATGACTGCCGCCGACCAGATTCCGTTGAAAGTGCTGTCTGAGGAGCACCCCGGCGCCATCGTCCAGGGACTGAACTGCGAGGATATCGGCCCGCACAATCTCGAAGCGCTGAAGAAGGCCTTGGCCGAGCACGGCGTGCTCGCGTTCCGCGGCCAGAAGCTGAGCCCGGCTTCGATGATCGCCTTCGCCCAGCAGTTCGGCGAGTTGGAGAACAGCACGCGCGAAGACTTCCTGCTGCCCGGCTATGAGAAAATCTACGTTCTCTCCAACGTGAAGGACGAGAACGGCAAGCCGATCGGCAATGCCGACGACGGCTATCAGCTGCACACCGACCAGTATTTCTTCGAGCATCCGACGGCCTACACGCTGCTCTATTGCCTCGAAGCCCCGCCGGTCGGCAGCGACACGATCTTCTGCAGCACCCTCAAGCTCTACGAAGGCATGAGCGACGAGGAGAAGCGCAAATACATCGACATGACGATCATGGCGAGCCACGACAAGCTGAACGGCGGCCGCCATAACACCGGCGCCTATGCCGATTATCCCGACATCCCGCAGCCGGTGGTGCGCCGCCATCCGCACACCGGCCGCGACTTCCTCTATTTCAGCGCCAAGCTGTCGGCACGCCCGGCGCCGGGCATGACCGAGCCCGAAGTTCTCGCGATGATCGACGACCTGCGCACGCGCGCCTCGGCCGAGGGCAAGGTCTATGCCCACAAATGGCAGGCCGGCGATCTGGTGATCTGGGACAACCGCGGTCTGCTGCATGCGGCGACCCCGTTCGACAAAGTCAACCACCGCCGCATCTGCTATCGCCTGAGCGTGAAGGGCGAGCGTCCGATCCGCGGCGGCGATGAGTTACGCGGCGCGGCCGTCGCAGCCGAATAACTAAAGCTTCACCGCGCGCAAGCGCAGCGCATTGGCGATGACGCTTACCGACGAGAGCGCCATCGCCGCCGCGCCGATGGCCGGCGACAGCAGCAGCCCGAAGACGGGATAGAGCGCGCCGGCCGCGATCGGCACGCCGGCAGCGTTGTAAAGAAACGCGAACAGCAAATTCTGGCGGATGTTGCGCATTACCGCATGCGACAGCGCCCGCGCCCGCGCGATGCCGGCGAGATCGCCGTGCAGCAAGGTCAATCCCGCCGAACGGATCGCCACATCGGTGCCGGTGCCCATGGCGATGCCGACATCGGCGGCGGCCAGCGCCGGCGCATCGTTCACGCCGTCGCCCGCCATGGCGACCTTGCGCCCCTCCGCTTGCAGCCGGGCGACCGTGCGGCTTTTATCTTCCGGCAGCACCTCGGCTTCCACCTCATGGATGCCGAGCTGTTTGGCGACGGCCTCGGCGGTGGCGCGCGCATCGCCGGTCAGCATGACGATGCGCAAGCCCTGCGCCTGCAGATCGCGGATCGCCTGCGGCGTCGTCGCCTTGATCGGGTCGGCGATGGCGAGCACGCCGACGGCGCGGCCATTCACCGCGATGAAGATCGCCGTCGCGCCGTCCTCGCGCAGCGCGTGAGCCTTGCCGGCGAGCGCCGCCGCGTCGATATGCAGATCGTCGAACATCAGCCGGTTGCCGAGGACGACGCGCTTTCCTGCGACCATGCCGTAAACGCCCTTGCCGTTCTCCGCCGTAAAGCCGCGCGCCCCCTCCAACGTCAGGCCGCGCGCTTCGGCGGCCTGCACGATGGCGGCGCCGAGCGGATGCTCGCTGGCGCGCTCCAGGCTGGCCGCCAGCCCCAGCAGTTCGGCCTCGCCGATGCCATCGGTCACGATGGCCGTCAGCTTCGGCTTGCCTTCGGTCAGCGTGCCGGTCTTGTCGATCACCAGCGTGTCGATGGCTTCGAGCCGCTCCAGCGCCTCGGCGTTCTTGATCAGCAGGCCGGCGCGCGCGCCACGCCCGACGCCGACCATGATCGACATCGGCGTGGCGAGGCCGAGCGCGCAAGGACAAGCGATGATCAGCACTGAGACGGCGGCGATCAGCGCGAAGGCCATGCGCGGCTCCGGCCCCCACAGGGTCCAGGCGGCGAAGGCGACAAGCGCCACGGCGATCACCAGCGGCACGAACCAAGCCGAGACCTGGTCGGCGAGCTTCTGGATCGGCGCGCGCGAGCGCTGCGCTTCGGCCACCATCTGGACGATCTGCGCCAGCAACGTCTCGCCACCGACCTTCTCAGCGCGCATAACGAACCCGCCTTGGCCGTTCAGCGTGCCGCCGATGACCTTGGCGCCCTCGCCCTTCGTCACCGGCATCGGCTCGCCCGTCACCATGGATTCGTCAAGCGACGAGCGTCCCTCAACGATCGCGCCGTCGACCGGCACCGTCTCGCCCGGCCGCACGCGCAGCAGGTCGCCGGCGCGCACCTCTTCCAGCGGCACGTCATGCTCGCTGGCGCCATGGATGCGCCGCGCCGTCTTGGGCGCGAGATCGAGCAAGGCGCGAATCGCGCCGCCGGTGCGTTCGCGCGCGCGCAATTCGAGCACCTGGCCGAGCAGCACCAGCACGGTGATCACCGCCGCCGCCTCGAAATAGACCGCGACTGCGCCGTGCATCTGGAAAGCCGGCGGGAATAGGCCGGGCGCGAACAACGCGACGACGCTGTAAACCCAGGCCACCCCGGTGCCGAGCCCGATCAGCGTGAACATGTTGAGGTTGCGCGTCACCAGCGAGGCCCAGCCGCGCGCGAAGAACGGCGCGCCGGCCCACAGCACCACCGGCGTCGCCAGCGCGAACTGAGCCCAGGCGGAGGTTCGCGGATCGAGGCCGATCAGATGATGCAGGTCGAACAGATGGCTGCCCATCTCGAGCGCGAAGACCGGCAGCGCCAAAATAAGGCCGATCCAGAAGCGCCGCGACATGTCGGCCAGCTCGGGATTGGGGCCATCCTCCGCGCTCGGCATCGCCGGCTCGAGCGCCATGCCGCAGATCGGGCAAGCGCCCGGACCCTGCTGGCGCACTTCGGGATGCATCGGACAGGTGTAGATCGCGCCAGCCGCCGCCGGAGAAGGAAGCGCGACAGGTTTGGGCGCGAGATACTTCTGCGGATCGGCCATGAACTTCGTTCTGCAGCCGGCGCTGCAGAAATGGAACTCCGCGCCCTGATGCGTCGAGTGATGAGGCGTCGTCGCCGGATCGACCGTCATGCCGCAGACCGGGTCGAGCGCCTTCGTCTGGACAGGCGGCGCGGCCGGTTTGGCGGCGCAGCAGGAATGGTCGTGATGGTGCGGATGATCGGCCATGGGGGACTCGCAAGCGGGGCTGAAGTGAGAGCATCCTGCAGCTTGACATCATGGGAAGGTCAACAGCCGCCAAACCCTGCCCTGATTTTTTTGCTTTGCCGCTTAGCTATCATGCGTTAACCCTTTGTCCCCATGAGGGGACCATTGAAAAGTCTCGCGAATCGGCACCCGGTTTTAAGGCGCTCGAATTTCGGCCCGCTGATCTCCGCCGCTGCATTAAGCGCGACGGTGTTGCTGGCCGCCTGCGCCACCCCCACGACCAAGAGCTCGAACACGCAGGCTTACTCGCAGCCGCAGCTCGAGCTCGAAGAGCCGATCGCCTTCACCTCCTGTGTGCCCTATGCGCGCAGCGTCTCGGGCGTGCAGTTGTTCGGCGACGCCTGGACCTGGTGGAAGGGCGCCGACGGCAAATATGCCAAGGGCGTGAAGCCGACCAAGGGCGCCGTTCTCACGCTCACCAAGACCAAATCGCTGCCCATGGGCCATGTCGCCGTGGTCGCGGCTTTGTCGGAAGATCCGCGCAAGCTGTGGGTCGATCACGCCAACTGGGGCGACAACGGCAACACGCGCGGCAAGATCCATAAGCGCCAGCCGGTGATCGACGTCTCGGCGAACAATGACTGGAGCGAAGTGCGCTTCATGAACACGGTCGGCACCTTCGGCCGCGTCTATCCGGCGCAGGGCTTCATCTACGCCGAAGCGCCCAAGCCGGTGCAGCCGCCCGAGAGTAAGCCGCTGCCGCCGACGCGCACCGCGTCGAACAACAGCAATCGCAGCTAAAAAACTTATCGGGTGATCGAGCCGTTCTCGTGACGCGCTTCGGCGCTCACGGAGGCGTTCATATTGCGCGCGACGATCGTCGAGAGCGGCACCAGCGCCAACCCCCTGCCCGCCGCCGTCGGCAGCCACTCGCGCAGCACCGTCAGCGTCGTCGGATGCGGATGGCCGATGGCGATGGCCGCGCCGCGCGCCTTGGCGATGCGCTCCAATTCCAAGAGCCGCGTGCGCGCCTCCGCCTCGCTCTGGATATTGTCAAGGAAGACATGGCGCGTCGCATGGGGCACGCCGGCCTCCATCGCCAAGGCTTCGCCGACGCTGCCCGCCGTGGTCCGCGAATCGAGGAAGAGCAAGCCGCGCCGTTTCAACTCGCCGATCACCACGCTCATGCCGGGGCGGTTCACGGTAAAGGCGCTGCCCATGTGGTTGTTGATGCCGACGAAGCCAGGGAATTGCGTCAGCGCCCAGTCGAGCCGGCGGCGGATCTCCTCCGGCGCGAGGCCGACGGTGAGCGCGTTCGGCCCCGGATCGCCGCCCGACTCGGCCTGGCCCGCCGCGCCGGTTTTCGACTGCGGCTGCATCGAGACATGCACCATCAGCTCATGGCCGGCGCGATGCGCCGCCGCCGTCTGGCCGGCGAGATCGCGCGCGTAAGGCAGATAGGCCAGCGTCAGCGGCGCCCGCAGCGCGGCGGCTTCCTGCGAGTGGCGCAGATCGACGCCCATGTCGTCGATGACGATGGCGACGAGCGGACGGCCTTGCGTGTCGGGCGGCGCGACGGCATAGCGCCGCCAAGCTGGCAGCCCCCCCTCCTGTTGACCGTCCTGCTGCGGCTGATCGGGCAGCGCCTCCGGAGCCGGCGCGTCGGGCGCGCTGTCCGGCGCAATGCCCGGCGGCGGCAGGAATGATGGCCGCTCTTCCGGCGCGGCCTCGGGCAGACGTTCGGGCGGTAGATCGAGTCCCTGGGGGCGTTCGCGGCGCGGATCGGCGACCCAGGGCGCGACATCGATGCGCGGCTGATTGGGCCGCAGGCCGTCACGCGGGCCGTCCTGCGGAGGGGTCGGAGCCGTGGCGCGCGGCGGCGGTCCATTGGGCCGCGGCGGCGGCTTATCGGCGACATCGCCGAGCCACAGGCCCATGCCGATGCCGATCCCGAGCGCCAGGCCCATGGCGGCGATGCCCAGAAGCGAGCGGCTGGCCTTGTGCCAGAGGGACTTGATTCGGCTCCAGACCGAGGCGCGAGCCATGGGGCACTCCAAACGCGGGAAACGGACGATGACGCCTTGCTAACACAGGCATTAACCAACCGTCCATTGCCTTCCCCTGAGGCCAAAAAGCCTGATATAACAGCGCTCAATTCCAGCCTTTACGGCGGCCCTGGCGATTCGCGCCTTTCGCGAGAATCCCGCCGCGAGAGATCGAAGATGTTTCTCCTTATCGATAACTACGACAGCTTCACCTACAACCTTGTGCACTACCTCGGCGAAGAAGGCGCGGAGATCGTGGTGAAGCGCAACGACGCGCTGACCGCCGACGCGGCCATGGCGCTCAAGCCGCAGGGCATCGTGCTGTCGCCCGGCCCCTGCGATCCCGACAAGGCCGGCATCTGCCTCGAACTGATCGGCAAGGCCGCCGCCGCGAAACTGCCGCTGCTCGGCGTCTGCCTCGGCCATCAGGCCATTGGCCAAGCCTTCGGCGGCAAGGTGATCCGCGCGCCAGAGCCGATGCACGGCAAGGTCAGCCAGATGCGCCACGGCGGCAAAGGCGTCTTCGCCGGCCTGCCCTCGCCTTTCGAGGCGACGCGCTATCACTCGCTGATCGTCGAAAAATCGACGCTGCCCGACGCGCTCGAATCCACCGCCGAAGCCGATGGCCTCATCATGGGTCTGCAGCACAAGACGCTGCCGATCCACGGCGTGCAGTTCCACCCCGAGAGCATCGCCTCTCAGCACGGCCACCAGCTGCTGCGCAACTTCCTGCAGCTCGCCGGCCACAACGGCCCCTCCCTCAAGAAGAGCGCCGCATGACCACCGTGCCAAATCCGGAAATGGCCGCCTCGTTCAAGAAGTTACTCGGCTTCGTCGCCAACGGCGACAAGCTGAGCCAGGCCCAGGCCGAAGAAGCCTTCGAGATCATCATGTCGGGCAACGCCACGCCGTCGCAGATCGGCGCGATGCTGATGGGCCTGCGCCTGCGCGGCGAAACCGTCGACGAGATCACCGGCGCGGCGCGCGTCATGCGCGCGAAGGCCGTGCCGATCCAGGCGCCGCCCGGCGCCATCGACACTTGCGGCACCGGCGGGGACGCCTCCGGCACCTTCAATATCTCGACCGGCGCGGCGATCGTCGTCGCCGGCTGCGGCGTGCCGGTCGCCAAGCACGGCAACCGCGCCGCCTCCTCCAAGTCCGGCTCGGCCGATGTGCTCGCCGCGCTCGGCGTCAACTTGGACGCCGATATGGCGCTCGTCGCCGAATCGCTGCGCGTCAACAACATCGGCTTCATGATGGCGCCGCGCCATCATGCCGCGATGCGCTTTGTCGGCCCGACCCGCGTCGAGCTCGGCACGCGCACGATCTTCAATCTCTTGGGGCCGCTCGCCAATCCGGCCGCCGCCAAGCGCCAATTGCTCGGCGTGTTCAGCCGCCAATGGATCGCCCCGGTCGCCGAAGTGCTCGGCCAGCTCGGCTCCGAGCGCGCCTGGGTCGTGCACGGCTCCGACGGCCTCGACGAGCTGACCACCACCGGCGCGAGCTACGTCGCCGAACTGAAAGACGGCAAGGTCACGACCTTCGAAGTGACGCCGGAGGACGCGGGCCTTGCGCGCGTCACCGCCGACGCGCTAAAAGGCGGCGACCCGGCGCACAACGCGCAAGCGATCATCGCCATGCTCGACGGCGCGACCGGTCCCTATCGAGACATCGTGCTGCTCAATGCTGCCGCGGCTCTCATCGTCGCCGGCAAGGCAGCCGACCTGAAAGCCGGCGTTAAGCTCGCTGCCGAGGCGATCGCCTCGGGTAAAGCGAAAGCAACGTTGGCTGCTCTCGTCGCTACATCGACGAAAGTCCTCGCGTGAGCGACGTCCTCAAGAAAATCTGCGACATCCGGCTCGAACAGGTAAAGGCCGCTGAAGCGGCTCGTCCCTTCGCCGCCGTCGATGCCGCCGCCAAGAGCGCCGACAAGCCCCGCGGCTTTCGCGCCGCGTTGGAGGCCAAAGCCAAGAGCGGCTACGGCCTGATCGCCGAGATCAAGAAGGCCTCGCCCAGCGCCGGCTTGATCCGCCCGGACTTCGATCCCGCCGCCCTCGCCCGCGCCTACAAGGCCGGCGGCGCGGCTTGCCTCTCGGTCCTCACCGAGATCGACCATTTCCAGGGTCACGACGACTATCTGAAGCAAGCCCGCGCGGCGGTCGACCTGCCGGCTCTACGCAAGGACTTCATGCTGACGCCCTATCAGATCGCCGAATCGCGCGCGCTCGGGGCCGACTGCATCCTCATCATCATGGCCGCGCTGAGCGATACCCAGGCGCACGAGCTGGAAGACGCCGCCTTCGGCTACGGCATGGACGTGCTGGTCGAGGTCCATGACGAGGAGGAGATGGAGCGGGCGCTCAAGTCGCTCACCTCGCCGCTCCTCGGCGTGAACAACCGCAATCTCAAGACGCTCAAGACCGACCTCGCCACCACCGAGCGCCTGGCCAAGATGGCCGCCGGTAAGCTGCTGGTCGCCGAAAGCGGCCTGACCGGCCCGGCCGATCTCGCCCGCATGGCCCGCGCCGGGGCGCGCTGCTTCCTGGTCGGCGAGAGCCTGATGCGTCAGGCGGACGTCACCGCCGCCACCAAGGCGCTGCTCGCTCCTGTCGGGGCGGCCGCCTGATGGCCAAGAAGCCGGCCCCCAAGAAGCAGCTCACCCACCTGGACGCCAAGGGCCAGGCCCGCATGGTCGATGTCGGGTCCAAGGATGTGACGCATCGCGTCGCGACCGCCAAAGGCTCCGTCCTGATGGCCAAGGAGACCGTCGCCCTGATCCGCGCCGGCGGCTTCAAGAAGGGCGACGTCCTGTCGGTCGCGCGCATCGCCGGCATTATGGGCGCGAAGAAAACCCCCGAGCTGATCCCGCTCTGCCACCCCATCGGACTGACCTCCGTGGTCGTCGAACTCACGCTCACGCCGAAGGGCGTCGACATCGAGGCGACATGCAAGATCGCGAGTCAGACAGGCGTGGAAATGGAAGCGTTAACAGCGGTTTCCGTGGCGGCTTTAACAGTTTACGACATGTGCAAGGCGGTCGACCGCGGCATGACCATCACCGGGGTCCGTTTGACGCATAAGTCTGGCGGTAAGTCAGGCACTTACGAGGCGAAGTGATGCTGTCAGTGGAAGAGGCGCGCAAGGCGATCCTGGCGGCTCTCTCGCCGCTCGGCAGCGAGACCGTCGGCCTCGACGCCGCCCTCGGCCGCATCCTCGCCGAAGACCTCGCCGCCCGCGTCACCCAGCCGCCCGCCGCCCTCTCGGCCATGGACGGCTATGCCGTGCGCGCCGCCGACGCCGCCAAAGTGCCGGTCACCCTGACCGTGATCGGCGAAGCCCCGGCCGGCGGCGCCTATGGCGGCACGGTCGGCTCCGGCCAGGCCGTGCGCATCTTCACCGGCGGACCGCTGCCGGCCGGCGCCGATGCCGTCGTCATCCAGGAAGACACCGAGCGGACCGGCGACAAGGTCACGGTCAAGGAAGCGCCCAAGCTGGCCGAGAATGTCCGCGCCGCCGGGCTCGACTTCGCCAAGGAAGCCGTGGTGCTGGCCAAGGGCCGCCGCCTCGCCGCGCGCGACCTCGCGCTCGCCGCCGCCGCCAACCGCCCCTGGCTGCAGGTCGGCCGCAAACCGCGCATCGCCATCCTCGCCACAGGGGACGAGTTGGTGAACCCGGGCGATCCCATCGGCCCGAACCAGATCGTCAGTTCAAACGGTGTTGGACTAAGCGCTTTCGTGCGCGCCCACGGCGGCGAGCCGGTCAATCTCGGCATCGCGCCGGACGACGCGCAGTCTCTCAAGATCATGGCGCAAGGCGCTGAAGGCGCTGATCTTCTCGTCACCATCGGCGGCGCGTCGGTCGGCGATCACGACCTGATCCAGAAGGTGCTCGGCCAGGTCGGCCTGACGGTCGATTTCTGGAAGATCGCCATGAAGCCGGGCAAGCCGCTGATGTTCGGCAGCTTCAATGGCACGCCGATGATCGGCCTGCCGGGCAATCCCGTCTCGGCACTGGTCTGCGCCCTGCTATATCTCGGCCCCGCCATCGCCAAACTGCAGGGCGGTGGCGACACGGCACCGCGCCAGATCCGCGCGCGGCTCGGCGGCGACCTGAAGGCCAACAATTTCCGCGAAGATTTCCTGCGCGCGAGCCTGACAACCAACTCCGAGGGCGAGACAGTCGCGACCGCCTTCTCCACGCAGGACTCCTCCATGCTCGGGCTGCTGTCCCGCGCCGACGGCCTGATCCGCCGCCCGCCCGACGCCCCAGCCGCCAAAGCCGGCGACTGGGCGAACGTGGTGCTGCTCGACTAAAGCCTCACTTGCCCGCGGTGATCTCGTCGATCGCCGCCATGTCCTCGGCCGTCAGCTTCCAATTGCCCGCCGCAGCATTGGCCTCGACCTGCTCCGGCTTGGTCGCGCCGGCGATCACGCAGGCCACCGGCTTGTGCGCCAGCAACCAGGAAAAAGCCAACTCCAGCAGAGTCTTGTCGTGCGATTTTGAGAAGGCGTCTAACTTCTCGACGATGGCCCAATTGCGCTCCGTGAGCGTGCGTCCGGCAGCGCGCGGCTCGCGGGTCAGGCGCGCGCCCTCGGGCATCACGCCCTTCTTGTATTTGCCGGTGAGCAGGCCGTTGGCCAGCGGGAAGAACGGCAGCAGGCTGAGACCGTAGGCTTCCATCGCCGGCAGCAGCTCCGGCTCGATCTTGCGGTTGAGCAGGCTGTATTCGTTCTGGCAGGAGACATAGCGCCCGACATTGACCGACTTGGCGGTCCATTCGGCCTCGACCACTTGCCAGGCCGCCATGCCCGAATTGCCGATGTAGCGCACCTTGCCCTGGGTCACGAGATCCTCCAACGCCCGCAGCGTCTCCTCGATGGGGGTCAGCGGATCGGGACGGTGCTGCTGATAGAGGTCGATCCAGTCGGTCTTGAGGCGCGTCAGGCTGGCTTCGACCGCTTCCATGATGTAGCGGCGCGAGGCGCCCTTCTTCTTGCCCTCTTCGTCCATCGGCATGGCGAATTTGGTGGCCAGAATGATGTCCTGGCGGCGCGGGCCCATGATCTCGCCGAGCGCCTTTTCCGAACCGCCCTTGTCGCCATAGGCATCCGCCGTGTCGAAGAAGACCACGCCGACATCGAGCGCCTTGTGGACGACTTTTCGCGTCGATTCCATGTCGATGCGGCCGCCGAAGTTGTTGCAGCCGAGGCCGATTTCCGGGACGCGCAGCCCCGATTTGCCGAGATTGCGATAGTTCATCGCGCCACCCTCCCCCATTAAGCTTTTGATGCGGCGGGCATCATACGCGCGCCGGATGGGGGTGAAATACCCCGCAGAGGGACTTGACGGGCCCATAAGAACTAAACTAGAACAAAATCGAATGTTTTTGTTTTGTTCTATATCTAGCGTCATCGCAAGCGAGACGCCGGATTAGTTGGGTTATCGAGGCTTTTTGCCTTCGACGGGGACAGGTTCTCATGCTGACAAAAAAACAATCCGAGCTCCTGCTGTTCATCAACCGCCATCTCGCCCAGCATGGCGCATCGCCCTCCTTCGACGAGATGAAGGATGCGCTGAACCTCAAATCCAAGTCGGGCATTCACCGGCTCATCACCGGGCTTGAGGAGCGCGGCTTCATCCGCCGCCTCGCCCACCGCGCCCGCGCGCTGGAGGTCATCCGCCTGCCCGAGGCGCTCGCCGCCGCCAGCGCAGCGCCCGCGCAGCCCCCCGCAGCGCCCGAACCGCAGCGCGGCGGCTTCACGCCCAATGTCATCAAGGGCAAGTTCAAGCCCGGCCTGACCGGCGCCGCCCTGCCTGCCAATGCCGCCACCGGCGTTTCCATCGAACTGCCGCTCTACGGCAAGATCGCCGCCGGCTTGCCCATCGAGGCGTTGCGCGATCATTCCACCACCGTCGAGGTGCCACCCAGCCTGATCGGCCGCGGCGAGCATTACGCCCTGGAGATCGAGGGCGATTCGATGATCGAAGCGGGCATCTTCAGCGGCGACGTGGCGGTGATCGAGCGCTGCGACACGGCCGAGAACGGCACCATCGTCGTCGCCGTCGTCGACGAGGACGAAGTCACGCTCAAATATCTGCGCCGCAAGCGCGACTCCATCGCTCTCGAGCCCGCCAATCCGGCCTATGAGACCCGCATCTTCGGTCCGGATCGCGTGAAAGTGCAGGGCCGGCTGGTCGGCCTGATCCGCCGCTACTAAGAGACGCGCCCAAAACGGGATTCCAGCCGGTTTTCCGTCCGGGGGTTGCTTTTCGCCCATTTCGGATCGACGTTTAGGGAACGCCGGATTTACAGCCGGCGTCCGTTCAATCATCAGGCGTTCAGTTTTTCTTAGAGAAATTGCCTGCCTGATGACTGCCCCCCTTCTCGCAACCCCGCGAGCGTCTCATGCCGACCCGTCCCCGCCTTCCCCTCGTCTCCCGCCGTCGCCTGCTGACCGGTCTCGGCGCCTCGGCTTTAGCAGCCCCCTTCATCCTGCGCAGCCGCGCCTTCGCGCAGGCGCCGCATCTCATCTTCAAGACCGACCCGTTCAAGCTCGGCGTCGCCTCGGGCGACCCGGACGCCGATTCGGTGGTGCTATGGACGCGCCTGGCGCCCGAGCCTCTGCGTCTCGGCGAAGGCCTGCCCAAAGGCCCGGTCGAGGTCGAGTGGGAAGTCGGCCTCAACGAGCAGATGAGCCGCGTGATGTTCCGCGGCACCTCTCTGGCGCGCCCGGAGACCGGCTACAGCGTCCATGCGCTGGCGCGCGGCCTCTTGCCGGGCCGTACATACTGGTATCGCTTCCGTGCCGGCGAAGTGGAAAGCCGCATCGGCCGCACGCACACTCTGCCGGCGCGAGGGGCCGCCGACATGGCGGCGCGCGCGCGCATCGCCGTGGCGAGCTGCCAGCGCATCGAGCAGGGCCATTTCACCGCCTGGGCCGACATCGCCAAACGCGACATCGATCTGGTGCTGCATCTCGGCGACTACATCTACGAATATGCGCTGAAGGAAGACGACATCGCGAAGCGCATTGGGTTCGACGTGCCGCGTCCCGTGCTGGCCAAACCCAGCAGCCTCAACGGTTATCGCCTGCGCCACGCGCTTTACAAACTCGACCCCAATCTGGCGAACGCCCATGCGGCGCATCCCTTCGTCGTCGCCTACGACGACCATGAGACGCTGAACAACTGGGCCGGCGACACCGCCCCCAACATGTCGAGCGCCGACTTCATCAAGCTGCGCGCCGCCGCTTTCCAGGCTTATTACGAGAACATGCCGGTGCGCGAAGCCTTGCAGCCGAACGGCGCCGCCATGCGGCTCTATCGCGGCCTCGAATATGGCGATCTGATGCGCCTGGCGACGCTCGATACGCGCCAGTACCGCTCGCCGCACGCCTGCGGACGGGGCGACAAGATGCATTGCGACGAACGTTTCGCGCCCGGCCGCAGCATGATCGGCAACGAGCAGGAAAGCTGGCTGCTCGGCCAGATGGGCCGCGGCGACACGACCTGGAACCTGCTCGGCAACCAGGTGATGATGATGCAATGCCGCTATAAAGATCCGTCGCTCGATATCATCGATACCGACAAGTGGGACGGCTATGTCGATGCCCGCAAGCGCCTGTTCGACGGCATGGCGGCGCGCAAGACCAAGAACCTCGTCGTCGCCACCGGCGACATCCATCACGCCTTCGCCGGCGATCTGAAGATGGATTTCGACAAGGCGGACTCGCCCAAGATCGGCGCTGAGTTCATCTGCACCTCCATCGCCTCGGGCGGCAACGGCAGCGTCGGCGCCACCGCTTCGGCCAAGATCCGCGGCGACAATGCGCATATCAAGTTCTACGACGGCCGGCGCGGCTATACGCTGTTGGACTTCGACCGCCAACGTTGCGAGGCGAGCTTCTTCGCGGTCGACAAGGTGGCGACGGCCAACGGCAAGGTCTCGCAGATCGGCAAATTCGCGGTGGAGGCCGGCAAGCCCGGCATCGCCTAAGACTACTTAGACCAAGGCCTTTCGCCGCGCTCGGCGCGCACGTTGGCGATGGTGATGCCGTGCGGCTCCAGCCAGATGGCATGTGTGCCGCCGGCCGCGAGCGCGCGGCGGTCGAGCAGCAAGCGCGGCCCTTTGCAGCGCGCCGGCCAGAGCGCGCCCCAACTCACCACCACATCGGCCGCGGCGCAATCTTCCGCCAAAGCCGCCTCATCGCGCAGCAGTGCGACGCTGCGGCCGGCCGCGCGATAGAGACAGCCGAGCGCGTCGCAGCGCAGGCTCGGCACCTCGGCTGACGTTTCCAACAAACCGACGCTGCGCCGTCGCCAGACATCGCGCAGAAACGCCTGCCCCGATGGCGATGTCGCGGCGAATTGCAGATCGCCGTTCGCACCGCGCGCGGCGAACAGGCCGGTCTCCGGCGCGACGATCACGTCGGGCGGCGTGAAGGACAGCATCGTCGCCAAGCCGGCGGCGATCGCCGGCAAGCCGGCATAGCGCCACCGCGCGCGCCAGAGACAGAGCCAGAGGCCGCCGAGCGTGACTAGCGCCAGCCCCGCCTGCGGCAGGGACGGCAACGCGATCACGGCGTCTGGCCAGGAGGCGACTTCGCGCGCCACGGCGATGATCGCTTCGACGCCCCAGCTCATCGGCACGAGCGCGACGCTCTCCCAGCCGAACGGCATCAGCAGATAGGCAAGCAGCGACCAGGGCGTGATCCAGACCGCAGTGATCGGGACGGCGACAAGGTTGGCCGCAAGCTGATAGACCGCGAGCCGGTTGAAATGAAAGGCGGCGAAGGGGGCCGTGGCGAGGCCGGCGATCAGGCTGGTGGCGACGAGACCGCCGGCATAGAGCGCGACCCGTCGCAGCTTGCCGCCTTCTGCGCGTTGCCGGCGCGTCCAGCTGCGCGAGGATTCGTAAGCGGCTATCAGCGCGATCACGGCAGCGAAAGACATCTGAAAGCTGGCGCCGAGCAGACTTTCCGGCATGAACAGCAAGAGCGCCAATCCTGCCGCCATGACGAGGCGCAGCGAAATCGCCGTGCGGTCCAGCATGACGGCGATCAGCACGACCGCCGTCATCAGAAAGGAGCGCAGCGTCGGCAGGCTCGCGCCTGTGATCAGCGTGTACGCGAAGATGCCGATGATGGTGAGCGCGGCGGCCCATTTCTTCGTCGGCCAATAAAGCGCCAGAGAACCCATGGCGGCGAAAAGCAGCCGCAGCGAAACGAACAACGCGCCCGCCACCAGCGCCACGTTGAAGCCGGAGATGGCGAGCAGATGCGCCAGGCCGGCATCGCGCATGTCGTCCATCGCGCGGCGGGGGATCGCCGACTGCTCGCCGTGCAGCAGCGCCGCCGTCATCGCGCCAACCGCATCTGCCCTATCTGCCTGCGGCAAAGCCGCCATGACGCGCGCGTGAATCGTTTGGCGCAGCGTCGCGACATATAGGCGCGCGGCGGCCAAGACACCCCCGTCCGCCGGCGCCGATTCGATCACGCTGGCACGGCCGAGCGCGTAGCCGACCGCGCCGATGCGCTCGAAAAAGGCCTGCCGGCCGAAATCGTAAGCGCCCGGCATGGCCGGCGGCGTCGGCGGCAGCAGCATGGCGCGCAAGCGCACCCTCGCGCCGACCGGCGGCAGACTGTCGCTACGCGACAGGCGAATGCGCACGCGCTCCGGCGTCCGTTCGGGCGCGAGCCGGGCGATGCGCGGCTGCGCGATGACGATGCGTCCGCCCGCTTC
Organism: Alphaproteobacteria bacterium; assembly: GCA_035714115.1. Taxonomy (GTDB): domain Bacteria; phylum Pseudomonadota; class Alphaproteobacteria; order SMXQ01; family SMXQ01; genus CAMAVH01. The sequence continues at coordinate 26,120 of DASTMO010000074.1, forward strand.
CCCCGGTTCGGCGGCGAGCACACGGCCCTCGACGAGCGCCAGTCCGAGCTCGCGCGCCAGGATCGGCGCTTCAACCACGAGTGTGCGCAGCTTGGCGGCGGCGAAACCCGCCGCGCCGGCCGCGATGGCGACAGCCAGAAGGACAAAGGCCGTCCAGCGGCGCAAGAGCCAGGCGGCCAGGACCGCCCCCGCAAAAACAAGGCCGGCAGGCCATAGGGTGGGCTCGAAGGGCAGCGCGTAATAGAGCGCGATGCCGGCCGCCACGGCGACCGGCAGCCAGAGCAACCAGCGGTCGCGTTCCGCGCTCGCCGTTTCGACGAGGCGGGTCCAGAACGCCAGGACTGCGGACTGGAAAGGCATGAAAAGCCGGATTTGCGACGGGTTGGGCGAAACGGACCGATATGCTACAGAGAGCGCCCCGAGCGGGCCAGTCCGCTTGCCGCCCATTTTGCCAGCTTTCAGAGCCTGTCCATGACCTCCAAGCCCGTCGTCACGCGCTTCGCCCCCTCGCCCACCGGCTATCTGCATATCGGCGGCGCGCGCACGGCCCTGTTCAACTGGCTGTTCGCCCGCCATCACGGCGGTAAATATCTGCTGCGCATCGAGGATACCGACCGCGCGCGCTCGACCGACGACGCCATCGCCGCGATCATCGACGGCCTGACCTGGCTCGGCCTGAACGGCGACGAGCCGCCGATCTTCCAGTTCGCCCGCGCCGGCCGCCATGCCGAGGTCGCCCACAAGCTGCTCGCCGAGGGCAAGGCCTACAAATGCTTCGCCACCGCCGAAGAGCTGACCGAGATGCGCGAAAAGGCCCGCGCCGAGGGCAAGCCGCTACGCTATGACGGCCGCTGGCGCGACCGCGACCCCAATGAGGCGCCCGCCGGCGCGCCCTTCGTGGTGCGCCTCAAAGCGCCGACCGACGGCGAGACGGTGATCCGCGACCATGTGCAGGGCGAGGTGCGCGTCGCCAACGCCCAGCTCGACGACATGGTGATGCTGCGCAGCGACGGCACGCCGACCTACATGCTCGCCGTGGTGGTCGACGATCACGACATGGGCGTGACCCATGTGATCCGCGGCGACGACCATCTGACCAACGCCTTCCGCCAGACTCAGCTCTATCAGGCCGCCGGCTTCGCGACGCCGGAATTCGCCCATATTCCGCTGATCCATGGGCCGGACGGCGCGAAGCTGTCGAAACGCCACGGCGCGCTCGGCGTCGACGCCTATCGCGACATGGGCTATCTGCCGGAAGCGCTGTGCAACTATCTGCTGCGGCTCGGCTGGAGCCATGGCGACGACGAAATCATCTCGCGCGCTCAGGCGATCGAATGGTTCGGCCTCGACTCGGTCGGCCGCTCCCCGTCGCGCTTCGACTACGCCAAGCTCGGCAATCTCAACGGCCAGTATCTGAAGCAGGCCGACGACGCCCGCCTCGCCGAGTTGACCGCGCCGCTGCTCGCCAAGAACCTCAAGCGCGACGTGACGGCCGGCGAGACCGCCCTGCTCGCCAAGGCCATGCCGAGCATGAAGGAGCGCGCCAAGACCCTGGTCGAGCTGGCCGACGGCGCCGCCTTCTTCTTCGCCCAGCGCCCGCTGGCCATCAACGACAAGGCCGCCAAGATCCTGACGCCGGAGGCCAAGGCCCGCTTAGGCAAACTGAAGGCCGCCCTGGAGGCTTTGCCGGCCTGGGACGCCGCCGCCATCGAAGGCGCGGTTCGCACCCTGGCCGAAGCCGAAGGGGCCAAGCTGGGCGACCTAGCCCAGCCGTTGCGCGCCGCCGCGACCGGCTCGAACATCTCCCCGCCGATTTTCGAGGTGCTGGCGCTGCTCAGCCGCGAAGAGGCTCTCGGACGGCTAGGCGACGCAGTCGCCTAAGGACCCGATGCCGGCGCAACCGCCTAAAAAACGGCCCCTGTCACGGTTTCTATCGGCAAAGCCGCAGGATTCCTCGGCTTTTTCCTATAAAGGCGAATTGCGGCAACCGCGAAAGCCCGATATTCTTTGTTAATCCAGTTCCTATAGAACAGGTTCGGCCGGCCGACGTTGTTGGCGCGGCATGCACCTGTCCCGCCCCGACCAGTTCCCCTATTCCGAGGAAGTACCGATGCCCGCGGACAAGACCAACGAATCCGTCACCATTACCGACAACACGAACGGCAAGAAAGTCGACCTGCCGCTTCTGACGGGCACCGAAGGTCCGAAGGTCATCGATATCCGCGGCCTTTATAACGGCCTCGGCTACTTCACCTACGATCCGGGCTATACCGCCACCGGCAGCACCGAATCCAAGATCACCTACATCGACGGCGATGTCGGCATCCTGCGCCATCGCGGCTACTCCATCGAAGAGCTGGCCGAGAAGAGCGACTATATGGAGACCTGCTACCTGCTGCTGCACGGCGAGCTGCCGACGGCCGAGCAGAAGGAGCTGTTCGAGAATACGATCACGCGCCACACGATGGTGCATGATCAGATGAACCTGTTCTTCCGCGGCTTCCGCCGCGACGCGCACCCGATGGCGGTGATGTGCGGCGTGGTCGGCGCGATGGCGGCGTTCTATCACGACTCGACCGATATCAACGATCCGCACCAGCGTCTGGTCGCCTCGCATCGCCTGATCGCGAAGATGCCGACCATCGCGGCGATGACCTACAAGTACTCGATCGGCCAGCCGTTCGTGTATCCGCGCAACGACCTCGATTACGCCGAAAACTTCCTCTACATGATGTTCTCGGTCCCCTGCGAGTCCTACAAGGTGAACCCGGTCCTCTCCAAAGCGATGGACCGCATCTTCATCCTGCACGCCGACCACGAGCAGAACGCCTCGACCTCGACCGTGCGCCTCGCCGGCTCGACCGGCGCGAACCCATTCGCCTGCATCGCGGCGGGCATCGCCTCGCTGTGGGGTCCGGCGCACGGCGGCGCCAACGAAGCCGTGCTCGCCATGCTCGGCAAGATCGGCAACAAGAAGAACATCCCGGCCTTCATCGACAAGGTGAAGAACAAGGAAGAAATGCTGATGGGCTTCGGCCATCGCGTTTACAAGAACTACGACCCGCGCGCCAAAATCATGGCCAAGACCTGCCATGAAGTGCTCAGCGAACTGAACATCAAGGACGAGCCGCTCCTCGATATGGCCATCGAGATGGAGCAGATCGCGCTCAACGACAAATACTTCGTCGACCGCAAGCTCTATCCGAACGTCGACTTCTACTCGGGCATCATCCTCAAGGCGATGGGCATTCCCGTCAGCATGTTCACCGTGCTGTTCGCGGTCGCGCGCACCGTCGGCTGGATCGCCCAGTGGAGCGAACTGCTCGCCGACCCGGCGCAGAAGATCGGCCGCCCGCGCCAGCTCTACACCGGCGCGCCGCAACGGTCCTACACGCCGCTTCACCTGCGCAAGTGACGCCTTAAGGCGCAAGCGCAGGCCAGCGTAAGAATTGCAGCCGAGTTCCGGCCTGGGAGGCCCATCTGGAATGGCGACATTTTTGAAGAGCGGCCCTGAGGGCGAAATTAGCCGGGAGAACAAGGCGGCGAGCAAGTCGGCCGTCCCTACTGGCGAGCCGGCCACCACGCTGCGCATCATCGAGCTCGGCAAGCCGGCCAACGACAATCCGGTCCCGTTCGCCGTGCGTTTGCGCTGGTGGGGGCCGCTGATCCTGATGGCCGCCGCGGCGATCGCCTGGCACTTCATCTAGCGGCTTCGGCATGAAGCAAAAAAGGCGGCCCGCTCGGGCCGCCTTTATTCTTTGCGCACTTGTTCTTTTCGCGTTCGTCCGGACCTATTCGTCGGTGACGTCGATCCATGTGCCGTCGGGATCGGTCATCTGGAATTTGCCGGACGCGCTGCGGCGGAACAGATCGGCGCGCACATCCGACTCCTTGCTGCCGCCGAGCGGCACGCCGGCGAGATAGGGATTCATCCCGCCGATCTTGCGCAGATCCGCCTTGAAGGCGTCGAGGTCTTCCACCTTGAAGCCGATATGGTCTGGACCAGGCCGCTTGATCGACATGCCTTCGAAGATGTCGATGCTCCAGGGCATGATCGACAAGGTCACGCGGCCGTCGGTCAAATGATAGCCGCCCATCTCGGACGGCTTATTGACCGGCTGCAGCTCGAAGACGTCGGCATAGAACTCGGCGCATTTCTCCGCATTCACCGTACGCAGGGCGAACTTGTTGAGATAGCGGTCTTGATTCCAGCCCTTCTCGGCGATGTCGGCATAGACATCGAGGCGGGTGTCTTCCTTCTTCTGCGCCATGTCGAAGACGTTGCCGTCCGGATCGTGGCCGCTGTAGGCCGCGAACGGCCGGGTCGAAGGACGTTTCACCATGTTCGCGCCGGGGTGCTTGGCCTTCATGCGCTCGAGCACTTTGTCGCAATCCTCCACCAGCACGCCGAAATGGTCGAGCCCGCCCATATAGCCGTCGCGCCGTGGCAGCAAGTTTAGCCCGACATAGCCGTCGCCGATCGACACGGAATTGGCCGGGCGCGACTTGGCCGAGGTTTTGAGGCCGAAGACGGCTTCATAGAACCTGGCCAGCATCGGGTACTGATGGCTGATCATCGCCATATGGTTGATTTGCGCGAACATGGTGCCTCTCTTGACTGAACGTAGCTTTACTCGGGCTTCGCCTCGCCGCCCTCCTTGGCGACGGAATCCTTCACCATGCCCTTGTCGTCAGCCGCGGCGTTGGCCGCGTCAACCACCGACTTCGGCGTGGCGATGATGTCGGCGACGATCTTCTGCAGCTTGAGACCGTCCGTCGGCGCGATGTCGAGCTTGGCCTTCTTGGCTTCGGCGAGGAACTCTTCGTCCTTCATGGTGTCGTTGAACGCCTTGCGCAGGAGATCGACGCGGTCCTGCGGCACGCCCGGCGTGGTCAGGAGCGGACGGCCGATATCGACCACCGCGGCGAACAGCTTCAGGATCTGCTTTTCCGTGTCGTTGCGGCCGAACTCGGTGAACATCGGCACGTCAGGATAGTTCTTCTCCTTCTCCAGGCCGATCTGCACCAGGAAGGTGATCTTCTTGTCGCGCAGCCAGTCGCCGTTGGTCGCCGCGACGCTGTTGAAATTATTGCCGGCGCGGCCATGCACTTCGCCGCGCTCCATGGCGAGATTGATCTCGCCGCCGGTGCCGTAACCCGGGACGATGCGGAACTTGGTGCCGAGAATGTTGTTCAGCAGCGCCGGATATTGCGTGGTGCCGGAGCCGACGCCGGTCGCGCCGAGCAGCACTTCCTGCTTTTTGGCGTCGTCGAGCGATTTGACGCCGGTCGCGCTCCAGACGTAGATCGTCGAATTGGTCACTTCGCTAGAGCCGAGCCAGGCGAACTTGGCCGCGTCGTACTCGGCGCCCTTGCCGTCGATCACCTGATGCAGCACGAAGCTCTGGGCGATGGTCGCGACATGGCTGCCGTCCTTCGGCGCCTGCACCGCCATGAAATTGGCGGCGCGGACATGGCCGGCGCCCGGCATGTTGCGCGCGACGATCGTCGGCGCGCCCGGCAGATGGCGGGGCATATGGCGAGCGATCAAGCGGCCGTTGATGTCATAGCCGCCGCCCGGCCCCGTCGAGATGATCATGCTCATCTGCCGGCCCTTGTAGAATTCGGCGGCCGATTGCGCCTGCGCCGGAACGGCAGCGGCGAGGCCGAGAGCGGTAACGGCCGCGAGGCCGGCGATTTTCGTCATCATAGATTCTCTCCCAGTACGAACGCCCCGCGTCTATGCGCCGGTCCGTTCAGAAAAAAAAATGCGGTCTCGCGTCTCAGGCTTGGCCGGGACGCGGGTCTCCCTCTTCGGCGACGGCGATATAGACGCCCTCGATATCGGTGATGTGCATGCGGCCGACCGAGGAGCGCTTGAACAACTCGAGCCGGGCCTTGCCCTCGACGCCGTAGCCAAGCGGGCGGCCATGCAGATGCGGGTTCTGGCCGCAGATGTCGTCGAGGTCTTCCTTGAACTTTTCGAGGCTCTCGACGGTGAAGCCGATATGGTCAGGGCCAGTGCGCGCCGGGTCCATGTCGTAATAGTCCGACATTTTCCACGGCAGGATCATCAAGGTCATGCGGCCGTCCGACAGGTAGAAGTTCGGATCGCCCTCGCCTTTGTTGAGTAGCTTGAGGTCGAAGACCTGATGGTAAAACTGGGCGCAGCGCTCCGGATGGCGCGTGCGCAGGGCGAAGTAGCTGACCTTGCGCGGCGCGTCCCAGCCGCCGTCGGTATAGATGTCCTTCTGGAAGCCGATGTCGTTCTGCGACAGATCAAAGATGTTGCCGTCCGGATCGCAGGCGCTATAAGCGGCGAAGGGACGCACCGGCGGGCGCTTTAAGGTCTCGCATTCCGGGTCGAAGGCGTGAATCTTGGCGCGGATCTCCTCGATATTGTCCACTTCGATACCGAAATGGTCGAGACCGCTGGTCCGCCCCTCGCGGCGCGGGATGATGTTCAGGCCGAGGTAGCCGTCCTTGATCGCCACGGCGCGCGCCGGGCGCGGCTTGGTCCCTGTCTTCATGCCGAACAGCGCCTCGTAGAACTTGGCGTTGATCGCGTAATGATCGGTAGCGATGGCGATATGATTGATCTTGGCTGGCATCACGCCTCCTGACGCACGGAAATCATGGTAAAGTCCGGATCGGACATGAAGAACTCGCCCATGGGGCATTGCTTCTTCAGCAAGTCCAGGCGAGCGCCGCCCTCTTTGCCCTTGCCCACCGGGATCGGGTTGAAGACGGGGTTGACGCCGACGATCTCGTCGAGGTCTTCCTTGAACTTCTCGAGATTCTCGACGGTGAAACCGATATGGTCCGGCCCGGTCGGAAGAATGCTTTGGCCGACGAAATTGTCGATCTTCCAAGGAATGAACATGATCGTCATGCGGCCATCGGAAAGATAGTAATTCGGATCGTCAGCCTGCTTGTTCTGTAGCGACAGTTCGAACACGTCGGCATAGAACTGCGCCATCTTTTCCGGGTTCATCGTGCGGATGGCCATATGGCTGATGCGGCGATCGGCCTTCAGCGTCCCCTGCTTCTCGTTCTCGACATAGACCTCAGAGCGGTTCGCCATGTCCTTTTGCGAGATGTCGAAGACGTTGCCGTCCGGATCGTTGGCGCTGATGCCGGCGAAGGGACGCGTCGAGGGGCGCTTGACCCAGGCCGATTGCGGATATTTCTTCGACATGCGGTCGAAGACGGTCTCGACGTCCTGCACCTCGATGCCGAAATGGTCGAGCGCCGACGGGCGGCCCGCCTTGCGCGGATTGATGTTGAGGCCGACATAGCCGTCGCGCACCGTGACGGCGCGGCCCGAGCGGCCCGTCGTCGAGCCCTTCATATTGAAGAGCGTCTCATAGAACTTCGACAGCAGCGCGTAGCGCTCGCTGACGATGGCGACGTGGTTGATCTTCGCAAAAGCCATGTCTTATCTCCTTGGTTATTCGCCGCCGGCTTTCATGTCCATCGCGTCATTGGCGGCGGCGATGACTTCTGCCGGCATGGCATAGGCATTCTCGACGATTTTGGTCACCCGTTCATAGGGGACCGGATCGATATCCAATTTCATCTTCTGCGCGTCGGCCAGGAACTGCGCGTCCTTGCTCGCCGCGGCGAACGCATCGCGCAGGGTGGCGACGCGCGCCGCCGCCAGGCCCGGCGGGGCCAGCATCGGCTTGTCGATCTCCTGCGGCGAGAGCGTCAGCTCCAGCACCTTGCGGGTCTTGTCGTCTTTGGCGAATTCGACGATGGCCGGCGTGTCCGGGAAGCCCGGGCTGCGCTCCATCGAGATCATGATGGGGACCGTGACCTTTTTCTGCGGGAACCAGTCCGGCCGGGTCGAGTTGATCGAGGCGACCAGCGCGCCACAGCGGCCGTTGACCTCGCCGCGCTCCATGGCGAGGAAGATGTCGTTGCCGCCCTTGTAGCCGGAAATGATCTTGATCTTGGTGCCAAACAGCTTGTTCAGCATGGCCGGCAGCGTCTCCATCTGCGAGCCCGCGCCGGTGCCACCGACGATCAGCTTGTTGTCCTGAAATAGATCCTTCCAAGCGGTGACGCCAGACTGATGCCAGGCGACGCACATGGCGGCGGCGTTGTTGAGCGCGCCGAGCCAGTTGAACTTGCGCGCATCGAACTTGGCCTGATCGAGGCCGTAGATCTGCGCGAAGGGCACGGAGGAATGGACCAGACCGATGGTCGTGCCGTCCTTCGGCGCGACTTCGTAAAGATAGTTCATGGCGCGGATGCCGCCGCCGCCCGGCATGCCCTGCACGACGACATGAGGCTCGCCCGGAATATGCTTGCCGAAATAACCGGCGAAGGCGCGCGCATAGGTGTCGTAGCCGCCGCCCGCACCGGCGCTGAGGATCAGATTGACCTGCTTGCCTTTATAGAAGCCATCATCCGCCGCTTGCGCCGGTACGGCCAGGCCGATGACGAGCGCTGCCGCCGCGGCCGAAAGTGCCTGCCTCATTGTCGTCTCCCTGTGCCGGGCCTTATCATTTTTTTGTGGCCCTGGCGTTCATCGGTGGTCAGCGTTCGGCGATGTCGAGCAAGATGCCGTCGCAATCGGCCAGACGATGCTGGCCGAGCGGGCAAGAGCGCTCGAAGAGCTTTTCAAGCGCGATGCCTTCCGGCCCGGTCGCGACCGGCGCCGGCGTCAGGCGCGGATTGTTGTCGGCGATGGTCTGGATATCGCGCTTCACCGCCTCGACGCTCTCGACCTTGAAGCCGAAATGATCCATGCCCATCGTGATGATGCCGGTGCCGTCATAATCGGTGATGTCCCACGGCATGATGACCAGAGTCACGTGGCCGTCCGTCAGATAGTAGTTCGGGTCGTCGGCGCTCTTGGAGACGTTGGCCGGCGCCAGTTCGAAGACGTCGCGGAAGAATTCGGCGCTGAGTTCGGGATGCAGCACGCGGAAGGCCACATGATCGATATGGCGGTCGGCCGCTTGCTGGCTGTCCTCGTTGTCGACATAGACCGAAGTGCGGTTGCTCATGTTCTTCTGCGAGATGTCGAACATGATGCCGTTCGGATCGTGCGTGGTCACGCCGGCGAAGGGACGCGTGGACGGGCGTTTGAGCCATTTCACGCTTTCGTACTTCTTCATGCGGGAATAGGCCGCCTCGGCGTCCTCGACCTGGATGCCGAAATGGTCGAGGCCGGCCCGCCGGCCCGCGCGGCGCGGATTGATGTTGAGGCCGACATAGCCGTCGCCGACCGTGACCGCGCGCGCCGGCCGGCTGTTCGCCGAGCCCTTCATGCCAAACACCGCCTCGTAGAACTTGCACAGCTGCGCATAGTTATCGCTGACGATGGCGACATGATTGATCTTGGAAAACATGCCCTCGGACTCCCTTACTCGCAGGCGATCAATGTGGCTTCGGTCTTATCGCCGGTATAGGTCACGGCGCAGGTCTGGCCGGCCTTCAGCGCGGCGCGATCCCCGTCCTTGCCGGCGAATGTGACCTTGCTGCGCGCGCCGCTGAGCGTGGCGCTGTGGCTTTCGCCGCCGGCATTGAAGACGATCTCCCGGCCGCCTTCTTTGACTTCGGTCAATGCGGCCTTCACGGTTTGCGCGTCCGGCGTCTTCTTGCTGATCTGCAGACGGTCGGTGCGCTCGATGGCGGCCGAGGCCTTCTGAATCGTATCCTTCGGCAAGGCGTAGAGATGCTTGATCGTCTCTTCGATGCGCTTGCCCGACACATAGGAATATTCAAGCTTCACACGGTCGGCCTCGGCCTTGAAAGCCGGATCGGCCATCGACTTGTCGAAGGCGTCGCGCAGCGCGGCAAGGCGATCCGCCGGAATGTTCTGCGGCGCGAGGAACGGCCGGCCCATCAGCTGCGGCGAGACGATGACCTCGACGATATCCTTGGTCTCCTTATCGGCCGCCAATTCGCTGAGCAGCGGCACGTCCGGCAGGGTTTCATGCTTATCGACGCCGATCTGCACCAGGAAATTGAGCTTCTTCTCGGAAATCCAGTCGGGCTTAGTGGCGATGATCGAGGACACCGACCAGCCGCAACGGCCCTGCAGCTCACCGCGCTCGACCGCGAGCTGGATCGCGCCGCCGCTGTTGTAGCCGGTGATCAGCTTCATCTTGGTGTCGAACAGGTTGTTCAGCATGTTCGGCATGATGTCGGTATCGGACCCCGGCCCGAGGCCGCCGACGATGAAGGTCTGCGACTTCATGTCCTGGAAGCTCTTGACCGGCGTGGTGTGCCACGACGCGCAGACCGAGATTTCCGAGTTCATGCTGCCGATCCAGCCGAATTTCGACGGGTCGTATTTGATGCCCTGCGCGCCAAACAGCGGCGCGGTGGAAACGGCGCCGCGATGGATCAGCGCGAAGACGGTGCCGTCCTTCGGCGCGACATTGCCCATCCAGTTCGCCAGCACGACGCCGCCGGCGCCTTGCATATGCTGGGTGATGATGTTCGGCTTGCCCGGGAGATATTTTTCCATGAAGGGCACGAGCAGCTGCGCATAGGTCCCGTAGCCGCCGCCCTCGCCAGCCGACAGCATCAGCTTCATCGTCTTGCCCTTGTAGAACTTCTCGATGGCGGACGGATCGTAAGACTGCGCCGATGCGCTCACGGCGCACAGCAGAACAGCGGCGGCGACAGCCCCGGCAAAGGCCGGGCGCGCAAAATGCGTGGCTCCCATAGGTGTCTCCCTCCCAGACGACGCGCCGCTTGAACGGTCTTGCGTCAAAAATGAGGGCATATATTACGCGCGGTTATCCCGCCCCGGCAAGCTATGCAGCCCCTCGCAAGTGCTTAGAATAAAAGCAATTCCAGCATCGCGGGCTTCGCCGGTCAAAATGCCCGAAGGGCGTTTCGTTTATTTGATCGAGAGCCGTCAGGCCGGCTTTTTTTCAATCAATTCGATCTTGTACCCGTCGGGATCTTCGACGAACGCGATGACGCTGCCGCCATGGGCCATAGGGCCGGCAGGACGCGGGATTTTCACCCCTTCCTTGGCCAAGGCATCGCAGGCGGCGTAGACGTCCGGCACACCGAGCGCGAGATGGCCGAAACCGCTGCCGAGCGTGTAAGGCTCGGCCTGCTCCCAATTGTGCGTCAGTTCGATCACCGTGTTCGCCGCCTCATCGCCATAGCCGACGAAAGCCAAGGTGAACTTGCCCGAGGGATAATCCTTGCGGCGGAGCAATTGCATGCCGAGCAGACGGGTATAGAAATCGATGGATTTGTCGAGATCGCGCACACGGATCATCGTGTGCAGCATCCGCGCGCCAGCCAGTCCGCTCATGTTCTCTCTCCTTCGCTCCGTCGCCGCCGCTCGATCGCGGTGCGCATCACCACTTCGGCCGCCATGTCGCTCGGCGGCGTGCCGCCGGCGCCGAGACGGCGCGCGACTTCGGCGCCGCCTTCGATTTGCCCCTGCCGCGCGGCGGGGTCAAGCAACAGCTTTGAGACGGCCGCGCTCAGTTCCGCCGGGTTGCAGCGATCCTGGAGAAACTCCGGAATCAACCCCTGTCCCAGAATCAGGTTCGGCAGACTGACATGGTTCACTTTGACCATGCGTTTGACGATCCAGCCGGTCAGACCGCTGACCTGATAGCCGACGACCGCCGGACAGCCGGCGACCGACAGTTCCAGCACCACGGTGCCCGACGCCGCCAGGGCCGCCGTCGAGGCTTTGAACGCGGCGAATTTCTCGGCATTGCCGGTGACGACGACGGCCGGCAGCTTCCAGTCGGCGACCGCGGCGCGCACCGTATTTTCGACATGGCCGACCGTCGGCACGACGAGGCGCAAACCGGGGAAGCGTTCGGCCAACCGCGCGACGGTCTCGCCGAACACCGGCAAAAGACGCGTCACTTCGCTGCGCCGGCTGCCCGGCAGCACGCAAAGCAGCTGTTCGCCTGGGCCGATGCCATGACGGGCGCGGAAAGCCGCGCCGTCCGCCGCCGCGAGCTCGCCCTCGACGATGGGGTGGCCGATGAATGTGGTGGCCAAGCCGACGCGCTCGAAATAAGGCGGCTCGAACGGCAACAGCGCCAACAGATGATCGAGGAAGCCGGCAATCATTTTGGCGCGGCCGGGCCGCCAAGCCCAAACGGTGGGGGCGACGCAATGGATCAGCGGCACTCCGTCATGCTTGATGCGTTTGTGCACCCGAAAGGCGAAGGCCGGCACGTCTATGCTCAAGAGCACGTCGGGCTTGAAGGCGCGAAAGGCCGCCACCGTCTCGCGCACCCGGCGGAAGATGCGCGGAGCGTGCGGGATCACCTCGATGATCCCGAAAATCGCGAGATCGGAGATCGGGAACAAGCTTTGCATCCCCTGCTCCGCCATCGCTTCTCCGCCCAGCCCCGCGAACTCAACGCTGCGGCCTTCGGCGGCGGCGCGGCGGCGGATGGCGGCGATGATATGCGCGCCGAGCTGATCGCCCGACGGCTCGCCGGCCAGCATGAAAATGCGCAGCGGGCGCGAAGCTTCAGTCATTCGGGCTGACGCCGATGACGAACAGGCCGAGCTTGTCGGCAACGGCGGCGACCCCTTCGCGATCGAGCAGCAACGCCTGCCCCGCCTCCACGGCGATGCCGCGCAGGCCGGCCTTGGCGGCGGCCTCGACCGTGCGCTTGCCGATGGTCGGCAGGTCGACGCGCTCTTCCTGGCCCGGCTTCTTGACCTTCGCCAGCACACCGCCCGGGCCTTCACGCTTGAGATCCGCGCAACGCGCCAGCAGAGCGTCGGTGCCCTCGATGGCTTCGACGCCGAGCACCAGCCCCTGCTGCACCACCGCGCCCTGGCCGACATCGAGCGCGCCAAGGCCGCGTGCGACCTTGAGAGCATGGCGAATATCGGTCCAGGCCGCTTCGTCGGGCGCCAGCTTGCCGACCAGGCCTTGCGGCATCAACAGATCGGTCAGCAGCGTTTCCGGCCCGAGCACGCGAAAGCCCTCGCCTTCCAGCTCGGCCACCACGGCGCGCAACAGGCCGTCGTCACCCAACGCCTTGCCGGCGATCTTGGCCATGAACTTGGCGCCGCGGGCGTCCGGCATCAGGCCGACGAGCGAGGGGCGCTTCACGCGACCGGCGAAGATCAGATCGCTGACGCCATGTTCGCGCAGCAGGTCGAGCATCTTGCCGACCTTGCCGAGGCGCACCGTGTCGTGCGCAACGGCGGACAGGACCGCGGCGGGAATGTCCGCTTGGCCGTCGAGGGCGATGACATAAAGGGAGCGGCCGGACTTGCGGGCCGCGTCGATCAGACGGACGGGCAGATCGCCGCCGCCGGCGATGAGGCCGAGAGCGCCTTGAGAGCCGGCGCCGGACGCGGGGTTACTCACCGCCTCCACCGAGGCCGTCTTTGCCCGCGCCGCCGTTGGCCGGAACGCAGAGGCCGCGCGAGGAATCCTTGCGCACGAAGGCCAGCACTTCGGCGACCAGCGGATTGGCCGGGAACAGCTTCTCGACGTCGTCGACGCGCTCCTGCAGCGTGCCCTCTTGGGCGAAGAGCAGGCGGTAAGCGGCGCGCAGCTGATGGATCGCTTCGCGGTCGAAGTTACGCCGCTTAAGGCCGACCAGATTGAGGCCGCCGAGATGAGCGCGATTGCCGATCACGGCGCCGTAAGGAATCACGTCGTTCTCGACGCCGGACATGCCGCCGATCATGGCGTGCGGCCCGATGCGCACGAACTGATGCACCGCCGCGCCGCCGCCGATCACGGCATAGTCGCCGATCTCGATATGGCCGCCGAGCAGCACGTTGTTGACGATGATGACATGGTTGCCGACGCGGCAATCGTGCGCGACATGGCAAGCGACCATCAGCAGGCAATCGTCGCCGATGCTCGTCAGCATCCCGCCGCCTTCGGTGCCGGGATTGATCGTCACGTTCTCGCGGATCACGGTTCGCGCGCCGATCTCCAGGCGGGACGGCTCGCCGTGAAACTTCAGATCCTGCGGCACATGGCCGATCGAGGCGAAGGGAAAGGCCTTGGTCTTGGCGCCGATCTTGGTGATGCCGGAGACCGCGACATGCGAGATCAGTTCGACGCCGTCGCCCAGTTCGACATCCTTGCCGACCGTGCAGAACGGACCGATGACGACGTCCTTGCCGAGTTTGGCGCCCGCCTCGATGACGGCGGTCGGATGGATGGAGCTCATGCGGCGCGCCTGCTCAGCGATCGAGGATCATGGCGGCGTAGGTCGCCTCGGCGACCAACACGCCGTCGACCTTGGCCTCGGCCTTGAACTTCCAGACATTGCCGCGGTTGCGGTCCTTGGCAACGTGGATGCGGATGCGATCGCCCGGCGTCACCGGCTTGCGGAAACGGGCGCTGTCGACCGACATGAAATAGACGAGCTTGCCCTCGAACTCCTTGCCGAGCGTGTGCACGACGAGAACGGCGGAGGTTTGCGCCATCGCCTCGATGATGAGAACGCCCGGCATGACCGGCTCGGACGGGAAATGCCCCTGAAAGAACGGCTCGTTGATCGTGACGTTCTTGATGCCCACGGCGCTTTCGCCGGCGATCACGTCTTCGACGCGGTCGATCATGAGGAACGGATAGCGATGCGGGATCATCTGCATGATGCGCTGCAGATCGATCGTCAGTCCCGTCTTCGCTTCGCTTTTGGTTTCAGCGTCCATGACCTTCTTCGCTCTTTCTGCTTACGCTTGCCCGTCGTCGGGCGCGTCGTCGTTACGTCCGCCAAGGGCGCCGGGCGCCGGCGCCGCCTTGCCCATCAACGCGATGCGCGCCGCCTGGCGACGCCATTCACGGATCGGCACGGCCGGATAGCCGCCGACCGCAACACCGGCCGGAATGTTGGAGTGGACACCGCTCTTGGCGGCGATCTGCACCCCCGAACCGATGTTCAGGTGTCCCGCCAGGCCGGCTTGACCGCCGACCACGACGTAATCTCCGAGCTTGGTGCTGCCTGAAATGCCGACTTGGGACACGATCACGCAGCCTCGGCCCATCTGCACGTTGTGCCCGATTTGCACCAAATTATCAATCATGCAGCCGTCGCCGATCACCGTGTCCGGCCCCGCGCCGCGGTCGATCGTGCTGTTCGCGCCGATCTCCACATCGTTGCCGATAACGACGCGGCCGAGCTGCGGAATGCGCAGATGACCGTTGGGACCGCTGGCGAATCCGAAGCCGTCCTGGCCGATGCGCGCGCCCGTATAGATATAGACGCGATCGCCGAGCAGGCTATGCGTGACGCTGGCGCCGACGCCGATGACGCAATCGTCGCCGATGGTCACGCCCCCGCCGATCACCGCATTGGCCGAAATGTGACAGCGCGCGCCGATCCGCGCCCCGGCGCCGATCGTCGCGCCGGGATCGACGCGGCAGCCCTCGCCCAGCGCCGCGGCCGGATCGACCACGGCGGTCGCGGCAATGCCCGGCACGACCGCCGGGACCGGATGGAATGCGCGCGCGATCTTGGCGAAGGCAAGATAGGGCTCTTGCGACAGCAGCAGCGCCATGCCCGAAGGCGCACGCGCCGCATGAGCTTTGGCGACCACGCAGGCGCCCGCCCGGCTGGCGGCGAAGACATCGATGTAGCGGCGATTGTCGAGGAAGCTGACATGCTCCGGCGCCGCCATATCGAGCGGCGCAACATCGCGAATCACCTTGGCCGCATCGGCGCCGGCCGGAAGGCTGGCGCCGGCGATCTCGGCCAATTGGCCTAGCGTGAACGGCCCTGCGACCGAGAAAAACCTCGGATCCGCCATCGCCTCATCTGCCGGCGGGCTTGGGCGCGGCAGCCGGAGCAGACGCGGCCGGCGGCGGCACCTTCACCGAAGGCAAAGCCTTGTTGAGGCGGTTCATCACCTCGTCGGTCACTTCCATTGACGGGCTATTGTAGATCGTCTGGCTCTTGGGCAAAACGAGCGTGAACTTCCGCTCCTCCACCAACGCCGCGATGATCTTGTTCAGCGAGCCCTGCACCGTGCCCATCGCGGTGGAGACCGACTTGTCGAGCTCGCGCTTGCGGTTCTCGACATCGCGCTGCAGGTTGCCGACACGCTGCTCGAAAGCGCGCCGCCGGTCGGCGAAGGCCTCGGCGGAAATGATCGTGCGCTGCTTGTTGAGCTCCTGCTCGGCGGCGCGCAGCTCATTCTCCTGCTTGGTAATGTCGGCCTGATAGGTCGTGCGGAATTTGGCGATCTGATCGCCGATCGATTTGGTCGGCAGCGAATCGCGCATGATGCGCTGCGTGTCGATGACCGCGATGCTCTGCTGCTGCGCAAAAGCCGGAACGGCCGTCGCGGCGAAGCCGGCAAGCACGAGGGGGAGAAGGAATTTACGCATGGCGCTTAGAACCTTGAACCAAAGTTGAAGCTGAAGACCTCGGTCTGGTCGAACTCTTCCTTGACGAGCGGGAAGCCGAAATCGACACGGACCGGGCCGAACGGAGTTTTGAGGCCGAGGCCGACGCCGATGACGACGCGCGGCGCGCTCGAATCCTGAATGGCGGAGCCGGCGACCTCGTCGTCTTCGATGCCCGAAGCGGCGCCGACGTCGGTGAAGAGGAAGCCCTTGGCGCCGAATTCGCGGCCCCAGCCGAGGGGAATAGCCATCTCGACGGTGCCGACATAATACAAATTGGCGCCGAGCGAATCGCCGGTCTTCGAATCGCGAGCGCCGACGCCGCCGCGTTCGAAGCCACGGAAGCTGTCGCCGCCGATGAAATAGCGATCCGACAGGTTCATCGGCTCATCCATCAGATTGGCGGCGTAGCCGCCCTTGATCGCCGTCGTCAAAACCCAATCGCTAAACACGGGGAAGAAGGCCGATGCCGAGGCGTCCGTTTTGAAGAAGCGTTCGCTGCCGCCCACGCCGGCGAAAGTATTGCCGATGCGCAGCAGATAGCCCTCGCTCGGCTCGAGCTTGCTGTCGCGCGTGTCATAAGTCAGCGAATGACCGACGGCCGACGTCACCGAATCGCCTTCCTGGCGCTGCAGGTAAATCGACGAATCGCTATGAACGTTGGAAATCTCGTCCTGGGCGATTCGGTAGTTAAAGCCGTGGCTCAGGCGTTCGTTGTAGTTGAAGCCGGTGCGCAGCGTGACGCCGGTGATCTTTTCGTTGAACCGGATGCTGCTGACCTTCTCGCGCGTGATCTGCGAGATGTCGATGCCGGCCGACAGGTTGCGATCCAGGAAGTACGGCTCGGTGAAGCTGACTTGGGCTTCCTGGGTGATGGTGCCGAGCAGCAGCTTGGCGGAAGCGCGCTGGCCCTTGCCCATGAGATTGCGCTCGGTCACCTGAATGATGCTGATCAGGCCTTGCGACGACGAAAAACCGCCGCCGACATTGAGCGAGCCCGTCGACTGCTCTTCGACCTCGGCCTGCAGCACAGCCTTGTCCGGGGCGGAACCTTCGACGCGGCGCACTTCCACCTTTTTGAAGTAGCCGAGATCGCGGATACGCTGGCGCGAGCGGTTGAGCTTCGCGGTGTTGAAGGCGTCGCCTTCGACCAAGCGGAACTCGCGGCGGATGACGCGATCCTGCGTGCGGGTGTTGCCGACGATGTCGATGCGCTCGACGAAGACGCGCGGGCCTTCGTTCACTTCATAAGTGATATCGATGGTCTGGTTGTCGCGGTTGCGGTCGACGCGGGGACGCACGTCGACGAAGCCGTAGCCCTGACTGCCGACGGCGTCGGTCAGCTTGTTGACCGTCTCTTCGACTTCGTTGGCGTTGTACCAGTCGTCGCTGCTATGGCTGATGACGCCGCGCAGCGCTTCGATGTCGAGGTCTTTCAGCTGCGTCGTCAGATCGACCTTGCCGAACTTGTAGCGCAGGCCTTCTTCGATCGTGAAGGTGACGAAGAAATCTTCCTTGTCCGGCGTCAGTTCGGCGACGGCGGAGACGACGCGGAAGTCGGCATAGCCGTTGCTCAGGTAGAAGCGGCGCAGCAACTCGCGGTCGTTCTGCAGCTTGTCGGGGTCGTAGATGTCGTCGCTCAGCAGAAAGCTGAACCAGCTCGACTCCTGCGAGGCAATGACGCCCTGCAGCTGGGAATCGCTGAAGCGCTTGTTGCCGACGAAGGTGATCTGGCGAATCTTGGTCGCCGGGCCTTCATTGATCTCGAACACGAGATCGACGCGGTTCTGTGACTGCTGGATGACCTTCGGCTCGACGGTCGCGGCGAAACGGCCGCGGCGGCGATACAGATCGAGAATGCGCTTCACGTCGGCCTGCACGCGGGTGCGCGTGTAGACGACGCGCGGACGGAGCTGCACTTCCTTCTCGAGCGTATCGCGCTCGATGATGTCGTTGCCCTCGAACGCCAGGCGATTGATGATCGGATTTTCGACGACGCGGATGATCAAAGCCGGGCCTTCGCGGCGCAGGCTGACGTCGGCGAACAGGCCGGTGTTGAACAAGGCCTTGAGCGAAGAGTCGCTCTGCTCGGCGTTGAACGTGTCGCCCGCCTTCACCGTCAAATACGACAGGACCGTTTCCGGCTCGATGCGCTCCAAGCCCTCGACGCGAATTTCGCTGATGCGCCCGCCATCCTGCGCCCAAGCGGCGCGCGGCGCGGCGATTTCCCCGGCCATGCTCCCTGCCGTGGCCAGAACGCCGGCCATCAGCAGGCTGCGGAGCATTGTCGCTACTTTCTTCATTTTAATTCCGCACATCGAGATCAGGTCATCAGACCCTTGAAGAACGCGACCACCCCCTGAAACCGCATGAGGTCTTGGTAAGTCACGAACACGAAAAGCGTCAGCACCAGTCCGAGGCCGACGCGAAAACCATATTCCACCACCCGCTCGCTGAGCGGACGGCCGCGCAACGCTTCGACGCCGTAGAACATCAGATGGCCGCCGTCGAGCATCGGCACCGGGAAGAGATTGATCAGGCCGAGATTGATCGACAGCATCGCCAGGAACCAGAAAACATCGGCGATGTGGCCTTCGGCGACCTGGCCGGACATTTGCGCGATGCGGATCGGCCCGCCGAGGTCTTCGGCCGAGCGCGCGCCGCTGATGATCTGCCCGACCGCCTGCAGCGTGAACAGGCTCAAGCGGAAGGTTTCCTGAGTGGCGCGCCAGACGGCGGTGGCCGGATCATGGCGGGCGTAGGCGCTGCCGGCGCGGCTGACGCCGAGCAAGCCGATCTTCTCGCTGTTGCCGAAACGGTCGGTCAGCTCGCTGCGCTGCGGCGTGGCGGTCAAGGTGAGCGGGCGGCCGTCGCGCTCGACCGACATCTGCAGCGGCACGTCGGGGTTCATCCGCACGATGCGCTGCACGTCCTCGAAGCGCTCGGTCGCGGTGCCGTCGACGCTGCGGATGACGTCGCCGGCGCGGAGGCCCGCGCGCTCGGCGGCGCTGCCGGGCTGGACCGCGCCGATGTCGGTCGGCGTGAAGGGCTGGCCGACGGTGGCGAACATCGCCGCCATGATCAAGATGGCGAGCAAGAAATTGGCGATCGGGCCGGCGGCAACGATGGCGGCGCGCTGGCCGACGCGCTTGTGATGGAAGGAGACGGCCTTGTCTTCGGCCGACATCTCTGGCGCGTCCGGCGCGCGTGCGCTGGCCGACTCGCCGAACATCTTCACATAGCCGCCGAGCGGCAGCAGGCTGAGCTTCCAGCGCGTGCCGCTGCGGTCGTTCCAGCCGAACAGTTCCGGGCCGAAGCCGACGGAAAACACCTCGACGCGCACGCCGTTGTACTTGGCCACGAGGAAATGACCGAGTTCGTGGATAAACACGATCACGGTGAGGATGAACAGAAACGACGCGCCGTTGGTCCAGATGAAGTTGAGGATGTCCATATCAGCCCGAGAGTTCAGCTCAACTCCAAAACGCCCGCCGAGCGTCAGCCCCGGCGCGCGGCAATCCAGCGCTCGGCCTCGCGGCGCGCCTGCCGGTCGACCTCGATCACCTGATCGAGGCTATCGACCGCCGGGGCGGGCAAGGCCTCCAACGCATGTTCGACGACCTGGGTGATGTCGAGGAACGCGATTCGACCGTCCAAGAACCCCTGGACGGCAACCTCGTTGGCAGCGTTGAGGACTGTAGGGGCACCGCGCCCGGCTTGCAAGGATTCCCGAGCCAGCCGGAGGGCAGGAAATCGTTTTTGATCAGGGGGTTCGAAGGTTAAAGCGCCGATTTTCGCCAAATCCAGCCGGGCCGCCGGAGAGCCCTCCCGGCGGGGCCAAGCCAGGGCGTAGGCGATAGGGGTCCGCATGTCCGGCACGCCCATCTGGGCGAGCACCGAACCGTCGGTATAAGCCACCATGCTGTGGATCACGGACTGGGGGTGGACGAGGATCTCGATCCGCTCCTCCGGCACCGGAAACAGGTGGTAAGCCTCGATCAATTCGAGGCCTTTGTTCATCATTGTGGCCGAATCGACCGAGATTTTGGCGCCCATGTCCCAATTTGGGTGGGCGACGGCTTGCGCCGGGGTCACTTCGGCCATTTGTTCGCGGCTGAAGGCTCGAAACGGCCCGCCGGAGGCGGTCAGAATGATCCGATCGACCCCCAGGGCGTTGTCGAAGTCGAACACCTGGAAGATGGCGCTGTGCTCGGAATCGACCGGCAGCAGGGTCGCCCCGCTCCGGGTCACCTCGCCGAGCATGATGTCGCCGGCGCAAACCAGGCATTCCTTGTTGGCCAGACCGACGGTCGCCCCGCGCCGCACGGCGGTCAGGGTCGGCTCCAGGCCGGCAGCGCCGACGATGGCGGCCATGACCCAGTCGGCCGGCATGGCGGCGGCCTCCATCAAGGCCTCCCTGCCCGCCCCGACGGCGATATTGGTGCCGGCCAAGCCGGCCTTGAGGCGGTCGTATAGCCGGGCATCGGCGATCACCGCCATGCGCGGGCGGAAGTGCAGCGCCTGCTCGATCAGCGAATCGACGTTGCTGTGCGCGGTCAGCGCCTCGACGACGTAAGCGTCCGGGTTGCGGCCGATCAGGTCGAGCGTGTTGCAGCCGATCGAACCGGTCGAGCCGAGAATGGTGACATGGCGCGGGCCGGCGCCGCGCCCGATCTGCTCGGGCTTGCGGGCGGCGATGCTCATGACCAGAGCCTCCAGCCATCGGCGGCGAGCAGCACTAGCGCCCAAGCCGACGCGGCCGCGAGCAGGCCGTCGACGCGGTCGAAGATGCCGCCATGGCCGGGAATGATCGCGCCGGAATCCTTAACGCCGAAATGCCGCTTCACCATCGATTCGGCGAGATCGCCGGCTTGCGCGACGACCGCGAGCCCGGCGCTCAAGGCCATGGCGAGGCCGACCGGCGCATGCAGGATCAACGCGAAGACGAGACCGACCAGCGCGGCGGCGGCCATGCCGCCCAGCAGGCCCGCCCAGGTCTTGTTCGGGCTGATGACGGGCGCCAGCTTCGGCCCGCCGATGCTCTTGCCGGCGGCCATGGCGCCGGTGTCGGTCGCCCAGACGGCGGCGAGAATCCACAGCACCGTCGCCAAGCCGCTCTGCGCGTCCGCGCGCAGCCAGACAAGCGCGACGAACGGGGCGCCAATATAGAGCGCGCCCAGCGCTTGCAGCAGCGGCGCGCGACGCTCGATGCCGCGCGCGATCAGGAAGACGGCAGCGAAACCGCCGACCGACAGCCACAGCGCCAAGCCGTGGGCCTGCAAGATCGCGGCGAGCGCGACCAGCGCGATGGTCGCCACCAGCGCCCAGCTCGCGGCGTCGTTCGACTTGGCGGACGCCTGGCGCGCACCGGCGCAGAGCCGATCCCATTCGAAAGCCATGAACAGAGCCGCGATGCCGAGCAGCGCGTCGAACCATGGGGCGCCGAAATAGACCGCCGCCAGGACCGGCACCGCCATCACCAGGGCCGAAAGCGCCCTCGTCCGTAACGCGTCGCTGCCCATGCTAACCGCTGGAAGCGCCGTATCGTCTCTCGCGACGATTGAATTCATGAATGGCGTCTTCCAGGTGGGACTTGTTGAAGTCGGGCCACAGCACGTCGAGGAACACGAGTTCGGCATACGCCGACTGCCACAGCAGGAAGTTGCTGAGACGCTGTTCGCCGCTGGTGCGCAGCACGAGATCGGGATCGGGAATATCGGAGGTGCCCAGGAAGCCCGAGAACAGACGCTCGTCGATCGCTTCTGCGCGCACCAGGCCGGCCTGCACGGCGGCGGCCAGCTTGCGCGCCGCGGTGGCGATCTCGGCGCGGCTGCCATAGTTCAGCGCCAGCGTCAGATGCAGCTTGCTGTTGGCCTCGGTCATGCGCTCGGCGTTCTCGATCAGCGAGACGAGATCGGAGGACAGGCGGCCGCGCTCGCCGATCACGCGCAGACGCACGCCATGCTTGTGCAGGTCGGCGATCTCGCTTTGCAGATAGCGCTTCAAGAGGCCCATCAGATCGGTCACTTCGGCGACCGGGCGCTTCCAGTTCTCCGACGAGAAGCCGAACAGCGTGAGATAGCTGACGCCGAGCTCGATGCAGGCCTCGACCGTGCGGCGCACCGATTCGGCGCCCTGGCGATGGCCGGCGATGCGCGGCAGGCCGCGCGAGTTCGCCCAGCGGCCGTTGCCGTCCATGATGATCGCGATGTGAGTCGGCAGAACCGACTCTGGCTGGCTCGGCAAAGTGGCCATGCCTTAAATCTGCATGATTTCTTTTTCTTTGGCGGCGAGCGCCTTGTCGATCTCGCCGATATGCGAGTCCGTCATCGCCTGGACCTTGTCGGCCCACGTGCGCTGCTCGTCCTGCGACAGCTTGCCGTCCTTCTCCATCTTCTTGAGAAGGTCCATGCCGTCACGGCGCACGTTGCGCACCGAGACTTTCGCGCCTTCGGTGTATTTGTGCGCGATCTTCACCAGCTCGGTGCGGCGCTCCTGCGACAGCTCGGGAATCGGCACGCGCACCAGCTGGCCGTCGGCCGCCGGATTGAGGCCGAGGCCGGCTTCGCGGATCGCCTTCTGCACGCCGATGACAAGACCCTTGTCCCAGACGTTCACGGTGATCATGCGCGGCTCGGGCACGTTGACGGTGCCGACCTGAGCCAGCGGCATCATCGAGCCGTAAGCATCGACCATGACGCGGTCGAGCAGGCTGGCGGAGGCGCGGCCGGTGCGCAGGCCGGTGAATTCGGTCTTGAGCGCCGTCAGGGCGCCGTCCATGCGGCGCTGGATGTCGCTGATATCGGGATCGGCCATGGTGGGCTCTTTTGCTGCTTATTTTTCGGTGATGATGGTGAACTTGCCGCGATGGGAAATGACATCGGCCAAAGCCCCTGGATTATGCAGGGAAAAGACCAAAATCGGAATCCCGTTTTCACGCGCCAGGGAGATGGCGGCGGCGTCCATGACCTTGAGGTCTTTCGACAAAACGTCCAGGTAGGTCAGCGTGTCGTAGCGCTGAGCGTCTTTGACCTTCTTCGGGTCGGCGGAATAGACGCCGTCCACCTGGGTGCCCTTGAGCAGAGCGTCGCAGCCCATTTCGGCGGCGCGCAGCGCGGCGGCGGTGTCGGTGGTGAAGAACGGATTGCCGGTGCCGGCGGCGCAGATCACGACGCGGCCCTTCTCCATATGGCGGATGGCGCGGCGGCGGATGTAGGGCTCGCAGACAGCCTGCATCGAAATGGCGGAGCAGACGCGCGTCGGCACGCCCATGGCTTCGAGGGTGCTCTGCAGCGCCAGCGAGTTCATCACCGTGGCGAGCATGCCCATGTAGTCGGAACTAGCGCGCTCAAGGCCGGCGGTCACGCCCATGACGCCGCGGAAAATGTTGCCGCCGCCGACGACGAGGCAGACCTGCGTGCCTTCGGCGTGGACCGCTTTGATCTCTTCCGCCAGGCGCTTGACCGTGTCGTGGTCGAGACCGAATTCGGCATCACCCATCAACGCTTCGCCGGAGAGCTTCAACAGAACGCGGCGGTAGCGAGATGCGGAGGTGGCGGCCATCGGCGGGATCCCTGACTGGTCTTGATTTTGCGCGCCGAAGATCGCCCGAGACTGCGGCCAGATCAAGGCGCGGATAGCGAACGGCCCGGTCTTTCGAACCGGGCCGTTGGAAGCGTCAGTGGCCGACAGTCGCCGCCACTTCGGCGGCAAAGTCGGTCTGGGCCTTCTCGATGCCCTCGCCGAGGGCGAAGCGCAGGAAGCCGCTGATCTTGACCGGCGCGCCGATCGTCTTGGCCGCCTCGGCGACGATCTTGGACACCTTCGACTCGCCGTCGATGATGTAGACCTGCTCGAGCAGCACGACTTCTTCGTAGAACTTGCGCAGACGGCCTTCGACCATCTTGGCGATGATCTCTTCCGGCTTGCCTGACGCGCGGGCCTGTTCGGACAGCACGTTGCGCTCGCGATCGATCGCCGACTTGTCGAGGCTCTCGACCGACAGCGACTGCGGGTTGGCGGCAGCCACATGCATGGCGATCTGCTTGCCGAGCGCCTGCAGCTTGTCGGCGTCGCCGGCCGATTCGAGCGCGACGAGCACGCCGATCTTGCCGAGGTTCGGCGCGGCGGCCGAGTGGATGTAGCTGACGACGGCGCCCTGGCTGACCGACAGCTTGGCCGAACGGCGCAGCTGCATGTTCTCGCCGATCGAGCCGATCAGCTCGGTCAGCTTGTCGCCGACGGTCTTGCCGCCCGGATAGGCCGCGGCCTTGACCTTCTCCATGTCGCCGTTCTGCGTCAGCGCCACTTCGGCAACCTTCACGACGAAGTCCTGGAAGGTCTCGTTGCGGGCGACGAAGTCGGTCTCGGAGTTGACCTCGACCAGCACGCCGTCCTTGCCGGTGGTCAGCGCGCCGACCAGGCCTTCGGCCGCGACGCGGCCAGCCTTCTTCGACGCCGCCGCCAGACCCTGCTTGCGCAGCCAGTCGACCGCCGGCTCCAGCTCGCCGCTGGTCGCGTTCAGCGCCTTCTTGCAATCCATCATGCCCGCGCCGGTCTTCTCACGAAGCTCCTTCACGAGCGCTGCGGTGATCTCCGCCATATCTAACCTCGAACCTAAAAGTCTGCGTGTAACTAATTGATATTGCAGTTAGGCGACGGTCTCTTCCGTTTCGCCCTTCACTGCGCGCGACTTCTTGCGCTCGACCACCGGAGCCTTCTTGGCGCCGCGGGCCGGCTTCTCGGCCTCGCCCTCGGCCGGCGCCGCTTCCAGCGTTTCGGTCGGAGCCTGATCGGCCGCGCCGACATCGACGCCGGCCGCGATCATCTCCTGCTGGATGCCGTCGAGAACGGCGTCCGACATCAGAGTGCAATAGGTCTCGATGGCGCGGATCGCGTCGTCGTTGCCCGGGATCGGATAGGTGATGCCGGCCGGGTCGGAGTTGCTGTCGAGGATGGCGATGACCGGGATGCCCAGCTTGTTCGCTTCTTCGACGGCGATCTTCTCGCGGTTGGTGTCGATGATGAAGAGGACGTCAGGCAGGCCGCCCATGTCCTTGATGCCGCCCATCGCGCGCTCGAGCTTGTCGCGCTCGCGGGTCAGGGTCAGCAATTCCTTCTTCGTGCGGTGCGCCATCGTCTCTTCGCTGGCGAACAGCTCCTCGAGCTCCTTGAGGCGCTTGATCGAGACCGAAATGGTCTTCCAGTTCGTCATCATGCCGCCGAGCCAGCGGTGGTTGACGTAGTACTGGCCGCAGCGGGCGGCGGCTTCCTTCACCTTCTCCGAGGCCTGGCGCTTGGTGCCGACGAACAGCACGCGGCCGCCCTTGGAGGTGACGTCGCGCACGACCTGAAGGCCGCGATAGAGCGCGGGCACGGTCTGCTGCAAGTCGATGACGTGAACGCCGTTGCGCTCGCCGAAGATGAACGGAGCCATCTTCGGATTCCAACGGCCGGTGCGGTGGCCGAAGTGGACGCCAGCTTCAAGGAGCTGGCGCATCGTGAAAGTCGGGATCGCCATGATCATGTTCTCCGGTTATGCCGCCGCGGGGTTATGTCCAGATGTCTGGACACCGGAAAGGGCTGCGGGATGTCTCCCCGTCAGTCCTCGAACCCGCGTGTGGGATTGAAAGTGGCGGTTAAATAGCGGCTTGAGGCCGCCTTTGCAAGGGTCAAACCCTTGATTTCCGCCCAAATTCCAGGGTTCCGGCCGCGCGAGGCGGTTAAATCCCTAGATTTCCTGGACGTTAGCCACCCCGGACAGGGTGGTGAACTGGCCGATGGCCGCCGGGGTGATGGCAAAACCGCCAGGAATTTGCAGCTCCGCCTCCTGGTCGGTGCCGAGATCCAACACCAGGCTGACCTGGCCCCGCCCCTTGGGCAGGCCGGCCAGCAGGCTTTTCACCCCGCCCAGAGCCGTCTCTTCCGCCAGGTGAATCCGCAGGGTCGGCGCGGCGCTGGCCGCCACCTCCTCGAGCGACTGGATACGGTTGGCCAAGAGACGTACGCCCTCGCCGTCCCGCTTCGCCTCGCAGGTCACCAGGACGGCTTTGCTCGGCTCCAGCAGGTCGCGCGAAGCGGCCAGCACTTCGGAGAAGACGGTGATCTCGTACATGCCGCTGGCGTCCGACAATTGGACGAAGGCGAACTTGTTGCCGCGCGCCGAGGTGCGCTCCTTCTTGCCGACGATGGTGCCGCCGAGCTTCACGCGCGCCGCTTCGGCGCCCACCAGATGATTGGCGATGGTCGCCGAGCTGACGACCTTCAAGCGCTGCAGGCTCTTGCCGTAGGCGTCGAGCGGATGGGCCGAGAGATAGAAGCCGATCGCCTCGAACTCGTGCTTCAGACGCTCCATCACCGGCCAGTCGGCGATCTGCGGCAGCGCCTTCGCGGTCGGCGCAAGGGTCGGATCGCCGCCGAACAGGCTGACCTGGGCGCTGGTGCGTTCGTTGGCCGAAGCCTGAGCATGAGCCACCATCGCCTCGGTGCCGGCATGGGCTTGGGCGCGGTTCTTATGCAGGCTGTCGAACGCGCCGGCAGCAGCGAGGCTTTCGAGCAGACGCTTGTTCACGGCTTTCGGATCGCAACGCCCGGCGAAGTCGAACAGATCCTTGAACGGGCCGTTGGCCTGACGCTCGCGCACGACCGAATGCATGGCCGCCAAGCCGACATTGCGCACGGCGCCGAGCGCGTAGCGGATCGCCTTGGTGCCGTCCGCCTGCTCTTCCACGGCGAAGACCGGGAAGGACTTATTGATGTCGGGCGGCAAGAGCTTCACGCCGATGCGGCTCAACTCCTGGCGGAAAGTGTTGAGCTTGTCGGTGTTGCCGAGATCGAGCGTCATCGACGCGGCGAGGAATTCGACCGGATAGTTCGCCTTCAAATAGGCCGTCTGATAGGAGACCAGCGCATAGGCCGCCGCGTGCGACTTGTTGAAGCCGTAGCCGGCGAACTTGTCGACCTGGTCGTAGATCTGCCCGGCCTGCTTCTCGGCGACGCCGCGCGCCACCGCGCCCTTGGTGAACTCCTGGCGCTGCTGCGCCATGATCGCGGCGTCCTTCTTGCCCATGGCGCGGCGCAGGAGATCGGCGCCGCCGAGCGAATAGCCCGACAGCTCCTGCGCGATCTGCATCACCTGCTCCTGGTAGATGATAACGCCGAAGGTCTCCTTCAAAATCCATTCAAGCGACGGATAGAGATAATCCGGCTGCTCCTTGCCGTGCTTGCAGGCGATGTATTTCGGGATGTTGTCCATCGGACCGGGGCGATAGAGCGCCACGATAGCGATGATATCCTCGAAACGGTCGGGCCGCAGCTTGCGCAGCACGTCGCGCATGCCCGAGCTTTCCAGCTGGAACACGCCGGTGACGTCGGCGCGCGCCAGCATTTCGAAGGTCTTCTTGTCGTCGAGCGGCAAGGTCGCCAGATCGATCTGGTCGCCGCGCTTCTGGATCAGCTCGACCGCTTTTTGCAGCACGGTCAACGTTTTCAGACCCAGGAAGTCGAACTTCACCAGACTCGCCGATTCGACGTATTTCATCGAGAACTGCGTCGCCGGAATGTCCGAGCGCGGATCGCGATAGAGCGGCACGATCTCGTCGAGCGGCTTGTTGCCGATCACCACGCCGGCGGCATGGGTCGAGGCATGGCGATAGAGGCCTTCCAGCTTCATCGCCAGCATGATGAGCTTGGCGACGGCGGGGTCCTCGTCGCGCATCTGCTGCAAGGCCGGCTCGCCATCCACCGCCTGCGCCAACGTCACCGGCTTGGCCGGATTGTTCGGCACCAGCTTGCAGATGCGATCCACCTGGCCGTACGGCATGCCGAGCACGCGGCCAACGTCGCGCAACACGGCGCGCGCCTGCAGCTTACCGAAGGTGATGATCTGCGCGACGCGGTCGCGGCCGTACTTCTCCTGGACGTAGCGGATCACTTCGTCGCGCCGGTCCTGGCAGAAGTCGATATCGAAGTCCGGCATCGAAATACGTTCGGGATTGAGGAATCGCTCGAACAGCAGATTGAACTGCAGCGGATTGAGATCGGTGATGGTCAGCGCCCAGGCGACCACCGAGCCGGCGCCCGAACCGCGGCCCGGGCCGACCGGAATGTCGTGCGCCTTGGCCCATTTGATGAAGTCCGAGACGATGAGGAAGTAGCCAGGGAAGCCCATCTTCTCGATGACGCCGAGTTCGAACTCCAGGCGCTCGCGATAGGGCTTGGCCGCCTCCTCCTTCGCTTTCGCGTCCATCTCGGCGGTGAAGACATGGACCTCCAGCCGGCGCTCCAGGCCTTCGCGGCTCTGGTGGCGCAGTTCTTCGGCTTCGGTGCGTCCCTCGCCCGCCGGGAAGGCCGGCAGCTCGGGCTTCAGATTGGTCGCCATGAAGGCGCAGCGCTGGGCGATGACCAGCGTGTTGTCGATGGCTTCCGGCAGGTCGGCGAACAGCGCGCGCATTTCCGCCGGCGACTTGAAGCGGTGATCGCGCGTCAGGCGGCGGCGGTTGCTTTCGACCACCTGCGCGCCGTCGGCGATGGCGAGCAAGGCGTCATGCGCCTCGTACATCCCCTCGTCGGAGAAGAAGACGTTATTGGTCGCCACCAGCGGGATGTTCCGCTCATAGGCGAGATCGACGATCTTCGGCTCGAGACGAATCTCGTCGGGCATGTTATGGCGCTGCAGCTCGATATAGAGCCGGTCGCCAAAAGCCTGCTGCAAGGCGTCGAGGCGCGCCAGCGCTGCATCGTCCTGGCCGGCGAGCAGCAGACGGCCGACGGGACTATCAGGCGCGCCGACCAGCGCGATCAATCCGCCGGAGTGCGCCGCCAGTTCGGCGAGCGTGACTTGCGCAGCTTCGCCCGGCGCGCCTTCGAGATAGGCGCGGCTCAACAGCTTGCCGAGATTGAAATAACCCTGCGCGCTCTGGCAGAGCACGACCAGCTTGTCGGGATCCGGAGTGCGGCCCATTGGCGCGCCGGGGCCGGTCGGCTGGCCGTCCTCGCGCTTGATCGCCAATTCGCAGCCTATGATCGGCTGCACGCCCTCGCCGGACAAAGCGTAGGAGAATTCATAGGCGCCGAAGACGTTGCGGCTGTCCGTCATCGCGGCCGCCGGCATCGCGTATTTCTTGCAAAGCTCGGCGAGCTTGGCGTTCTTCAGTGCCCCTTCCAGCAAGGAGTAGGCGGTGTGGATGCGGAGATGGACGAAGTCGGCGTGAGACATGCCGGCAGGATTCCACGGGACGGGGCGTCAGAGCAATATATCTGGGGAGCCCAAATGGGGTTATCCACCCCATCTTGCGGAAAAGCCGGCTGCCAGGCCTTAGGCCGGCACGATCTGGCCGTCTCTCAGCGTCACGATGCGGTCCATGCGGCGGGCCAGCTCGGGATTGTGGGTGGCGATCAGCGCCGCCCGCCCCGTCTCGCGCAACACCTGCATCAGCACGCTGAAGACATGCTCGGAGGTGTGGACGTCGAGATTGCCGGTCGGCTCGTCGGCCAAGAGCACGCGCGGGCCGTTGGCCAATGCCCTGGCGATCGCGACGCGCTGCTGCTCGCCGCCGGAAAGCTCCGCCGGACGATGATCGGCGCGCGCGGCAAGGCCTACCATGGCGAGCAATTCCTCGGCGCGCTTGCTGGCGGCCGACTTGGAGATGCCCGCCACCATCTGCGGCAGCATGATGTTCTCGCGCGCCGAAAATTCCGGCAGCAGATGATGCGACTGATAGACGAAGCCGAGATGCTCGCGGCGCAGCGCCGTGCGCTCGCCATCGGACAGGCGGCCGCAAGGCGCGCCGTTCAGCTCGACATCGCCGCCATCCGGCATTTCGAGCAGGCCGGCGACATGCAGCAGCGTCGATTTGCCGGCGCCCGACGGGCCGACCAGCGCCACCACCTCGCCCGCCGCGATGGAGAGCTCGGCTTGGCGCAGGATCTGCAACTCGCCGGCGCCCTGCTTGTAGGTGCGCACGACCTTGTTGAGCCGCAGCGCCGGAGCGCCGCCCAACTGCACGGAGACCTCACTCATAACGCAGCGCCTCCACCGGATCGAGGCGCGCGGCGCGCCACGACGGATAGAGCGTGGCGAGCACGGACAACGTCAGCGACATGATGACCACGGTGGCGACCTCGCTGGGGTCGACCACGGCGGGCAGCTGCGACAGGAAATAGATCTCCGCGTTGAACAGATCCGTGCCGGTCAGATACTGGATGCCCTGGCGGATGCTCTCGATGTTCTTGCAGAAGGCGAGGCCGAGGATGAAGCCGAAGATCGTGCCGATGACGCCAACCGACGCGCCGGACAGGAAGAAGATGCGCATGATCATGCCGCGCGTCGCGCCCATGGTGCGCAGAATGGCGATGTCCTGGCCCTTGTCCTTCACCAGCATGATCATGCCGGAAATCACGTTGAAGGCCGCCACCAGGATGATCAGCGTCAGGATCAGGAACATGACGTTGCGTTCGACCTGGATCGCCGTGAAGAAGCTGGAATTAAGCTGCTGCCAATCGAGCAGGCGGCCGCCCTGCCCGACCGTTTGCGCGATCTGCGGGCGCAAGTTGCGCACCATGTAGGGATCGGTCAGCGTGACCTCCAGCATGCTGACCGATTCGGTCAGCTGGAAGAAGGTCTGCGCCGCCTGCATCGGCATGTAGATGAAATTATTGTCGTACTCGAACATGCCGACTTCAAACACGCCGACAATCTTGTAAGCGCGCAAGCGCGGCACCGTGCCGAAAGCGGTGACGTTCCCGTTCGGCGAGATCAGCGTCATGCTGTCGCCGACCATCAGCCCCATGCGCTGCGCCATGCGCACGCCGATCATGATGGCGTCGTCGCCTTCGAAAGCGGCGAGCGATCCCATCTTGATGTTATTGGCGATGACGGCGCGGTTTTGGATGTCCTCGGCGCGCACGCCGCGCACCACCGCGCCGGAGGCCTGGCGGTTGGCCGTGGCCATCACCTGCCCGTCGACGACGGGAATGACGCTGACGACGCCGGGAATCTGCTTGAGGCGAGTGGCGAGATCGTCGAAGCGCTGCAGCGGCGCGCCGGCGCCGTAAACATTCAGATGGCCGCCGACGCCGAGGATGCGGCTGAGCAGTTCCTGGCGAAAGCCGTTCATCACCGACATGACGATGATGAGCGTGGCCACGCCGAGGCCGATGCCGAGCAGCGAGAAGCCGGCAATGACGGAGATGAACCCCTCTTTGCGGCGCGCGCGCAAGTAGCGCATCGCCACCATGCGCTCGAAGGGATTGAACATCAGCCGTGCCGCGCTTTGTAGGTGGAGACGATTTTCTCGAGCGCCGCATCGATGGCGATCTCGACGCGTTCGCCGGTCTTGCGATTCTTGACCTCGGCGAGGCCCTTCTCAAGACCGCGCGGTCCGATCAGCAGCTGCCACGGCAGGCCGATCAGATCCATGCGCGCGAACTTGGCGCCGGCGCGCTCGTCGCGGTCGTCGTAGAGCGCTTCGACGCCCGCCGCCTGCAGCTTGGCGTAAAGCTCGTCGCAGGCCGCGTCGCACTTGGCGTCGCCGACGCGCAGATTGACCAGGCCGACATAATAAGGCGCGACCGCCTCCGGCCAGATGATGCCGTTCTCGTCGTGGCTCGCCTCGATGATCGCGCCGACCAGGCGCGACACACCGATGCCGTAGCAGCCCATCTCCACCGTGATCTGCTCGCCGCCCGGGCCGGCGACCACGGCATTGAGCGCCTCGGAGTACTTCTTGCCGAGATAGAAGATATGGCCGACCTCGATGCCGCGCGCCGATTTCAGGCGGTCCGCTGGCACCGGGCAATTGGCTTTGTCGTGCTTCTCATCCGCCGCGGCGTAAAGCTGGCGCAAGGCGACCGGATCGGGATCGCCGTTCGCCGACAGCTCGTCGAATTTGGCGTCGTAATAGATCTCGCTCTCGCCGGTCTCGGCGAGAACCTGGAATTCATGACTGAGATTGCCGCCGATGGCGCCCGGGTCGGCCGCGACCGGAATGGCGCGCAGGCCCATGCGCGCGAAGGTGCGCAAGTAAGTCGCGTACATGATGTCGTAGACGCGCTTGGCGTCTTCGAAATCCATATGGAAGGAGTAGTTGTCCTTCATCAGGAATTCGCGGCCGCGCATGACGCCAAAGCGCGGGCGCACCTCGTCACGGAATTTCCACTGGATCTGATAGAGCTGCTTGGGCAGGTCTTTGTAGGTCTTGACCAGGCTGCGGAAGATGTCGGTGATCATCTCCTCATTGGTCGGGCCGTAGAGCATCTCGCGGTCGTGGCGGTCGGTGATGCGCAGCATCTCCTTGCCGTAGGCGTCGAAGCGGCCCGATTCGCGCCATAGCTCGGCCGGCTGCAGCGTCGCCATCAGCAATTCCTGGGCGCCGGCGCGGTCCTGCTCCTCGCGCACGATCTGCTCGACATTGCGCAGCACCTTCAGGCCGAGCGGCAGCCACGAATAGATGCCGGCGGCGCTCTGGCGGATCATGCCGGCGCGCAGCATCAGGCGGTGCGAGACGATCTGCGCCTCGGTCGGGTTTTCCTTGAGGACGGGCAGGAAGTAGGTCGAAAGACGCATCGTGATTCCGGGCAAATACAGCGAACGCGCGCCGAACGGCGCGCGGGCGAGACTTTAGGCAATGCAAGGGGTTGGCGCAATGGCGGGTGGCCTCACGCCGGATAACGTCTCAGCGGCCCAAAGGTCCCTGACGTTGGCAAAGATAGGCGAGCGCGCTCTGCTCCTGGCTGGTCAGCGGCTGGCCGTTGAAGGTGGCGCTGCCGTCCGGCTTCACCACCACGGTGCCGATGCCGGCCTCGGGCTTATAAAGGCTCGATGTCGCCGGGATGCCGAAGCGGCTCTGCAACTCCACCGAGATGGCGATGGTGATCTCTTCGGGCATCGCGATCGGAGCCGGGCTGGCCAGATCCGCCGGCACAACGGGCCGGCCGCGCACGTCCACCCCAGGCTGGTAATTGACGTCCGGAGCCGGCTGATGGACCTGCAGGCGGGTGCAGTCGGAGCGCTTCAGGACAACCATGCCGCCCTGCTCCGGCGGCAGGCGCTGAGCCTGGGAATGGGCTTGCCCCATCTGTCCGGCCAGGGCCGCCAGGAGCGTCCCGGCAGCCGCCAAACGGCGGACGGGCAGAGAAGGACGGGACATAGGGCGGGCAAAGCTATCCATTGTGCCGTCTTACCTTAGAAAGGTTAAAATTCCTGTAAGAAGCCCCTGATCCCTAGGCATAGGCGGGCCTATCGACTATGGGCCTAGCGCCGCTATGCCCAAGGTCTGATTGCCCCGCGATTCCAAGCCATTAGACTGTGGAAAACAACAAGCTCCGGCGCGGTTTCTCGCGCAGCCGGGGCCGCCCGACCCCGATCGCGCAGCAGCGAATGATCCGGGGCGAGGCACCCTGATCAGGGACGACACTGCCATCAAATCCCGCCGACGGCCGGCGGGATTTGCTTTTTCTGGATCAAGCAAATCTCAGACGCGCCGGCCGCTCTATTTCTTTGCGCGCTGCGCGCACTGGGCGGCGGGATTTGCTTTTTCTGGACCCTACTTCTTCGCAGCAGGCTTCTTCTTGGAAGCTGGCTGCTTCGCCTTCGCCGCCATCATCCACGGCGGCGACAGCCTCGTGAGTTTCTTGAACACCGGGCAGTCCTCGCGATGGGCGTTCGGCAGATAGCCGAGGCTCATCAGAAACTCGCCGGTGATCTCGCCGCCGGTGAAGACGAAGGTCTTCTTGAACAGCTTTACCCACTCCTCCTTCGCGAGGGGATGATGAGCGTCCAACCAGTCGGCGAAACTGCCGTGCGCCTTGATGATGACGAGCACCCGCTTGGCGTTCTCGATGGCGGCGGCAACCTTCAAGCGGTTGCGGATGATGGAGGCGTCGGCCAGCAACCGCGCCACATCGGCTTCGCCGAACTTGGCGACCTTGGCGATATCGAAGCCGCGATAGGCTTTAAAGAAGCCCTCGCGCTTCTTGAGGATCGTGCCCCAGGATAGGCCCGCCTGGTTGATCTCGAGCACCAACCGCTCGAACAGCACCTTGTCGTCGCGCTGCGGAAAGCCGTACTCGCTGTTGTGGTAAGGCGCATGGAGCGGATCGCCCGGCGCGTAGTCGCAGTAGCCGCTCATGATCAAAGCGTCCTGAAACCGATGAGGTCGCTGTCGATCGCCCAATAGATGCCGGCGAACAGCACTCCGGCGATCAGGCAAGAGGCCAGGATCTTCTTCCAGATATGCGGCTTTTCCGGCGCGCCGGCGTCATGGCCCCGCTCGACAGTCTCGGGCGGACGAGCGCCGATGGGCAGCATGGTGAAAAACACCAGCCACCAGACGATGACGTAAATGCCGACCCCGGTGAACCAATTCATTGCCTGGACTCCCAGTCACGCCAAACTTAAACACGCACCACATGCACTTGCGTCAGCGGCCGCTTGCCGTGCTCGGCACGCAGCGCACGCAGGACGGCGACGCGCACCGCCTCCTCCACCGCCGAATCGTCATCGCGCTCGTCACGCGGCAGCTTCTCCAGCGCCACCTCGACGGCGGCGATCCAAGCGCGACGCGTCGTCTCATCGGGGTCTTCATCGCCAAGACCCTGCACAGTGATCTGCGGATCGGCGATCAAGCGCCCCTTTTTGTCGATCACCACGGTCACCATCGCCGCGCCGTTGAAGGTCATGCGCTTGCGCGCCGACAAGAGGCGGTCTTCCAGGCCGATGAGCCGCTTGCCGTCGAGACCGAGCCGGCCATGCGGCACGGTGCCGACGATCTCCGACTTGCCCGGGCCGATCTTGAGCGCCGTGCCGTTGGTCACCAGTTGCGTCTCCGGCACGCCCATGCCCTTGGCGAAAGCGACATGTTCGATCAGATGGCGCATCTCGCCATGCATCGGCACGGCGAGGCGCGGCCGGATCCAGCCGTACATCTTGGTCAGCTCGTCACGCGCCGGGTGGCCCGAGACATGGATGAATTCGTCGCGGTCGGTGACGATCTCCACGCCGCGCCGGGCGAGCTGATTGTGCACCTTGTAGATCGGCTTCTCGTTGCCGGGAATCTTGCGCGAGGAGAATAGCACCACGTCGCCCTTATCGAGAATGACATGCTGATGCTCGTTGGCGGCGATGCGGGTCAGCGCCGCGCCCTGCTCGCCCTGGCTGCCGGTGCAGATCAGCAGAACCTCATTGCGCGGCAGGTAGCCGACATCATGCTCGGTCAGGAACGGCGGCAGATCGCGCAGATAGCCGCAGGTGTAGGCGATCTCGGTCATGCGCCACAGCGAGCGGCCGATCAGCGCCGGGCGGCGGCCATGGGCCAGCGCCGCCTTGGCAATGGATTCGACGCGCGCGACATTGGAGGCGAAACAGGCCACCGCGATGCGGTTCTTGTAGCGCCCGATCACTTCGCCTAGGCGGTCGCGCACATCGGCCTCGGAGCCCGCCTCGCCCGGCACCATGACATTGGTCGAATCGCAGATCAGCGCATCGACACCCTCGTCGCCGATGGCGCGCAAACGGTCCTGCGCGATCAAGTCGCCGAGCAGCGGCTGCGGATCGATCTTCCAGTCGCCGGTATGCAGCACCGTGCCATGCGCGGTGCGAATCGCCAGCGCCTGCGGCTCGGGAATGGAATGGGTGACGGCGACGAATTCGACGTCGAACGGACCGAGCTTGATCCGTTGGCCGGTCGCGACTTCCGTGACCTCGGCTTCATCGCGCAGTCCCGCCTCGCCGAGCTTCTCGCGCAGCAGGCCGGCGGCGAAAGGCGTGGCGTAGAGCGGCTTGCGGAATTTGCGCCATAGATGGGCCACGGCGCCGAGATGGTCTTCGTGCGCATGGGTCAGCACGATGGCGACCAAATCCTTCACATTGTCGACGATGAAGGCCGGATCGCCCATGATGACGTCGAGGCCGGGCATAGTCTCGTCGGCGAAACCGATGCCGCATTCGATCATCAGCCATTTGCCGGCGCAGCCGTAGAGATACATGTTCATGCCGATCTCGCCCGCGCCGCTGAGCGGCAGGTAGACGAGACCTTCCTGCGCCGCGCCGAGGACGGCGGCGAGCTCCTCGCGTTGCTTGAGAAGCGCGGCGGGGGTTTGAGCGATACTGGATACGGTCATTTGGGCCTGTTCTTGCGCCAGATGGCGACGAGGCCGCGCACGGTCATGTCGGCATCCAAATGGTCGATGACGGGTGTCGCGTCCTTGAACAGCGGCGCGAGACCGCCGGTCGCGACAACCGTGGGCTTGCCGCCGATCTCGGCGGTGATGCGCGCGACGATTCCTTCGATCAAGCCGACATAGCCCCAGAAGACGCCGGACTGCATGGCCGGCACGGTGGATTTGCCGATGACTTTCTCCGGCTTCTTGACGCCGATGCGCGGCAGCTGCGCCGCCGCCATATGCAGCGCCTCGATCGAGAGATTGATGCCCGGCGCGATGACGCCGCCGAGATAGTCGCCCTTGGCGCTGACCACGTCGAAGGTCGTCGCCGTGCCGAAGTCCAAGAGGATGAGATCGCCAGGATAGCGCGCATGGCCGGCGACCGCGTTCACGAGACGGTCGGCGCCGACTTCCTGCGGATTGTCGACCAGCGCTTTCAGGCCGAGCTTCACGTTCGGCTCGCCGACCACCAGCGGATCGGCTTCGAAGAAGCGGCGGCACAGGGTTTTGAGCGCGAAGAGCGCGCCCGGCACCACGGTGGCGATGATCGCGCCGTCGATATATTCGCGGCGCAGATCCTGCAAGCTCATGAGCTGCGTCAGCCAGACGGCATATTCGTCCGCCGTGCGTCGTCCATCGGTGGCGATGCGCCATTCGCCGCGCGCCACCTCGCCGTCATAGACGGCAAAGACGGTGTTGGTGTTGCCGCAATCGATGGCGAGCAGCATGGTCAGGCCTTTTCCGTGGCAGCGGGAAAGAACAAATCTCCGGCGGTCACGCGCATCGGCGCGCTTTCGCCGGCCTTATGGAGAAGCAGCGCCCCCTCGCCGTCAAGCCCGGCGAAAATGCCCTCTTCCGTCCGCGTTTCGAAGCGCACGCGCACCGGTCCGCCGATGCCTGCCGCGCGCGCCAGCCAGGCCTCGCGGACGGGTGCGAAACCATCCGCCAGCCAGCGGCGGTACCAGACGGCGAAGCGGCCGGTGACGGACGCCAGGACGCCTGTGGCATCGGCGTCAGCGCCTTGAGCGCTTAGCGATGTGGCGGGGAACTCCATGCCCTCCGGGTGGCTCGCGACATTGACGCCGAGGCCGAGCACCAGCCAGTCGGCCACGCCCTCCGCATTCGATTCCGTTTCGAGCAGCAAGCCTGCGGCTTTCTTGCCTTCGATCAGCACGTCGTTGGGCCATTTGCAGGCGACGGCGCGGCTCGGCAGCAAGGCGGCGCAGGTCTCAGCGATGGCCAGCGCGGCGAGGAAGCCGACCTGGCCGGCCTTGGCCAACGGCACCTTGGGGCGCAGCAGCAGCGACATGTATAGATTGCCCGCCGGGCTTTCCCAGCGGCGGCCGCGGCGGCCGCGTCCCGAGGTCTGGCGTTCGGCCCAGACCAGCGTGCCTTCTGGCGCGCCTTCGGCGGCCAAGCGGCGCGCATCGTCGTTGGTGCTGGCGGTCTCGCCCAGGCGAAGGAGCCGGTAGAACGGATCGAGCGCCGGGTCGGACGTCACACGTCAGCCCGGGAATAGAGCCTTGGCGGCCCAGGCCGCGCCGGCTTCGAGCGAGGCCGGCCAGAGGATCAGCAGCAGCGTGAAGGCGCTGGTGCCCGCGATCACCAGGCGCATCTCGCCGCCGATGTTCTTGTCGAACGGATCGGCCGGCTCATCGAAATACATGACTTTGACGATGCGCAGGTAATAGAAGGCCGACACGACGCTGGCCAGCACGCCAATCACGGCGAGGGCGTAAAGCTTGGCGTCGATCGCCGCCATGAAAACGTAGAGCTTGGCCAGGAAGCCGGCGAGCGGCGGGATGCCGGCCATCGAGAACATGAAGATGCCGAAAGCCAAAGCCAGCATCGGGCTGGTCTTCGACAGGCCGCGCAGATCGGAGATGTCTTCGACCATCGTACCGCGCACGCGCATGCAGAGTATGCAGGCGAAAGTGCCGATGTTGGCCAGCAGGTAGATCGCCAGATAGACGGCGACGCCGCGCACGCCCGCTTCGTTGCCGGCGGCGAGGCCGACCAGCATGTAGCCGACATGGCCAATGGAACTATAAGCCATCAGGCGCTTGATGTTGGTCTGGTTGATGGCAGCGAAGGCGCCGAGCACCATCGAGGCGACCGCCAGGAAGACGACGATCTGCTGCCACTGGTGCGCCAGTTCGGCGAAGGGGCCGGCCAGCACGCGGATCAGCAGGCCCATGGCGGCGACCTTGGGCGCGGTGGCGAAGAAAGCGGTGACGGAGGTCGGCGCGCCTTCATAGACGTCCGGCGTCCACATGTGGAACGGCACGGCGCTGATCTTGAAGGCCAGGCCAGCGACCACGAAGGCCAGGCCGATGATGACGCCGATGCCCGGCTCGCCGCCGGCGAAAGCCTTAGCCAGGCCGGTGAAGGTGGTGGTGCCGGCGAAGCCATAGATCATCGAGGCGCCGTAGAGCAGCATGCCCGAGGACAGCGCGCCGAGAACGAAGTACTTCAGGCCCGCTTCCGTGGCCCGCACCGAATCGCGGCGAATCGCGGCCGTCACATAGAGCGCCAGGCTCTGCAGCTCGAGGCCGACATAGAGCGAGATGAGGTCGTTGGCCGACAGCATCATCAGCATGCCGAGAGTCGCCAGCAGGAACAGCACCGAATATTCCGGGCGGGCGAACTTCTCGCGCTCGATGTAGCCGAGCGAGATGATCAGCGCCAAAGCCGCGCCGAGAATCACCAGAACCTTGGCGAAGCGGGCGAAGCTATCCAGCACAAATAGGCCGTTGAGCGCGACCGTCGTCGTCTTGATCGGCGAGCCGAGCACGAGCGCGGCGGTGACCGCCAGCGCCAGCACGGCGAGCCAGCCGGCCGCGCGGCTGTGCCCATCGCCCTTGAAGACGCCGAACATCAGCACCGCCATCGCCGCGACGGCGAGGAAGGCCTCCGGCAGCGCCGGCAGCAGTTGGCTGAACTGGAAGCTGGTCATGCCGGCTGTCCCCTACCCTAGCGCGCCACGGCGGCGGCCGCGGACGGCGCCACCGAAGCGTGATGATGATCGACGAGCAGCGCCACCGAGCCCCGGATGATCTCCAGGAAGGACTCGGGATAGATGCCCATCCAAAAAACGACGAGGATGATCGGCGCGAGGATGACGATCTCGCGCGCGTCCAGGTCGAGGATGTTCTTCAGATCGTCCTTGGTCAGCTGGCCGAACACGACGCGGCGATAGAGCCACAGCATGTAGGCCGCGCCGAGGATCAGGCCGGTGGTCGCGAACAGAGCGACCCAGGTATTGGCCTGATAGGCGCCGACCAGGACCATGAATTCGCCGACGAATCCGCTGGTGCCCGGCAAGCCGACCGAGGCCATGGTGAAGATCAGGAACGCGGTGGCGTAAAGCGGCATGCGATGCACGAGGCCGCCGTAACGGCCGATCTCGCGGGTGTGCATGCGGTCGTAGATCACGCCGACGCAAAGGAACAGCGCGCCTGAGACGACGCCATGGCTCAGCATCTGGAAGATCGCGCCTTCGATGCCCTGAACGTTGAAGGTGAAGATGCCAATGGTCACGAAGCCCATATGGGCGACCGACGAATAGGCGATCAGCTTCTTCATGTCGCTCTGCGCCAAGGCGACGAGCGAGGTGTAGATCACCGCGACCACCGACAGCCCGAAGACCAGCGGCGCGAAGTACTGCGAAGCCTCGGGCAGCATCGGCAGCGAGAAGCGCAGGAAACCGTAGCCGCC
>DASTMO010000075.1:0-85189 GCA_035714115.1 Alphaproteobacteria bacterium
GCTGTTGCCTGGATAGGTCTTCGACAGGTTGGCAAGCCGGATCGCGATCTTGTCCGGCATGGCGGAGACGCGCGGCGCGTCAGCCCCGGCGGCGCTTGAGCGGACGGACATCCTGTTCTCCTGTGTCGCGAGACCGTTCACGAGGCCGGCCTATTTCGCCGCCGCGGCGCAAAGCGCGTCGGCGCTCTGGCCAGCGCCCTTCTTGGGGCATTGTGGGTAGTACTCGCACATTTGGCATCGCGCGCCGGACGCCTCGACCCCTGCGACGAAGTCGCGGTGCACCTGCGGATCCTCGTCCTCGAACTCGATCTGCGAGCCGCCGAGCTTGACGCTGGTATAGGTCGAGCCGTTCTCGCCCGAGTTTTTCATGACCGACTTGAAGCGCCAGTTGTTCCAGCGCAGCGCGAGATAGCGCGCCGGCTCCGCACCGGAATTGAAGTGCTGATGAAACCACTGATCGGGCGGCACGACGACGCTGCCGGCCTTCCAATCGTAGCGCTTGGGCTCCTCGCCCTCAGGCCACAAGGTCGAATAGCCCTTGCCGGACACGATGATCACATGGGCGCCGGGACCGTGCTTATGCGCCTTCTTGTACGTGCCGACCGGAAACTCCGAGATATGCGCGCCCATGGTCTGACGCGCCAGGTCGAACTTCATGTTCGTGCTGCCCTTGCCGCGCTCGCTGTAGTCCGCGAGCTTCAGGTTGTGCAGGTCCGGCACGAAATTCGTCGTCATGAAGAAACGGCCAAAGATCTCGTTGTCGCCGTCGAAGTAGCTGTCGCTCTCCGGATCGAGGCGGTCCTTGAAGACGTAATCGGTGCCGAAGATGAAATCGGCACTGTGGAACAAGTTCATGATGAAGCAGCAATTCGTCACGGCGTAATAGCGCGCCGGCTCGACGCCGCTCGAGTTGAAATGCTGGTAGTAGGCGTTGATCGGAATGGCGAACAGGCTGCCCGGGCCCCATTCGAAGGTGTGCTTCTTGCCGCCCGGCTGCCAGACCGTGGTCGCGCCGTGGCCTTGGGTCACATAGACCATCTCTTCGTACATGTGGCGGATCGGCTTGGACTTGCCCGCCGGCGGAATCTCGCAGACATAGGCATCGTTGGTGCCGCCCGTGCCCTCAAGGATGACGAAGCTGGCGTTGACCCCTTTGAGATCCCAGTAGCCGAGCTCCATCTTGTTGATGTCTTCGATGAAGAAACCGCGGAACACCGGGATCTTTTGGGCTTCCATCCAGTGCTTGTAGGTGTCGTAGCGCTCCGGGATGTACTTCGGATCCTTCGGATCGAGCTTGGAAAAATCCGGCTTGCCGACCATATGCTGACTTCCTTCCACGCGCCGCTTACGCGGCCCCTTGATAGCTGCCGACGCCGATCCGTTCGTTGATCACGTCGATCTCGATGACAGGTTTCTGCTTGTCGGCCGGGGCACAGCCGAGAGGCATTTGCCCCTTGCGCACGGCCTCGATCTGATCGCGCAGCATGCGGCGATACATGACGATGCCGCGATCGGACGCGCCGAGATGCTCCTTGGTGCGGTCGAACCGCGGGCCTTGCGTCTCCCAGGCCATCGAATCCTGCGCCAGCACCTTGTCGAGGAAATATTCGCCGCTCGCGCTCTTGTGGGCGAAATGCTCGAGCGGCACGTCGGCGTCGGCGCTGGTGCGCGCCTGCTCCGAAGGCTCGAAATAGACGACATAGACCTGCGTATGCTCGTCATCGACCGGCATGCGGAATTGCAGGTTGTGGCGGATCTTCGGGTTGTCGGTCTTGGTGCGCAGCACGTGGCGCAGCGTGTTGGGGAACAGCAGCGGATGCTGGTCGACCGAGACGCTGCCGGGCTTTTTCTTGTTGGGCGTGGCGCGCCGTTTCATGATGCCGTGCTCGAAGGCAATGAACTCGTGCTCTTCGCCATATTCCTCGAGCTGTGGCGCTAGATGCGCGGTCGCGCCGTGCAGCCAATAGAGATGCGCGGGATCGACGGAATTCTCCATCGCCTGCAGCCAGTTGCAGTCGAGCATCGTCTGTTTGACCACCCAGCGGCGGCCCTGCTCCCAAGCCAGCACGTCCCAGCGCGGCAAGGCGGGCGCCGGCAGCGGCCCGAGGTAGGCGAACAACATGCCGCCCAGCTTCTGCACCGGATAGGCGGCGATGGTCACTTCGTTCTTGTAATTGCTTTGCGGCGGCTCGGCCGGCTGCTCGAGGCAGCGGCCTGCCGCGCTGAACTTCCAGCCGTGATAGGGGCAGCGAATGCCTTCGGCATCGACATTGCCGAACGCCAGCGACGCCTTGCGGTGCGGACATTGCTCCTCGACCAAGCCGTAGCCGCCCTTGGGATCGCGATAAAGCACCAGGTTCTCGCCGAGCAGGCGCACGCGCAGGATGGGCTTTTCCGCGCTCACCTCGCTCGCCGCCGCCACCGGCTGCC
This sequence comes from Alphaproteobacteria bacterium, assembly GCA_035714115.1. Classification (GTDB taxonomy): domain Bacteria; phylum Pseudomonadota; class Alphaproteobacteria; order SMXQ01; family SMXQ01; genus CAMAVH01. The sequence goes on from DASTMO010000075.1 coordinate 2,431, forward strand.
AATAGCGGCGCAGCAATTCGCCGGCCGGCTCGCCGCGCCCGACCTTGGTCATCAGATCGTTCTCTTCACGCGTGATCATGGCTCACCTCTCGTGCTGACGATCGGCCCGCGTTACGGCGCGGGAATCTGAAATTGCATGTCGCGCGGACGGCCGTCGCGCGCGCTGTCCATGATGGCGAGGCAGACTTCCAAGGTCGCCTTGCCCCAGCGGCCGTCCGGGAAGCCCGGTCGGTGCGCGGCGATAGCGTCGGACAGCTCGCGCAGTTCGGCGTCGCGGCCGCGGCCCGGCGGGCAGAGGATTTCCTCGCGTCCGGCTTCGCTGTAGACGAACAGGCCGTTCGGCGACTGGCGGATCGCGCCGCGCTCGCAGGCGACGAGCGTGAGGCCGAAGAACGGCTGGAAACGCTCTTCCTTGGCCGCTTCCTCCGGCTTCACCTTGCGCACTTCGGCGCCTTCGACCTTGCCTTTCGGATCGGCCGGACCGGTCAGGCGCGGCTTGCCGTTGGGGAAGCGGCGCGCGGCGTTCTGCTTGAAGCCGCTCTCGCCGACATCCCAGGTCAGTTCGGTGACGTCGAAATAACCGTAGCCGTTGAAGGTCAGCGTCGCCACGGCGCCGTCGACGAATTCGAGCATGGCGCTGAAATGGCCGTAGGCGTCGAAATGCGGATCCGCCTTGCCGGCGACGCCGACCACGCGCTTGACCAGCCCGCCGCCCATGAAGCGGACGATGTCGACCATGTGCGGCCCCTGGCGATAGACGATGCCGCCGCCCTGGCGCGTGTCGAGCTCCGGCGCGAGACGCGGGCGCTGCAGCCAGTCGTTGAAGTTGCTCGATTGGATCTGCAGCACGCGGCCGAGGCGGCCGCTGCGCACCACGTCGCGCATCATGCGCATCGGCGCCTGGTAGATCTTGGAATGGCCCTGCAGCAGCAGAACGTTGTTGTCGGCCGCCGCCTGGATCATGCGGTCGCATTCCTCAAGCGTGACCGCCATCGGCTTTTCGCAGATCACATGCTTGCCGGCGCGCGCCGCCGCCACGGTATGCTCGGCATGGAGCGTGTTCGGGGTGGAAATCCAGATCGCGTCGATATCGTCGCGCGCGCAGAGCTCCTCGATGGTCGCCACCGCCGGACGGTCATGCTCGCGCGCGAAAGCGTCGCGCGCATCGGCGCGGTTGTCCGCGCCGGCGACCAGGGCATAGGCCGTGCTGTCCTTGAAGGCGGGCAGGATCTGCGAGGCGGCCACGCCGAGGCCGGCCACGCCGACGCGCAATTTCTTCGCCGCCGCACCGGGCGCCAGGGATGCCGCGTCCATGCTCACGCTCCCGCCAATTCGGCGTAGTAGCGCCAGACGGCGCTGAGATGCTTGTTCGGCGCGCCGCTTTTCGCCTTTTTGTTGCGGAAATGAGCGATATCCTCGTCGGAAATGCGGCGCGGCGAGCCGAGCAGAGCGGCGCGATAGTTCATCTCCGCCGCCTCGTTGAGACGGATCGCGTTCATCGTCGCTTCCTCGACGGACGCGCCGACCGTGGTGATGCCATGGCCGCGCATCAGGCAGACGCGCTTGCCATCCATCGCCTTGACAAGATCGCGGCCCAGTTCGTCGTTGGTGATGGTGATGCTGCGCTCGTAGGTCGGGATGCCGTCGAGGATCATGTCGACGCTGCTCGGATCGTAAGCCCCGTAGATCGGCTCGATCGGCTTGTCGCAGATCGTGAACAGCACCACCGTCATCGGGTGGATATGGGTGACGCAACGCACCTCTGGCCGCGCTTTGTAAAGCGCGGTGTGGATGAAGACTTCCTGCGGCGCTTCCAGCCCGTCCGAGCCGTCGAGCTTCTTGCCGTCGAAATCGACGGCGATGATCTCTTCGGCCGTGGTGTAGCGCACCCCGCGCTCGTCGCGGCCGCGCGCGCGGATCAGCACCCGCTTGCCGTCGGGCGATAGCGCGCTGACATGCCCGGTGGCCGCCTTGGTCAGGCCTAACCCACCGAGAATCCTGCATGATTTCGCGACGAGCTCGCGCGTCTCATGATCTGCAGCCATGGCTGCTATGCCTCCCCAGACGCGGCCGCGCTTGTTCGCTCGGTCCGCTTTGTCGGCTTTTAAGCGCCGACTTGCTGCCAGTCTAAGCGGACAAAAATGGAATTGATAACCATCGTTCTGCTGAAGACAGCTTTTACAAAGCGATGGGAAGCCGACGGTGGTGGGGCTATATTTGCAAAAAAGATAATGACATCAGGGAGGCGCGGCTTTCGCAGCTGCGATGGCATCATCTTGTATAATTTGAACGATCTGGCGATTTTCGTGAAAGTCGTCGAATGCGGCGGCTTCACCGCTGCGGCTTCGCATCTGCAAATTTCTCCCGCCCTGGCCAGCCGCAGGATCAGCGAGCTCGAACACGACATCGGCGCGCAGTTGATCAACCGCTCGACGCGCCATCTCGTGCTGACCGAAGCCGGCGAAGGCTTTTACAAGGAATGCGTCCACGCCTTGTCGGTGATCGACGAGGCACGCCGCGCCGCCGTCTCATTGGTCGACGAGCCGCGCGGCACCTTACGCCTGCATTCCGCCGTCGGCGTCGGCCACGGCCTGGTCACCGAAGCCGTGACGCTGTTCAAGCAGCGCCATCCGCAAGTTTTGGTCGATCTGCACATCAGCACCGAACGCGTCAATTCGCTGCAACGCGGCTACGACCTGATCATCCGCACGGCGGAGCTCGACGAATCGGGCCTGGAATGCTGCCAATTCGGCATGGTGCGGCGCATGATCGTCGCCTCGCCGGCCTATCTGGCGCGTCACGGCGCGCCTGAGACGCCGGCAGATCTGTCGCGCTTCGATTGCCTGGTGCTGTATGGCCGGCGCCCGCCCAACGAATGGAAATTCATCGGCCCCAAAGACGTTTACAGCGTCAAGATCAACGGCACGTTCCGCAGCACCAGCGCGCTTGCTGTCTATATGGCGGCGCTCAACGGCTTGGGCATCGCCCGCATTCCCGAATATGTGATGTACGGACGTTCGGATGCGGATCAGTTGCGCTTGCTGTTCGACGACTGCCTGATGCCGGAACGCACCTTGAAAGCCTACTATCCGCGCACGCGCCATTTGCCCGCCAAGGTCAAAGCCTTCCTCGACTGCCTGCGCGAGATCGACACGACCGCGAAATCGGTCGTCGTCCCAAGTCATGCCTGAATGACCAAGCCGCAGTTGCCAAACGGCGCGCTGCGGATGTAATGAATCCTCATAACAGGACGCGCCGCATCGACGACGCGCCGCAGGGAGCGAGGACGTCATGGTCAGCCAAAGCGAAAACGATATGCTCACCCGCGTCGGTCCGGACACGCCGGCCGGCGAATTGCTGCGACGCTATTGGCACCCGATCGCCATCGCCGCGGAGCTGACCGAAGAGAAGCCGATTAAGGCGGTGCAGATTCTCGGCGAGCGCCTCGTCGTTTTTCGCATGCCGCCGGCGCCCGGCAAAATGCAGCCGAGCTACGGCCTCGTCGCCGAGCAATGCCCCCATCGCCTCGCCTCTCTCGCTTATGGCCGCGTCGATTGCGAAGGCATCCGCTGCCCCTATCACGGCTGGAAGTTCGATCCTGCCGGCCGTTGCCTCGAACAGCCTGCCGAGCCGCGCGACAGCAAATACAAGGACGAGATCCATCAACCGGCCTATCTGGTCGAGAAGTTCGCCGGTCTGCTGTTCGCCTATATGGGGCCCCAGCCGGCCCCGCTGCTGCCGCATTGGGACGTGCTGGCGCGCGCCGACGGTCGGCGCTGGATCGTCGAGGAGTCGGTGATCGACTGCAACTGGCTGCAGGCGATGGAGAACTCCGTCGATCCCGCGCATCTGTTCTGGCTGCACAACACCACTGGCCATCTCGGCGGCCACATGAAGCAGTATGAAGAGCAGCGCGAATTCATCCGCTTCGAATACGGCATCATGAAGCGGCGGACCACGCCCGGCAAAACCCCCGCGGACCCGCCGATGGTCGACGAGCATCCGCTGGTCTTCCCGACGATCCTGCGCCACGTCGCACGCGACCCGAAGGACGGGCCGAACGGCGAGAAGCGTTTCCGCCACAACCTGCAGATCCGCGTGCCGATCGACGACGAGCACATCAAGGTCTATCGCGTGAATTTCGTGCCGTCGGGCGAGCACAGATCGCCGCCCGACCAGGATCCGCCGCATGAATACCGCCCTTTGAAGGATGAGGACGGCAATTACTTCATGGATATCGTTTCGGCGCAGGATTCGATGGCCTGGGAAACCCAAGGCGCGATCGCCGACCGCAGTCAGGAAAAGCTCGGCGTGTCCGATGTCGGCATCGTCATGTTCCGCAAGCTGCTCAAGGAACAGATCGACATCGTGCGCAAGGGCGGCGATCCGATGGGCATCGTGCGCGATGCCGGCAAGAACGACGTGATCGTCATTCCCGTCATCAACGATCGCATGGGGCTGACACGCGACGCGATCGGGCGCTAAAGGCCGCCGGCCTGCGCCGGTCAGTAGATGCTGAAGATGTGCCGCGCCGTGGCCATTTTCATAACCTCGGTCACGCCTTCGGTGATGCAGAAGCCGCGCTGCTGGCGCCAGAACTTCTCGATCGGCAATTCCGTGGTCAAGCCGATGCCGCCATGGATCTGCATGCAGCGATCGACGACGCGAAACGCCATCTCGTCGACGAAGCCTTTCATCACGTAAAGATCAACGCGCACATCCTCGCCCGCGTCCATCTTGCTCGCGGCTTCATAGATCATCAGCCGCGCCGCCTTCATGTCGGTGTAGCAATCGACCAAGGTGAACTGGATCGCCTGGCGCTCGGACAGCGGCTTGCCGAAAGTGACGCGCTGCTTGGCGTAGCTCACCGCCATCTCCATGCAGCGCTCGGCGACGCCGAGCGAGCGGGCGCAATGCAGGATGCGGCCGGCACCGAGGAATTTCTGGCCGAGCTTGAAGCCCTGGCCTTCGCCGCCGACTAGATGGCTCGCCGGCACGCGCACGTTATCGAACAAAATCTCGCAGGGGCGGTCGCCCATCATCGTCTCGTGGCGCGCGGTGATCTTCACGCCCGGCGTATCCATGTCGACGATGAAGCAGGAGATGCCGCCATGCGAGCCTTTGGCCCGGTCGGTCGCCGCCATGACCTGGGCGAAGTCGGCATATTCGGCGCGCGTGATGAAGCGCTTGGTACCGTTGATGACGTAATGATCGCCGTCGCGCACGGCCGTGGTGCGCATCGAGCCGGGATCGGAGCCTGCGTCCGGCTCGGTCTGCGCGAAGCAGCCGTGCCGTTCGCCGCGCAGGGTCGGATAGAGATATTTCTCGCGCATCTCGCCTTCGAGGGCGAAGAGGATGGCGCGCACCGTCGGGCCGGTGATGCCTTCGCCGCGCGACGGCAGCGCGATGGAGCGCGCCAGCTCCGAATAGACGATGACGCGCGGCAAGATGCCCATGCCCTGCCCGCCATATTCCTCCGGCAGGTCGATCATCCAGATGCCGAGATCCTTGGCGCGCTGCTGGAATTTGGCGCGCCATTCGGGCTTCAGCACATTGCCTGCGCAGGTTTCGCGCTCGACGGGAATCATCTCCTGATCGACGAAGCGCCGCACGCTCGCCTGCAGGATCCTCAGCTCCTCGGGAAGGGAGAAATCCACCGCCGCATCCTTCTGCAAGAGGCGCGGCGCGGCGAAGCGCCGCGCCGCAGCGTCACTCTTCTCAGTTGCCCTTGGTCTTGAAGGTGCCGAGCGCCGGCTTGTAGCTCTTGTCGTCGAGGAACTGCTTGAGGCCCGTGTTGTAGGAATCTTCCTTGTCGCCGACGCGGATCGCTTTCTGCTTTTCGGCGATATATTCGTAGGCCTGCGGCACGTCCATGGTGCGCACATGGCGGATGACTTGCTTGGTCGCGCGCAGCACGGCCGGGCTTTTTTTCATCAGCTTTTCCGCCAGCTCGATCACATGGTCGCGCAGCTTGTCGTCGTCGATCGCGGCGGTGACGAAGCCGATGCGCGCAGCCTCTTCGGCGCTGAAGGCGTCGCCCATGCAGGCGTGATAGAGCGCATGGCGCGGCAGCACCATGTCGGCCACGACCTTGGAGACCAAGGCGCCCGGCAGGATGCCCCAGTTCACTTCCGAGATGGAGAGCTTGGCGCTTTTCGCGGCGATGGCGAAATCGACGGCGCAGAGCTGCATAAAAGCGCCGCCGACGCAGTAGCCCTCGACCATGGCGATAGTCGGCTTGGCATAGTTGTAGAGCGTCTCCCAACGCCAGCGCTTGGAGGCCGCGCCGGCACGCTTGCGCTCTTCCGGATTGCCTTCGAGGCCGCGGAAGAACAGCTTCAGATCCTGGCCGGCGCAGAAATTGCCGCCCGCGCCATGGATGACCACGACCTTCGCATCATCGTCGAACTCCAGCCGGTTAAGCGCGTCGTCCATGTCGTAATGGAGCTGCGGGCTCATGGCGTTGCGCTTCTCAGGCCGGTTCAGCATCGTCCAGGCGATCCCGTTCTCGATCGTGACTTTGACGTTCTCATACTCGTACTTGGCCATGACGCCTCTCCTTGACTCAGATTTTGATGGGGTTTTTCGATTTCAACGGCGGATCAAGCGCACATCGACCGCCCGTACGCCCTTGCCCTGCTCCTGGACCATGAGCGGATTGATCTCGATGTCGGAGAATTGCGCCCGGCATTTCAGGTAGAGCTCAGATAGGCCGACGATAGCCGCGACCAGCGCCTCCATGTCGCGTGGCTTGCCGCCGCGGAAGGCGCCGAGCAGCGGCGCGCAGCGCAAGGACGCCAGCATCTCGCGCGCGTCGTCCGCCGCCACCGGCAGCAGCCGCACCGCATTGTCCTGACGGATTTCCGCCTCGACGCCGCCGGCGCCGACGATCATGAACGGGCCGAACAGAGGGTCGTCGCGCACGCCGAGCAGAATCTCGACGCCGGACACCATCTCTTGCAGTAGATAGCCGCCGATCACCGCCTTGGGATCGGCGGCGAGCAGGCGTTGCGCCATCGCACCGGCAGCCGCTTCGACCGCGGCCGCATCCTGCAGGCCGAGCGCCACGCCGCCGAGCTCGGTCTTATGGACCGCGCTGGCCGAAAGGATTTTCAGCGCCACAGGGAAGCCCAACTTCATCGCGGCCTTCCCGGCCGCTTGGGCGGAGGCGACCACCGTGCTGCGCGGCGGCGTCAAACCATGCTCGGTCAGGATGGCGTCCTGTTGGTCGGCCATCAGCGCCAAGGTCTTCACCCCGTCCGGCAAGCGGCGGGCGCCGCGCTTGCGCGCCGCGGCGTAGCGCACCAAACCCTGCAAAGCGCGCACTGAGGACGACAGGCCTTGCAGGAACGGCACTTGAGCCTGCTTCTGAAATTCGCGCGCATGGTCGGACACGTTCTGCGCCATGCGGCCGAAGGCGATCACCGGCTTGGTCGTCGAACGGAAAATCTCGGCGAAATGATCCGGCGTCGCCGTATCGTCTGCCGAGACCGGCAGCTGGCCCTGCAAGGTCAAAAGATCGACATTCGGATCGTTCACCAGCAGCTGACACATCTTGCTGAACTTGGCGCGCTGGCGGCCCATCTTGGCCCCGGCATCGAGCGGGTTGTCGACCTGCGCCTCCTCATCCACCTCGGCATGGATGCGCGCCGCCGTCTCGGCGGAATAGACGGCGAGTTGGGCACCCTCCTCCTGCGCGTAATCGAGCAGCAGGCCTTTCGCGCCGCCCGAATAGGTGACCATGCCGATGCGCGGGCCCGCTGGCAGGCGCCCGGCTTGAAAGGCGAGGCAGGTCTCGATCATCTCGTCGAGCGTGTGGCAGCGAATGATGCCGTATTGGCGACAGACCGCATCGAACACCGCATCGTCGCCCGCCATCGTGCCTGTGTGGCTCGCCGCGGCGACCCGCGCCGCCTCGCTGCGGCCGATCTTCAGCACGATCAGCGGCTTGCCCGCCGCCAGCGCGCGCGCGGCGGCGTCGAGGAACTCCTTGGGCTTGCGCACGCCTTCGATCATGCAGGCGATCAGCTTGGTATGCGGATCGGCAATCAGGAAATCGATGTAATCGGCGAAGCCGAGATCGAGCTCGTTGCCGCTCGAGACCGCGTAGGAGAAGCCCAGGCCGCGCACTGCCGCCTGCTGCAGCCAGAACTGGAAAGTGCCGCCCGACTGGAAAACAACGCCGCACGGCCCCGGCGGTAAGTCGCGGATGCGGCTCGACGGATAGAGCAGCAGGTTTTCGCGCAAGGCCAGAGCGCCCATGCAATTGGGCCCGACAAAGCGGATGCCGTAGCGCTCGCGCAAGTCCAGCAGAGCGTCGGCCCGCTTCTGACCGACGGGATCGTTGCCCTCGCCGAACTGCGCGGCGAAGACGATGGCGCAGCGCAAGCCGTTCTCGGCGCCTTCGCGCAACGTGTCGGGAATGACGTCGGACGGGATGATCGTCAGCGCCAGATCGACCGGACGGCCGATCGAGGCGAAATCGGGATAGACCTTGCGGCCCCACAATTCGTCGCGCTTGGGATTGACGAGAAAGAGCTCGGCGCTCGGATTCGACGCGGCGTAGTTGGCATAGATCGCTTCGGGCCAGCCACCGCGGCTTTTGTCCGTCGCGCCCACGAGGGCGATCGATTTGGCCTGAAAAAGCGGCTCGGCGGCGAGACTCATCGGTTTCTCATCCTCGCAGGCTGTCTCGCCGAGCAGGCTCGGAAAGCGAACGTCGAAGGTGCGGCCGAACGCCGAACCTATTCCTCTTTGGCGTACCCCGCGCGGCCGCCTGCCGAGAAGCGTTCAAAAGGTTTCTGGTCGGTTGAAGATTCTTCAATAATAAAACCGCTCACTTGCGGGTCCGCTTCCCTACACTCCGATGACATGATTCAGCGCGGCCATAGTCGGCTTTTGCGCAACGTCCCGCTTTTCCGTGCATGCACAGACCATCGAGGGGGAGTTCAATGTTCATCGTGAAGCATGGCGCCATCGGCGCCGCCATTTTCTGCGCCGCGTCCTTCAACTCTGCGGCGCAAGCGCAAACGCCCTATTACCAGGGCAAGACGATCAACGTGATCATCGGCTCGGGAGTCGGCGGCGGCTACGACGTCTACGGCCGCCTGTTGGCGCAGTTCCTCGGCAAGCATATTCCGGGCAACCCGCGCTTCATCGTTGAGAACCGACCCGGCGCGAGCACGCGCACAGCGACGACTTACGTGTCCAAAATCGCGCCGAAGGACGGCACCGTGATCGGCAATTCGGTCAACACGCTGCCGTTCGACCAGTTCCTCTATCCGAAGGACAAGCGCGAGTACGACCTGACGAAGGTCCAATATATCGGCAACATGGCGGCGCTGACTGGCATTCTCGTCGTCAACGCCTCGACCGGCATCAAGACGATCCAGGAGCTGAAGACCAAAGAAGTGGTCATCGGCACCAACAGCAAATCCTCCGAAACCTACATCGTTCCGGCGGTACTGAAGGAGATCGGCGGCTACAAGCTCAAAGTCGTCCACGGCTTCCCTGGCAGCGTGAACGAGATCGATCTGGCGATGGAGCGCAACGAAGTCTCCGGCCGCGCCGGCTCATGGTCGGGCTATACCACGCTCAATCCCAATTGGGCCAACGAGGGCAAGCTGGTGCCGCTGGTGCAGGCCGGCACGCAGGAAGCGAGCTATCTCGCCGGCAAGGGCGTGCCCTTCCTCGAGGACATCGCCCAGAACGAGACTGAGAAAGCCATCTATACCGCCATCTCGATGGGCTCGATGTTCTCGCGCGCCTATTGGGTCGCGCCGGAGGTGCCGGCGGCGCAGGTCGCCATCCTGCGCACCGCGTTCGACTCATTGATGAAGGATCCCGATTTCCTGAAATGGTGCGCCAGCCGCAGCATCGAAATCACGCCGTCGAACGGCGCCGAGGTGAACCAGTCGCTCAAGAAGATGGAAGCGATGATCGGCAGCTTGAAGCCCAACGAGCTCGAGCTGCTGCAGAATATCCTGCGCGAATGAGGCCGCTCGACTAGTCGAACAGCTTGTCGAGGTTCTTGTCCCACGGCCGCTCCTTGAACCAGGCGGCGAGGTAGTTCACGAGCAACCGCACCTTCTTCGGCGTGTGGCGGTTGTGGGCGAACAGGATGTAGACCGGTCGTTCGACCGTCGGCAGATGCTTCATGATGCGCTTAAGCGTGCCGTCTCGTAGGTCCTGGCTGATGTAATAGGTCGGCAGCATGGCGATGCCGAGCCCGGCGATGGCGGCGCGGCGGATCGACAACACGCTGTTCGAATAGAACACGCCCGAGACCTTGACGTTGGATTTGCGCCCCGCGCCAGGGAAGCGCCACATCCGGTCGGGCGACAGCCGCAGATGCACCAGGCATTTGGCGTCGGCCAGATCATCGACGCTGCGTGGCTCCGGATTGCTCTTCAAGAAGGACGGGGCGGCGCAGACGATCCAGCGCAGCGCGGCGATCTTGCGCGCGACGATATAGGACTTCTCCGGCAGAGCCGACAGGCGGATCGCCACATCGAATCCCTCGTTGGCGAAGTCGAACGACCGCGTGAAGGAATCGTCGAGAATCAGCGTGACGTTGATGTCGGGATGGGCGACGGCGAAATCGGCGATCGCCGTCGAGAGATGAATGCCGCCGAAAGATTTGGGCGCGATGATCCGGATGGGCCCGTGGGGCGCGACGCGGGTCTGGGTGATCTCGGCGTCCTGCCGCTCGAGATCGCCGAGGAAGCCGCGGCAAAATTCGTAATATTTCTCGCCCGCGTCGGTCAGCGAGATTTTACGCGTGGTGCGGTGGAACAGCCGAGCGCCCAGGCGATTCTCCAGATCGACCACATGCTTGGTGATCAAGGCGCGCGACGCGCCGAGCTTTTCCGCCGCCGCCGCGAAACTGCCCGCCGCCGCCACCTCGACGAAACTCTGCATCGTTCTTAAGCGATCCATCGGTCTCTCTTTCTTGCCCGGGCTCCCCGGCGCAGCCCAAAGCCGAATAACTCAAATTCCTGAGAATGCGATAGTTGCTAATGCCGAATAGGCCAATCTGAAATTTGGTGATGCGGTTCAGATTACAGTTTAGCTTATGGGCCAAATAATGCGCGGCAGTCTTGCACAAGACCAAGCTTGCGCGACGCACAAAACACGCAGGGAGAGAACGTCATGCATCCAGCGCTCCGGGGGGCGTTTGCCGGTTTGGCTTCGCTATTGGTCGCCGGCGCGGCCCAGGCCGCCGATCTGCCGAAGATGACTCAAAAGATTCTCGGCGAACTGAAGCTTCAGCCTTCGCTGATGAACGGCATCGACGATGAATTGAAGGTGCCGCAGGCCTGGCTCGATGCCGCCGCCAAAGAGGGCGAGGTCATCATCATGGGCACCTGGCCGGAAAAACAATTTCGGGTAATGGTCCAGCCCTTCACCGAACGCTATCCCGCGATCAAGGTCACCTACGAGCGCAACACCGGCCAGGGCCGCGGCATGCAGGTGGTGATGGCGCTGCAGAACGGCCGCGTGCTCGCCGACGTGCTGACCAGCATCGCCGACACCTACATCCAATATCAGGAGATGAAGGCCTTCGCCGATCTGCGCGATCTGCCTGGCATCAAGAACATCCCGCCCGAATATGCGTCGTCTGACGGCACCTGGGTCAGCCACAAGCTGTCCTACCGCTGCATCGGCTACAACACAGACAGCTTGAAGAAGGCCGATATGCCGGCCAAGTGGGAAGACCTGCTCACCAATCCCAAATGGCGCAACGGCAAGCTGACGCTGACCAACCAGCCGAACTCCTGGCTGCTCGGCCTGTGGGAGACCTACGGCGAGGATTGGGGCCGCGATTTCACGCGCCGCCTGTTCGAAGAGGTGAAGCCGCAGCAGCGCAAGGAAAGCATGACAGCCGCCACCGCGCTCACCGTGTCGGGCGAGCTGTTCGCGACGCTGCCGGCGCCCGAGTGGCAGGTGCAGGGCTATGTCGATAAGGGCGCGCCGATCAACTACCACTGCCCCGAGCCCGTGCCGATCACGCTGTCGCAGATCGTCCTGCTCGACAAGTCGCCGCGCAAGAACGCCGGCAAGGTCTTCCTCAACTGGATGCTGAGCCGCGAAGGCCAGATGATGCAGTACTACGATTCTTATGTGGTGCCCGTGCACAAGGATCTGCAGATCCCGCCGTTCGTGTCGGACTTCGTCAATGTCGCCGGCAAACAGAAGAACGTGCGCGACGAATCCCTGCTTGGCAGCGACATGCAGAAAAAGATGCTCGAGACTTGGAACAAGTATTTCGCCGCGACCAGCGGCCGCAACCAATAGCCGTCCTCAGGGAGAACAGACATGTCGCCGACCATCGACACCAATGCCGCCGCCGAAGCGGAGCTTGAAACGCTCCACACCGAAGCGGAATCGCGCATCACGACCTACAGCTATGCGCGACAGCAGGGCGAGAGCGCGAAATCTCGGGTCAGCCTTGCCAGGACCGATCTGGTCAACGCCGTGGTGCAGATCGTCAAGAAGGACGGCGGCGAAAACAACCTGCATTACCACACGGCGATCGACACCTTCTGGATGGTGCTGAAGGGCCGTGTGCGGTTCTACGGTCCGGGCGACGAGCTGATCGGCGAGTTCGGCCCGATGGAAGGCACCGTCACGCCGCGCTATTCGCGCTATTGGTTCGAGAACGCGGGCGACGAGGAGCTGGAGCTGCTGCAGGTCGCCGGCTCGACGCGCGCCAAGGACGCCGCGCCGATGGGCGGCCGCACCGACGTCGCGCCGCAGCGCTTCAAGGTCAACAGCTCGGATCGCTTCTCGGCGGAACGTTAGGCAACCGCTCGAAACGCAAAGCCCGCCTCAATGAGGCGGGCTTTTTTAGGACTGCAAAATCCATTATTCGCCAAAGGATCGGCCGCTCATCAGTTTGCCGGCCGTTCGATCGCCGCGCGCGCCGACTCCACTACGTCAGGCGACGCCGTGAACATCTTCTGCACAAGCTGCTGTATCTTTTCACCGCTCACTGGCTGCAGCTCCAACTTCTGCTTGTCGGCCTCGGCGACGAAGGCCGGGTCTTTCATCGTCGCATCGAATGCGCGGCGCAACGCCTGCACCCGGTCGGCCGGCACACCCGGCGGCGCGGCGAACGGCCGCCCCATCGCTTGGCCAGCAAGGATCAGCTCAAGCGCGGCGCGCTCCTTATCGGTGCGCGCCAGCTCCATCACCGTCGGCACATTCGGCATATCCGGATGTTTTTCGACCGAGAACTGCAGCGCCACGGTCAGCTTGCCTTCGCGCAGCCAATCCGCGCGCGTCGCCTGCGCCGCCGACCAGGTATAGCCGCAGCGGCCCTGCGTCTCGCCGCGCTCCATGGCCAGCATCAGATCGCTGGCGCCCGGATAACCCGTCACGGTGCGCACGTTGGCGCCGAACAGGTTGCGCAAGATCATCGGATAGGTGTCCGATTCCGAGCCGGCGGCGTTGGCGCCGAACACGATCTCCTTGGTCAGCAGATCCTGCACGCTCTTGATGCCGACCGTATGCCAGACCGTGCAGATGCTGATCTCATTGTTGGCGCTGCCGATCCAGTTGATCTCAGACGGCTCGAAGTTCGTGCTCGGCCGCCCGAGCAGGCGGTCCATGGCGACGCTGCGTGCGAAGGTGGCGATGGTCAGGCCGTCCTTCGGATTGACGGAGTAGAGCTCGTTGACCGACACCAGGCTCGCCGCGCCCGGCCGGTTCTTGACGATGACGCTCGGGACGCCGGGAATATGCTTGCCGTAGTAATTGGCGATGACGCGGGCGTAGATGTCGTAGCCGCCGCCCGGCGGATAGCCGACGATTACGTTCAGCGTCTTGCCCTTGTAGAACTCCGCCGGCGTTTCCGCTTGCGCGGCCGGCGCGGCGAGCGCGATGAGAGCGCCCGCCGCCAGCATCAGCTTTTTCATGGCGGCCCCCGTCACTCGTTCGGCAGCAGGGTGCGGGCCTTGGCCTTCACCGGCTCGGGCAGCGAATAGAGGTCTTGCACGATCTTCTGGATTTCCTCGCCGCTGATCGGATCGAACTCGAGGCTCTGCTTCTTGAGCGCGGCCTGGAATTCCGGATCCTGCATGGTCTTCGCATAGGCGGCGCGGATCGCGGCGACCCGGTCGGCCGGCACGCCCGGCCCCATGAAGGACGGATAGCCGGTCTCGGACGGCGCGCTGATCAGCTCCATCACCTGACGGTCTTCCTGGTTCTTGGCGTAGTCGAGCGCGAGCGGCACATCGGCGGGAATGTCGTGCGCTTTGCGCAGGCCGAGCTGGACGATCACCTTGACCTTGCCCGACGAGACCCAATCGACCGAGCGGCCGGCGTTCAGCGAGCCCCAGGTAGTGCCGACCTTGCCCTGCACCTCGCCGCGCTCCATGGCGAGATCGACATCGCCAACGCTCTTGTAGCCCGAGACGATCTTGAATTTGGTGCCGACGAACTGGTTGAGGATCGTCGGGAAGACGCCAGTGTCTTGCGCCAGCGTGGTCGCGCCGATGACGACTTCTTTCTTCATCGCGTCTTCCAGGGTGCGCACGTCGGTGTTGGCGGTCCAGACCGAGCCGACCGAAACGGTGCGCGCCGGGCTGCCGATCCACTGGAACTTGGTCGGCTGGAATTTTGCCTGCGGCCGGTTGAGCAGCGGCGCGAGCATGAAGCCGCGCGTGATGAAGGCCCAGTTGAGGCCGTCCTGCGCGCCGATCTGCTCGATGTAGTTGGCCAGCACGATGCCGCCCGCACCGGGCATATTACGGACCACCAGCGTCGGATTGCCGGGAATGTACTTGCTGATGACCTGCGAAATGTTGCGCGGATAAGCGCCAACGGCGCCGGCACTCTCGCCAGTGCCGATATACATATTGATGACCTTGCCCTTGTAAAACTCCTCGACCGATTGGGCCGAGGCGGACGCGGACACCACGGCGGCGGCAATGGCCGCAGCCGATAAAACCAGCTTCTTCATCTGAGACTCCCTGTAGTCAGCGTTTTTTGTCGTGACGTGTTTTATTCATCAGCGGCGCGCGACGCCTTTGTCGATGGTCACCCCGTAATCGCGCGTAGCGGCGTCGGCACTAATATAACCGCGATCCAGATCGCGCTGAATGGCCGCGAGATCGCGCTCGGCAGGCGGTCCATAACCGCCGCCGCCGCCCGTCTCCAGCGTCACGCGGTCGCCCGCTTCGATCTTGAAACCCTTGGCCTTGCAGACGATCTGCGTCTCGCCGGTGGCGCGTTCGACGACGACGCGGCCCGATTGCGCCTCCTTGCCGCCCTGCGCGCCCCACGGCGGAAACTTGGTGCGGTCAAGGTTGGTCTGCATGAAGCAGCCGGCGATCATCTTGTAGACCTTGCGGAAACCGAGACCGCCGCGGAACTTGCCGGCGCCCGCCGAATCGGCGCGCAGCGAAAAGCTCTCGACCCGATAGGGCAGCAGCGATTCCTGCAGCTCGATGGGGATCAGGCGCGTATCGCCATGCGCCATGGTGCGGAACGGCCCGGCGCCGTCATGCGTCGCGCAAGCGCCCCAGCCGCCATGGCCGCTGTCGTGGCCGTCGAAATTGCGGCCGTCGGGACGGCGGCCGTAGAGGCGAAAGCCGGAATGGGTGCCGAAATGGCCGCCGGTCACGCGCTCGGGGATCGCTTTCTCCAACGTCTTGATCACCGCGTCGATCACTGTGGGAAAGGGCATCGAATAATTGCCCATCGGCGCGGTATCTTCGGCGCTCAGGATCTTGCCCGGCGGCAGGATCAATTTCAGCGGCCTGAACAGGCCTTCGTTGGCCGGCTCATCCGCCGCCACGAGATATTTGAAAGCGACGCGCGCCGTGGTCAGGCCGCCGCCGAAATAGCCGGAATTGACGCAGCCTTTGGCCTGCTCGGCGAGGCCGCTGTAGTCGACCGTCATCTCGTCGCCGGCAATGACCACCTTGACACGCACGGGGATCGGCGTGTCGCCCTCGCCGTCGTTGTCGAGGAAGGTCTCATGTTCGTAGGTGCCGTCCGGCAGCGCGAGGATGCGCGCGCGGGCTGCCGCCTCGGCCTGATCGAGCATGGTCGCCATGGCGGTGCGGAAGGTCGGCACGCCGTACTTCTCGGCCAATTGCACCACTTGGTCACGTCCCAAGAGACAGCCGGCCAACTGAGCGGATATGTCGCCCAAGAGCTCGATCGGCATGCGCGTGTTGGTTTCGATGATGCGCATGACTTCTTCGATCGGCTCGCCCTTCGACCAGATCTTCACCGAGCGCAGCTGCAGCCCTTCCATGAAGATGTCGGTCGAGCGCGGCGCCGAGCCGCCGATGTCAATCCAATGCACGTTGATCGCGAAGAAGCCGATCAATTCACCTTCTGGCGTCCGGATCGGCGTGTACATGACCGTGTTGTTGAGATGCTGGCCCTGCACGGCGGCATGGTTGCAGACCGCGACGTCGCCATGGAAGAAGCGGTCCTTGCCGTAGGTCTTCAAACCATCACGCACCGCAGTGCCGACCGAATCGGCGACGAAGGGCGGCATGCCGCCGGTGCATTGCGCGACCAGCTGACCATCGGCGTCGGTGATGCCGACGGCGAAGTCCTTGTACTCGTAGATATAAGGGCTGAAGGCCGTGCGCGTGATGTTGGCGTCGATCTGGTTGGAGATCGAGATCAAGCCGTGGCGGATCACTTCGAGGGTGATCGGATCGAGCTTGTCGGCAAGTTGCGGTTTGGCGAGCTGGTTCATGTCGATCACTTTCCGCAAAAAATGCGGATCTCCTTGAGCGGGCCAATCTCAAAACTGTCGGTCGGGCCGACGATGGTGGTCGAGCCGTATTCCTCTAACACCGCCGGGCCTTCGCCTTTGAAGCCGATGGGCAGCGCGTAGCGGTCGAACACCTTGGCACTGACCATCTTGCCGATGCTGCTGAACCAGACTTGGCGTTCGCCGCCGGCGCTGGCGCCGGCCGAGACGTCCGGCAGCTTGGCCAGATCGGGCCGACGCTGGCGCGCGAAAGCGGAGAGATGCAGCGCCTGAAATTCCGCGCCGGCCTTGGCGTCGGCGTGGCCGTAACGGCGCTTGTAGTCGCGCTCGAAGCCGGCGCGCACCTCGGCAACGCTGGAAAG
The DNA here is from genome assembly GCA_035714115.1 of Alphaproteobacteria bacterium. Classification (GTDB taxonomy): domain Bacteria; phylum Pseudomonadota; class Alphaproteobacteria; order SMXQ01; family SMXQ01; genus CAMAVH01. Next base: position 19,534 of record DASTMO010000075.1, read on the forward strand.
GCCGCTGACCGGCACCTTGATGTTGTGACGCTGCCCGACATAGCGCATCTCGGCGAAGCGCTCGAAGAAGATATCGGTCGCGCCGAACTCGCGGCCGAGGGCCGCGGCGGCTTCCTTTTCCATCTCGGCGAATATCTTCTCGGCTGAACCGACCGAATCGCCGTCCATCAGGCCGGTGAAGGTCTTGGCGAGATCGAGACGCGCGTCGGCCAGCAGCATACCGACAGCGGAGAAATTGCCCGGCGCCGGCGGGATCACGACGGTGGGGATCGACAGTTCGTGCGCCAGCGCCGCCGAATGGAGCGGCCCGCCGCCGCCGTAGGCGAAGAGCACGAAGTCGCGCGGATCAAGGCCGTGCTGAACCGAGACCTGACGGATCGCGCCAGCCATGATGACGGTGGAGATGGCGAGGATGCCGTCGGCCGCGCGCGTCGCGCCGTCCACGCCGGCGTAGCCCAAAGGCTCGGCGATCTTGCGGATCGCGTTGAGCGCGCCTTCGGTATCGAGCGACAGCTCGCCGCCGAGGAATTTTGCAGGGTTAAGCCGGCCCAGCACCAGATTGGCGTCGGTGATGGTCGGCTCGGTGCCGCCGCGCCGATAGCAGACCGGACCCGGCGTCGAGCCGGCGCTTTGCGGCCCGACATGCAGGCGGCTTTGCGAATCGAGCCAGGCGATGGAGCCGCCCCCAGCGCCGACCTCGACGATGTCGATGACCGGAGACTTGATCGGGAAGCCCTTCACGTAGCCGTTGGCGTAATAGACCGAATCGACCGAGAAGCGGCCGTTCTCCACCAAGGCGCATTTGGCGGTGGTGCCGCCCATGTCGAAGGCGATGATGTTCTTGAATCCGAGTGCCTCGCCATAGGCGCCGGCGCCGATACAGCCGCCGATCGGGCCGGATTCGACCAATGCGACCGGGGTGCGGCAGGTGCGGTCGACCGACAGCAGGCCGCCGTTCGAGCCCATCATGAACAGCGAGCCTTCGAAGCCCTTGCCGCGCAGATCGGCGTCGAGGCTGCGGATGTAGCTGTTCACCTGCGGCCCGACATAGGCGTTGGCGGCGACGGTCGAGGTGCGCTCGTACTCGTACCACTCGCGCGTCAGTTCGGTCGAATGGGTGACATAGACGCCGGGCAGCAGTTCCTTCAGCCGCGCGGCGGCCTGCTCCTCATGCGCCGGATTGGCGTAGGAGTTCATGAAAAAAACGGCGACCGATTCGACCTTCTCGCGCTTGATCGTCTCAGCCAGCGCATCCAGCGCCTTGATGTCGAGCGGCGTCACGGTATTGCCTTGGCTGTCCATGCGCTCGGCCACTTCAAAGCGACGCTCGCGCGGAATGAGCGGCTCATCGCGCTGATAGTGCAGATCGAACGGATCGGGGCGATTGCCGCGCGCGATCTCGAGAACATCGCGGAAACCCTGCGTCGTCACCAGCGCAGCCTTGGCGCCCTTGCGCTGAATGTACGCGTTGATGACCAGCGTGGTGCCGTGATTGAGAAAGGTTGCCTGCTCTGGCGTCAGCTTCGCTTTGTCGAAGCAGTCGAGGATGCCTTTGACGAAATCGTCATAGGTCGTCGGGCTTTTGGTGTAGGTGACTTTGCCCGCCTCGTGATCGTAAGCGACGAGATCGGTAAACGTGCCGCCGATATCGACGGCCACGACGTAGGACATACTGCGCTCCCTGGCGAATGACGGTGCCCTTGCCGCGCGAAACGTCGCCGCGAATGGGCTTTTTCTGTCGCCATTATCGGAGCGCGGAGCACTCCGAAAAAAGACTATTTTTTAGGCCTATTTTTTAAGGCGACCTTCTTCCTGGCCGCCAATTTGGCGCGCGCCGGCCGCTTTGCCGGCACCAGGCCGAGCCGCTCCGGCAGACTGAGGTAGCCGTCGACCATAGACTCATATTCGGCGATGCATTGGCGCGACGGCTCTACAAGTTTCTTGCGCCCATCCTCCGGCGCGGCGACGAAGCGCACATAGCCGCGCGTCACCGCCGTTTGCAGGATGCGCCGCGCCGTCTCCTTGGAGCAGCGCACCTCCGCGATGCACTCTTTGACGGTCGGCAGCTTCCGCTCGTAATAGCCGTACATGACGACCGACCAGATCACCGTGTGATCGCGCGTCAGTCGGAAATAGCGCACGCTCTTGCCGCGGGTCGATCGGTGTGTGCCGATGCGCCATTGCGCGAAGGCTTGATAAGCATTGGGGGAAGGCATGGTGCATCTTACGCTACTGCGCCGCGCGGCACACGAGCATCAAAAAGGCCCGACCCGCAATAGAGCCAGCTCGCGGTATCCACTTATAGATATTTGAATTGCTTGAATTAATTCAGAGATCGAGGCGCTGCAGAGACGGCACGAAGACCCACCTGATCGATATGACGCACAAGCCGCTCAACTTCACTGAGCAGTTGCTGCTCGGTAAACGGCTTCGTCAGAACGCCTATCTGCTCATAAGAGGATGGCAAATTTGCCCGTCCGTAGCCACTGACGAAAATAAACGGCACCTTCGCCCGCGTCAGCGCGGCAGCGACTTCGGTCACCGGCTTGCCGTGCAGATTACCGTCCAGCAAAGCGACATCGAACTCGCGGGCCTCAATCATCTGAAGCGCCTGTTCGACCGTGCCGGCGGGACCGACGGCGGTGATTCCCGCATCCTCCAGCATTGCCTCGATTTCCAAAGCGATCATCGTTTCATCCTCGACGATGAGGACGCGGCACCCACGCAGCTTGCTTTCAGGCTGAGTGATTTCTGATAGCTGGGCGCTTTGCGGCTCTGGCGCTGGCTGTTTCGACGGTGCCGCGGCGAGCGGCAGCGGCATGATCAGGTCCCAAGCAATGCCGTCGGCACGATAATCCGCATGAGCCGCGCCACCCTCGGCTTTGGCGCTTTGCTCAATTAAAGTCGTCCCGAATCCGCGGCGCTTCGGCGCCTTCACGCGAGGGCCACCCTTCTCCAGCCAATTGAGGTGGAGCTGTTCATTCTGAATGCGCCACATCAAAGCCACGGTGCCGTCGGGCGTGGAAAGCGCCCCATACTTAAGCGCATTCGTGCATAGTTCGTGCAGAATGAGCGCGAGGTGCAAGGCGGTTTCGGGAGCCAGCCACACTTCGGGCCCAACGGCCTCGAAACGCGCAGCATCCACCGCGCCAAGTCTAAACTGATCTGCAATCAGGTCGCTCAAAGAAGCGCCCTGCCAGGTGGCCTCGCTCAAGAGCGAGTGCGCGCGAGCGAGCGACTGAATTCTTCCAGTAAAGTTGCGGGTGAAGACTCCTGGGTCCGGAGCGTGACGCAGCGTTTGCGAGGCAATGGCCTGCACCGTCGCCAGCGTGTTTTTGACCCGATGGTTCAGCTCGCCGATCAATAGCAGCTGCGTTTCCTCAGATCGCCGGCGCTCGCTCACATCCAAAATTTGCGCATTGATCGATACGGAACTGCTGATCGGATCGACCAGGACCGAATAGTACCATTCGCACTCGACTGCAGAGCCATCCGCCCGCTTGTTGCGGCAAAGGCGCATATCACGCTCATCGATAAGCGAAGGCTCGGTGACGATATCGCGAAGATAAGCAGCATCTCCAACGTCGATCCAATCGCATTCCGCCAGAGACTTTCCAACCATCTCATCGGCGCTCCAGCCAAAGAGACGGCTAGCCCCGGATGACCAATGGAGAATATTGAGGGCCGCATCGAATTCCACGACCCCGAGCGGCGAATTGTCGCGATGGGCTTCGAGACGGCGAAGCGCGCTCGCCAGACTCGAAGAGTTCATGCGCAGTTCATCGCGTTGCGCGGCGAGCTCTTGGCGCTGACTTGCAAGCTCGAAAAACACATCCGCCTTGTTGCGTAGAATGAGCGGCTCGATGGGCTTTTGAATGAAGTCGACCGCGCCGGCCTCATAACCTCTGAAGCGGCGCTGATTATCCGCGATGCCGGCCGTCACAAAAATAATGGGAATGCTTCTGGTGCGCTCATTGCCGCGCATCAACTCTGCGAGTTCAAAACCGTCCAGGCCGGGCATTTGCACGTCGATCAGAGCCAATGCCACTTCGTGCTTCAAGAGAAGCTCGAGTGCTTCGTCTCCGGAGCGCGCTTTTAGAAGGAGAATATTATCGCGGCGGAGCAGCGCCTCGAGCGACAGAAGATTCTCTTCCAGATCGTCGACCAGCAGGAACGATACAGCCCTCATCTCGCCGTACCCTCCCGAAGGTAATCCGCAATCTCGCTCAGCGACATCACGGCAGCTCCCGGGCATAGCGCGATCGCCGCCTCCGGCATGGCCGAGGAAAAGGCCTTAAGCGGATCTTGCACCAGAACCACGCCGCCCGCGTCCGTGATCGCGCGCGCGCCCTGGGCACCGTCCTGATTGGCCCCAGTCAGAATCACCCCGATTAACCCAGGGCCGTAAACATCCGCCGCGCTTTCGAACAGCACGTCTATCGACGGCCGAGAGAAAAGCACCGGCTCATCGCTCGAAAGCGAAAGGCTTTCTTCGCTCTCGACGAGCACGTGATAATCGGGAGGGGCAAAATATATTGTGCCGGGCTCGATAGGCTCTTTGTCTTCGATCTCACGAACGTCGACTTGGCATTTCGCCTGAAAGAGTTCCGCCAGCACGCTGCGTTTGTCCGGCGGGACATGGACGACCACAAACACCGGCAATTTGAAGTTCGCCGGTAAAGTTGTTAGCACGGCCGACAAGGCTTCGAGAGCGCCGGCAGATGCGCCAATGACGATCGCTTTGGCTTGAGACGCCGTCATATGGCGCGCCTCTGATAAATTTTTTCGTCGCGGTCGAAATCCGCAAAGAAATTTGCATGACGAGAAAAGCGCAGGCTTTCCTTTGCGCCGAGCCCCAAGAACCCCTTTCGCGACAGCGAATCCTTGAATAAGCCGAGCGCCCGATCCTGCAAGCCGCGGTCGAAATAGATCAAAACGTTGCGGCACGAAACAAACTGCATCTCCGCGAAAACGGCGTCGGTCACCAGACTATGGTCAGAGAACACGACGTTGCGCCGCAGGCTCTTATCGAAGGCCGCGCGCCCATATGCGGCTTGGTAATAGTCCGACAAAGAGGATTTACCGCCGGATTTGCGGTGGTTTTCGGTGAACAGCTGCATGCGTTCCAGAGCGAAAATCCCGGATTCCGCAGCGTGAAGAGCATCCTGATTGATGTCGGTCGCATAGAAAATCGTGCGCTCCTCGATGCCCTCCTCGCGAAAGAGAATGACCATCGAATATAACTCTTCGCCGCCGCTGCAGCCGGCAATCCAGACTTTGAGCGACGGGTAAGTCCGCAAATGCGGCACCAGCTTTTCACGAATGACGCGAAAGTAGCCAGGATCGCGGAACATCTCGCTGACCTGAACCGTCAGATAGCCCAACAGCCGTGGCAGCATGGAAGGCTCATGTAGCAGACGGTCCTGCAAGGCGGAGATCGTCGCAAAACCCAACTGATCGCGCGCCTGACGAAGACGGCGCTTGATGGACGCCATCGCGTAATTGCGAAAATCGTAATGATATTTCAGGTACAGCGCCTCCAAGAGGAGCCGTATTTCGATATCTTCGATTTTCTCCGGCGCCGCATCGTCCGTCATCGCGGCATCCAGACACGCACAAGCGACAGGAGCTTTTCGACATCCAGCGGCTTCGCCATGTAATCGTTGGCACCGGCATCGATACAGCGCTGCTGATCGTCGGGCATAGCCTTAGCTGTCAGGGTGATGACCGGCAGCTTCTTCAAAAGGGGATTCTTGCGGATTTCCCTGGTTGCGGTGAGACCATCCATCACTGGCATCATCACGTCCATCAGCACCAGATCGATGGCCGCATTGGGGTCTTTCGCCGACTGCTCAAGGACGGTCAAAGCTTCCTGGCCGTTGCGCGCGATTTGGACGACCGCTCCGCGAGGCTCGAGAATATTTGTTAAGGCGTAAACGTTCCGGATGTCGTCCTCGACCACCAGAATTCGCCGGCCTTCCAGCAAAGCATCCCGGCTTCTCGCCTTACGGATCATGCGTTGATGCTCATCCGGCAGCTTCGATACCACCTGATGCAGGAAGAGACTGACCTCGTCCAACAATCGCTCCGGGGACTTCGCGCCTTTGATGATGATCGATTTGGAATAGCGGCGCAGCCGCTGCTCGTCATCGGCGGAAAGCTCTCTGCCGGTGTAAACGATGACCGGCGGGAAGGAGTGGGGCCCACCTTCGCTCAGCGTTTCGAGCAAGGAATAGCCTGAGGCATCCGGCAACGACAGATCCAGGACCATGCAATCGAACGTCTCTTCTTTGAGATGTGCGAGGCACTCAGCCGCCGTGCCAACCGTGACTGCCTCAACCTCATGGGACGTCAAAAGCTTGGCCACCGCTTCTCGCTGAACGATGTCGTCTTCGACGATGAGGATACGCCGCACCCGCTGCGATAATCGATCATTGAGCCTGGTCAGCACATCGACCAGCTGCTCGCGTTTGACGGGCTTCAGCTCATAGCCGATCGCGCCGAGCGAAAGCGCCGTTTCGGCCTGATCGCTCGCCGACACGACATGGATGGGGATATGGCGCGTTTTGACGTCTTGCTTCAGCCGATCCAGCACCGACAAGCCGGATTGATCAGGCAAGCCCACGTCGAGAACGATCGCATTGGGCATATAATGTTGGGCGAGGTTCAAAGCCTCTTCGGCCGTACCGGCGACGAGCGATTTGAAACCCATTTCGCGCGAAAGATCGCGCAGGATGGTCGCGAAGCTGTCGTCATCCTCAACGACCAAGAGCACGCGCTTAGAGCCGGCTTGCTCGGCACGATCGTCTTCGACTTTACGGATGCGGCCCGGCAGGGCCGGCTGCGGCGTTTCCACCTTGGGCCCGGATGGCGCCGGCATGCTCTTTTGAGCATTGCGCGCCACGACCTTGGCCGGGTCGTAGGACACCGGAACCGTAATCGTGAAGGTGCTGCCTTTTCCCAGTTCGCTATCGAGGTTGAAATCGCCGCCTAACAGGCGAACCAGCTGACGTGAGATAGACAGTCCCAGGCCGGTGCCGCCGTATTTTCGGCTGATCGTGCTGTCCGCCTGATGGAAGGCTTCAAAGACATGACTTTGCTGGCCTTCAGCAATGCCGATGCCCGTGTCGGAGACCGCAAAGGAAATGCGCTCGTCGCTCGCCCGGCGAATCGACAAGCTGACTTTGCCCGTCTCGGTGAATTTGAAGGCATTGGACAAAAGATTTTTAAGAACCTGCTCGAGCCGCAGCGGATCGGTGTCCATGAGTGGCGGGCATTCAGGCTCGATCTGGACGACGAACTGCAACTTTTTCTGCTGAGCGACGGGCTGGAAGAGCTGGCGCAAATTGCCCGCCAACCGCTCGACGGCAACCGATTCAGGTTTGATGTCCACATGGCCGGCCTCGATCTTGGAAAGATCGAGGATGTCGTTGATGAGCGTCAGCAGATCGTTGCCGGACGATTGAATCGTTTGAGCATATTTGACTTGCTCGGCTGTCAGATTGTCGTCCGGATTGTCGGCGAGAAGCTTGGCGAGAATCAACGAGGAATTCAGCGGCGTGCGCAATTCGTGCGACATGTTCGCCAAGAAGTCCGATTTATATTGGCTTGCCTGCTCTAACTCCCGGGCTTTGAGCTGCACCGAGATGTTGGCTCGCTCCAGATCGTCCTTCTGCAATTCGAGCTGCTGAGTTTGCTCTTCCAGCTGGGAATTCGTCTGCTCAAGCTCGGCCTGCTGTTGCTCAAGCCGCGCTTGCGATTCCTTAAGCGCGCGACCTTGCTCTTCCAGCTCTTCGTTGGACACGCGGAGCTCTTCACTTTGCGTTTGCAGTTCTTCCGATTGACGTTGGGTTTCTTCCAAGAGGTTCTGCAGTTCGCTGCGATAGTTGGCCGAGCGCATGGCGATCGCCACCGGGGCGGATGCCTCGTCCAACAGGGCGAGCATGCTTTCATCGACCGGCCCTAAGAAACCCAGCTCGATGACGGAAGTGACCGCGCCATCGACGCTATTGGGGACAATCGCAAGATGCCTCGGCTTGTCGCTCCCCAATGCCGAACCGAAGGCGATGTATCCGTCGGGAATTTCGCTGATCACTCTCGGGCGATTTTCCGCAGCCGCCTGCCCCAGCAAGCCGCCTCGCAGGTGGAATTTTGCCGGAACGTTCGCGGTCTCCGGCACTCCATATGTGGAGGCGCGCCGGAAGGTCTCACCGGCGCCGATGAAAAGCGCGCCGGCAACGGCCCCAAGATAGCGCGCCAAGAATTCGAGAATATTATTCCCGAGCTGCTCGATAGATTGATCGCCGGCCATCGCGGCCGCCAATTCAATCTGCCCCTTTTGCAGCCACTCCTCGCGCCGGCGCGCCAATGTCGCCCTTCGGGTCAGGAAGCCGATCGTTGCCGTGAGGAAGATGCCCAACAATCCAGAAAGCAAACCGCTGGCAAGCGCTGTCGCTTGCGCTTCTTTCATTTCCGCTAAGCGTTTGACGCGAGTGCTGGTCTCTTCTTGAGCCACTGCATCGAGCTGCGCTCGAATGGCGTCCATTTCCGCTTTGCCGCGATCGGAATTGACGATCGCCAGCGCCGCTTCAAAACCTTGCGTGCGGCGTATTTCGATTGTCTGCGTGAGCTCCCGAAGTTTGGCGGCCACATGCGTTCTCAATGCGGCGATTCTCGGCGTTTGAGCTGCGTTATCGCCGGTCAGTTCGGCAATCTTGTCGAGTTTGGAGGGAATGTTCTCCAAAGCCTCGCTGTACGGCTGAAGATACGCCTCGTTGTTCGTCAGCAGAAAACCGCGTTGTCCCGTCTCCGCATCTTGCGTGCTGGACAACAGCTCATCGAGCGCGACGATCACGGTATGCGTGCGGACGACCTTCTCATTGCCCTCGCGCAAAGCTTCGAGGTTGAAATAGGCGACCGTGCCGCTAACGATAAAAAAGACCAGAGCGCCCGCTAGACCTAGCGAGACAACAGGATCCAGCCCCAGTTTGCGCACTGAACTCTGTGGCATCGCGCTCTTTTGCATATTGGTCTCGTCAGCATTGAGGAATTGGGCATGAAGACCTCATGCGGCGCGCATGCGAGTTCTCGCAGCATCGCCGAGACATGAAGCGTGAGGATTTAACGGTAGCGCGACGGTTTGGCGGGCATCGGTGAGTTACGTTTGGGATGCGAAAACGTTCCGTCACCCAACTGATTAAATGCATCCAAGGCGATCATGCTGAGTCAGAGGTGCTCAGGGAGCACATCCGACTGATCAGCAAGATGCGCGATCATCAGATACGGACCAGAAGGAAAGCCATTCGGTTGCAGAAAAAGTCGGGGATTCCGAACCTGCGCAAGCTCCCGAAATCACGCACAACCCATTGATATATAGTGATAATTAAGATGGCGGAGGGGGTGGGCTTCGAACCCCGCCGGCCGCGCTGATGCGCGCGGCCGCCACTTCATAGCCAGTAGGTTCGAACCCACGCGATGCGCTGATCAAAAGGGGAAATGGCGGAGGGGGTGGGATTCGAACCCACGGTACCCTCGCGGGCACAACGGTTTTCGAGACCGCCCCGATCGACCACTCTGGCACCCCTCCGCAGGGATCCGCCGGCCCGCGAAACGTCCGCAAAACGCGGACCGGGCCAGCCCATCGGCTCGCATAGCAAGCCAAGGACGATCAAGGGCGCGGACACTAACCGACCTGCCTCCTCGATGTAAATGGGCGATGCGACCGAAACGCCGACGTTTTCGGCAAAAAGACCTGGATTTATACCGGGATAAGCCGGGGCGGCCGCATTGGCAGGCGACACCTATATATAGGGGGCTTGCCGGAGCCGCCCCCAAGGGCGGGCCGACGCCGCCGCTGGGGGACGAAAAAGGGCGGAAATCCGCGATTTTTCAAGGAGTCGCCCGGTTCCGGCATGGGGCGAAATCGGTTGACTCATGGGGGGCCGTCTATATATTTCGCGCTCTTTCGCGAATTCGCAGCGGCGCGACCGGGCATTGCCGGGCGCGCAGACCTTTGGAAGAACAGGATAATCGATATGTTCGCGGTCATCCGCACCGGCGGCAAGCAGTACAAAGTCGCCCAGAACGACGTCATCATCGTCGAGAAGTTGCTGGCCGAAGCTGGCGACGACATCGACTTCACCGACGTCCTCGCGCTCAATGACGGCTCCGTCACGACCTTCGGCAAGCCCGGCGTCGCCGGCGCCCTCGTCACCGCCGAGGTGCTCGAGCAAGCTCGTGGCGACAAGGTCATCATCTTCAAGAAGCGCCGTCGCCAGAACTACCGCCGCAAGAACGGCCATCGTCAGGATCTGACGGTCGTGCGCATCACCGGCATCCTCGCCGACGCCTCCAAGCGTCCGGAGAAGAAGGCCAAGGCCGCCAAGCCGGCTGCCGAAAAGACTGCGGCGCCGGCCAAGAAGGCGCCCGCCGCGAAGAAAGCTCCCGCCAAGAAGGCCGCGGCTAAGAAAGCCGCCGCGCCCAAGGCGAAGAAGTCGTAAGGAACAGAGAACATGGCTCACAAAAAAGCAGGCGGTAGCTCCCGCAACGGTCGCGACTCCGAAGGCCGTCGCCTCGGCGTGAAGCTGTTCGGCGGCCAGATCGCCGAGCCCGGCAACATCGTGATCCGTCAGCGCGGCACGAAGTACCATCCCGGCGCGAACGTCGGCATGGGCCGCGACCACACGATCTTCGCGACCATCGAAGGCGTCGTGACCTTCCAGCGCAAAGAAAAAGACCGCATGTACGTGTCGGTCCAGCCGCGCGGGTAAGTCCCGCCGGCCTATTCCCTGTCGGCAGGGATTGAGCTTTAAAGAAGGGGAATGGTCCGCCATTCCCCTTCTTTTTTGTTCTGAGACATCTGCAATTTGAGGGCGCCACGCGCCGAAGACCATGAAGTTCCTCGACCAGGCCAAGATCTACATTCGCAGCGGCGACGGCGGGGCCGGCTCCATGAGCTTCCGGCGCGAGAAATACATCGAGTTCGGCGGGCCGGACGGCGGCGAAGGCGGCCGTGGCGGCGACGTGATCGTCGAGTCGGTCACCGGCCTCAACACCCTGATCGATTTCCGCTACCAGCAGCACTTCAAGGCGCAGAAGGGCCGCGGCGGCGCGGGCCGCGATCGCAGCGGCGCCGCCGGCGAAGACCTGATCATCAAGGTGCCCGCCGGCACGCAGATCATGGACGAAGCCAACGAAACCGTGCTGTTCGATCTCGACGCGCCCGGCCAGCGCGTCGTGCTGGCCGAAGGCGGCAACGGCGGCCATGGCAACGCCTGGTACAAGACCGCGACCAACCGCGCGCCGCGCCGCGCCGATCCCGGCTATCCCGGCCAGGAAGGCTGGTTCTGGCTGCGCCTCAAACTGATCGCCGACGCCGGCCTCGTCGGCCTGCCCAACGCCGGCAAGTCGACCTTCCTGGCCGCGACCACGCGCGCCAAGCCGAAGATCGCCGACTATCCCTTCACCACGCTCACGCCCCAGCTCGGCGTACTTGGCGTCGATGACGACGAATTCGTGCTCGCCGACATACCCGGCCTGATCGAGGGCGCGCACGAAGGCCACGGCCTCGGCGACCGTTTCCTCGGCCATATCGAGCGCTGCGGCGTGCTGCTGCATCTGGTCGACGGCACGCAGGACGACGTCGCCGGCGCTTACAAAGTGATTCGCGGCGAGCTCAAGCAATATGGTCACGGCCTCGACAAGAAGGCGCAGATCCTCGCGCTCAACAAATGCGACGCGCTGACGCCTGATGAGATCGAGGCCAAGAAGAAAGAGCTCTACAAAGCCGCCTATGGCCGCAAGAAGAACGGCGTGATCTTCGAATTGTCCGGCGCGGCAGGCATCGGCGTCACCGAGGTGCTGCGCGCCATGCGCGAAGCCATTCAGGCGCACCGCGAAAAGCTGGCCGAGGCGAAAGAATGAGCGCCGCCAAGAGCCATAAGCTCGGCACGGGCAAGCGCATCGTCGTCAAGGTCGGCTCGGCTTTGATGGCCGACGAGAGCAAGGGCGCGGTGCGCACCGCGGCGCTCGCCAATCTCGCCGAAGAGCTCGCCAAATTGCGCGCGCGCGGCGTCGATGTCGTGATGGTGTCGTCCGGCGCCATCGCGGTGGGCCGCCTGCATCTCGGCCTCAAGCCCGGCAAGCTGCCGCTCGAAGAGAAGCAGGCCGCCGCCGCGACAGGGCAAATCCGCCTCGCCCATGCCTATCAGGAAGCGCTGGCGCGCCACGAGATCACCGTAGCGCAAGTTCTTCTCACGCTCGACGACACCGAAGAGCGTCGTCGTTATTTGAACGCGCGCAACACCATCGAGACCCTGCTCAAGCTCGGCGCGGTGCCCGTGATCAACGAGAACGACACGGTGGCGACGAACGAGATCCGCTTCGGCGACAACGACCGCTTGGCCGCGCGCGTCGCCGCCATGATCGGCGCCGATACGCTGGTGCTGCTGTCGACCATCGACGGCCTCTATACCGCCGATCCCAACGTCGATCCTGCCGCGACATTCGTGCCTGAAGTGCGCGCCATCACCAAAGAGATCGAGAACATGGCCGGCGCGGCGCTTCCCGGCTATTCGTCCGGCGGCATGGTCACCAAACTCGCCGCCGCCGAAATCGCCATGTCCGCCGGCTGCCGGATGGTCATCGCCGATGGCCGCAAAAAAGATCCCTTGAGCGCCATCGACAACGGCGGCCTCGCCACCTGGTTCTTGCCGAGCGAAAGCCCTCGCGCCGCACGCAAGCATTGGATCGCCTCATCGCTGAAGGCCACCGGCACGCTGACGCTGGACGACGGCGCCATCGGCGCGCTCGCGTCCGGCAAAAGCCTGCTGCCTGCCGGCGTCGTCGCCGTCGACGGCCGCTTCCAGCGCGGCGACGCCGTGCGCATTCTCGCCAAGGACGGGCGCGAAGTGGCGCGCGGCCTGGTGGCCTACGATGCCGAAGAAGCGCGGCGCATCATGGGCCATAAAAGCCGTGAAATTGAAGCGCTGCTGGGCTACCGTGGCCGCGACGTCATGGTCCATCGCGACGATTTGGCGCTGCTCGAAGACGCAGGTCAGACCGCCGCCGTTTCCTCCTGAGCCTGCGAGATCTTCATGACCGTCGCAACTGCCAATAGCGAAACTCCCACCGCTCTGATCGCTCGCCTCGCCAAGGACGCGCGCGACGCTTCGCGCGCCTTGGCCCGCGCCACGGCGGAGCAGAAGAACAAAGCGTTGAGCGCCGCCGCCGCCGCGATCCGCGCGGCCAAGACCGAGATTCTGCAAGCCAACGCCGAAGACATGCAGGCCGCCGGCGATCTGTCCTCCGCTATGCTCGACCGCCTCGAATTGAACGATGCGCGCGTCGAAGCCATGGCCAAAGGCCTGGAAGAGATCGCTGCGCTGAAAGATCCCGTCGGCGACGTGATCGCCGAATGGACGCGGCCCAACGGCCTGAGAATCTCGCGTGTGCGCGTGCCGCTCGGCGTCATCGGCGTGATCTACGAATCGCGCCCTAACGTCACCGCCGACGCGGCGGCCCTGACGCTGAAATCCGGCAACGCGGTGATCCTGCGCGGAGGCTCGGAGAGCTTCCGCAGCAGCAAGGTGATTCTCGAAGCGCTGCAGGCGGGTGTGAAATCCGCCGGCCTGCCCGCCGCCTGCGTGCAGTCGATCCCGACGACCGACCGCGCCGCCGTCGGCGCCATGCTGGCGGCCGCCGGCTTGATCGACATCATCGTACCGCGCGGCGGCAAGTCGCTGATCGAGCGCGTCATCGCCGACAGCAAGGTGCCGGTGATCAAGCATCTCGAGGGCAACTGCCACGTCTATATCGACGGCGACGCCAATCTGGAAATGGCGCGCAAGATCGTCATGAACGCCAAGATGCGCCGCACCGGCGTCTGCGGCGCCGCCGAGACGCTGCTGATCGACATGCGCGCGCTGGCCAGCCACGGCAAGATCATCGTCGACGACCTGATCGCGGCGGGCTGCGAAGTGCGCGGCGACGACAAGGTGCAGAAGATCCACCACGGCGTGAAGCCGGCCAGCGAGGCCGATTGGGGCACTGAATATCTCGACGCCATCATCGCCGCCAAGGTGGTGGATGGCGTCGACGATGCCATCGCCCATATCCGCCAATATGGCTCGCAGCACACCGAATCGATCGTCACCGACGACATTCCCACCGCCGAGAAATTCCTGGCGGAAGTGGACAGCGCCATCGTGCTGCACAATGCCTCGACTCAGTTCGCCGACGGCGGCGAGTTCGGCTTCGGCGGCGAGATCGGCATCTCGACCGACAAGCTGCACGCGCGCGGCCCGGTCGGCGTCGAGCAGCTGACCAGCTACAAATATGTTATCCACGGCGCCGGCCAGGTTCGCCCGTGAAAATGGCTCGCCCCTGATGAAAGCGCCTGCCCCGCCTCTTTCAGCGCCCGCGTTGGCGGGCCTGCGCGTCGGCCTGCTCGGCGGCTCGTTCAATCCGGCGCACGAAGGCCATCTGCATATCAGCCTCTTGGCCCTGAAATATCTGCAGCTCGACGAACTGTGGTGGATGGTCTCGCCGCAGAACCCGCTGAAATCGAAGGCTGACATGGCGCCGTTCGGCGAGCGCCTCGCTTCGGCCCGCGCCATGGCGCGCCATCCACGCATCCTGGCGACCGACCTGGAGACGCGGCTGAACACGCGCTACACGGCGGACACGCTGCATGCGCTCAAGCGCCGCTATCCGCGCACCCATTTCGTCTGGATCATGGGCGCGGACAATCTGGCGCAAATCCCGAAATGGGAACGTTGGTCCGAAATCTTCGCCAGTGTGCCGGTTGCGATTTTCGACCGTGGAACTTATGTTTTCCCCGCTTTGGCCGGCAAAGCCGCGAGACGTTACGGGGCCAAGCGCGTTAGCGTCGAGAATGCCGCGCGATTGGCCAAAGCGACGCCGCCGGCCTGGGCCTATTTCCATATTCGCCGGCATCCGGCTTCGGCGACCAGCATCCGAGCTGGCCGTCGGGTGGCCGGACGTTTCGGCAAGACCGCTTAGAACCTCAAGGTGACGATCATTCCCGCTCCCAAGAAGACCAAAGCCGCCCAGAAGAGCACCGCGAAGAAGGCCGCGAGCAAGAAAGCCGCGCCGAAAAAGCCGGTGAAGAAGGCCGTGGCGAAGAAGACCGCTCCAGCGAAGAAGGTCGTGGCCAAGAAGGTTGCCGCGAAGACCTCCGCGAAAAAGACCGCCGCCAAGAAGAGCGCGGTCAAGAAGGCGGTCGCAAAGAAAGTCGTGGCGAAGAAAGCCGCGGCGAAAAAGGTCGTCGCGCCGAAGAAGGCTGCGCTGAAGACGAGCGCGCCCGCGAAGAAGCCTGTCGCCAACAAGACTGTTGCGCCAAAGGCCGCTGCGCCGAAAGTCAGCGCGCCGAAAAAGCCCGCGAAGCCCTTGTCGCCGGTCGAGCAATTGCTCGCCCAGGTCACGCAGATCCTGGAAGACGGCAAGGCCGAGGACATCGTCGCCATCGACATGACCGGCAAATCCGCCATCGCCGACTACATGGTCGTCGCCACCGGCCGTTCGCAGCGCCAATTGGCCGCGCTCGCCGAACATCTGCGCGCTCAGCTCAAGCTCGGTGGGCGCCGTCTGCCGCAGCCCGAAGGCCTCGGCCAGGGCGATTGGGTGCTGCTCGATGTCGGCGACATCATCGTCCATCTGTTCCGCCCGGAAGTGCGCGGCGAATACAATCTCGAGAAGATGTGGAGCCAGCCGTTCGGCGCCGAGCCGACGGGCATGGAAGGCATGGTGAAAGACCATGCCGTGCCGACGCCCCATGCCGAGCGTATGGCCGAGCAGCAGGTGAAGACCTTCCGCCCGGACTTCCGCGGCCGTAACAGCCATAAACCTCGCCGCCGTTAAGGCGCCCCAGTCCAGGCAACAGCATGCGGGTCACCATTCTTGCCGTCGGCAAGGCCAAGGCCGGCCCGCAGCGCGAGCTTTACGACCACTATGTCGGCCGCTTGCGCTGGCCGCTCCGCCTGATCGAGGTCGAGGAGAAGCGCAAGCTGGCCGCCGACGCGCTCAAGACGCGCGAGGCCGAACTGCTGCTCGCGCAATTGCCCGCCGGGGCCAAGCTTTGCGCCCTCGACGAGCATGGCACGGCGGCCTCCAGCGCCGATTTCGCCGGCTGGCTGCGCCAATGGCAGGATCAGGGATCGGACGTCGCCTTCGCGATTGGTGGCGCTGATGGCCATGGCCCGGCCCTGCTGGCGCGCGCCGATCGCAAGCTGGCGCTGGGCGCGCTGACCTGGCCGCATATGCTGGTGCGCGGCCTGCTCGCCGAGCAGATTTACCGCGCCCAGCAAATCCTCGCCGGACACCCCTATCACCGCGAGTAGTGCTGCGGAAAAAAGGGCGGAACTTGGGCCCAAGTTTGGGCCGAAGTCCGCATTCCACTCGCCTCAACCCTACCGATTCACCCTTTGATGGCCTATATTGTAGGGAATTGACGGCCCATTTGGCCGTTCATCCCCCATTCCCGCCGTCCAAGGCCGCCCGATGAACGATATGAGCCCCGACAAAAGCCGAACCCGCCGCCCCGTGGTGCTGTGCGTGCTCGACGGCTGGGGTTATCGCGGCGACAAGCTGATGGCCGACGACGCCATCCGCAACGCCAAGACGCCGAACCTCTGCGCTCTCGGCGAAAGCTCGCCGCACGGCCTGCTGAACGCCTCCGAACTGTTCGTCGGCCTGCCCACCGGCCAGATGGGCAATTCGGAAGTCGGCCATATGAACCTCGGCGCCGGGCGCGTCGTGATGCAGGAGCTGCCGCGCATCGACGCCGCCATCGCCGACGGCTCGCTGAAAGTCAGTCCGGTGCTCGCCGACTTCGTCGCCAAGCTGAAAGCCTCGGGCGGCGTCTGCCACCTGATGGGCTTGATCTCGGACGGCGGCGTGCATTCGCACCAGGATCAGATCGCCGCGCTGGCGCGCTATGTCGGCGAGGCCGGCGTGAAGGTCGTCGTGCATGCCTTCCTCGACGGGCGCGACACGCCGCCGTCGAGCGCCAAGGGCTTCGTCGAGAAGTTCGAGACCGACATCCACGGCAAAGCCGCCATCGGTACCGTCTCAGGCCGCTACTACGCGATGGATCGCGACAAGCGCTGGGACCGCGTCGAGCTTGCTTACAAGGCGCTGATGTTCGCCGAAGGCCAAACGGCCGCCGAGGCGCAGACCGCCATCGATATTTCCTACGCCGCCGGCAAGACCGACGAGTTTATGCTGCCGACCATCCTGCCCGGCTATGAAGGCATGAAGGACGGCGACGGCATTCTCATGGGCAACTTCCGCGCCGACCGCGCGCGCGAGATTCTCGCCGCCCTGCTCGATCCGGCGTTCGACGGCTTCGCCCGCGCCAAGACGCCGCGCTTTGCCGCAGCGCTCGGCCTCGTCGAGTACTCCTCCTCGCTCGGCAAGCTGATGGGCGTGCTGTTCCCGGCGACGCCGCTCAGCCATATCCTCGGCGAAGTGCTCGCCGCCGCCGGCAAGACGCAGCTGCGCATCGCCGAGACCGAGAAGTACGCGCATGTGACGTTCTTCTTCAACGGCGGCGAAGAGAAGCAATTTCCCGGCGAAGAGCGCATCCTCGTCGCTTCGCCCAAGGTCGCGACCTACGATCTGCAGCCGGAAATGTCGGCGCCTGAAGTGACCGACAAGCTCGTCGCCGCCATTGAGTCGGACAAATTCGACTTCGTGCTGGTGAACTACGCCAACACCGACATGGTCGGCCATAGCGGCATTTTCGATGCCGCCGTTAAGGCTGTCGAAGCGGTCGACGCCTGCATCGGCCGCCTCGCCGCCGCCGTGAAAAAGATGAACGGCGCGCTGATCATCACCGCCGATCATGGCAATGCCGAGATGATGAGCGATCCGATGACGCATCAGCCGCACACCGCGCACACGACCAATCTGGTGCCGATGCTGCTGGTCAATGCGCCCGAAGTGGCAAAGATCGCCGACGGCGGCGCCCTCGCCGATGTCGCGCCGACCGTGC
Organism: Alphaproteobacteria bacterium; assembly: GCA_035714115.1. Classification (GTDB taxonomy): domain Bacteria; phylum Pseudomonadota; class Alphaproteobacteria; order SMXQ01; family SMXQ01; genus CAMAVH01. Next base: position 37,547 of record DASTMO010000075.1, read on the forward strand.
TCGATCTCATGGGCCTGCCGCAGCCTAAAGAGATGACCGGCCATTCGCTGCTCATCAAGGCCGGCGGGGCGATGGCCCGCGCCGACCGCGTGACCGCCTAAAGCTCTTGAAGCGGAGCGCCTCACTCGCCGCGCTGATGATCAGGGCGGCGGCCGTCTGCGCTCCCGCGCTCGCGCCCGCCGTCTTCGCCCCTCCCGTCTTCGCCCAATCCCGTCCTGCCGTCGCGCCGCCGCCGCCGTCGCGCGACGATGTCGTCGGTGATCGCCTGAAGGAGATCGAGCGCGCCCTGGCGGAAAGCCGCAAGCGCGACGCCAGCTTGCAGGAACAAGCCCAGACGCTGGCCGAAGAAGTGACGGAAATGCGCGCCGAGTTGATCAAGGCGGCGCGTACGGCGCAGGGCCATGAGCAGGCGCTGTCGGAAATTGCGCAGACCTTGTCCGCCCTCAACGGCGAAGAACGCGAAAAGTCCGAGGCGCTGGTCGGCAAGCGCGAGAAGCTCGGCGAGCTGCTGGCCGCGCTGGAACGTTTGGCCCGCCTGCCGCCTGAAGCGATGATCGCCTTGCCCGCCGCGCCGACCGACACGTTGCGCAGCGCTATCCTGCTGCAGAACGCCGTGCCCGAACTGGAAAAGCAGGCCAACGCCCTGCGCGGCGAGATCCGCCAGCTCGCCGACCTGCGCCAGGAGATCAACCAACGCCGGCGCGATCAGGAAGCGCAAGCCAAAGCGCTCGGCACCGAGCGCGCGCGGCTCGGCCAGCTGCTCGCCAAGAAAGCTTCGATGGAGACGCAGACGCGCGCCGAGCGCGAGCGCGCCGCCGCCTCCGCTAAGAAGCTGGCCGAGGAAGCCGGCGACTTGCGCGATCTGCTCGCGCGCATCGAGGCCGAACGCAAAGCCCGCATCGAAGCCGAGCGCAAGGCGGCCGAAGAGCGCGCCCGCGCCGAAGCCGCCGCGCGGGCCAAAGCCGAGGCGCTCGCCAAAGCCCAAGCGGAAGCCCGCGCTAAGGCGCAGGCCGAAGCCGCCGCCCGCGCCCGCGCGCAAGGCCAGCCGGAACCGCCGCCGCCCCCCGAACCTGCCGCCCCGCCCCCGGCGGTCGCCGCCAAGCCGCCCGCTTCAACTTCCCGCGAGGTCGCGGCGCTCTCCACCCTGCGTCCCGGCCGCCCCTTCGCCCAGGCCCACGGCAGCCTCGCCTTCCCGGCTCAAGGGCGAGTGGTCATCGGCTTCGGCGAACGCGATGGATCGACGGAGACGCGCGGCCTGACGATCCAGACCCTGCCCGGCGCCCAGGTGGTCGCGCCCTATGACGGCCAGGTCGTTTTCGCCGGCCCCTTCCGCGATTATGGGCTGCTCTTGATCATCGAGCATGGCGGGGGATACCATAGTCTTTTAGCGGGGTTGGAGCGCATCGACAGCGCCGTCAACCAGACGTTGCTGGCAGGCGAGCCGGTTGGCGTCATGGCCCGGCCGGGCGACGGGAACCCGCGGCTCTACATGGAGCTGCGGCAGAACAACCGGCCGGTCAATCCCCTCCCGTGGCTCGCCGCCCCGACTCGCACACTCACTGGTAAGGTTAGCGGATGAAAACGAAGTACATGGTTGCGGCTCTGCTCTCCGCCGCGGCGACCGGCGCGCTCCTCAACGGTCCGCTGCCCTTCGTCGGCAGCGCCGACGCGCAATCGCAGCGCGGTTCGGGTTCGGCCAACGCGCCGGCCAAGAACGCTGACACTTACCAGCAGCTCAACCTTTTCGGTGAAGTCTTCGAGCGCGTGCGCTCGGATTACGTCGAGCAGACCAACGACAAGGATCTCATCGAGAACGCGCTCAACGGCATGTTGACCGCGCTCGATCCGCATTCGAGCTACCTGAACGAGAAGAGCTACCGCGACATGCAGGTGCAGACGCGCGGCGAGTTCGGCGGCCTCGGCATCGAAGTGACGCAGGAGAACGGCCTGGTGAAGGTCGTCTCGCCGATCGACGACACGCCGGCCGCGCGCGCCGGCCTGCAGCCCAACGACCTGATCGTCGCGCTCGACGGCGAGCAGGTGCAGGGGCTCACGCTGCAGGAAGCGGTCGAGAAGATGCGCGGCCCGGTCAACAGCTCGATCAAGATCACCATCCGCCGCGGCACCCGCGAGCCGTTCGACGTGACGCTACAGCGCGCCGTAATCACCGTGCAGTCGGTGCGCTCGCGCATGGAAGGCGAAGACATCGGCTATGTCCGCATCACCTCGTTCAGCGAGCAGACCAACAGCGGCCTGACCAAGGCCGTCGAGAAGCTGCAGCAGGACAGCAAGGGCAAGATGCGCGCCCTGGTGCTCGACCTGCGCAACAATCCGGGCGGCCTGTTGGATCAGGCGGTCGCGGTGTCCGACAGCTTCCTCGAGAAGGGCGAGATCGTCTCGACGCGCACGCGCCGCGCCGATGACGCTCAGCGCTTCAACGCGCGCCCCGGCGACCTGATCAAAGGTCTGCCGCTCGTCGTGCTGATCAACTCCGGCTCCGCCTCGGCGTCGGAAATCGTCGCCGGCGCGCTGCAGGACCAGCGCCGCGCCATCATCATGGGCACCAAGTCGTTCGGCAAAGGCTCGGTGCAGACCATCATTCCGCTGCCCGGCCACGGCGCCATGCGCCTGACCACGGCGCGCTACTACACGCCGTCGGGCCGCTCGATTCAGGCGCTCGGCATCGAGCCGGACATCCAGGTCGAGCAGCTGCGCCTCGAGGCGATCAGCGAGAACGGCCGTCAGCGCGAAGCCGACCTGCGCGGCGCGCTGCGCAACCCGAATGCCGCGCCGGGCGTGCCGGTCACGCCGACGCCGAACGGCAACGGCGAGAACGCCGCCGCTGTCGCCGCCGAGGTGCAGGACTATCAGCTGACCCGCGCCCTCGATGTGCTGCGCGGCATCGCGCTCTACAACAGCAAGCCGCAGTAATGTCGCCATGCGCCCCGCCGCCCCCAACGAAGACTGGGTGGGCGGTGGGGCGCGGCGAACGAACCGATGACCGACGAGCCTGACTTCGACGCCCCCGCCACCGGGCGACGACCGCCGATTCGCCGTCGCGACGACATGACGCCGTCTCGCCCTTGGGGGCTTCTGTCGGCGCTGATCGTCGGCGGCCTGCTGCTGACCGGACTCATCGGCGTCGCGCTCTGGCTCAGCCTGAGCCCAAGCGCGCCCAAGGATGGGGCCGCTGTGCGCGTCGCCATAGCCCCGGCCGTTCCTGTTCCCGCCTCTCCCGCGCCCGTCGCGCCCGAGCCCCCGTCTGCTGCGGAAGCGCCTGCCGCGCAAGCGCCCGCCATAGAGGCGCCTGCCGAAGCCCCCCCGGCGCAGGAGGCGGCGCGTCCGCCTGAGCCCGCCATTCCCGCGCCGCCACCCTCCACTGCCATTCCGGAAACGCGCGTGCCGGTGCCGACCATCGAAGGCCTCGCCCCAGTGCCGGACAACGCCTTGGTCGAGCGCACCGCTGAGGGGCCGCTGCCCAAGATCGGCGCCGACGGCCGCAAGCCCTGGCAGGTCTATGCCCGCCCATTCGATGCCGCCGACAAACGGCCGCGCATCGCCCTGATCATCAGCGGCCTCGGTCAATCCGCCGCCGCCACCGAAGCCGCGATCCAGCGCCTGCCGGGCGGCATCACGCTCGCCTACACCGCCTATGCGCGCAATCTGCAGCAGTGGGTCGAGCTGTCGCGTGCCGCCGGCCATGAGGTGATGCTGAACCTGCCGATGGAACCTGTCGGCTATCCGGCCAACGATCCCGGCCCCTACACGCTGCTGACATCGCTGAGCGAGGCCGAGAACCGCGCCCGCCTCAATTGGCTGATGTCACGCATGACCGGCTATGTCGGCCTGGTCAACGTCATGGGCTCGCGCTTCACGGTGGAAGCCGGGCCGTTGCAGCCGGTGCTCGGCGATTTGAACAAACGCGGCCTGCTGTTCGTTGACTCGCGAGCCAGCCTTTCGAGCGTCGCCGGCAAGATGGCTGGCGACATGAAGCTGCCGCGCGCCCTTAACAACCGCTTCATCGACACCAAAGCGGCGCGCGACGACATCGACCGCCAGCTCGAAGAGCTCGAGAAGACGGCGCGCAGCGAAGGCGTGGCGCTCGGCATCGGCGCGCCTTATCCGGTGACGATCGAGCGGGTGGCGCGCTGGGCGCTGGAGCTGAACGACAAAGGCATCGCGCTCGCGCCGGTCAGCGCCGTGGTGGATCGCCAGAAGAACTAAGAACGAGGGAGACGCTTACGTGACCGCCGCGCCGCTGCCGCCCGAATTCGCCCATCTGCCCTATCGCCCTTGCGTTGGCATGATGCTGCTCAACGCGCGCGGCGAAGCCTTCGTGGCGCGCCGCATCGACATGCCGTCCGAAGCCTGGCAGATGCCGCAGGGCGGCATCGACGAAGGCGAAGCGCCCGAAGTGGCGGTGTTCCGCGAAATGCGCGAGGAGATCGGCACGGACAAGGCCGAGATACTCGGCGAAAGCGCCACCTGGCACGATTACGATCTGCCGACCGAATTGCTCGGCAAGATTTGGGGCGGACGCTATCGCGGCCAGCGCCAGAAATGGTTCGTGCTGCGCTTTACGGGGCGCGACCGCGACATCAACATCCTGACCGAAGAGCCGGAATTCCTGGCCTGGAAATGGGCGCCGGTGAGCCAGCTGCCCGACCTAATCGTGCCGTTCAAGCGCGAGCTCTATCAGAAGATCGTCGGTGAATTCGCGCCCTATGCCGAGCGCCTCGCGGCCGAGACCGGCGCACGCTAGAGCATCTAGGCAAAAGAAAAGGCCCGCTGAAACGAGCGGGCCTTTGTTCGTTCAGCGCTGCGCACTTTAAGCGGCGGCGGCCAGCTTCTTCTGGCGATAGGCGACGAAGCGCCAAGCCACCGTACCCACGCAACGGCTGAGCCAGCCGTTCGGCTTGAAGCCGGCGGCCTTCAGCGTCATCGAGACGGCGCGCTCGATGGTGTTCGGCTGATAGAAGCGCATGGCGCGGCGCATATATTCGCGCGCGTATTTCTCGCGATCGTAGGTCTCGCCTTTGCCATTGGCGGCGTAATAGGCGTAGGCCAGCTCGTCGTCTTCCGTTTCGACCATGCGGCTGAGCGCGATTTTGAGGCGCTGCCACTGGTTCATCTCCTCGCGCGCCAAGTAGTCGCGCAGGTGCGTGTAGAACAGCTTGTAGTGGCGCAGCTCGTCCGCCGCGATGCGCTGGCAGATGGCTTTCAGCACCGGCTCGTCGGTCGCCGCGCCGAGCGAGGCGTAATAGCTGCTGGTGCCGACCTCGACGATGCAGCGCGCCACCAGCTCGCCGGCGCGCGAGCCGCGCACCGACTTGGTGGCGTCGAGCGGCAGCTTATAGCCGTCGGTGAAGGCTTTGAACGAGGTCGGGAAATCGAACGAAGCGTCGGCCATCTCGGCCCAGCGGCCGAGCACGTCGCCATGCTGGACCTCTTCTTCGGCCCAATGGCGCGCGACATCCTGGAATTCCGGATCGTCAGAGAAGACGTTGCAGAGATAGAGGGCGTAATCGTCGCCGTTCTTCTCCACCATGCTGGCGGCTTTGACGATCTTGAGGATGTCCGGATCCACCTTCGACGGATCGAAGCGGTCCCAGGGAATATCGTCGGCTGTCCAATGTTTCATGGCGGTCGTCGATTCCTACGCGGGTTCCAAGACAGGCTGTCACAAAATTATAGGAACAGCCCGCTCGCCTTGCCAGGGCGAAAATACGAATAAAACCAAGGCCTACGACGGGAGTCGTAGGCCTTGATGAACGGTATCCGTGCGGAAGAGTTCCGCGAACGACGAGTTTTAAGCGGCAACCGCCGCGATCATGGCCTCGGCCACGGCGACATCCTTGAGGGCGCGGGCCTTGGCAATTTCGTCGGCGCCGGCTTCCGTCACGCGGGCCTGGGCCGCGGCGAGGCGGGCCTGGGCGTCGGCGGCGGTCAGGTCGGCGAGCGGCGCAGCCTGCTCGGCGAGCACCGTGCAGCGCGTCTCGGTCACTTCGGCGACGCCGCCGGCGACGAAGATGCGCTGGGTGATCGACTTGGGCTCGATGCTGCCGTCGTAGATGTCGATGATGCCGGCGCGCACGGTGGCGATCAACGGCGCATGGCCCGGCAGCACGCCGAAGTCGCCTTCGGTGCCGGGGACGACGACCATGTCGACGTCCGCCGAGACCAGCAGGCGCTCGGGAGCAACCAGTTCGAAAGTGACTTTGCCGTCCGCCATCGTGATCGTCCTACGCTTGCGAGTGCCTTAGGCCGCCTGGGCGGCGAGCTTCTTGGCCTTCTCGACGGCTTCTTCGATCGTGCCGACCATGTAGAAGGCCGCTTCCGGCAGGTCGTCGTACTGGCCGGCGACGATGCCCTTGAAGCCCTTGATGGTGTCCGCGAGGCTGACCAGCACGCCCGGCGTGCCGGTGAACACTTCGGCGACGTGGAACGGCTGCGACAGGAAGCGCTGGATCTTGCGCGCGCGCGCGACGACCAACTTGTCCTCTTCCGACAGTTCGTCCATGCCGAGAATGGCGATGATGTCCTGCAGCGACTTGTAGGTCTGCAGAACGCGCTGCACCGAACGGGCCGTCTCGTAGTGCTCTTCGCCGACGACGCGCGGGTCGAGCATGCGCGAGGTCGAGTCGAGCGGATCGACGGCCGGGAAGATCGCCTGTTCGGCGATCGAACGCGACAGCACGGTGGTGGCGTCCAAGTGGGCGAAGGAGGTCGCCGGCGCCGGGTCGGTCAAGTCGTCGGCGGGCACGTAAATGGCCTGCACCGAGGTGATCGAGCCCTTCTTCGTCGAGGTGATGCGCTCCTGCAGGCCGCCCATGTCGGTGGCCAGCGTCGGCTGGTAACCCACCGCCGACGGGATGCGGCCGAGCAGCGCGGACACTTCCGAGCCGGCCTGGGTGAAGCGGAAGATGTTGTCGACGAAGAACAGCACGTCCTGGCCTTCTTCATCGCGGAAATATTCGGCGGCGGTCAGACCCGAGAGGGCGACGCGGGCGCGCGCGCCCGGCGGCTCGTTCATCTGGCCGTACACGAGGGCCACTTTGGAGCCTTCGCCGTCGAGCTTGATGACGCCCGACTCGATCATCTCGTGATAGAGGTCGTTGCCTTCGCGCGTGCGCTCGCCGACGCCGGCGAACACGGACACGCCGCCGTGCGCCTTCGCGACGTTGTTGATCAGCTCCATGATCGTGACGGTCTTGCCGACGCCGGCGCCGCCGAACAGGCCGATCTTGCCGCCCTTGGCGTAAGGCGCGAGCAGGTCGATGACCTTGATGCCCGTGACGAGAATTTCCGATTCGGTCGACTGCTCTTCGAACGACGGGGCCGAACGGTGGATCGGCAGCGTCTTGGTCGCCTTGACCGGACCGCGCTCGTCGACCGGCTCGCCGATGACGTTGAGGATGCGGCCGAGGGTCGCCGGGCCGACCGGCATGGAGATCGGGGCGCCGGTGTCCGTCACCTTGGCACCGCGCACGAGGCCGTCGGTGGTGTCCATGGCGATGGCGCGCACGGTGTTCTCGCCGAGATGCTGCGCGACCTCGAAGACGAGGCGGTTGCCCTGGTTGTCGCACTCCAGCGCGTTCAAGATCTGCGGCAGCTCGCCGTCGAACTGAACGTCGACGACGGCGCCGATCACCTGGGTAATTTTGCCGACAGAATTGGCCATGGTCTGCTCCGATGCGGACTTGCGTGTGTTCGTTTGCCGCGCGTTATGCGCGAAGTTCCAAGTGCGTTAGACGGCTTCAGCGCCCGAGACGATTTCGATCATCTCGCGGGTGATGACGGCCTGACGCGTACGGTTGTAGTTGAGCGTGAGCTTGTTGATCATTTCGCCAGCGTTGCGCGTCGCGTTGTCCATCGCGGCCATGCGCGCGCCCTGCTCGCCGGCGAAGCTTTCCAGCATCGCGCGGAACACCTGCACCGCGAGATTGCGCGGCAGCAGATCGGCGAGAATCTCGGTTTCGTCCGGCTCGAATTCGTAGATCGCCGGCACGCCGGCGCTGGTCGGCGCGGTCTCGGCGACGACGGGCGCGGCCGGAACCGGGAACGGGATCAGCTGCTGAACGGTCAGCTCCTGCGTGATCGCCGACTTGAAGCGGTTGTAGACCAGCGAGGCGACGTCGAATTCGCCGGCGGCATACATGTCGGCGAGCAGCGCGGCGATGTCCGCGCCTTCTTCGAAGCGCAGCTTCGGCTTGCCGATGCCGTCGACCGACTTGAACATGATCGGGCCGAACTCGCCCTTGAGCTGATCGCGGCCCTTGCGGCCGAGGGTCAGCACTTTCACGGTCTTGCCGGCGGCGAGCAATTTACGGATGTGAGCGCGCGCGCCGCGCACGATCGAGCCGTTGAAGCCGCCGCAGAGGCCGCGGTCGGAGGTCAGCACGACGACGAGATGCACGTCGTCCTTGCCGGTGCCCGAGAGCAGCGCCGGCGCGCCCGAAGACGTGCCGATGGCCGCCGCCAGCGAGCCCAACATGCGCTCCATGCGCTGGGCGTAGGGGCGGGCCGCTTCGGCCTGCTCCTGCGCGCGGCGCAGCTTCGACGCCGCCACCATCTTCATGGCGGAGGTGATCTTGCGCGTGTTCTTCACGCTGTTGATGCGGACTCGCAGGTCCTTAAGGCTGGGCATCGGCTTGCGCTCGGCGTCCGGTGATTAAGCGAAGGTGCGCGAATATTCGACGAGGAACGCCTTCAGCTTCTCGTCGGTCTCCGGCGACAGGTCCTTCGAGGTCTGGATCGCGTCGAGGATGTCGCGGCCCTTCTCGCGGACCGACGAAATCAGACCGGCTTCGAAGCGGCCGATGTTGCGAATCTCGATCTTGTCGAGATAGCCGCGCACGCCGGCATAGAGCGAGACGACCTGCTCTTCGACGGTAAGCGGCGAGAACTGCGCCTGCTTCAGGAGCTCGGTCAGGCGCGCGCCGCGCGCCAGCAGCTTCTGGGTCGAGGCGTCGAGGTCGGAGGCGAACTGGGCGAACGCCGCCATTTCGCGGTACTGGGCGAGCTCGAGCTTGATCGAGCCGGCGACCTTCTTCATCGCCTTGATCTGCGCGGCGGAGCCGACGCGCGACACCGACAGGCCGACGTTCACGGCCGGACGGATGCCCTGGTAGAACAGGCCGGTCTCGAGGAAGATCTGGCCGTCGGTGATCGAAATCACGTTGGTCGGAATGTAGGCCGACACGTCGCCGGCCTGCGTCTCGATGACCGGGAGCGCGGTGAGCGAACCGCCGCCGTTGGCGTCGTTCATCTTCGCGGCGCGCTCGAGCAGGCGGGAGTGCAGATAGAACACGTCGCCCGGGTAGGCTTCGCGGCCCGGCGGACGGCGCAGCAGCAGCGACATCTGGCGGTAGGCGACGGCCTGCTTGGACAGATCGTCATAAATGATCAGGGCATGCATGCCGTTGTCGCGGAAGAACTCGCCCATGGCCGCGCCGGTGTAGGGCGCGAGGAACTGCAGCGGGGCCGGGTCCGACGCGGTGGCGGCGACGACGATGGAATATTCGAGAGCGCCGCGCTCTTCGAGCGTCTTGACGATCTGCGCGACGGTCGAGCGCTTCTGGCCGATGGCGACATAGACGCAGTAGAGCTTCGCCTTCTCGTCGCCGGTCGCGTTGACCGACTTCTGGTTCAGGATCGCGTCGATCGCCACAGCGGTCTTGCCGGTTTGGCGGTCGCCGATGATCAGCTCGCGTTGGCCGCGGCCGATCGGGATCAGGCTGTCGATGGCCTTCAGGCCCGTCTGCATCGGCTCAGTGACCGACTTGCGCGGGATGATGCCGGGCGCCTTCACTTCGACGCGCTGACGCTTCACATCGACCAGCGGACCCTTGCCGTCGATCGGATTGCCGAGGCCGTCGACCACGCGGCCGAGCAGACCCTTGCCGACCGGCACGTCGACGATGGCGCCGGTGCGCTTCACGACGTCGCCTTCTTTGATCGAACGGTCGTCGCCGAAGATCACGGCGCCGACGTTGTCGGTCTCGAGGTTCAGAGCCATGCCCTGAATGCCGCCGGGGAATTCGACCATCTCGCCGGCCTGGACCTTGTCCAGACCGTAGATGCGGGCGATGCCGTCACCGACCGACAGAACCTGGCCGACCTCGGCCACTTCGGCCTCGGTGCCGAAGTTGGCGATCTGCTGCTTGAGAATGGCGGAAATTTCGGCTGGACGGATATCCATTACCCGATCCCTTTCATGGCGAGCTGAAGCTTCTGGAGTTTGGTACGCAGCGACGAATCGACCATGCGCGAACCGACGCGCACGACGAGGCCGCCAAGCAGGCTGGAATCCACCTTGGTCTCGACCGCGACCTTCACGCCCATCGACTGACGGAGCGCCTCTTCGACGGCCTTACGCTGGCTGTCGTTGAGCGGGGTGGCGGAGGTGACCTCGGCGGTCATTTCGCCGCGGCTGTCGGACAGCCGGGCGAGAAATTCGGAGATGACGCCGTCGATCGCGAAGAGACGGCGGTTCTGGGCCATGACGCCCAGGGTGTTGCGGGTCAAAGCGCTGAACTTGGCGGCGTCGGCCAGGGCGACGACCGCTTTCGCCTGCTCGTCGCGGCCGATGATCGGCGAGACGATGAGGCGGTTGAGATCGGCGCTCTCGGCCTTCATCTGGCGCAGCGCGCGCAGATCGCCGGCGACCGCATCGAGCGCCTTTTCGCGCTCGGCGAGCTCGAACAATGCGGTGGCATAGCGCCCGGCGATGCCGGTTGCGCCTGTGGACTTGGAAGGCACCTGGGAAAAGCTCCCGAAATGGGCCGATGGTCATCACCGGCGGGATGTCTGGCCCGGAGAACGGGGAATTCGGGGCGCGCAGAAGCTTTGCGCGGGCCGCCGAGGAGCCCCCCGTTTGGGCGTGCGTTAGCTACCATAGGGTTTGCGCCGTTGCAACCGCGCGAAGCCGGCTTTCGCGTGACTCTCAAGCATCGGGAATGGCTATGAAAATTCGCGCCGCGCCGAGGCCCGAAAAGGCCCGATCCGGCCCCGAAATGCGGACTTAGCAGGTCAGAAAAAGCTGTAGGGGTCCATGTCGACCTGAACCCGCACATTGGCCGGCTCAGGGACCGCCGCCAGCCAGCGCCGGATGGCGCTTTGCAGGGCGAATTTCTTGGGCGCGCGCAGCAAAAATCGCCGCCGATGGCGGCCGCGCAGCAGGCTAAGGGGGGCCGGGGCCGGCCCCAGAACCCGAAGGGCCGGATCGGCGGGCGCGGCGCGGGCCAATTTGCGGGCATGGGCGTCCACCGCCCCGGCGTCCGGGCCGGACAGGATCAGCGCCGCCAGCCGGCCATAGGGCGGCATGCCCGCCGCCTCGCGCGAATCGGCCTCCGCCGCCATGAAGGCGTCGCGCGCGCCCCGGGCGAGCGCCTGCATCACCGGATGTTCCGGGGCGTAGGTCTGCAAGCAGACATGGCCAGGCTTGCCGGCGCGCCCGGCGCGCCCGGCCACCTGGGTCAAAAGCTGGAAGGTGCGTTCGCCGGCCCTGAGATCGCCGCCGGCCAGGCCGAGATCGGCATCGACCACCCCGACCAGGGTCAGGCCGGGGAAATGGTGGCCCTTGGCCACCACCTGGGTGCCGATCAAAAGGTCGATCTCATGGTCCGTCACCTGACGCACCAATTCCTCGGCGGCATGCGGCGTGGTCAGGGTGTCGCTCGCCATCACCGCGCGGCGCGCGTCCGGGAACAATTGCGCCGCCTCTTCGGCAAGGCGTTCGACGCCCGGTCCGCAGGCGGCCCAGCTGTTCTTGTCCTGGCAGGATGGGCAAACCTCCGGCAGCTTCATCGTGTGGCCGCAATGGTGGCATTCGAGCCGCGCGCGTCCGCGATGCTCGACCATCCAGGCGGTGCAGTTCGGGCATTGGATGCGATAGCCGCAGGTACGGCAGAGCGTGAGCGGCGCATAGCCGCGCCGGTTGAGGAACAGCATCGCCTGGCCGCCGGCCGCTAGCGTATCGGCGAGACGCTTGTGCAGGATCGGCGAGAGCCATTGGCCGCGCGGCGGCGGATCCTTGCGCAAATCCACCAGCTCGACGTCGGGCAGGCTTGCGCCGCCGTGGCGATCGGCGAGATGCAGATGGGCATAGCGCCCGCCCTGCGCGTTCACCAATGTTTCGAGCGACGGCGTGGCGGAGACCAGCACGACCGGAATCTCGCCTAAGTGCGCGCGCACCACCGCCATGTCGCGCGCCGAATAGAGCACGCCTTCTTCCTGCTTGAAGGAGCCGTCATGCTCTTCGTCGATGATGATGACGCCGAGATCCTGGAACGGCAGGAACAGAGCCGAGCGCGCGCCGACGACGACGCGCGCCGATCCGTCGGCCACGCCGCGCCAGGTCGCGCGCCGCCGTGCCGGCGTCACTTCCGAATGCCAGATCGCCGGCGCGGCGCCGAAGCGCGCCTTGAAGCGCGCGAACCATTGCGCCGAAAGGGCGATTTCCGGCAGCAAAACCAGGGCTTGTTTGCCCTCTTCCAGCGCCGCGGCGATGGCCTCGAAATAGACCTCGGTCTTGCCCGAGCCGGTGACGCCGTCGAGCAGAGTCGCGCTGTAGGCGTTCGCCTTGGTCTTCTCGATCAAGTCGCGCGCCACTTCGGCCTGATCGGGCGACAGCACCGGGCGCGGCAGCGACAAATCCGGCGCATCAAACGGCGACGGCTGCGACAGCGCCACCGCTTCGAGCGCGCCCGCCGCGACGAGGCCGTGGATCACGGAAGTGCCGACGCCCGCTTCGCGCGCCAATTCGCTCGCTACGCGCGGCGGGCCATCGGCCAGCACCTTCATCACGCGGCCACGCGCCGGAGTGAGGCGCAGATCGGCGTCGTTCCAGCTATCCACAGGTTTGTATGCGGTGACCGGCGTCGGCGCGTCGAGCGCGTCGGGCACGCTGATGACCATTTTGAGCACGGCGCCCGGCGGAGTCAGCGTATAGCTCGCCACCCAATCGACGAACTTGCGCTGCACATCCGACAGCGGCGCGGCGGGCAGGACGCCGATCACTTCCTTCAACTTTGCGAGAGGGACGTCCTCGCCATCGGCTTCGTCGCGATCCCACACCACGCCGATGCGCTCTTTCTTGCCGAGCGGCACGGCAACGACGGCGCCCGGGACCAGCTCCGCCGCGATGTCCTCGGGCGCGAGATAATCGTACGGCCCGGCCAGGGGCAAGGGCAGCAAGACGCTGACGCGCTTGCGCTTGTCCGGCGCGGCGGCAACGGCCTGCGGGCTGGCCTGAAAACTGGTGCGGGAGGCGGGCATGGGATACACTCTAACCGCGCTTCGCGCCCGAAGCCACGACGCGGCCATGACGCCACGCGCCTGTTTCGCCCCGCCCGCATACACCCTCTTTTTCGAGCATAGCCCGCCATGAAATTCTTCATCGACACCGCCGACACCAACGACATCCGCGAACTGGCGGCGACCGGCCTGCTTGACGGCGTGACGACCAATCCCTCGCTCATCGCCAAGAGCGGGCGCAATATGATCGAAGTGATCAAGGAGATCTGCGACATCGTTCCCGGCCCGGTGAGCGCCGAAGCGGTCTCGATGGATCACGCCACCATGCTCGCCGAAGGCCGCAAGCTCGCCGCCATCGCGCCGAACGTGACGGTGAAGGTGCCGTTGACACCCGACGGGCTCAAGACCTGCAAGGTGCTGTCCGACGAGGGCCGCCAGGTCAACGTGACGCTCTGCTTCTCCGCCGGCCAGGCGATCCTCGCCGCCAAGGCGGGCGCGACCTATATCTCGCCCTTCATCGGCCGCCTCGACGACATCAGCATGGACGGCATGGAGCTGATTGCCGACATCTGCCACATCTACGAACAGTACCCTGACTTCAAGACCCAAGTGCTCGCCGCCTCGATCCGCCATCCGCTGCATCTGATCCAGGCCGCCAAGCTCGGCGCCCATGTCGCCACCCTGCCCGGCTCGGTCATCCGTCAGCTCTATCAGCATCCGCTGACCGACAAGGGTCTCGCCGCCTTCACCGCCGATTGGGCCAAGACCGGCCAGTCCATTCTCGGCGATTCTAAGAAGTCGGCGGCGGAGTAAGTCGGCATGAGTCCGCGCGGCCCCCGCGACAGATCGGACAGCCTCGCCGCGAGCGAGACGAGCGCCCTCGCGCCCGAAACGCCGGCGCAGCAGGCGATCTCGGCCGATCTCGTGGCCGGCTATCTGCGCCGCCATCCCGAGTTTCTCGCGCAATATCCCGACCTGCTGGAAACGCTGAAGCTGCCGGGCCGCTTCGGTCCGCAGCCGGGCCCGCGCGTGAAGGGCGGCGTGATCGACCTGCAAACGGCGATGATGGAGCGCCAGCGCAGCGAGAACGCCCGCCTGGCGACGCTGCAAGCGGAGCTCCTGGCCACCAGCCGCGCCAACATGTCGAGCCAGCAGCGCATCCATGCCGGCGTGCTGGCACTTCTGGAAGCGACCACCTTCGAGCATCTGATCTCGGCGATCACCACCGATCTCGCCGTGCTGCTCGATGTCGATGTCGTCGCGCTCTGCGTCGAAGCGCCGGAAGGCCATCACCATCGCGACGTCGCCGGCGTGCATATCCTGACGCCGGGCGATGTCGACGCCATCATGGGCACGCGCGACACGTTGCTCACGCCGGCGCTGCACGGCCAGAACCCGCTCTACGGCGCGGCGGCGACGCTGGTGCGCTCCGAAGCGCTCTTGCGCCTGCGCCCCTCGGCCACCTCGCCGACCGGGCTTCTCGCGCTCGGCTCGCGTCACGAAGGCCGCTTCGACGCCAGCCAAGGCACCGAGCTGCTCGGCTTCCTCGCCCGCATCCTCGAGCTTTGCATCCGCACATGGCTGGGTCTGCCGCGCGACTGACCCTCACGGCGCGCGATCCGGCCTTGGCCGGCGCGCTCGCCGATTGGCGCGCCTGGCTCGCCGACGAACGCCGCGCCTCGCCCCATACGCTCGAAGCCTATGTCGGCGACCTCGCCGGCTTTCTCGCGTTTCTCAGCAACCATCTCGGCGGCGATCCATCGCTCGATGATCTTGCCGCGTTGAAGGCCGCCGATTTTCGCGCCTGGCTGGCGATGCGCGCGCGCGACGGCCTGGCCCGCAGCTCGACGGCGCGCGCCATGTCCACCGTGCGCGGCTTTTTCCGCCGCCTGGAAAAGCGCGACCTCATCAGCAACCCCGCCGTGCGCGCCGTGCGTACCCCGAAACTGCCGCAGGCCGCGCCCAAGCCGCTCAGCGAACAGGGCGCGCGCGAAGTGATGCAGAATGTCGGGGCCATGGCGAAAGAGCCGTGGATCGCCAAGCGCGACGCCGCCGTGCTGCTGCTGCTCTACGGTTGCGGCCTGCGCATCGGCGAAGCGCTCGGCCTGACGCGCGGGCGCGTGCGGGACATGGCCGGCGGCGCCATGACGGTGCGCGGCAAAGGCAGCAAGGACCGCATGGTGCCGGTGTTGCCCGTCGTCGCCGACGCGGTGAAGGATTATCTCGCCGCCTGCCCCTATGCCGGCGGCGAGAGCGATCCGCTGTTCCTCGGCGCGCGCGGCAAGGCGCTCGATCCGGCCATCGTGCAAAAGGAGATGCGGGCTTTGCGCCGCGCACTCAATCTGCCGGAAACGGCGACGCCGCATGCGCTGCGCCATAGCTTCGCCACCCATCTGCTCGGCGGCGGCGGCGATCTGCGCACCATTCAGGAACTGCTCGGCCACGCCTCGCTCTCGACCACGCAGCGCTACACCGCCGTCGATTCGGCCAAATTGCTCGACGTCTATCGCAGCGCGCATCCCAGAGCACGCTAGACACGTTCGCTAAAGGAGTACGCCCATGATCACTCGTCGCGATGTTTTGAAAAGCCTGGCCGCCTGCAGTCTCCTCGCCGCCGCCGCGCCATTGCTGGCGAAAGCCGCGCAAGCGCAGGGCGCATCGACCAGCGCGCGTTTCGATCAGCGCGAGACGCAGATCATCCGCGACTATTACCGCATGGAAGTGGCCAAGGCGCGCGCCAACCGCGGCAAGGGCGGCGGCGTACCGGCCGGCTTGCCGCGCAAGGACGAACTGCCGCCGGGCTTGATGCGGATGATTCAGGAAGGCCAGCCGCTGCCCGCCGCCGTGCCGAAGAAATCCCTGCCGGCCGATCTGGAGAAGAGCCTGCCGGTGCGCCCGACGTCGCTGCGCCTGATCGCCGGCGATCTCGTCATGCTGGTGGATGGCAAGGGCACGGTGCGCGACATCCTGGCGATCACCGAGATCATCGAGCCGCTGTACCGCTAATCGCGCTTGCGACCGAACCAGCCTTTGATTTTGCCCGGCAATTCTTTCGACCAAGCCTCGGCATGGTCGAGCTTCGCGCCCCATTTGGGATAGCGGCGCTTGAATTTCTGCTTGAGCGCGCGCACGCGCGACGAGCCCTTCGACAGCAGCGCCAAGCCGACGAGCAGGAACAGCACGCCCTGCAGGATCGGCAGGAACAGGCCGAGCACGCCGAGGATGACGAAGAACGTCCCGGCGACGAGGTAGAGTTTGCGTTTGACCGTCTGGGTGAGCCAGGCCGGGCGTTTCATCCGCGACCTGGCCTCCCGTCACATATGGATCGGACGACCGTCGACCGCGAGCGCCGCTTCCTTCACGCTTTCCGACAGGGTCGGATGAGCGTGGCAGGTGCGCGCGATGTCCTCGGCCGAGGCTCCGAACTCCATGCCCACCGCGATCTCGGCGATGAGATGGCCGGCATCGGCGCCGACGATATGGCAGCCGAGCACGCGGTCGGTCTTGGCGTCGGCGAGGATCTTCACGAAGCCGTCCGTCGCGTTCATGGCGCGGGCGCGGCCGTTCGCCGTGTAGGGGAACTTGCCGGCCTTGTAGGCGACGCCGGCCTGCTTCAGCTCTTCCTCGGTCTTGCCGATGGCGGCGACTTCCGGGGCGGTGTAGACGACCGACGGAATCGCGTCGTAGTTCACGTGGCCGGCCTGGCCGGCGATGCGCTCGGCGAGCGCCACGCCTTCGTCCTCGGCCTTGTGCGCCAGCATGGCGCCGATGATGACGTCGCCGATGGCGAAGACGCCCGGCGCGCTGGTCTTGAAATGGCCGTCCGTCTCGATGCGGCCGCGGCTGTCCAGCTTCACGCCGGCCTTCTCGAGACCCAAGCCTTCCGTGTAGGGCTTGCGGCCCACGGCCACCAGCACGACGTCGGCTTCCAGCGTTTCGGCCGCGCCGCCGGCGGCGGGCTCGAGCGAGAGCGTGACGCCCTTCGCGCCCGGCTTGGCGGACGTGACCTTTGTCGAGAGCTTGAAGGCCATGCCCTGCTTGGCGAGGATCTTCTGCATCGACTTGGACACTTCGCCGTCCATCGGCGGCAGGATGCGGTCGAGGAATTCGACGACGGTGACCTGGGTGCCGAGGCGCTGATAGACCGAACCCAATTCAAGGCCGATCACGCCGCCGCCGATCACCACCATGGTCTTCGGCACGCCACCGAGCGTCAGCGCGCCGGTCGAGGAGACGATGGTCTTCTCGTCGATGACGATGCCCGGCAGCGACACGACGTCGGAGCCGGTGGCGAGCACGATGCTCTTGGCGGTCAGCTTGGCTTCGCCGCCGGCATTGAGCTTCACCGCGACCACGCCGCCGCCCTCGAGCGAGCCGGCGCCCTTGAACCATTCGATCTTGTTCTTCTTCATCAGGAAGGCGACGCCGTCGACGTTCGACTTCACCGTCTTGTCCTTGTGGGCCATGAAGGCGCCGAAATCGAGTTCGGGCTTGCCGACCTTCACGCCGAAGGCGGCGAGATGATGGGCGGCTTCCTCGAACTTCTCGGAGGCCTGCAGCATCGCCTTGGACGGAATGCAACCGACATTGAGACAGGTGCCGCCGAGCGTCTCGCGCTTCTCGACGATGGCGGTCTTGAGGCCAAGCTGGGCGGCGCGGATGGCGCAGACATAGCCGCCGGGGCCGGAGCCGATGACGACGACATCGAAATTCGTGGGTTGGTCGGCCATTTTGGCGATCCTAATTCAAATGAGGGCTGAGACGGTTGCGCCCCGCTGCCGATTGTTAAAGCGGTCAGGCAGGGCGCAACGCGAGGCGAACGGAAACGCGATTAGACGTCGAGCAGCAAGCGGCTCGGGTCTTCGATGCATTCCTTGATGCGGACCAGGAAGGTCACGGCCTCGCGGCCGTCGACGATGCGGTGGTCGTAGGACAGGGCCAGATACATCATCGGACGCACTTCGATCTTGCCGCCGATGACGATCGGGCGTTCCTGGATCTTGTGCATGCCGAGAATGCCGGACTGAGGCGTGTTGAGAATCGGCGTCGAGAGCAGCGAGCCGTAGATGCCGCCGTTCGAGATGGTGAAGGTGCCGCCGGTCATGTCCTCGATGGTCAGCTTGCCGTCGCGCGCCTTGCGGCCGTAGGCGGAGATCGCCTTCTCGACATCGGCGAGGCCCATCGTGTCGGCATCGCGCAGCACGGGAACGACCAGGCCGTTCTCGGTGCCGACGGCCACGCCGACGTCATAATGGTTCTTGTAGACCAGCTCGTCACCCTGGATCTCGGCGTTGACCTCAGGAATTTCTTTGAGGGCGGCGATGGCCGCCTTCACGAAGAAGCTCATGAAGCCGAGCTTGATGCCGTGGCGCTTCTCGAAGTTGTCTTTGTAGGCATTGCGCAGCGCCATCACGTTGGTCATGTCCACCTCGTTGAAGGTGGTGAGCATGGCGGCGGTGTTCTGCGCTTCCTTCAGGCGCTCGGCGATGCGGCGGCGCAGGCGCGTCATCTTCACGCGCTCTTCGCGCGGACCCGAAGCGCTCGGAGCCGACGGAACGGACGGCGCGGGAGCGGCCTTCGGCGCGACCGGCTTTTCCGGGGCGGCGGCGGCCTTCTCGAGATGAGCCAGCACGTCTTCCTTGGTCAGACGGCCGTCCTTGCCGCTCGCCTTGATCTTGGCGGCGTCGAGGTTGTTCTCTTCGATCAGCTTGCGCACGGCGGGAGCCAGAGGCGCGTCAGCAGTCGCAGCCGGGGCCGCGGCGGCAGGCGCCGGAGCGGCAGCGGCCGGGGCGGCAGCGGCTTTCGGCGCGGCCTTCGCGCCAGCAGCGCCTTCGGCGATACGCCCGAGCACCGCGCCGACGGCGACTTCGCCGCCGGTCTGCACGAGAATCTCGTCGATCACACCGGCAACCTGCGCATTGACCTCGACGGCGACCTTGTCGGTCTCCAGCTCCACGAGCGGTTCGTCGATCTCGACCCGGTCGCCCGCGGCCTTGTGCCACTTCGCGACGGTCGCTTCGGTCACCGATTCGCCCAGCGTGGGCACGACGATATCAACAGCCATGTCTCTTTCACCTGATGGGCCGGCGGCATTTGAGCGGTCATCGCTCCTGTCGCCCGGCTTGTCTTCCGCCCATCCCATGATGGGCGGCCTTCAAAAACGAAACCCCCGCCGGCTCTTGCCAGCGGGGGCGGAGATCACTTCACCGTCAGCGCGTCGCTCACCAGTTGCGCCTGCTCCTGGTTGTGACGGCGCAAGAGGCCGGTGGCCGGCGAAGCCGATTCGGGGCGGCCGGCGTAGCTCGGGCGCTGCGCCTTGACCTTGAGACCGCCGAGCACCGCTTCGATGCGGCGATCGACGAAGGTCCAGGCGCCCATGTTCTGCGGCTCTTCCTGACACCAGACCACTTCGGCGTTGGGATAGCGCGCCAGTTCGAGCGAGAGCGTGCCGGCCGGGAACGGATAGAGCTGCTCGACGCGCAGGATCGCGACATCTTTCAGGCCGCGATTCTCGCGCTCCTGCCAGAGATCGTAATAGACCTTGCCGGTGCAGAGCACGACGCGCTTCACCTGGGCGTCGGCGACGAGCGCGTTGGTCTCGCCGATGACGCGGTGGAAGCTGGTGCCCGGGCCCATGTCCGCCAGTTTGGAGACGCAGAGCTTATGACGCAGCAGCGATTTCGGCGTCATGATGATCAGCGGCTTGCGGAACTTGCGGCGCACCTGGCGGCGCAGGATGTGGAAGTAGTTCGCCGGAGTCGTGCAGTTGGCGACCTGCATGTTGTCTTCGGCGCAGGCCTGCAGATAACGCTCCAGACGCGCCGAGCTATGCTCCGGACCCTGGCCTTCGTAGCCGTGCGGCAGCAGCATGACGAGACCCGACATGCGCAGCCACTTGCTTTCCGACGAGGAGATGAACTGGTCGACGATCACCTGCGCGCCATTGGCGAAGTCGCCGAACTGGCCTTCCCACAGCACGAGCGAGTTCGGATCGGTGATCGAATAGCCGTATTCGAAGCCGAGCACGCCGGCTTCCGACAGCGGGCTGTCGACCACTTCGTACTGCGCCTGCTTCGGATCGATATGCATGAGCGGCACGTAGCGCTCTTCGGTCTGCTGATCGACCAGCACCGAATGACGCTGCGAGAAGGTGCCGCGGCCCGAGTCCTGGCCCGACAGGCGGACCGGCGTGCCTTCGAGGGCGAGCGTGCCGTAGGCCAGCGCTTCGGCGGTCGCCCAGTCGAAGCCCTCGCCCGTCTCGAACATCTCGGCCTTCTGCTGCAGCTGACGCTGGATGCGCGAATGCAGCTTGAACTCCGGCGGCACGGTGGAGAGCGCCTTGCCGACCTTCTTCAGGACGTCGATCTCGACGGCAGTGTTGCCCTTGCGGTCGTCGTTGCCGGCCTGGCCGAAGCCGCGCCAGCTGCCTTCGAACCAGTCGGCCTTGTTCGGCTTGTAGGTCTTGGCCGCCTCGAACGCCTCGTCGAGGCGCTGATGCATGGCCTTCTGGATGCCGGACGCTTCCGCCTCGGTATAGACGCCTTCGGCGACCAGACGCTTGGCGTAAATCTCCTGCACCGTCGCATGGCCGGCGATCGTGCGGTACATGATCGGCTGGGTGAACGAGGGCTCGTCGCCTTCGTTATGGCCGTGGCGGCGATAGCAGAACAGATCGATCACCACGTCCTTCTTGAAGGCGTGGCGGTATTCCGAGGCGATGCGCGCGACATGCACGACCGCTTCCGGATCGTCGCCGTTCACATGGAAGATCGGCGCCTGGAAGCCCTTGGCCACATCCGACGGATAGGGCGAGAAGCGCGAATAGGACGGCGCGGTGGTGAAGCCGATCTGGTTGTTCACGATCAGATGGATCGTGCCGCCCGAGCGGTAACCGCGCAGGCCGGCGAAGCACAGCGTTTCCGGCACGAGGCCCTGGCCGGCGAAGGCGGCGTCGCCGTGCATCAGCACGCCGATGACCTTTTCGCGGGCCAAGTCGCCGCGGATCGCCTGCTTGGCGCGGACCTTGCCGACGACCACCGGGTCGACGGCTTCGAGGTGCGACGGGTTGGCGTTGAGCGAGAGATGGACCTTCTGGCCCTCGATCTCGCGGTCGCCCGACGCGCCGAGATGGTACTTCACGTCGCCCGAGCCGACGGTGCCGTCGGGGTTGGACGAGTTGCCCTGGAATTCGGAGAACAACGCCGTGAACGACTTGCCCATGATGTTGGTGAGCACGTTCAGGCGGCCGCGGTGCGGCATGCCCATCACGACTTCCTCGACGCCGAGGCGGGCCGAGGCGCGAATGATTTCTTCGAGCACGGGAATCATCGATTCGCCGCCATCGAGACCGAAGCGCTTGGTGCCGGTGAACTTCAGCTGGCAGTACTTCTCCAGGCCTTCGGCGCCGGTGATGTAGCCGAACACGGCCTTCTTTTCGTCGGCCGAGAGATTCGGACGGCCGCGCGAGCGCTCGACGCGCTCCTGGATCCAGGCCTTCTCGGCCGGATCCTGCATATGGAGGAATTCGACGCCGATCTTGCCGCAATAGGTTTCGCGCAGAACGTCGATGATCTTACGCAGCGTCGCGGTCTCGAGACCGAGCACGTTGTCGATAAAGATCGGGCGATCCCAATCGGCGTCCGTGAAGCCGTAAGAGCTCGGCTCCAGTTCCGGATGCGGGACTGGCGGGTTGAGGCCCAGCGGATCGAGATCGGCCATCAGATGGCCGCGCACGCGATAGGCGCGGATCAGCATCAGGGCGCGGATCGAATCGAGCGTCGCGGCGCGCAGTTGCGCCTGGCTTACGCCGGCGGCAGCGGGAGCCGCGCCGTCAGCCGGCTTCGCCGGAGCCTTCGCGCCTTTCGGCGGCGTCGGGTCGAGCCAGGGGGCGAAGTCGTAAGCCGCGCCGTTGATCTTCGCGCGCTTGGCTTTGGGAGCCCAGCTCGCGCCATAATGCTCTTTCAGCGCCGCGTGAGCGTCGTCGCCGAGGCCGGCGAAGAACACCGCCCATTCGGAATCGACGGAAGAAGGATCGTTGGTCCAGCGCGCGTAAAGCTCGGAGATGAAAGCGCTGTTGCCGCCGGAGAAAATGCTGTCGGGTAGATCGGTCGCCATCTGGGTTCGCTTACCTGTGGGGTTCCGCCTGAGAACCCGCCTTGCTGCGCTCCGGGGCGATTATCGCTCCCTAAGAGCGTCGAGAACGGGTCAGGGCCCGTTGCCGTTCCTGCCAAAACCGCAGGCTCCTCGAGCCCCGCTGATATGGGGTTAACCATAACGCGGCGCAACACGCGAGGACGCGGTCCCGGACCGATCCTTATCGGTCCGGGACTGTTAACAAGGGCTTACTTGCCCGTCATCACTTTCAGCATGGTGCTGCCCAGGCTGGCCGGCGAGTCGGCGACGGTGATGCCGGCCGAACGCATGGCCTCCATCTTGTCGCCGGCGGTGCCTTTGCCGCCCGAGATGATCGCGCCGGCATGGCCCATGCGGCGGCCCGGAGGGGCCGTGACGCCGGCGATGAAGCCGACGACCGGCTTCTTCTTTTTCGAGGCCTTGAGGACGGCCGCGGCCTCCTCTTCGGCGGAGCCGCCGATTTCGCCGATCATGATGATGCCCTGGGTCTCGTCGTCGCCGAGGAACATCTCGATGCAGTCGATGAAATTGGTGCCGTTGATCGGGTCGCCGCCGATGCCGATGCAGGTCGACTGGCCGAGGCCGGCCGCCGTGGTCTGGGCGACGGCTTCATAGGTCAGCGTGCCGGAACGCGAGACGATGCCGATCTTGCCGCGACTGTGGATGTGGCCGGGCATGATGCCGATCTTGCAGGCGTCGGGCGTGATGACGCCCGGGCAGTTCGGACCGACGAGGCGGGTCTTCGAGCCGGCGAGCGCGCGTTTCACCGCGATCATGTCGACCACGGGAATGCCTTCGGTGATGCAGACCGCGAGCGGGATTTCCGAATCGATCGCTTCGAGGATCGCATCGGCCGCGAACGGCGGCGGCACGTAGATCACGGTCGCGTTCGCGCCCGTGACATGCACGGCCTCGGCGACGGTGTTGAACACCGGCAGGTCGAGATGCTTGGTGCCGCCCTTGCCCGGCGTCACGCCGCCGACCATCTTGGTGCCGTAGGCGATGGCCTGCTGCGAATGGAAGGTGCCCTGGGCGCCCGTGAAGCCTTGGCAGATGACTTTGGTGTCGCTACCGACGAGAACGGACATTTACGCGGCCTCCTTCACGGCTTTGACAATCTTCTCGGCGGCGTCCGCCAGATTGTCGGCCGAGACGATCGGCAGCCCGGACTGGGTGAGAATCTTCTTGCCGAGCTCGACGTTGGTGCCTTCGAGGCGCACGACGAGCGGCACATGCAGGCTGACTTCACGGGCCGCGGCGACGACGCCTTCGGCGATGACGTCGCAGCGCATGATGCCGCCGAAGATGTTGACGAGAATGCCTTCGACGTTCGGATCCGACAGGATCAGCTTGAACGCCGTGGTGACGCGCTCGCGCGTCGCGCCGCCGCCGACATCGAGGAAGTTCGACGGCTCGCCGCCGTAGAGCTTGATGATGTCCATCGTCGCCATGGCGAGACCGGCGCCGTTGACCATGCAGCCGATGTTGCCGTCGAGCTTGACGTAGTTGAGGTTGTGCTTGGAGGCTTCCAGCTCGGCCGGATCCTCTTCGTCCTCGTCGCGCAGCGCCAGCACTTCGGGCTGACGGAACAGCGCGTTGTCGTCGAAGTTCATCTTGGCGTCGAGCGCGATCAGATCGCCCGCGCCGGTGACGACCAGCGGGTTGATCTCGACCTGCGAGGCGTCGAGCGCCATGAAGGCCTTGTAGAAGGCCAGCATGAACTTCACGCAGCTATTGACCTGCTTGCCTTCGAGGCCGAGGCCGAAGGCGATCTGGCGCGCGTGGAAGGCCTGCATGCCGGCGACCGGATCGATCGCGACCTTCAGGATTTTTTCCGGGCTGTGCGCGGCGACCTCTTCGATCTCCATGCCGCCCTCGGTCGAGGCCATCACGGTGACGCGGCTGGTGGCGCGATCGATGACGAGGCTGAGATACAGCTCGCGGGCGATGTCGCAGCCCTCCTCGATGTAGACGCGCTTCACTTCCTTGCCGGCGGGGCCGGTCTGGTGCGTGACCAAGGTCATGCCGAGCATGTCCTTGAACTTGGCGACGACGTCGGCGGCGCTCTTGACCACCTTGACGCCGCCGGCCTTGCCGCGGCCGCCGGCATGGATCTGGGCCTTCACGACCCAAACCGGACCGCCGAGTTCGGCAGCGACCTTTTCGGCCTCTTGCGGAGTGTAAGCGACGCCGCCGCGCGGAACCGCGACGCCATATTTCGCGAGCAGGCCTTTGGCCTGGTACTCATGGATGTTCATGTTCGCCCGATGATTTGCAGATCTTGCTTCGGCAGGAGGCCGTCGACAGGGTCACGATCGGCGCGCTCGAAACGCGCTCGAAAAGACGCGAAGCCCGGCGCGAAGCCGCGGCCGCCATTGGCCGCCGACCCGGCCGGGTACGGTGCCGCGTAATCTATCACCCTCGCTTTTCGGATCAACCTATAACGGGCGGTTTTCGGCCATTTTCCGCCGTAAAGTCAGGCTCTTGCCGCAATTTCCGACAGCTTCGTGACCGCTCAGCCACGGTGCATTGGCGCAGCCGTTGACCCCATAGGAATTCACGAAGAGAGGACGTTATCGGTGCCTCGAAAGGCGCTCCGAAGGCCGCCTGGCAGGCGCGGCGCCGCGGATCGCGCCGAGCGGCCGATAAAGGGCGAATAAATATTTGGAATCAATTGAGTAGCCGGCGATCAATGAGATCGCAGGGGCGCTCTATATATAAGTGTGTCGCGTGGCGGAGCGGCAGCGCGTAAAGCGCGGGGAAAGGGCGAGCGATAGGTACCCCCGAAACGTTCCCGCCCCGACCATCGCTTGGGCGATGGACGGGGCGGGTAAGGCTGGCCCGGGAACAAGTCCCGGGCCGAAGTCTAGCTTCAGAAGAAGCTATTACTTCTTCTTGGCCGGGGCCTTCTTCTTGGCCTTCTTCGCAACCTTAGCCTTCTTGGCAACCTTCTTCTTCGCGGGCTTCTTAACCATTGTTCTGCTCTCTTTGTTAGTGTGTTGATTATCCGAAACGATTTTACGCTTTGGTCTGCCCTGATTTAGGCCGTCTTATTTTGTAAGGACTTGGCCGCCGTGATCAGCCCTTCCACGGCCGCAACGGATTTATCAAACATGGCCTTCTCGTCCTTACTCAAAGGAATCTCGATGATGCGCTCAACCCCGCCGGCACCGATCACGACGGGCACGCCCACATAGACTCCATTGACCCCATATTCCCCTTGCAGATAGGCGGCGCAGGGCAACACCCGCTTCTGGTCCTTCAAGAAGGACTCCGCCATCTGGATCGCCGCTGAAGCGGGGGCGTAGAACGCCGAGCCGGTCTTCAACAGAGCGACGATCTCAGCGCCACCATCACGGGTGCGCTGAACGATCTCTTCGATACGCTTTTCCGTGCTCCAGCCCATCTTGATGAGGTCCGGCAGCGGCAGGCCGCCGACGCTGGAATAGCGGATCAGCGGCACCATGGTGTCGCCGTGGCCGCCGAGCACATAGGCATTCACGTCCTCGACCGAGACTTTGAACTCTTCGGCGAGGAAATAGCGGAAGCGGGCGGCGTCGAGCACGCCGGCCATGCCAACCACGCGCTCGGCCGGGAGGCCCGAGGCTTCCTTCATGATCAGCACCATCACGTCGAGCGGGTTGGTGATGACGATGACGAAGGCGCTGGGGCAATGCTCTTTAATGGCCGCGCCGACCGTGGAGACGACTTTGGTATTGATGCCGATCAGATCGTCGCGGCTCATGCCCGGCTTGCGGGCGACGCCGGCGGTGACGATGACGACGTCGGCGCCCTTGATGGCCGAATAGTCGTTGGCGCCAGTGACGGAGGCGTTGAAGCCTTCGATGGGGGCCGATTCGGCGAGGTCCAGGGCTTTACCCTGGGGCAGGCCGTCAACGATGTCGAACAGGACGACGTCGCCCAATTCCTTCAGCGCAGCCAGGTGAGCGAGGGTGCCACCGATATTGCCGCCGCCAATCAGGGCGATTTTCTTGCGAGCCATCAACTTTCCTTACGTCTTCACGTCACGAAACGGAACTGGATCTTCATAACGACGCTGCGGCTTCCGTCTTCATTCAAGCTGCAAAGCGTAACGCTTTGTCGAATACCGTCCGCGATCTCGCCGTGAGCTTCGAAGCAACCTGCCTTCATCAAGCGATCAACCTCGAACAGAAGCGTCTCTCGCGTCATCGATCGGCATCTTCACTCGTCGTCTTCGCCGACCGATCGAGCGGCACTCGTCACCGCCGGAAAGTCCGTAAGCAGGACTCTCGACGCGCATAATTATCCAAAATTGAAACGTAGAAAATAAAAAAATGTGTTGCGGAGACGATTCGAGTCGTTTTTTTCGCCTCGCGCGACTCATTCGACACGCGATTCGATCCTTCGAGGACGATTTCCGATTCGTTTTTTCGTCTCATCGAGTCGTTTCGACTCGTGCTTTTGGACTGAAGGAGTCGTTTCGACTCGCGCTTTTGGACTTTGGCGACTCGATTCGAGTCGCGCGCGGCAAACGCGCGACGACTCATTCGGTTCGACCGCCGCGCGCGCCTCTGACAGGTCAGATGCGCTCAGACTCCGTAGTCGAGACCGATGTCGACGGCCGGCGCGGACTGCGTCATGCGCCCCACCGAGACAAAGTCGACGCCGCTGGAAGCCTTGTCGCGTATGGTTTCCAGCGTAATGCCGCCCGATGCTTCAAGCACCGCGCGGCCAGCGACGATGGCGACCGCCTGCTTGAGCAGCGCCGGCTCCATATTGTCCAAAAGGATCATGCCGGCGCCGGCGGCGACCGCTTCTTTCACCTGATCGAGGGTGTCGCACTCCACTTCCACCACCGTCAGGGCCGGGGTGACACGCTTGGCGCGCTGCACTGCAGCGGTGAGGCTGCCGCAGGCGGCGATATGGTTGTCCTTGATCAGCACGCCGTCATCCAGGCGCAGGCGGTGGTTGCGCGCGCCGCCGGTGAAGCTGGCGTATTTGGCGAGATTGCGCAGGGTGGGGATGGTTTTGCGCGTATCGATCAGCGTCGCGCCGGTTCCCTCGACCAGTTCGGCGTAGCGCCGCGTCACCGTGGCGATGCCCGAGAGATGCTGCAGGATGTTGAGCGCCGTGCGCTCGGCTTCGAGGATGGCGCGGGCATCGCCGGAAAAGCGCGCCAGCACGGTCTTGGCGTTAACTTTCTCGCCATCCTTCACTAAGGCCTGCGTTTCAATATCGGCACGCACGCGCTTGAACACCGCCATGGCGATGTCGATGCCGCAGACCA
The DNA here is from genome assembly GCA_035714115.1 of Alphaproteobacteria bacterium. Classification (GTDB taxonomy): domain Bacteria; phylum Pseudomonadota; class Alphaproteobacteria; order SMXQ01; family SMXQ01; genus CAMAVH01. The sequence continues at coordinate 65,205 of DASTMO010000075.1, forward strand.
CGACCTCCTGACGCGCCACCATGGCGACCTTGAGCTGCGTGCCCTCGGGAATGGTCGCGTAGCTCGTGAGGTCGCCGCGGCCGACATCCTCGGCCAGGGCGCGATCGATGAAGTCGTCGATTTCGGCGCGGGAGAGCTGCATCGGAATAATCCTGCGGATGGAGAAACGGCGGCCTCTTTATAGGAGGCCGCCGCTCGCGGTGCAAAATGTAGAACGAACCTTAACGGGCCTTGTCCGCCGCCGTGGCCGGCGCCGGGATCGACGCCGACATGGCGAGCATGCGTTCGAGCGGCAGCGCCGCCGCCTGGCGCAGCGGTTCGGCGAGATCGAGGCTCGGCGTCATGTCGCGCAGGGCGAGATAGAGCTTCTCGACCGTGTTGAGCGCCATGAAGGGGCAGGCGTTGCAGGCGCACGGGCCTTCGGTGCCGCTGATCGGAATGAAACGCTTGGTCGGCGCCAGCTTCTGCATCTGATGGATCAGGCCGGTGTCGGTGCCGATGATGAATTCCTCGGCCTTCGATGCCAGCACATATTCGAGGATCGAACGCGTCGAACCGACATGATCGGACTGCGCCAGAACGCCGGCGCCGCTTTCCGGATGCGAGGCGACCAGCGCCTTAGGGTGGCGCGCCTTCAGCTTGGCCAGCTCGCGGTCGGCGAAGCTTTCATGGACGATGCAGGTGCCCGGCCACAGCGTCATCTCGCGGCCGGTAGCCTTGGCGAGATAAGCGCCGAGATTGCGGTCGGGCGCGAACAGGATCGGCTTGTCCGCCGGGATCTGACGGATGATCGCTTCGGCGTTCGACGAGGTGACGATGATGTCGCTGAGCGCCTTCACCTCGGCCGAGCAGTTGATGTAGGTGATGGCGACATGGTCGGGGTGGGCGTCGCGGAACGCCTTGAACGGGCCGGGCTTGCAGGAATCTTCCAGCGAGCAGCCGGCGGCCATATCGGGCAGCAGCACGGTCTTGGAGGGCGACAGGATCTTCGCCACCTCGGCCATGAATTTCACGCCGCAGAACACGATGACGTCGGCGTCCGTGCTCGCCGCCTTGCGCGACAGGTCGAGCGAATCGCCGACGAAGTCGGCGAGATCCTGGATTTCGCCGTCCTGATAATAGTGCGCGAGGATCACCGCGTTGCGCTCGCGGCGCAGGCGGTTGATCTCGGCCGGCAGGTCGAGGCGCGGGTCGACCGGCGCGCGCCCATTGGGGTTGGCGGCGGCAGAGGGAACGATCAACGTGTCGGACATCTCAGAAGCGATCCTCGGTTCCGATCCGCGCGAGCCCTAATCGTGACGGGGGTCATGACGGGCGGGGGCGCGGACAGTGACGGAATGCCCCGACCGGCGGGGTGCGGCGCGGCCCGATGCCGCGCCCGGAACAGTGAGGCTTGTTCCTTAAGAAATAAGGGGCTCTGTTGGTACTGCAAGGCCTTGGCCCTGACAAGGGAGGGGGAGCGCATGGCCGCCATGCGCCGTGGCAATTTCGCCACATGCGCCCTAAAGCCCTGAGATGTCAGCCGTCAGGTCAAATGCTTAGCCTGGCGGTAGCCGTCGGTCTGCATTTCCAGCAGGCGCGAGACGGTGCGCTCGAACTCGAAGGCGAAATCGCCGTCGGGATAAAGCCGGCGCGGCTCGACGGCCGCCGAGGCGATCAAGTTGACCTTATGCTCGTAGAGCGCGTCGATCAGCGTGGTGAAGCGGAAGGCCTCGTTGCGCTTTTCCGGTCCGAGCTGCGGCACGCCGTCGAGGATCAGCGTGTGAAAATGCGTGGCGACCGCGATGTAGTCCGCCGCGCCGAGCGCGCGGGCGCAGAGATCGTCGAAGCCGAAACGCGCCACGCCCTTGGCCGAGACCGGCACGGCGAGCTTGCGCCCCTGCACCATCAGCACCGTCGGCTCGGCCTCGGGCGCCGGCACGACCTTGAAGCCGGCCTGCCGCTCTTTGGCCGAGAGCGGCAACGACGGCGCGTCGTCATCGCCCGTGCCGTCTTGCGTCAGCAAGTCGTAGGCCTCATCAAGCGCATGGCTGGCGGCGGGCCCGAGCGGCGAATGCCACAGCGGCATGCCTTTCAGACGCAATAGACGGTAATCCTCGCCGCCGTCGAGCTCGATGACGTCGAGCTTCTCTTTGAGCAGCGCGATGAATGGCAGGAACAGTTCGCGCTGCAACCCGCCTTTATAAAGTTCGTCGGGCGCGCGATTGGAGGTGGCGACGACGACGATGCCGCGCTCGAACAAAGCCGTGAACAGGCGGCCGAGGATCGCCGCGTCGGCGATGTTGGTCACCTGAAACTCATCGAAACAGAGCAGCCAGGTCTGAGCGGCGATTTCGGCGGCGAGCTTGGGCACCGGATCGGCCTCCGCGCCCTTGGTGCGCTGACGCCATTCATGCAGGCGCTGATGCACCTCGATCATGAAGGCATGGAAATGCACGCGGCGCTTGTGATGGGCGGCGACCGGCGCGGTCTCGTAGAACAAATCCATCAGCATGGACTTGCCGCGCCCGACCGCGCCGAAAATGTAAAGCCCCTGCGGCGGCGTCTCGTCGCGGCGGGCAAGCCCCAGGCGCGCCTTCCAACTGCCGAGCGCGCCCATGAAGCCGCCGCCGCCGTCGACCGGCCGGTAGGACTTTAGCGCATCGTGCAGCTGCTGCAATTTTTCGGCGGCCAGATCCTGCACGGGATCGGGCTTGATCGCGCCCGAGCGCCGGCGCTCGCGCAGCGCGGCGACGGGACCTTGGGACGATGAGGCGTCGGTTGGAGCCATGGCGGCGCAGACTAGTCCGCCCTACCCCTCTCCGTCCACCATGGGCGACCTCTTCCCTGCTAGACTGCGGCGATGAAACGCATCGCTTCCGCCGCCAATCCGCTCTATGCCGCCCTGAAGAAGCAGGCGGAAGAGCCGCGCGCGCGCCGCAAGGAGAGCGTGGCGATCTTGGACGGCGCGCATCTGTTGCAGATGGCGCTGGCCGCCGGGCTGGAGCCGGACTTGGTCGCCGTCGCCGAGAGCCGCGCCGATCAGCCGGAGATCGCCGCGCTGATCGCAGGTTTGCCCGAGCGTGCGCTGATGCTGCTGCCGGACGGCTTGGCCAACGCGCTCTCCACCGTCGAGACGCCGACTGGGCTGGTGGCGCGCATCGCTCTGCCCGCCCCGCATGAAGTTAAGGGCGCGGCGATCCTGCTGTCCGACATTCAAGACCCCGGCAATGTCGGCACCATGCTGCGCACCGCGGCGGCGGCGGGCGTGAAAAGCGCCTATCTCTCCGCCGGCTGCGCCGAAGCCTTCTCGCCGAAGGCGCTCCGCGCCGGCATGGGCGCGCAATTCGCCCTCGCCATTCATGAGCGCGCCGATCTCAAAGCGCTGATCGCCGAGAAGCCGGCGCGCGTGCTCGCCACCGATCTGGCGGCGACGCGCTCGCTCTATGACGTAAGCTTGCCTGCCGACTGCTTCTTCCTGTTCGGCAACGAAGGCGCCGGACTCGATCCGGCTTTGAGCAATGCCGCCGGATTGCAGGTGCGCATCCCGATGCCGGGCACCGCCGAATCGCTCAACGTCGCCGCCTCGGCCGCGGTCTGCCTGTTCGAGTGGGTGCGGCAGCAAGGCACGAGGTAGACAACACAACTTCCGTCATGCCCGCACTTGTTGCGGGCATCCACGCCTTACGATGCGGATGAAAGAAAGTCGTGGATGGCCGGAACAAGTCCGGCCATGACGATGATCAAAAGAAAAGGGCCGTCCCTTGGGACGGCCCTTTCGTTTGCTCTCTCTCGCAAACGTAAACTTGCAGCTTAGCGCCGTTCGACCATCAGCTTCTTGATCTCGCCGATCGCCTTGGCCGGGTTGAGACCCTTCGGGCAAGTGCGCGTGCAGTTCATGATGGTGTGGCAGCGGTAGAGGCGGAACGGATCCTCGAGATTGTCGAGGCGCTCGCCCGTGCGCTCGTCGCGCGAATCGGCGATCCAGCGATAGGCCTGCAGCAGGATGGCCGGGCCGAGGAAACGGTCGCTGTTCCACCAGTAGCTCGGGCAGGAGGTCGAGCAGCTGAAGCAGAGGATGCATTCCCACAGGCCGTCGAGCTTCTCGCGCTCTTCCGGGCTCTGCAGACGCTCGCGGCTCGGCGCGGTGGTCTCGGCCTGCAGCCAGGGCTCGACCGATTCATACTGCGCCCAGATCTTCGTCAGATCCGGCACCAGATCCTTGATCACATCCATATGCGGCAGCGGATAGACCGGCACGTCGCCCGAGCATTCCTCGATCGGCTTGATGCAGGCGAGCGTGTTGCCGCCGTCGATGTTCATCGAGCAGGAACCGCAGATGCCTTCGCGGCAGGAGCGGCGGAAGGTCAACGACGGATCGATCTCGTTCTTGATCTTGATCAACGCGTCGAGAACCATCGGGCCGCAAGCATCGAGATCGATGTTGTAGCTGTCGAGGCGGGGGTTCTCGCCCGTCTCCGGATCCCAGCGGTAGATCTTGAAGGTCTTGACGTTCTTCGCGCCCGACGGAGCCGGGAAGGTCTTGCCTTCCTTCACTCGGGAATTGCGCGGCAGAGCCAGTTCAACCATGACTTACGTCCTTGCTCTCTCGATTAATACACGCGCTCTTTCGGCGGGATCACTTCGATTTCGTCGGTCATCGTGTACATATGGACCGGGCGGTAATCGAGGGTGATCTTGCCGGTGGCGTCGCGATACGCCAGCGTGTGCTTCATCCAATTCACGTCGTCGCGGCTCGGGTAGTCCTCATGGGCGTGAGCGCCGCGGCTTTCGTGGCGCGCTTCGGCCGAGTACATGCTGACTGCGGCCTGGCCCATCAGATTGTCGAGCTCGAGGGCTTCGACGAGATCGCTGTTCCACACCAGCGAGCGGTCGACGACCTTGAGATCGTTCATCGACGCGGCGGCCTGGTCGATCAGCTGCTTGCCTTCGGCCAGCACGCTCGCCGTGCGGAACACCGCGCAGTTGTTCTGCATGGTCTTCTGCATGGAGAGGCGGATGTCGGCGGTCAGCGTCTTGCCGTTGGCGTTGCGGATGCGGTCGAAGCGCTCCAGCGCCGCCTCATGGGCGTCGGCCGGCAGCGCCTTGAGCGTCGCGCCCGGCTTGTGGGTAGCGGCGATGCGCAGCGCGGCGGCGCGGCCGAACACCACGAGATCGAGCAGCGAGTTGGTGCCAAGGCGGTTGGCGCCATGCACCGACACGCAGGCCGCTTCGCCCACCGCCATCAGGCCGGGGACGATGGCGTCCTTGTCGCCGCCCTTCGGACGGATGACTTCGGCGTGATAGTTCGTCGGAATGCCGCCCATGTTGTAGTGCACGGTCGGCAGGATGGGGATCGGCTCCTTCGTCACGTCGACGCCGGCGAAGATCATCGCCGTCTCGGAGATGCCCGGCAGACGCTCCGCCAGCACCTTCGGATCGATGTGCTCGAGATGCAGATGGATGTGATCCTTGTTCGGGCCGACGCCGCGGCCTTCGCGGATCTCGATCGCCATCGAACGCGACACGACGTCGCGCGAGGCCAGATCCTTCGCGGTCGGCGCGTAACGCTCCATGAATCGCTCGCCTTCCGAGTTCGTCACATAGCCGCCTTCGCCGCGCGCGCCCTCGGTGATCAGGCAGCCCGAGCCATAGATGCCGGTCGGGTGGAACTGGATGAATTCCATGTCCTGCAGCGGAATGCCGGCGCGCAGCGCCATCGCGCCGCCGTCGCCGGTGCAGGTGTGCGCCGAGGTGCAGGAGAAGTAGGCGCGGCCGTAGCCGCCGGTGGCGAACACCACCATCTGGGCGCGGAAGCGATGGATCGTGCCGTCTTCCAGGCACCAGGCCATCACGCCGCCGACGCCGCCTTCGGAATCGTTCAGCAGGTCGAGGGCGATATATTCGGAGAAGAACTCGGCTTTGTGCTTCAGGCACTGCTGATAGAGCGTGTGCAGGATGGCGTGGCCGGTACGGTCGGCGGCGGCGCAAGCGCGGCGCGCCATCGACTTGCCATGGTCCAGCGTGTGGCCGCCGAACGGGCGCTGGTAGATCTTGCCTTCCGGGGTGCGCGAGAACGGCACGCCGAAATGCTCGAGCTCGATCACCGCATCGATGGCGTTGCGGCACATGTATTCGATCGCGTCTTGGTCGCCCAGCCAGTCCGACCCCTTGACGGTGTCGTACATGTGGAACTTCCAGTTGTCGTGATCGAGGTTGCCGAGCGCGGCGCCGATGCCGCCCTGCGCGGCGACGGTGTGGCTGCGCGTCGGGTAGACCTTGCTGATGCAGGCGGTGCGGAAGCCCGCCGCCACCATGCCGAGGGTCGCGCGTAAACCCGCGCCGCCGGCGCCGACGACGATGACGTCATAGGCGTGATCGATGATCTCGTAAGACTTCGGCATGGGATTAAGCCCCGAAAGCGATCTTGAGGACGGCGAAGATGCCGGCGAGCGCCAGCAGCAGGGCCGCGAACTTGACCAGGATGAGCGAGACGAGCTTGGCGGCTTCGCCATGCACGTAGTCTTCGATGACGACCTGCAGGCCGAGCGCGGCGTGATAGAAGCCAGCGCCGACCAGCACGACCATCAGCAGCGCGTTGAGCGGACGCGCGACCCAGCCGGTGAAGGCGGCATGGTCGGCGCCGGCGAGCCAGGCGATCGAGGCGACGAACCAGATCGTCAGCGGCACCAGGGCGACGGCGGTCAGGCGCTGGGCCCACCAATGCTGCACGCCTTCCTTGGCGGAGCCGAGATGGCGCACGCGACCCAGCGCGGTGCGCATTTGATTTTTCGCGACGGACATTAGAAGCCCCCCATGAAGCTGATGCCGGCGGCCCAGGCGATCACGGTGAGCGCGATGGAGACGGCGACCGTGACGATGGCGCTGCTCCAGGCGGTCTCGAGCGCGAAGCCGTAGCCGGCGTCCCAGAACAGGTGCCGGATGCCGTTGCACAGGTGATAGAACAGCGCGTAGCTGAAGCCGAAGAGGATCAGCAGGCCGAACCAGGAGCCGATGAAGCCCTGCAGGTTGGCGAAGGCGACCGGGCCGCTGGCGGCGGCGGTCAGCCAGCAGACCAGCAAGAGCGCGCCGACGCTGAGCGCGATGCCGGTGGCGCGGTGCAGGATCGACAACAGCATGGTGAACTTCCAGCTGTAGATCGAGATGTGCGGCGAAAGCGGTCTTGCGGTTTTTGCCATCGGGAGCCTTCGTGAACGGCGAATGCGGGGTGGACGCGAGCGACAAGTTGCAGATCGCCGCGCGGCAGGCCGCAGCGGCGGGCCGATATCAGAAACGCAGGACAGGTCCCAGAGGATCAGTCTGACGAGAGCGGACGGAAACGTGGGGCACGAGCGGATTGGGTTTCCAAAACGGCCGGGATAGCGGGCGCCGCCGATACCGGACATCCTGTCCGAAACCCAGGGCCGACGGCCCTGTTGCGGTGCGGGAAGGGTGTAGCCCCGCCGCCTCGCCAAGTCAACGCGCCGGGCACAGGCGCGAAGCGGTTTTTCGGAAAAATCTGAGCCTTTTCAATGGCCGGCCTGAAAAGAGCCGGGCTAGAGGCGGCGCTTATGGCGCAATCGGCCGATCCGAATGCCCGGGCGGTCCAAAGGACCGCGATCTTTAAGACGGCCGGTCAGAATGACCGAGACCCATCTCCGGGGCGATCCGGTCGCGCACCCGCTGTTTGAGCTCTTTCATCTCGGGAAAGCGCCCCTCCGCCTTGCGCGACCAGATCAAAGTGTCGTCGACGCGCACTTCGAAGATGCCGCCGGTGCCGGGCAGCAGAGCCAGCTCGCCGATCTCTTCGGAGAAGGTGGTGAGCAGCTCCTGCGCCATCCAGGAAGCGCGCAGCAGCCAGCGGCATTGCCGGCAGTAGAGAATTTCGACGCGGGGCGCGCGCGGCATCTTCGGCCTCAATCAACGAAACGGATTTCGAACAATATCAACGGCCCTGCGCGGCGGCGAGGCGCGAATGGGGATAAGCCTGTGGAGAGGCTGTGCGCGCAATGTGCGGATCGCGTCTTTCCATGCACAAGTTTTTGGGCGAGCTATCCGCGCCGCGCCTTGTCCGCGAGGCCGGCGCTGGCGATGCTTCTCGCGATCAGTAGGGGTTCCGCCGCGAGACCGGCGATGCGCCGCGAAGGCTCTTTCGAGGGCCTGCGAGCGCTGGCCAAGCGGCGGGGGCGAAACGATCGGCGAGCGCGGGGCGCAAGTCCCACGCTGGCGGATCGGCAAGCCCGCACCCGGCGCGAGCGGTCGCAAGACCGTTCAAGCGCTGCCCTCCGGGCGCCGCGAGGCGATGGGTCGGCAGCGTGACGCGACGGACGGAACGAGCCGCCTCTGCACCGAGGCCGGCGCTTCCAAGCCGCAAGGCCTGCGCTCCCCAAGGACGCAGGCGGGCGGCCGACGGGACGGACCCGCGAGGGTGCGTCCGCGCCCCGGGCGGGGCCGCTGCGAGAGGCCTCTTCGCGGAAGCTGGAGGAGCGGACGCCGCCAGGACGCGCGAAGCGCTTGAGGCACGGCGGCAGAACGGAACGGTCCGGGGAAAGGCCGGCTTTGCGAAAGGCCGCGCCAAAGGCGGACGACGGAGGGCTTTCCCTCGCCGGGAAGGCAGGCCGTGGCGATCAGCGAAGCGCATCTCTCCCTGGGGACGCGGGTCGCGAAGCGCCGGAACGTCCGACGGCTCTTGCGGATCGGGAGTCAGGCCGGCTCCCGAGGCGTCAGGCGGTGTCTTGCCGGGCACACGCCGGGTTCTCGCGAGAGAACCGGGCAACCTGACGCCTCCATTCTTTACGGGGCGGCGAATCGGGGATCAAGCCCCTTTCGGCTCCGTTCCCCCTTCACGGCATTGTTCATTCTCACGACATTATTAGAGCCCGCCGGCCGTCCGCGCGGCGCTCGCGGTTGTCTCGGGCATGGGGCTGCGATAAGAAGCGAAGCCCGCGTCGCGCAGGGCGCGGCCCCGTCAGGGGCTGAGACAGGGAGCCTGCGTCCGTATGAATGTCACCACGTTGTTTCTCAAGGGCCTGATCGTCGGCGTCATCATCGCCGCGCCGGTCGGCCCCGTGGCCGTGATGTGCATCCACCGCTCAATCGCGCAGGGCAAGCTGGCAGGCTACGTCTCCGGCCTCGGCGCGGCGCTGGCCGACGCGATCTACGGCGCCATCGCCGCCTTCGGCATCGGCTTTCTCATGGCGCCGCTGATCAACCACAACGATTGGGTGCGCCTGGTCGGCGGCGGCTTGCTCTGCCTGGTGGGCTTGCGCGCCATCTTCACCAAGCGCACACCGGCCCCGGCCACGCGCGATCGCGAGAAGCTGCTCAACGATTTCCTCTCGGCCTTCCTGGTGACGCTGACCAACCCGACGACGGTGATCTCCTTCGCCGCGGTATTCGCCACCATCAACATCCCGCATATCGCCGACCACCCCGAACTCGGCGTGGTGCTCACGCTCGGCGTGCTCGCCGGCGCGACCGCCTGGTGGTTCGCGCTAACGACCTTCGCCTCAATGTTCCACGGCCGCGTCGCCGAACGCGGCATGCTGTGGATCGCGCGCGTCTCCGGCGTGGTCATCCTCGCCTTCGGCGCGCTCCTGCTGCTGTCGCTCGTCGGCATCGTCGATCTCGGCCTCGACGATGTCGAGCGCGCCATCCAAGAACGCAGCAACACCCCGCCGCGTTAGGCGCTGGCGCAAAGCTTTTTCACCGCGCTGAAAGCTTCAGAGCGCTGCTGCGGAAATGAGCAGCGCTGCACGATTCCGTCTCCAGGCGCCGCACGGAACTTTCCTGCGCGGAAAAACCCCCGACATTCCGGCAGCTTGGCCGCGCGCGCCGGTTGGCACGGCGGTTGCTCTGTTCAGCAGGACTCGATTACGCCTCTGACGGTCGTCCTCTCCGCCAGGCGAGGCGCAATCGACGGCGCGGGCGATGCGGACCCGCCGGTCCCGCTGCGGCGCTGATGGGGGAATCGCAGAAGGTCCGGTCCGCATCGCTCGCGCCACAAACTGAAAAGCCGCCGTTCTCGCGAACGGCGGCTTCATTTTTTCAGTCTGCGAAGAATGCTTACGCGGCTTTGCGGACCAAAGCCTGTAAGGGCGTCTTCGCTAGGAAAGCAGTTAAGCTGCTTTCCGAAGGTGAGTCTTGATCAGTTCTTCGGCGATCTGCACCGCGTTCAAGGCTGCGCCTTTGCGCAGGTTGTCGGCGACGACCCAGATGCTCAGGCCGTTCTCCACCGTCGCGTCCTCGCGGATGCGGCTGACGTAGGTGAGATCCTCGCCCGCCGCTTCAACCGGCGTGACGTAGCCTTCGTTGGCGCGGTGATCGACCACGGCGACGCCCGGCGCGTTGCGCAGCGCGCTGCGCGCCTGCTCGACGGTGATCGGGCGCTCGAACTCGATGTTCACCGCTTCGGCATGGCTGATGAAGACCGGCACGCGCACGCAGGTCGCCGTAACCTTAATCTTCGGATCGAGGATCTTCTTGGTCTCGACCGTCATCTTCCATTCTTCCTTGGTGTAGCCGTCATCCAGGAAGACGTCGATGTGCGGGATCACGTTGAAAGCGATCTGCTTGGTGAACTTTTCCTTCTTGATCGGATCGTTCACGAAGACGCCGCGCGTCTGGGTGAAGAGCTCGTCCATCGCCTCCTTGCCGGCGCCCGACGTCGACTGGTAGGTGGCGACGACGACGCGCTTGATCGTCGCGATGTCATGCAGCGGCTTGAGCGCCACGACCATCTGGATCGTCGAGCAGTTCGGGTTGGCGATGATGTTGCGCTTGCCGTAGCCGGCGATCGCCTGCGGATTCACTTCCGGCACGACCAGCGGCACGTCCGGGTCCATGCGCCAGAACGACGAATTGTCGATGACGACGCAGCCGGCCTTGGCGGCGCGCGGACCGTGCACTTCGGCGACCTTGCCGCCGGCCGAGAACAGCGCGATGTCGGTGCCGGCGAAGTCGTAGGTCGCGACGTCCTTCACGGTGAGCGTTTTCGTCTCGCCGTAGGACACCTTCTTGCCGGTGGATTTCGAGGAGGCGAGCGCCACCACTTCATCCGCGGGGAAGTTGCGCTCGGCCAGGGTGGCGAGCATTTCGCGACCGACATTTCCGGTCGCGCCGACGACAGCGACTTTGTAGCCCATGTTTGACGTCCGAGTTGCGGCGCGCCCGAAAGGCCGGAGGGCCGGCATCTGCCGGGGCCGGGGGCGGGCCGGAGGCGGGATTATCGGCAAAACGCCCCTGGTTGCAAGGGCTGCGCGGCGGCGCAAATGGGCAAAACGCCGCGATTTAGCCGGGTTTTTGGCGGGGCATCGACGAATCGCGCCAATCCGGCGTCCGCCGATCGGCGCGCTGGCGCTTACGCCGTCCAGGCGCCCCAGAAATCGGCGGCGCTCAACTGGCTCGGAGCGATGTAAAGCAAGGTGAGCGAATTGCCGTTGCCCAGATCGATGTAGGTGTTCCAGGTGCCCGACGGCTGGCTCATGCGCGCCGCCAGATCGGCGAAGCTGGCGAAGCCGTAGTCCCAGATGTCGATCTTGTCGCCCTCGGACGGCCGGAAGTCGGTGATGACGTCCTGACCGCTGCCAGGCGAGATCCAGAACACGTCGGCGCCCGAGCCGCCCGACATGGTGTCGTTGCCGGCGCCGCCGATGAGCCAATCGTTGCCGTTGCCGCCGTCGAGGATGTCGTTGCCGTCGTCGCCCCACAGCACGTCGTCGCCGTCGTCGCCATAGAGCTGATCGTTGCCGGCATCGCCCATCAGCTTGTCATTGCCGGCGCCGCCGCGGATCACATCGTTGCCGTCGCCGCCCCACAGCTTGTCGTTGCCGGCGTCTCCGAACATCGTGTCGTTGCCGGCGCCGCCGACCAATTGGTCATCACCGTCGCCGCCGTACATCAGGTCGTTGCCGGCATTGCCGAACAGGATGTCGTTGCCGGCGTCGCCGTGCAGCTCGTCGTCGCCGTCGCCGCCCATCAGATAGTCGTCGCCGGTGCCGCCGTAGATCTTGTCGCTGCCGCCGTCGCCCCACAGCAGGTCGTTGCCGTCGTCGCCGAAGATCGTGTCGTCGCCGTCGCCGCCCTCGACGCGGTCGCGCCCGGCGCCGCCGTAAATATTGTCCTTGCCGGCGCCACCGTAGAGATAGTCGTCGCCGTCGTTGCCGAACAGCTGATCGTCGCCGTCGCCGCCGTAGAGGCGATCGTTGCCGTTGCCGCCGTATAGCTGATCGTTGCCGTCTTCGCCGTAGAGCGTGTCGTCGCCGTCGCCGCCCTGCAGGTTATCGTTGCCCTTGCCGCCGTAGAGGATGTCGGCACCGAGGCCGCCGTCGAGATAATCGTCGCCGTCGAGGCCATAGAGGATGTCGTCGCCATCGAAGCCGAGCAGCGTGTCGCCGCCGTTCGTGCCGATCAGGGTATCGTTGCCGTTAGTGCCGGGAACGTAAGCCATCCGTCTCGCCTGTCATGGAGCGCATGCTGCGCTTCCTACTCTTATATAAGAGTATGCTATCGCGAGAAAATGGAGGGAGTCCAGACTAAATTTCGCTCTGTGAAACGAAAAATGGGCCAATCCATGGAGGGACTGGCCCATTTTCGTCGCGACGAGATCCGGATCAGGCGAACAGGAAGTCGTTGTCGTTCAGCACCAGCGGCGAGACCCACTGCAAGGTGACGGTATTGCCGCCGCCGAGATCGATCACACTGCTGAGCAGGCCCGTGATCTTCAGGTCGCTCATGTCGTGGATGTTCGTGAAGTCGCGCAGGTCGATCACGTCCTGCCAGATATTGAAGTCGGTGATGATGTCCTTGCCGCCGTTCAGCGAAATCCAGAAGGCGTCGTAGCCGTTGCCGCCCGACATGGTGTCGTTGCCGGGGCCGCCGATCAGCCAGTCATTGCCGTCGCCGCCTTCGAGATAATCGTCGCCGGCATCGCCCCACAGCACGTCGTCGCCGGTATCGCCGTAGAGCTTGTCGTTGCCGGCATCGCCCATCAGCTTGTCGTTGCCTTCGCCGCCGCGCATGGTGTCATCGTCGTCGCCGCCCCAGAGCTTGTCGTTGCCCTGGTCGCCCTGCATCGTGTCGTCGCCCTTGCCGCCGACCAGTTGGTCGTCGTCCTGGCCGCCAGACATGATGTCGTTGCCGGCATTGCCGAACAGGATGTCGTTGCCGAAATCGCCCGACAGCGTGTCGTTGCCGTCGCCGCCCATCAGATAGTCGTCGCCGTTGCCGCCGTAGATCTTGTCCGCGCCGCCGTCGCCGAACAGCACATCCTTGCCGTCTTCGCCGTAGACTTGGTCGTCGTCGTCGCCGGCTTCGATCCAGTCGTCGCCAGTACCGCCGGAAATCGTGTCGATGCCCTTCTCGCCGAACAGCAGGTCGTTACCGTCATTGCCTTGCAGCTGGTCGGCGCCGTCGCCGCCGTACAGCGTGTCGTTGCCGGCATAGCCGTAGAGATAATCATTGCCGGCATCGCCATAGAGCGTGTCGTCGCCGTCCTGGCCGTGCAGCTGGTCGTTGCCCTTGCCGCCGTAGAGCACGTCGGCGCCGATGCCGCCGTCGAGATAATCGTCGCCGTCGAGGCCGTAGAGCACGTCATTGCCGTCGAAGCCGAACATCGTGTCGGCGCTGTTGGTGCCGGTGAGCGTGTCGTTGCGGGACGTGCCGGGGATGTAAGCCATCTATCGAAAGCCATGAGCTCGTGCGGCGCTCGGCCGCGGGGAATTGCCTGGCTTTTTATCGGTTCTATTACTTTAGTGCAATATGACCCTGATCCTAACTCACTTTGATAAAATGAATAATTTCAATCAGATATTCCAATATCTGCGTGAGGCGCATAGCTCACATACGCTAAAAGTCATAGTTCCGATCCCGCACCAACGAAAAACGGGCCGGCCCCTGGCGGGGACCGGCCCGTTTTCGTCGCGACGGGAACCGTGGATTAGGAGAAGAGGAAGTCGTTGTTAGTCAGGTACTGCGGCGGGACGTACTGGATGTAAATCGTCTGGCCGCTGCCGAGATTGATGATGCTGTTCCAGCCGTCGGCCGTGATGGTCAGCTGGCTGATGCTGTGAATGTTGGCGAAGTCGCGCAGGTCGATGACGTCCTGGCCCTGGGTGAAGTCGGTGATGCGGTCCTGGCCGTCGCCCGGCGAGATCCAGAAGGCGTCGTAGCCCGAGCCGCCCGACATGATGTCGTTGCCCTTGCCGCCGATCAGCCAATCATTGCCGTCGCCGCCTTCGAGCGTGTCGTTGCCGTCGTCGCCCCACAGGACGTCGTCGCCGCCGTCGCCATAGAGCTTGTCGTTGCCCTTGTCGCCCATCAGGTAGTCGGCGCCATTGCCGCCGCGGATCGTGTCGTCGTTGTCGCCGCCCCACAGCTTGTCGTCGCCGTCGTCGCCGTACATCTCGTCCTTGCCGGCGCCGCCGACCAGCTGGTCGTTGTCCTGGCCGCCGTACATCAAGTCGTCGCCGGCGCCGCCGAACAGGTAGTCGTTGCCGGCTTCGCCATAGAGCTTGTCGTTGCCGTCATTACCCATCAGGTAATCGTCGCCGTTGCCGCCATAAACCGTGTCGTTGCCGGCATCGCCGAACAGCGTGTCGTTGCCGTCGTCGCCGTTGATCTGGTCGTCGTCGTCGCCGGCCTCGACCCAGTCGTTGCCCGCGCCGCCGTAGATCGTGTCCTTGCCGACATCGCCGAAGATCAGGTCGTTGCCGTCCATGCCCTGCAGCTGGTCGTCGCCCTTGCCGCCGTACAGCGTATCGTTGCCGGCGTAGCCGTAGAGGGTGTCGTTGCCGTCTTCGCCGTACAGAATGTCGTCGCCGTCCTGGCCGTGCAGGTTGTCGTTGCCCTTGCCGCCATAGAGCACGTCGGCGCCCAGACCACCGTCGAGGTAGTCGTCGCCATCGAGGCCATAGAGGATGTCGTTGCCGTCGAAGCCCTGGACGGAGTCCGCGCTGTTGGTGCCGGTCAGGGTATCGTTGCCGCTGGTGCCAGGAACGTAAGCCATGGGACGGTCTTCGACAGTTGAGAAGGGCGCCGCTTTCGGCGCTACATAACGATATCTTTATATCGTTATCGCCCTCGAAAGTATAGGGGAATCTATTCCTCTATAAGATTTGAATTATGAATAAAAACAATCGTTTACAAGGTCAGGCCGCAAAAAAAATGAGACGAAGACGGCCCTGTATCAACATCCGCCAGCGATTCGCCCGGCGAAATGAAGGCAAGCAAAAGGCCACCCAAAGGGCGGCCTTGCGGTAGCGTAGCCTCATGCGCGACCTGGCTTAGGCGAACAGGAAGTCGTTTGCCGTGAGGTTCTGCGGCGGGATGTATTGGACGTAGATCGTCTGGCCGCCGCCGAGGCTGATGATGCTGTTCCAGCCGTCGGCCGTGATCGAGAGCTGATGGATGTTGTGGATGCTGGTGAAGTCGCGCAGGTCGATGACGTCCTGGCCCTGGGTGAAATCGGTGATGCGGTCCTGTCCGCCGCCCGGCGAGATCCAGAAAGCGTCGTAGCCGGAGCCGCCGCTCATCACGTCGTTGCCGGCGCCGCCGATCAGCCAATCGTTGCCGTTGCCGCCTTCGAGATAATCGTCGCCGGCATCGCCCCACAGATTGTCGTCGCCGTCATCGCCGTAGAGCTTGTCGTTGCCGTCGTCGCCGGTCAGATCGTCGTTGCCCGCGCCGCCGCGGATGATGTCGAGGCCGGCGCCGCCGAACAGATTGTCGGTGCCTTCGTCGCCATACATGGTGTCGTCGCCGATGCCGCCGACGAGTTGATCGTCGCCCGAGCCGCCGTACATCAGGTCGTTGCCGGATCCGCCGAAAACCAAGTCGTTATCGGCCTCGCCGTAGAGCTGGTCGTTGCCGTCGTTACCCATCAGGCGATCGTCGCCGGCGCCGCCGTAGATCTTGTCCGCGCCGCCTTCGCCGAACAGCGTGTCGTTGCCGCCGTCGCCGAACAGCTGGTCGTCGTCCTCGCCGGCCTGCATCCAGTCATTGCCGTCGTAGCCGTAGAGCTTGTCTTCGCCGGCGCCGCCGTAGAGCGTGTCGTCGCCCTCGTTGCCATGCAGCGAGTCGTTGCCGGTGCCGCCATAGAGCGTGTCGTTGCCGGCATAGCCATAGAGCGAATCGTCGCCGGCTTCGCCATAGAGGATGTCATCGCCAGCCTGGCCGTGCAGGCCGTCATTACCGTTGCCGCCATAGAGCACGTCGGCGCCGACGCCGCCGTCGAGGTAATCGTCGCCGTCGAGGCCATAGAGAATGTCGTTGCCGTCGAACCCCTGCACCGAGTCGCCGCTCGAGGTGCCGTAGAGGGTGTCGTTGCCGCTGCTGCCGGGGACGTAAGCCATGATGATGACGCCGCGAATGATTGACTACATGTCGTGCGTGGACCTCTTGAGATCAACGCATACGTGGATATGCGGCTCATCGAGTTAAAAATCTACGAAAAATCAGTCTGTTAACCATGAAATGGCCAAACTATCGCCGCGCATTTATCGCGCATTTTAGCAATCGGCCTTTTTTATCGCCGGATGGCGCCGGCAGGCACAAAAGCGAACGGCCGGACCCTGCATGGGTCCGGCCGTCGATGGTCCGGAGGTCTCGGTAAAAAGACGCTTACGGTCAGAAGAGGAAGTCGCTCGCCGTCCACTGGCTGGCGGTGACGTAATTGACGTAGATGGTCTGGCCGCCGCCAAGGCTGATCATTGAGCCGTTGCCGTAGTTCGAGATCGACAGGCTGCCGAGGCCGGCGAAGTTGAAATCCATCAGGTCGATGACGTCCTGGCCGCGCGTGAAGTCGGTGATCTGATCGTCGTCGCTGCCGCTCGGCGAAATCCAGAAGGCGTCATAGCCCGCGCCGCCCGACATCACGTCGTTGCCGGCGCCGCCGATGATCCAGTCGTTGTCGTTGCCGCCGTAGAGATAGTCGTTTCCGGCATCGCCCCACAGCACGTCGTCGCCGTCGTCGCCGTACATCTCGTCGTTGCCGTCATCGCCCATCAGCTTGTCGGCTTCGGTGCCGCCGCGGATGTAGTCGGCGCCCGCGCCGCCCCAAATCTGATCGATGCCGGCATCGCCATAAAGATCGTCGTCTTCGGTGCCGCCAACGATCTTGTCGTCGCCGCTGCCGCCGTAAACCAAGTCTAAGCCTGCGCCGCCCCAGATCTGATCGTTGTCGGCGTCGCCATACAGCTTGTCGTTGCCGTCGTTGCCGAGCAGCTTGTCGTTGCCGTTGCCGCCGTAAATCGTGTCGGTGCCGCCGTCGCCAAACAGCAGATCGTCGCCGTCTTCGCCGGAAATGGTGTCGTCGTCGGCGCCACCCTCGGCATAGTCGTTACCGGTGCCGGCATAAATCGTGTCCTTGCCGGAGTCGCCGTAAATCTCGTCGTCGTTCTCATTGCCCTGCAACTGGTCGTTGCCCGAGCCGCCGTAGAGCTTGTCGTTGCCGAGGCCGCCGTACAGCGTGTCGTTGTTGTTTTCGCCGTAGAGAATATCGTTGCCGTCGTTGCCCTGCAGCTGGTCGTCGCCGTTGCCGCCGCGGATGGTGTCGTTGCCGTCGCCGCCGTAGATGTAATCGACGCCGCCAAGGCCGCTCAATACGTCATCGCCGCCCAAGCCCTGGATCGTGTCCGAGCTGTTGGTGCCGGTGTAGGTATTGTTGCCATTGGTGCCGGTGTAGTTGGCCATCTCTCGCCTGCTGATCTTCGTTATTGCCGGGTCACGCGGCGGCCCCTCTTTGGAGGCCTACATAACGATATCTTTATATTGTTATTGAGTTCCGGAGTCGAGGAAATTCTAGCAATATTTTCCACAGCCTTCGAATCAATAGTTCCATTGAATATCAATGGTTTAATAAAAAAGCCCGGCCGTGAGGCCGGGCTTTCGCGTGGATCCTGCCAGAAAATTAAGCCGCCAGCTTGTCCAGTTCCTTCGTCACCGCCTCACCCATCTGCTCGGTCGAGACCAGCGTGGCACCCGGCTGCATGATGTCGCCGGTACGGATGCCGGCGTTGAGCACGTTCTGGATCGCCTTCTCGATGAGATCGGCGTCTTCGAACATGTCGAACGAGTAACGCAGCATCATCGCGTAGCTCAGGATGGTCGCCAGCGGGTTGGCTTTGAGCTGGCCGGCGAAGTCGGGGGCCGAGCCGTGCACCGGCTCGTAGAGCGCCTTGCGGCGGCCCGAGCTGTCGGCCGCGCCGAGCGAGGCCGACGGCAGCATGCCGAGCGAGCCGGTCAGCATGGCGGCGCAGTCGGACAGCAAGTCGCCGAACAGGTTGTCGGTGACGATGACGTCGAACTGCTTGGGCGCGCGCACCAGCTGCATGGCGCAGTTGTCGGCGTACATGTGGTTGAGCTTCACCTTCGGGTAGTCGGCCGAGAGCTTGATCATCTCTTCGCGCCACAGCACGCCCGACTCCATCACGTTGGCCTTCTCGACCGACATGAGGTTGCCGTTGCGCTTCTGCGCCAGCTCGAAGCCGATCTTGCCGATGCGGACGATCTCGCTGGTCGTGTAGACCTGCGTGTTGACGCCCTGACGCTCGCCGTTCGGCAGCGTGGTGATGCCGCGCGGCTCGCCGAAGTAAACGCCGCCGGTCAGCTCGCGCACGATCATGATGTCGAGGCCTTTAACCAGCTCGGTCTTGAGCGTCGAGGCTTCCGCCAGCGCGTCGAACACCAGCGCCGGGCGCAGGTTGGCGAACAGCTCCATGTCCTTGCGGATGCGCAGCAGGCCGCGTTCCGGCTGGTCCTTGAACGGCAGCTTTTCCCACTTCGGGCCGCCGACCGCGCCGAGCAGCACGGCGTCGCAAGCCATGGCCTTTTCCATCGTCTTGTCGGACAGCGGCGTGCCCTCGGCGTCGTAAGCCGCGCCGCCGATCAGGCCCATGTCGATGTCGAAGGAGACGTGACGGCGCTTGTCCATCCAGCCGATGATGCGTTTGACCTCGTTCATCACCTCGGGACCGATCCCGTCGCCGGGGAGCATGAGCAGTTTCTTGTTGGCAGCCATACCTGTCTCGCTTTTCTTCGACTGATGGAATGTGGACTTAGGCGCGCGCCAGCCAGGGCGTGGTCGCCGCCTGGTTGGCTTCGTAGCCGTCGATCTCCTTGCCCTTCTGCAAAGTGAGGCCGACGTTGTCGAGGCCGTTGAGCAGGCAATGCTTGCGGAACGGATCGACGTCGAACTTCACCGTCTCGCCGTTCGGGCGGGTGATGGTCTGGCTTTCCAGATCGACGGTGAGGCGGGCGTTGTGGCCCATCTCGGCGTCCTTCATCAGCACGTCGACGACGTTCTGCGGCAGCTTGATGAGCAGGATGCCGTTCTGGCCGGCATTGGAGAAGAAGATGTCGGCGAATTCCGGCGCGATGACGCAGCGGATGCCGAAGCCGTGCAGCGCCCAGGCGGCGTGCTCGCGCGAGGAGCCGCAGCCGAAGTTCTCGCCGGTGACGAGAATCTCGGCCTTGCGGTAGGGCTCCTTGTTCAGGATGAAGTCCGGGTCTTCCGAGCCGTCCTTCTTGTAGCGGATGGCTTCGAACAAAGCCGGGCCGAGGCCGGTGCGCTTGATCGTCTTGAGCCAGCGGGCGGGAATGATCTTGTCGGTGTCGACATTGATCATCGGCAGCGGCGCGGCGATGGCGGTGAGCTTGGTGAACTTGTCCATGGCTGTGTCCTCTCGCGTCGCGGATTAGAGCTTGCGCACGTCGGTCAGATGACCGGCGATGGCGGCCGCGGCGACCATGGCCGGGCTCATCAGATGAGTGCGCCCGCCAGGACCCTGACGGCCTTCGAAGTTGCGGTTCGAAGTCGAGGCCGAACGCTCGCCCGGCGTCAGCTTGTCCGGGTTCATGGCCAGGCACATCGAGCAGCCCGCTTCGCGCCATTCAAAACCGGCCTCGGTGAAGATCTTGTCGAGGCCTTCCTTCTCGGCCTGCGCCTTGACCAGGCCCGAGCCCGGCACGACGAGGGCGCGCACGCCGGCGGCGACCTTGCGGCCCTTCGC
>DASTMO010000076.1:0-6128 GCA_035714115.1 Alphaproteobacteria bacterium
ATTTATGGTCAGAGTGCCGCGTGCCGGGGCCGCGCGAACGAACGGCTCCCGAGTTGATGAGGACGTTGCCGATCCGGTCGATATCCATGTCGGCCGCCGCTTGCGCCAGCGCAGAGCGCTCTTGGGTTTGAGCCAGGAAAAGCTCGGCCGCGCCATCGGCCTCACCTTCCAGCAGATTCAGAAATACGAGCGCGGCGCCAACCGCATCGGCGCCAGCCGCTTGCTGCAGCTCAGCCGCGCGCTTGCCGTGCCGATCGCCTATTTCTTCGAGGATGCGCCGGGCGCCACGCCGGCGCGTGGGCGCAAGGCCGACGGCAAGCTGAAGGCCGGTCCCCATGCCGCGCCGCGCGGCGCGGCTCAGGATGTCGCCCGCGATCCCTTTGCCAAGCGCGAGACGCTGGAGCTGGTGCGCGCTTACTACGCCATCTCCAATCCTTTCGTGCGCAAGCGCGTTCTCGAACTGGTGCGGGCGCTCGCCAAAGAGAGCGAATAAGCCCGCCGGCCGGGCCAGCGCCGCGCCCCAGGCGCGACCCCCGGTTCGCTTGGCCCAAATCCCCTTGACGCTGTCGGGAAAGGTTGCAACAACCCCCGACTAAGGCGCGGAAAAGAGGGGAGAAACCGCGCTTACCCGCAGGAATGCGGGCCGCTGCCCGCCTCCCCGTCATCGCCAGCGCAGCTTGCGCCACAGGCTTATGCCCATCGGCTTTCGGAGGTCATCCGTGCCCAAGAATTTCCTGTTCACCAGCGAGTCCGTGTCCGAAGGCCATCCGGACAAAGTGGCGGACCGCATTTCCGACACCGTGCTCGACTCCTTCCTCGGCGCTGATCCTTACGCGCGTGTCGCCTGCGAAACGCTGGTCACCACCAACCGCGTCGTCATCGCCGGTGAAGTGGGCATGAACCCGAAGAAGATGGGCGCGCGAGCCCCGATGCTGAAGCCGGTCGGCCGCGGCAAGCCGAAGATCAACAAGGCGCTGATCGAGAAGCTGACGCGCGCCGCGATCAAGGACATCGGCTACGCCCAGGACGGCTTCCACTGGAAGCACGCCAAGATCGAGGTTTTGCTGCACGGCCAGTCCGCCGACATCGCCCAGGGCGTCGACGCCAAGGGCAACAAGGACGAAGGCGCGGGCGATCAGGGCATCATGTTCGGCTACGCCTGCAACGAGACGCCGGAGCTGATGCCCGCGCCGCTGCAATATTCGCACAACATTCTCAGCGCGCTCGCCGCCGCGCGTCACTCGGGCAAGGAGAAGATGCTCGAGCCCGACGCCAAGAGCCAGGTGACGCTGCGTTACGAGAACGGCAAGCCGGTCGGTTGCACCGCCGTCGTCGTCTCGACCCAGCACAGCGCCAAGGTCGATCAGGACGACGTGCGCGAGATCGTCCGTCCCTACGTCGAGAAGGTTCTGCCGAAAGGCTGGATGCCGGCGAACGAGCATTTCTACGTCAACCCGACCGGCAACTTCGTCATCGGCGGTCCGGACGGCGACACCGGCCTGACGGGCCGTAAGATCATCGTCGACACTTACGGCGGCGCGGCCCCGCATGGCGGCGGCGCCTTCTCCGGCAAGGATCCGACCAAGGTCGACCGCTCGGCCGCTTACGCCGCGCGCTATCTGGCGAAGAACGTCGTGGCCGCCGGCCTCGCCGATCGTTGCCTGATCCAGCTCGCCTATGCCATCGGCGTCGCTTACCCGCTGTCGGTCTATGTCGACACTTTCGGCACCGGCAAGGTCGATGAAGCCAAGCTCGCCAAGATCCTGCCCGAGCTGGTCTCGCTCAGCCCGCGCGGCATCCGCGAGCATCTCGGCCTCAACAAGCCGATCTACGCCCGCACCACCGCTTACGGCCATTTCGGCCGCACGCCGGACAGCAAGGGCGGCTTCTCCTGGGAGAAGACCGACCTGGTGAGCGAGCTCAAGCGCGCGTTCTAAATCTGCGCTTAATGCCTGACAGAACGGCCGGTCGCGCAGCGACCGGCCGTTCGTTTATTCTGAGAAGATGCCGAAAGCCAAACCGCCTTTAGAAAATCCGCCGGTCGATCAGCGCGTCTATGGCCGCCGCCTCGGCCGGCCGCTGCGCGCCGGGCGCCAATCGGCGGTCGATGTTTGGCTGCCCAAGCTCGGCGTGACCGTGCCGGCGGAGCGCGCGTCGCTCGATCCGGTCTCCTTGTTCGGCGACGGCGTGACGGAAGCTTGGTTCGAGGTGGGCTTCGGCGGCGGCGAGCATTTGCTCGCCCAAGCGGCCGCCCATCCGCATGCCGGATTGATCGGCGCCGAGCCCTTCATCAACGGCATGGCGGCGCTGCTCAGCGCGGTCGATCGCGAACCGGCGCGCGCGCGCAATATCCGCGTGCTGATGGACGATGCCCGCCCGCTGCTGGCCGCCTTCAAGGATTCCAGCATCGCCAGGGCCTTCGTGCTGTTTCCCGATCCCTGGCCGAAAGCGCGCCATCACAAGCGCCGCTTCGTCTCGAAAGCCAACCTCGACGAGCTCGCCCGGGTGCTCATCGATGGGGCGGAACTGCGCCTGGCGACCGACGATCCGGGCTACCTGCAATGGATGCTGGTGGAAATGGGCGACCACCCGGCCTTCCGCTGGACCGCCCGGCGGCCCGCCGACTGGCGCGAACGGCCGGCCGATTCTCCGAAAACTCGCTATGAAGACAAGGGGTTAGCGGGTCACCCCCCGGCCTTCATGACCTGGCGGCGAGTTCCCCGGAGCTGAGCCACCAATCGGCGATTTCGACGGTCGGGGGCACAAATCGCCCTCTGCGCCTTGTGAAAATCGCCCGAATGGCTATATTGGCCCTGCCTTGTCACAAGGCCTCCTAACATCGTCGAGTTTGGTAGCGGGTGGGCCGGCGGCCCGCTCTTGTCGCCGCTCGATTTGCTATTGGCCTCAAGCCGCACGGATTTATGGATATCGCTGAACGCATCGCCGGCATGATCGAGCCCGCCCTCACGGACATGGGCTATGCCCTCGTGCGCGTGCAGCTCTCGGGCGCGCAGCGCCTGACCTTGCAGATCATGGCCGAGCGCAGCGATGGCGAGAACATGACGGTCGAGGATTGCGCCGACATCAGCCATGCCGTTTCGGCGCTGCTCGATGTCGAAGACCCGATCGACGCCGCCTACAGCCTGGAAGTCTCTTCGCCGGGCATCGACCGTCCGCTGATCAAGGCCGCCGATTACGTGCGCTGGTCCGGCTTCGAGGCGCGCATCGAGACGACGCTGCCGGTCGACGGGCGCAAGCGCTTTCGCGGGCGCATTCTCGGCCTCGAGAAGGACGAAGTGAAACTGCGGCTCGACGACGGCAAGGACGCGGCGGTGCCGCTCTCGGCCATCTCGCGCGCCAAGCTCATGCTGACCGACGATTTGATTGAGGCCGCGCAAAGCGGCAAACGCATCTAAGCCAAAACGCCGTAAAGGATTGAAGACGTCATGGCGATCGACACGACTTTGGGCCTTGCCCGTCCCGAACTGATCCAGGTGGCCGACACGGTCGCCCGCGAAAAGAGCATCGACCGCGAGGAAGTGCTCGTCGCGATGGAGCAGGCGATCCAGAAGGCCGGCCGCTCCAAATACGGCCACGAGCACGACATCCGCGCCGACATCAACCGAAAGACCGGCGAGATCATGCTCGCCAAATACACGGAAGTGGTCGAGACGGTCGAGAACGAGTCGATGCAGATCGATCTGAAGAACGCGCTGCGCAAGAAGCCGGACGCGCAAGTCGGCGAGTTCATCGTCGAGACGCTGCCGCCGATCGATTTCGGCCGCATCGCCGCGCAGACCGCCAAGCAGGTCATCGTGCAGAAGGTGCGCGACGCCGAGCGTCAGCGCCAGTACCGCGAATACAAAGACCGCGTCGGCGAGGTCATCAACGGCCTCGTGAAGCGCGTCGAATACGGCAACATCACCGTCGATCTCGGCCGCGCCGAAGCCGTGCTGCGCCGCGACGAAAGCCTGCCGCGCGAAAATCTGCGCCAGTCCGACCGCGTGCGCGCCTACATCTACGAAGTGCGCGAGGAGCCGCGCGGCCCGCAGATTTTCCTGTCGCGCACCCGCCCCGAGTTCATGGCGAAGCTGTTCGCGCAGGAAGTGCCGGAGATTTACGACGGCATCATCGAGATCAAGTCGGTGGCCCGTGATCCGGGCAGCCGCGCCAAGATCGCCGTGCTGTCGAACGATTCCAGCATCGACCCGGTCGGCGCCTGCGTCGGTATGCGCGGCTCGCGCGTGCAGGCCGTGGTGCAGGAGCTGCAGGGCGAGAAGATCGACATCATCCAGTGGTCGCCCGATCCGGCGACCTTCGTGGTGAACGCGCTGGCCCCGGCCGAAGTGACCAAGGTCGTGCTCGACGAAGAGCAGAACCGCATCGAAGTGGTGGTGCCGGACGATCAGCTGTCGCTCGCCATCGGCCGCCGCGGCCAGAACGTGCGACTCGCTTCGCAGCTCACCGGCTGGGACATCGCGATCCTGACCGAAGCGCAGGAATCCGAGCGCCGTCAGGCCGAATTCCATTCGCGCTCGCAGATGTTCATCGACGCGCTTGATGTCGACGACGTCATCGCCCATCTGTTGGTCACCGAAGGCTTCTCCTCGGTCGAGGAAGTCGCCTTCGTGCCGGCCGAAGACCTGGCGAACATCGAAGGCTTCGACGAGAGCGTGGCCGAAGAGCTGCGCAGCCGCGCGCAGAACTTCCTCGCCGAGCAGGAAGAGAAATTCGCCGCCCGCCGCAAGGAGCTGGGCGTGGACGACGCGCTTACCGAGATCGAGGCGCTCACCGCCGCCGATCTGGTGAAGCTCGGCGAGAAGGGCGTGAAGACCCTCGACGACCTCGCCGATCTGGCCAGCGACGAGCTGATCGAGATCGTCGAGCGCAAGCTATCTGCTGACGACGCCAACGCGGTCATTATGGCCGCGCGCGCCCACTGGTTTGCCGACGAGCCTGCCGCTTCTGATGAAGCCGGCACGCCCACCGGGCAGGCTTGATGTAACAGCGCCGCGAGGGAACCAGATGGGCCCCGCGATCAAGACCAAGGCGAACTCGCCGTCCCCTCAAAAGGGCGACGGCGAAGCCTTGTCGGAAACTGACGTGCCGATGACGGGCGCCGCGCCGAAGAAGCGAAAAGACGTCGCGCCGGAGGCGCACGTTCGTGAGGATGTCGCGCCCAAGGCGCGCAAGGACATCGTCAGCGGCGAAGCGGGCGATCGCGAGACCATGGTGCGCTTCGTCATCGATCCCGACGGCGTCGTCGTGCCGGACCTCGAGGGCAAGCTGCCGGGCCGCGGCCTGTGGCTGGCGCCGAACCGCGACGTGCTGGAAGGCGCGCGCCTCGCGCCGCTGTTCAGCCGCGCCGCGCGCGAGAAGGTCAAAGTGCCGGACGATCTGGCCGACCGGCTGGAGCATCTCTTGGCCGCGCGTTGCCAGAACCTCATGGGCCTGGCGCGCCGCGCCGGCATGTTGGTGGCGGGCTATGAGCAGGTGCGGACCGCGCTTCGCGCCGGCAAGGCCGCGGTGCTGATCGCCGCTTCGGACGGCGCCGACGACGGACGCAACAAGGTGCGCAACCTGGCGCCGGATTTGCCGCTGATCGCCTCGCTCACCTCCGCCGAGATCGGCGCGTCGGTCGGCGCGGGCGCGATGGTGCATGCGGCTTTGAGCGACGGGCGCTTGGCCCGCGAGATTCTGATCACCGCCGACAAGCTCGGCGGTCTCCGGCGTCCCGCCGCGAAGGCGGCGAAAAGTTAAGCCCGCGAAGGCGGCAAGCGTTTAAGCGGCGAAGGCCGCGTGAGTTTTAATTTGAATACGATGCGATCGTTAGGAAAGTTGACGACATGACGGATACCAAAGACGAGAAAAAGCCGCTGACCCTGTCGCGGCCGGGCAAGCTCGAACTGAAGAAGACTGTCGAGACCGGCCAGATCCGTCAGAGCTTCTCGCATGGCCGCACCAAGGCCGTGACCGTCGAGGTGCGCAAGAAGCGCACTTACGCGCCGGGCGAAGGCGGCAACATGGCCGAGGTGAAACCCGGCCTGAAAGAGATGGCCGCCGCCGCCGAGGCTGCGCAGGCCGCGCCCGCGCCGGTCGTCGAGACCAAGCCGATCGCGCCGGAGCCG
>DASTMO010000077.1:0-23576 GCA_035714115.1 Alphaproteobacteria bacterium
GCCGAAAGGTCCAGATCGGCTTGCGGTCGGTGCTGCGCATCAGCAGACAATTGTGTTCAGCAAGATCGGCGGGTGCTTCGGGCGCGCCGAACTTCTCGATATATTTCGGCGCCGCGCAGAGCAGCCACGGCACTTCGCCCACCTTGCGGCCGATCAACGGCGTGTCGGGCGAACTGTCGGAGAGATGCACGGCGAGGTCGAAGGTCTTCTTGTCGAGATCGGTGACGGCGTAGGACGTCAGCTCCATCGAGACCTGGATGGTCGGAAAGGCGGCGAGGAAATCGGCGACGATCGGGCCGAGCTCCATATTGCCGAACGAGGGCGTGGCGAGCAGGCGCAAGGTGCCTTTCGGCTGCGTCTGCTGGCGCGAGACCGCCATCTCCTCTTCCTCGATGTCGCTGAGCACCTTCTTGCAGAAGGCGTAATAGCGCTCGCCGATATCGGTCAGCGAGATCTGGCGCGTCGTCCGGTTGAACAGGCGCGCGCCGAGATGCTCTTCGAGCTGTTGCAGATGGCGGCTGACGATGGCGCGCGAGACTGACAGCTGGCGCGCGGTCTCCGACAGGTTGCCCGTTTTGACGATGCTGACGAAGGTCTCCATCGTTTTCAGGCGGTCCATGGGGGCTCCGGTCGGTGAGGGGCGGGAAAATATAGGCCATGCGCGCCGCAGCGCCCAGCCGGGCCGGCTGATGTCCGCGAATGTCTGCTCAGAACTTGTGCGTTGGACGTGTTCGCCGCATGAAGAGGTTGTCGGCGAGGCAACTCTTATCAGTCATGCTGCAACTGCGAAATTAGCCCTGCGCCCGGCGCGAAAATTGCGCTCATTTGCGGGAATAAATAGCGCGATTTTCCTTAGAAATAGCAGGATTTCGCCTTGATCCGGCCTAGGTCAGACACTAGTCTCAGCGCCAACCAAAGCCGGCGACGTCATAATCAAAGCGCATCGCGTCCGGCCCACAAAACAGCGCCAATTGCAGGGATGCCTGGGACTTACCGTCGCCAAGCGAATCTGTTCGCCGATTGTGCAGCGCTGCTTAAACGAGCGCCGCTTTGGCATGACCTACATAACGAGGAGTAATCAGATGAAGATGTCAGGACTTCACCGTCTGGCTCTGACCGTCGCCGCTGTCGGCTTCTGCGCCGCGCCGGCTGTCGCTCAGGACGTCGCGTCCTTCTACAAGGGCAAGAACGTCGATGTGTACATCGGCTACACGACCGGCGGTGGCTACGACACCTACGCCCGCGTTCTCGCGCGCCACATGGGCAAGCACATTCCGGGCAGCCCCAGCATGGTCCCGCGCAACATGCCGGGCGCCGGCAGCCTGACGCTCGCCAACGCCATCGCCAAGACCCTGCCGAAGGACGGCAGCGCGTTCGGCACCGTGGCGCGCGCCGCGGCCTTCGAGCCGCTGTTCGACAATCCGCAGGCGAACTTCGATCCGACCAAGCTGACCTGGATCGGCAGCATGAACAATGAAGTCAGCATCTGCGGCTTCTGGCACACCGCCGGCGTCAAGACGACGGAAGACCTGCTGACCAAGCCGCATGTCGTCGGCGGCACCGGCCCCGGCGCCGACACCGACAACTTCCCGCTGACCATGAACAACGTGCTCGGCGCCAAGCTGAAGCTGATCACCGGCTATCCGGGCGGCAACGACGTCAACCTCGCTATCGAGCGCGGCGAAGTGCAGGGCCGTTGCGGCTGGTCGTGGTCGTCGGTCAAGGCGACGCGTCCGCAGTGGCTCGAGGAGAAGAAGCTCGACGTCACCGTGCAGTTCGCTCTCGAAAAGCATCCGGACCTGCCGAACGTCCCGCTGATTCTCGATCTTGCGAAGAACGATCGCCAGCGCCAGATCCTCGAGGTCGTGTTCTCGGGTCAGCCGATGGGTCGTCCCTACGTCGCGCCTCCGGGCGTGCCGGCCGAGCGCGTGAAGGCGCTGCGTGAAGCCTTCAATGCCATGATGAAGGATCCGGAGTTCATCGCCGAAGCCGATAAGGCGAAGCTGGAGATCGAACTCGTCCCGGGCGAGAAGGTGGAGGCGATCGTCACCAAGATCGCTGCCATGCCGAAGGACATCCTGAAGGAAGCCGGCGAGGCCTCCTCCAAGAAGGCCAACATCATCGAAGAGAAGAAATAATTTTCTTCGCGTCGCCTGTTCAGTCGTTCTGAGCGGGTCGGCGGATGAGCCAAATGAAAGGGCGCCCTCAGGGGCGCCCTTTTGTTATAGGAGCCATGACGAAAGGCCTCCCATTGGATTTCGTGAGCGAATTTTGTATGGTGGACCAAGCTTTTCCAGCGGTCCGCCTCGCTGCCGCCGCCGTATGCTAAGCTGAAACGTCCTGTCGGCCGTCCGGCCGCTTCCCCTCGGCAAATTCTGGTCATCATGCGTCGCATCATCATCGGTCTCTCGGGCGCCTCCGGCGCCATCTACGGCATCCGCGCCCTCGAAGCCCTCAAGGCCGTGCCCGATATCGAGACCCATCTCATTATGTCGCCCTCGGCGGGGCAGACGATCCTCGACGAGACCGATTGGACCGTGTCCGACGTGAAGGCGCTGGCCGATGTGGTGCACAACCAGAAGGACATCGGTGCGTCGCTGTCCAGCGGCTCATTCAAAACCGACGGCATGATCGTCGCACCATGCTCGATCAAGACCCTGTCAGGTATCGTGAACTCCTATGACGACAACCTGCTGACCCGAGCCGCGGACGTCTGCCTGAAGGAAGCGCGCCGCGTCGTGCTTCTGGTGCGCGAAACGCCGTTGCATTTGGGCCATCTCGAGCTGATGGCGCGCGCCGCCAAATACGGCGCCATCGTGCTGCCGCCGGTGCCGGCTTTCTATCACCGGCCGAAGACGCTGGATGACGTGATCAACCATACGATCGGCAAGACTCTCGACCTGTTCGACGTCCCGCATCATCTCTTCCCGCGCTGGAAAGACGCCGCGCCCAAGGCGTGAGCGAGACCGCAGCAGGGGCGTTCGATCGTTGCCGCTTCCTGCGCTAATAGGGTCTGAGGCAGCCCTTTCGCAGCGCAAAAACTTGCGCCGTTCCGGCCCTATTTTCGCGATATTTCGCTCATTATAGGCCATCACGAATTGTGCCGATTCATGGGCCAATTTGCCGCCTGTTTGATTGACACCCCATAACCCTTCCCATAGCATCCCGGGCTTAAATTCGGGGGCGGGGCGCCTGAGGACCGGCGCTGCGTCACTCGACAAAAACAATATGCGAATATCAGGTCGAACCCGGATGTTCGTGGGGGTTGTCCCGGCGAAGACGCCACGTAGGCGGAAAGCGGCGGGGCAGGGGAAGTAGAGATCTTAGTCGCGACCCTGCGTTACGTGGGGCCGGCGGGGCTTCCGTTGTGCGTTCTCGCCCGTATCGGATCGGGCAGCTCGCTCCCTCCATATCCTGACAGTCGCAAACGACCGCGCCGCGCAGCCGCGCGCGCACGCCCCATAGAGGACGGCGCTTCGGCATACGCTCGGCGGGGGCAAGAAGGATACCGGGCGGGGCATGCTGCCAACGTCCGAGTAAAAATAGACTAGTCGGGGTGTACGACGATGGAAGTATCTATGATTGGCGCGGCGACAGACGCGCTGCTCATTATTCTAAGCCCCGAGCGAATGATGTATCTCTCGCTCGGCGTTATCATGGGTCTGGTCCTGGGCATTATTCCCGGTATCGGCGGCGTCGCGGGTACCGCGCTGCTGCTGCCCTTCACGTTCGATATGGATCCGTATTCGGCTTTCGCGCTTCTGCTGGGTCTGGGCGCGGCGACCAACACGGGCGATCCCATTCCTGCAGTGCTTTTCGGCGTGCCCGGAGGTGCCGCATCTGCGGCGACCGTGCTTGACGGCTTCCCCATGGCGAAGAACGGCGAGGCCGGCCGCGCGCTGAGCGCCTCGTACTTCTCCTCCATGCTCGGCGGCCTGTTCGGCGCGGCTCTGCTCGGCGTCAGCATTCCGCTGCTGCGTCCGGTCATGCTCTACATCGGTTCGCCCGAACTGCTCGCGCTCGCGCTGTTCGGCATCTCGATGGTGGCCGTGCTCGCGGGCACCGCGCCGCTGCGCGGCATGACCGTGGCCTGCTTCGGCATTATGCTCGCCATGATCGGCTCCGACCCGCAGACCGGCACGTTGCGCTGGACGATGGGTAGCCTGTACCTGTGGGACGGTCTCCCGCTGGTTCCGGCGACCCTCGGCCTGTTCGCGCTGCCCGAGCTTTGCGACCTGGCCATCGCCCGAACGGCGATCGCCGGCACCGCCAAGTACGACATCAAGTCGGGCATGGTCGCGGGCATTAAGGACTGCCTGCGCCACTGGTGGCTGATCATCCGCTGCTCTTGGATCGGCGCCGGCCTCGGCGCGGTTCCGGGCATCAGCGGCTCGGTCGTCGACTGGCTGGCCTACGGCCACGCGCTCAAGACGGAGAAAGGCGCGAGCCAGACCTTCGGCAAGGGCGACGTCCGCGGCGTCATCGCTTCGGAATCGACCAACAACGCCAAGGAAGGCGGCTCGCTCGTCACCACCGTGGCGTTCGGTGTCCCCGGCGGCGCCGGCATGGCCATCCTGCTCGGCGCGTTCCTGATCCACGGCCTCGTCCCGGGTCCGGACATGCTGAGCAAGAACCTCAGCGTGACCTACTCGATGGTGTGGTCGATCGCGATCGCCAACATCGTCGGCGCGGGCATGTGCTACCTGTGGTCGGGCTGGTTCGCCAAGCTCGCCACCCTGCGCTACACGCTGATCTGCCCGGCCGTTCTGTCGGTCATCTACATCGGCGCGTTTGAAGGCTCCCGCCAGTGGGGCGATCTCTACTTCCTGCTCTTCTTCGGCTATCTCGGCTGGATCATGAAGCAGCTGAAGTGGCCGCGTCCGCCGTTGATCCTGGGCCTCGTGCTCGGCGATATCATCGAACGCTACATGTTCATCTCGGTTGAGCGTTACGGCCTGACTTGGCTGCAGCGTCCGGTCGTGATCGTCGTGCTCGCCATGGCTCTACTCAGCTTCCTGCGCCCGGTTCTGCAGGACGTCCGCAGCCACGGCGGCCTGAAGAACCTGCTCACCGACTTCGGTGCGCCGACCTTCAAGCTGTCGAACATCTTCTATGCTCTGTTCCTGGGCCTCATGGGCTACATGATGCTCGAAGCCTCGCGCTGGAACATGGATGCGAAGATCGTCCCGATGATCGTCGGCACCGCCGGCATCGTCTTCTGCTCGCTCAGCCTGTTCAACCAGATCTTCCGTCGTCCGTCCACGGTCGGCTCGCAGAGCCTGGCTGACGCGGCGATGGAAGGCGTCGAGACGAACGAGACCAAGGAAATCGTGCAGAAGATCCACATGGATCTTGAGTCCGACACGGCGCACGTGCCGCCGAAGACGATCGCTCTGCGCAGCCTGGTCTTCTTCGGCTGGCTGGTGGGCTTCATGGCGTCGATGGCGACGATCGGTCTGATCCCGACCGCGCCGCTGTTCGTCATCTTGTTCATGCGTCTCGAAGCGAAGGAATCGTGGAAGATCGTCATCCCCTACGCGCTCTGCGTGGTGGCGTTCGTCTACATGGTGTTCGACCAGCTGCTGACCATTCCGTGGCCGCAGACGCTGATGGGCACTTGGTTCCCGGCGCTCAAGGGGGTCATCCCCAGCATGTGATCCCCTTCGGGGACGTCACGAAAAAGGGCGGAGCCGCGAGGCTCCGCCCTTTCTTTTTGTCTCACGCCATTCTGAAGCGCGAACCGGGGAATGTGCTTTAAGATGCGGCCGTCATTCTCAAAGAAAGCAGGTTAATGGTCGCGAAAACAGATCGTCCCAAGGGCCGTATTATATCAGCCTTGCGGCGCTTCCTTGATAATGAAGCTGCGGGAGGCCTCCTGTTGATGGGGGCTGCGGGCATGGCCCTCGTTCTGGCAAATTCGCCGGCGTCCGGCCTCTATTTCAGATCGCTCGACCTGCCGATCTTCGGCATGACGCTGCTGCACTGGATAAACGACGGCCTCATGGCCGTGTTCTTCCTTCTCGTCGGCCTTGAAATCAAACGCGAGATGCTCGACGGCCAGTTACAGACCTGGTCTCGCCGGGCTTTGCCCGGCATTGCCGCAGTCGGCGGCATGCTGGCCCCCGCGCTCATCTATATCGCGTTGAATCTGGGCGACCCGCTTCTGGTCCGTGGTTGGGCGATTCCGGCGGCGACCGACATCGCCTTCGCTCTCGGCATCCTGTCGTTGCTCGGTCCGCGCGTGCCGGTTTCTCTCAAGATATTCCTGACGACCTTGGCGATTCTCGACGATCTTGGGGCGGTGGTGATCATCGCGCTGTTTTACACCGCCGAGTTCTCTCTCCTGGCGCTCGGTCTGGCGGCGCTCACCTTGGCGGCGCTCATCGCGATGAACCGCCTCGGCGTCACGCGCCTCTGGCCGTATTTGCTGTTGGGCATCGTGCTTTGGGCCCTGGTTTTACAATCGGGCGTTCATGCGACCCTCGCGGGCGTCGCCTTGGCTTTGACGATCCCGTTGCAGCCGACTCCGGGCAAGCCGGAGAGCGCGTCGTCGCCCCTGCATATCCTGGAGCACGGCATCCAGCCTTGGGTCGCCTTTTTGATCGTCCCGATTTTCGGTTTGGCCAACGCGGGCGTCACCCTGATCGGCACCAAGCCTGGAGCCCTGTTGGAGACGGTGCCGC
Source organism: Alphaproteobacteria bacterium (assembly GCA_035714115.1). Taxonomy (GTDB): domain Bacteria; phylum Pseudomonadota; class Alphaproteobacteria; order SMXQ01; family SMXQ01; genus CAMAVH01. The sequence goes on from DASTMO010000077.1 coordinate 6,684, forward strand.
TCGGCATCGCCCTGGGCCTGTTCCTCGGCAAGCAGGTCGGCGTGTTCCTGTTTTCCTGGGCGACGATCCGTTGCAACCTCGCCGATTTGCCGGCCGGCGCCAGTTGGCTGCAGTTCTACGGCGTCGGGCTGCTTTGCGGCATCGGGTTCACCATGAGCCTTTTTATCGGCGCTTTGGCCTTCCCCGGCATGCCGGAAATGTCAGATGCGGTGAAGATCGGCGTGCTGGCGGGCTCGCTGATGTCGGCGCTATGCGGCTGGCTCCTGTTGCGGCTGGCGCCGCCTTCGCCGCAAGACAATTGAGCGGCAGATATGAATAGGGCGGAGCCGCGAGGCTCCGCCCTTTCTTTTTGCGCCGATGCGCGCGTCGCTTAGGGATGCACGTCCTCGGTGAACCACTCGGTCGGCAGCTCGTTGCCGGCCTTGGCGGCGCGGGCCTTGTCGAGCAGCGCCGCGCCGCAGACGGCGAACTGATAGCCGAGCCCGGCGTGATTGAGGAAGGCGGTGACCTCCGCGTCGGATTGGCGGGCGCGGCAGCGGCCGAGCACCAGATCGGGCAGGGTGGGCAGGGCGCTTTCGTCGAGACCGGTCGGCTCATGGCGCACGCCGTGTTTGTCCTCCTTGGCGGGATCGACGTGGGTACGGATGATCGTCGGCTCGTTGTCGTGAAAATGCGTCACGGCCACGGCGGCCTTCGCCACCGCCGCCGGCTCCAACTCGGCCGGCTTGATGCTGCCGAGGTGCATGCCCGGCTCGACCCAGGAGGCCTTGAAGACGTTGCCGAGCGAATTGGTGGCGCAGAGCACGATGTCGGCGCCTTTGACTGCAGCTTCCGGGCTGGTCATCGGCGTCAGGCGCGCCGGCACCTGATTGGCCATTTCGCGGCAGAAAGCTTCGCGCGTCGCCGGCGTCGGGCTGTAGACGCGGATCTCCTGGATGTCGCGCACGGCGCAGATCGCCATGGCCTGGCTGCCGGCCTGCCAGCCGGCGCCGAGCAGAGCCACCGTCTTGGCGTTCTTGCGCGCGAGCAGCTTCGCGCCGAGCCCTGACGTGGCGGCGACGCGCAGGCGCTGCATCACACCATCCGGGAAGATGGCCAGCGGCTCGCCCGTGTCGGTCGAGAACAGCAGCACCAGGCCGACATAGCGCTCGCCCGGCGCGGCGGGCTTTTTGACGCGCACGCGGTTGCCGGCCTTCATCTCCCACGTGAGGATGTCGGAATTGATGCGGATGGCGGCGACCTTGCGCTTGGGAATGACGCCGTCCATCGACTTGAGGGCGTAAAGACCGCCTTCATGGACGGTCGGCGTCACGATGTCGGACCGCGTACGGTTGGCGGCGCGGCCTTCGCCGATCTCGCGGTAGCCTTCATCGAGCGCGGCGATGCAGTCGTCGATGGTCAGCAGGCGTTCGACATCGTCGTTAGACAGAATCAGCGTCATGGCGGCCTCGCTTTACTTACGGATGAACGTCTTCGGTGAACCAGTCGGTGGGCAACTCGTGGCCGACGCCGGCTTCCTTGGCCTTGCGCACCAGCAGCGAGCCGGCGGCGGCGAACTGGTAGCCCATGCCCATATTGTTGAGGAAGGCGGTGACCTGCTCGGGATTGTCGCGGCCCTTGGCGCGGCCGACGATCAGCTCGGGCAGGGTGGGCAGCTTCTCGATGTCGAGCGTGGCTTTCGCCTCGGCCCAGCCCTTGCCTTTGATCTTCTCCGGCATAGGCAGATCCTTGGTGGTGAAGTGCAGCGGATGCGGATCCTTGGTATGGATGGCGATGCGGTCGGCCTTGGCCAGGGCGGCGAACTCGATCTCCGGCCGTTTGATCTCGCTGATATGCATGCCCGGCTCGACCCATTGGGCGAAGAAGATGTTGTCGATGGAATTGCTGGCGCACATGGCGATGTCCGCGCCCTTCACGGCGTCTTCCGGCTGCGACACCGGCTCGACGGTGATGCCGAGGTCTTCGCTCATGACTGCGGCGAACTTCTCGCGGTTCTCCTTGTTCGGGCTGAAGCAGCGGATGGTTTTGATGTCGCGCACGGCGCACACGGCGCGCAGCTGTGTGCCGGCCTGCCAGCCCGAGCCGAGGATGCCGACGGTTTCCGAATCCGGGCGCGAAAGATATTTGGCGCCGAGGCCGTTGGTCGCGCCGACGCGGGTGCGCTGCATCACGCCATCGGGAAAGATCGCCAGCGGTTCGCCATTATGGGTGGAGAACAGCAGCACGAGGCCGACCCAACGGTCGTTCGGCGCGGCCGGCACTTTTTCGCGGCGGACGTTGTTGCCGCGTTTGGGCCAGGTGACGATGTCGGAATTGATACGCACCGCGCCGACGCCGAGCTTGGGAACGATGCCGTCCATCGATTTGAGGCCGTAGGTCGCTTCCGGCCAGGTAGTGGGCGACAATGAATCGGAGCGTGTGCGATTGACGCCGCGGCCCTCGGCCAGTTCGACATAGGCCTCCTCGAGCACCGCGATGACTTCGGGCATGGTCAGCAGCTTGCCGACGTCGTCGTTGGAGAGGATCAGCGTCATGGAGGCCTCGCGAGCAGGGGATTGGCGGAAAGAAAAAGCCGCCGGGTAGATCCCCGGCGGCTGGCAGGTTAGCACCGCATCGCCGTCTCTTGCAGACGGCGAATGAGCGTCAGTCTGTTTACTTGCAGGTGATTTCCGTCGGCTCGTGGTCGCCGTCCGGCTTGTAGGTGATTTCGCAGTTCAGACCGGCCTTCAGGTCGTCGCGCGTGCCTTCCTTGCCCGCGACCATGATTTTGGTGCGCGAACCGCTGGGCTCCACGGTCAGCTTTTTGCCGTCGGCGGCGGCGAAGGTGACCTTGCGGCCCTTGTCGGCCACTTCGAGCAGCGGACCGCTGGCCTTGGCCATCGACACGGTGGCTTCGAGAGCGGCCTTGAGCAGGGCGATGGTCTTCGGCGGCTGCTGCAGCGCGGCGTTGACCATCTTGGCCACGTCTTCGCCGTAGGCCGGCTCGACCGGACGGCCGCCCTTTTCGGCACGGGCCTGCAGATCCTTGTCTTCCATCGCGCTCTTGAAGGCGGCGCGCAGGGTGGCGAGACGTTCGGCCGGGATGTTCGCCGGGCCGGCGGTGAAGCGCGAGATGTCGCCCTGCGACTGGATCAGGGCGACGAGCGCCTTGCTGTCGGCGTCGGTCACCAGGCTCGAGAGCTGCGGCGAGTCCTTCTCGTTGCCGCCGATCTGGGCGATGTACTTGGCGTAGCCGTTCTTGACGAACTCGTCGAAGGAAGAGCGCGAGCCGATGATGCCGGTGATCTCGCCGCGGCGCATCGCCATCATGTCTTCCGATCCGTTGTAGCCGGCGATAATCTTGATCGGCAGATTGAGCGCGTCGGCGAGGATCTTGGTCTCGACATAGGCGGCGCTGCCGATGCCGGAGGTGGCGAAGTTCACCTGCGGCGACTTCTTCAGATCTTCGAAGCTCTTGATCGGCGAATTGGCGCTGACCACGAACACGCGGGCGTCGGAGGCGGCCTTGCCGATCCACGACATCTTGGTCAAGTCGAACTTCACACCTTCGAGCTTGACCAACTGGTTGTAGATCAGGCCGGTGTTGAAGGTGCCGAGGGTGAGGCCGTCGGCGCGCGAGGCATAGATCGCGTTGGCGCCGATGATATGGCCGGCACCAGGCATGTTCTTGACCACGAAGGTCGAGCCGGGCAGGTACTTCTGCATCGCGTCTGCGACCAGGCGGCCGTAGAAATCGTAGCCGCCGCCGGGCGCGGTGGCGACGATGTAGGTCACAGTCTTGCCTTTGAAGAAATCGGCGCCTTGCTGCGCGGCGGCGGGGGCGGCGACGGCGAAGCTGCCGGCGGCGATCACCAAGCCGGCGCTGAGAGAAGTCATCTTATTCATTGTGTCGAACCTCCTGTTGCATATATGGGGCGGCGGTATTCCGCCGTCTTTGCCAACTCTTGTTCAGTCTCAGTACCAGCCGAAGTGATCCTTGATCGCTTCGATGACGAATCCTTCGTGCAGCACGACTTTGAGGCCGAGGACGAAAGCGCCGTAGTAGACGGCCGTGGCGGCGGCGGTGAGGAGCAGCGAGAAGCGCCAAGTCCGCCCGGCGTAGAAGCGCAGGAAACCGCCGATGAAGAGCGGCACCGCGATCCAGAAGCCGAACAGCAGGATGCCGCCGATCAGGCCAAGGAAGCTGGCCCAGACGATCGCTTCGCGCCGGCCGCGGCCTTCCTTCGATTCCTCGACGACGACGGCGGTCGCGCCTTCGGCCTCGCTGAAGTCCATCTTGCGGCCGGTGACGCGGGCGACTTCCTCCGCGGCCCTTTCCATCTCGCTCTTGCCGTCGTCATCGTCGTCCCTGGCGTTGGCGCGCAGGTCGCGGATGTCGAGGAACAACTGGATCGCGCACATGACGAGGCCGGGAATGCCGACCACGTAAGGCATGAAGCGCGCGCCGGGCGGGTAAGTCGAAGCGACGCCGACCATGACCGCGAAGATGGCGAACATCACCAGGGTCATGGCGATCTTGGCGCCGGCCTTGCTCATCGTGATGTTACTCATAGAGGGCGGTCTCCGACGGGATGTTGGTCGGCTTGCGGTTCTTGTAGATCGCATAGCCGATGGTCAGCACGATCAGGCCGATGAGCACGAGCGACAGCGGGCGGGTGAAGAAGCTCATGCCCCACAGCGACATGGCCTTGTTCAGCGATTCCTCTGCGATATGGCCGAGCACCAGGCCGATGACGAAGGGCGCGCGCGGCCAGCCGAAGCGCAGCAGGCCGTAGCCGACAGCGCTGAGCACGACCAGGATCACTAGGTTCTCCCACTGGCCTTCATTGATGAAGGAGCCGAAGACCGTCATCGTCAGGATGAAGGGAACGATCAGGTTGCCCTTCACGAAGGTGAGGACCGACACCCAGCGTGCGACGAACAGCAGGAAGCTGACGGCGATCACGTTGCCGACGACCAGCGCCCAGATCAGCGTCCAGACCAGGTTCATGTTGTTCTGGATCAGGGTCGGGCCGGGCTGGATACCGAGGATGAGGAACGCGCCCATCAGCACGGCCATGCCGGACGAGCCGGGAATGCCGAAGAAGAGGGTGGGGAGCAGCGAGCCGCCTTCCTTGGCGTTGCTGGCCGTCTCGGGCGCGATCACGCCCTGCACCGCGCCCTTGCCGAACATCTCGGGCGTCTTGGAGGTCTGCACGGCGTGGCCGTAGCAGATCCAGGCCGCGGCGGAGCCGCCGAGGCCCGGGATCATGCCGATGCAGGCGCCGATGATGGAGGTGCGCAGCGCCAGCCACCAATTGCGCGGCACTTCGAGCACGCCGCTGAAAATGTCGCGATAGCTGAAGCGCACTTTGCTGTCGCCGACGTTGGCGATCGAGCCGCCTTTGACGGCGAGCGAGATCATTTCCGGCACGGCGAAGAGGGCGAGCACGGCGGTGACCAGGCTCAGGCCGTCCCACAGGAACAGGAAGTCGCCGGCATAGCGCGTGGTGCCGGTGGCCGGATCGGCGCCGACGGTGGCGAGGATCATGCCGTAGAAGCCGACGATGATGCCCTTGAGGAAGTTCTTGCCGCCGGCAAGCACGGCAATGAAGGTGATGCCGAGCAGCGCCAGCAGGAAGAATTCCGCCGGGCTGAAGGCGAGGACCACGGGTTCGAGTACCGGGATCATCACGGCGAAGACGATCGCGCCGATGATGCCGCCGACGCCGGAAGCGGTCATGGAGGCGCCGAGCGCGCGGCCCGCTTCGCCCTTCTTGGCCATCGGGTAGCCGTCGATCGTGGTGGCGGCATCGTCGCCGTCGCCGGGCACGCCGAACATGATCGAAGAAATCTGGCCGCTGGTGCCGTTCACCGCATGCATGGTGAGCAGCAGCACCGCGCCGGCGATCATGTCCATGCCGAAGACGAAGGGGATGGCGAGCGCGATGGAAAGGCGGCCGCCGATGCCCGGCGTGATGCCGACGATGATGCCGATGAACACGCCGATGCACATCAGCATCATCAGATGGCCGGTTGTGAGCAGCGTGAAGAGCGACGAGAACATGGTGTCCATCATCGCGAAGCCCTCCGTGAGAGGGACGAAGCCGAAACGGCTCTATGCAAAGGAATCAAAGTTTTTCCCTAACGTTATATGCGCCGCCGCATGAAGGTCGCGGCCGGCGGTGTTGAAGCATCCTGTCGTGCGCCGCTGAAAGACGGCGCTTATCGTTCAATATTCTTTTTAAGCCGTCGGCCGCTTTGCGGTCCGCCGGCGCGGATTAGCCATCATTTTCGCCGGCTTTGGTGCCGTCGTCCGCGCAGCGTCATCTTATGAAACAGTTCCGGCCCCGCCAAGCCGGGAATCCGTCATGCGAAACAAAAAGGGGCTTCCGGATGGTCCGGAAGCCCCTGATTTTGCAAGCCTTTCGCAACAGCGGCGGCTTGAGCTTCGTTTAAAAGCCGTCTTACGGTTGGCTTATTTAGAAGCCTTCGGCGTTCTCGAGCTGCTCGAACCAGTCGAAGCCCATCTTCTTCACGATGCGGCTGTTGACCACGACGATGCGGGCTTCATTGGCCGGATCGGCGAAACGCTGATGGCTGACGTAGGGCGGGATGTAGAGGAAATCGCCGGCCTTCCATTCGAACTTCTTGGGCGTCGTCGCCCATTCCCATTCGAACTTGTCTTTGCAGTCGAACTCCACGTCCCAATGCAGGTCGTAGCCTTTGCCTTCGACGATGAAGGCGATCTCTTCGGTCAAGTGGCGGGACTTGCCCGTCGCCTTACCGGCATCGAGGAACTGCATGTAGATGTCGACGCACATTTCGGTCGTCTTCATCTTCTCGTGGATGATGTGCTTGATCAGGCCGTCAGGAGATTTCTCCATCGGCATCTCGTGGGCCTTGATCACCTTCTTGTAGTTTTCCTTGTAGTCCTTGCGGAAGGCGGCGGACTCGGCAAGGCCTTCTGCATAGTAGTTGCAGAAGTGATTGGAGCGCGCTTTGGCTTTCTCGTCAGCGTACATGATGTCTTTCTTCCTTGGCCGGGCGGCGCTTGTCGCATGCGCGCCCGATGAATGGTGAACGGTCAGCGATCCGATTAGAGATTGGTCGGCGGCTGATAATGCTCGGCACCCGGCGGCGGCGTGGTCGGCGGGTACTGCACCATTTTCTGGAAGATCATGTGCATGAAGAGGAAGAGGGGCTTCGCCTTCATGATGAGGACGATGCCTTCGTTGTGCGGATCGGCGTTGAAGTGCTGGTGCACGCAGCCGTTCTCGACGATGCAGGCATCGCCCGCTTCCCACGGCAGCTTCACGCCGTCATGGACGTCGTAGCCCTTGCCCTTCAGAACGAAGAACACGGCGGAATTCATGTGGCCATGCTTCTGGCCGTGGCCGCCCGGCGCGTAGCAGTCGACATGGCATTCGATCGCCTGGGCGATCTCGACCGACTGCGGATTGATGATCTTCTTGCCGTAGTTGTGCGGACCGCCCTTCCACTTCCAGTCGGTCGTCGAATAGACGCGCGGCTGGGCGAAGAGGCTCTTGTAGACCTCGCCGTAGGTGCCTTCGAGGGCGCGAACGAAGGTGCGCTTCTTCTGCCAGCGCTCCCACACCACTTCCTTGCCCTGATTGTGACCGGCTTCGCCGGGCTTAATGAAGGTGTCGGTCTCGTTGTCCTTAAGGACGTCGTCTGCCATATCGGCGCACTCCTAACGAATGAGATGGTCAGGGAAAGCCGTTGTTATCGTGAAGCCGGGCTGAACCCTGTTTATGAACGTCCCCGTCATAAACCATTCATTTTACCCATGCCATGGGTTTCGGAACGCCGGCCGGCGTTCCAGCCAGCGAGACAGGGCAGGGGCCGTTCGGTTCGGAAAAAAGCCTTGCCGCAGCCGCAGGTTGGTCTAAGACCGAGTCTCATTCCCTCGCCGGACCTGCCGCCTGCGCCGCCCTGACGCGCCGGCACGGCCGCCTATTTGATAAGCGTTTGCATGTCCGTATCCCCCGATGCGCCCGCCGCCGGCGGCGGCCAGCCGTCCTCCGGCGCTTCCAAGACCCCCCTCCGCGTCCTGCTCGGCATCTACGGCACCTCCTTCTTCGCCTTGAGCACCGTGCCGATGGCCTCGGTCGTCGTCTCGCTCTTCGCCGTCAAGCTCGGGGCTTCGCCGCTGTGGATCGGCATCGCGGTGGCGGCGCGCTCCTTCTTGCCCATGCTGCTGTCCATCCACGGCGGGGTGCTGATGGACCGGCTCGGCACGCGGCGACTGATGCTCTGGTTCTCGATCATCACGCTGCTGCTGTTTCCGCTCTATCCGGCGATGCCGTGGATCTGGGCGATGGTGCTGCTGCAGCTCATCACCGGCTTGACCCAAGGGCTGACCTGGATCGGCTCGCAGACGCTCTACGGCCAGCTGACGCGCGGCAGCGTCAGGCATGCCGGCTGGGTGACCTTCTTCACCAATTTCGGCATGTTCGCCGGGCCGCTGCTCGGCGGCGTGCTGTGGGAGCATGTCGGCGTGATCGGCGCCTTCGCCGCGCTCACCGTCTGGTCGCTGGCGACGCTGGCCTTTGTCGTGATTCTGCCGAAAGACATCGATCCGCCGATGCAAAAGCTCAATCCGGCCGATCTGGTGCCGCGCGTGGACGATTACACGCGCGCCTTCGCGCTCTGCGCCATTCCGGTTGTCGCCTTGGTGATGATCTTCACCTTCATGCGCATCGCCGTGTTCGGCCTGCAATCCTCGTTCTACGTCGTCTATCTCGAGAACATCGCGATGACGGGCACGCAGATCGGCTTGCTGGTCTCCTGCGGCAATCTGATCTCCGGCCCGGCGGCGCTCATCAATATCCCGCACCGGATCATCAAGCCGGTCTGGCTGATGCTGCTCGGCTCGGCTGCCGCCGTCGGCTTCATGGCGGTGACGCCGCTCTTGTCGAACTTCTGGGCGCTGATGGCGATGAGCGTCGGCTACGGCGTCGGCATGGGCCTCTGCTTCCCGACGCTGCTGTCGCTGCTGTCCAAAGCGGTGCCGAAGAACATGCAGGGGATGAGCGTCGGCCTGCGCACGACCGTCAACCGGGTCTCTTCGCTGGTGGTGCCTCTCATCATGGGCGCGATCATCGAGGGAGTCGGCATCGCCGACAGCTTCCTCCTGGTCGGCGGCGTGCTGATGCTCTTTATTTTGGCGACCGCTTGGTACATCCGGCGCAATCCGGATGCTTACTCTTAAGGCGGAGCTCTAGTGCGCTGATTTTTCAGGCAAAGCCTAGGCATGTCGGCAGGCGATTCCGACAATTCGAGATTTATCTATTCTTTTCAGCCACATGACAGCCGCTCAAAGCGCTTGATCGCGACGCGCGGAATTGGCTACCGTCTCAAAGTTCGTTCGCGCTGACGGCGCGGAGGAACGTCGCGGCTTTTGCGAGGGCCGCGGTCGACGCGACGGGGAACCGCGTCGCAAGCACGGGGAAGGTGCTTGCAACGCGCGGAGCGGCGATCGCTTCAAGGCATCCATCCATCGCGAGGGATGCCTGGCTCGAGTAGGGGTCAATCAGCCACGACCAAGACGGGGAAGTCTTGCAGTCACCAGGAGCCACCTGGTCTTACGCGGCCGCTGGGAAGGGCGGGCGCGTCAAGAGCGCGATGCAATCCGCGGCTGCTGCCGTGGGGCGCGGTTTCGCGCGCGCCTTCCCTGAACGCGAAATCCTCCTGCGCAGCAACGGCCGCGTCCGTTTCGTCAGCCTCGGGCGCAATCCGCAGCTCGTCATCGCCGCGATCCTGCTCGGCGTCGTCGGCTGGTTCGGCTTCACCACCGCCGAGCAGATTTTCCACGACAGCATCCTGTCGGCGAAGAACGCCGAGATCAGCCGCATGCAGCAGGCCTATCGCGCCCTGCAGTCCGAATCGACCGATTCCGAGGCGCGCTATCGCGCCATCACGCAGAGCCTGGAAGCCAAGCACGCCTATCTGCTCGGCGTGCTCGAGCAGAACAGCACGCTGAAGGAAAGCCTGAGCCAGGCGCGCGGCCAGCTCGACAGCAGCGAGGCCGAGCGCTCGCGCATTCTCGCTTCCCGCGAGGCGCTGCGCGCGCAGATGCGCCAGCTCGAAGACAATCTGCGCGACAGCTCCGGTGAGAAAGAGCGCCTGGTCGGCGATCTCAATCTGCGCAGCCGCGAATTGCAGACGGCGCTGGCCGAGCGCGGCCGCGCGCTGCAGGAACATAATCGTCTGCAGGCGCGCGCCGGCGAGCTTGAATCCCGCCTGCAGGAGCTGCAAGGCGCGCAGAAGAAGGTGCTCGACAAGCTGGCGGCGCGCACCGCCGGCAGCATCGAGGAAGCGCGCGAGATCATCGGCATGACCGGTTTGAATCCCGAGCGTCTGCTGGCCGGCCTCAGCGCGCCAGGCAGCGGTATCGGTGGCCCGTTCGTCGCCGCGCCTGCGGCAGGCAAAGCCGCCAAGCCGGGGGCGAAGGACGCCAAGGCGACGGTCGGGCCGGCCCCGGACGAGTCGGTCGCGGCGCTCAACAACCACATCGACCGCTGGGACAATCTGCAGTTGATCGTCCGCCGCCTGCCGCTCGCCGCGCCGGCCGACAACTATCTGATCATGAGCGCCTTCGGCCGCCGCAAGGATCCGTTCAACAACGAGCTGGCGCTGCATCCCGGCGTCGATCTCTCCGGCCCGATGAAGTCGTCGATCTACGCCACCGGTCCCGGCACGGTGATCGCGGTTGGCCGCAACGGCGATTACGGCCTGTCGATCGACATCGACCACGGCATGGGCATCGTCACGCGCTACGGCCATCTCAGCAGCACGCTGGTGCAGAAGGGCCAAACCGTCACCACCCGTCAGAAGATCGGCCTGATGGGGCAGACCGGGCGCGCCACCGGCGTGCATGTCCACTACGAGATTCAGCTGAACGGCAAGCCGATCGATCCCATGAAGTTCATCGAAGCAGGTCGCCATGTTTTCAAAGGGTAAATCCAAGGCCGAGAGCGAAGCGTCGAAGGCCGACGCGCGCAAGCAGGTGCCGTCGATCATCAGCGCCAGCCTGCGCATCGTCGGTAACCTGGTCAGCGCCGGAGACGTGCAGATCGACGGCATCGTCGATGGCGACGTCAAAAGCCGCAAACTGACGATCAGCCACGGCGCGGCGGTGAACGGCGCGATCGAGGCCGACAGCGTCTTCATCCAAGGCGAAGTGAACGGCCATATCACGGCGGAGAACGTCGTGCTCGGCGCCAGCGCGCGCGTCGTCGGCGATGTCGTGCACAGCAACCTGATGGTCGAATCGGGCGCCTTCCTCGAAGGCATCGTCAGCCATCTGCCGACCGTCACGGTGCTGGAAGATCAGCCAATCGACGCGCCATCGGACGTCGAGACGGCAACGCAATTCGAGAGCGGCGTGGCAAACGAGAGCGGCGCGGCCAACGGCGACAGCGAGCGCAAGGTTCCCGAGGCTTCCGCTGCGTGAAGCGCGAGTAGTCTGAGCGTTTCGCATCGCCGACACCTATCGCGGCGAGCGTCGATGGCCTGATGATTGCATCTTGAGAGCATCGCCGACGTCCGGCGTTACTTGCGTGTTATCAGGAGCCAACGATGACCTATCGCCTCACTGCCAAATCGGCCCTCTTCGCCGCGGCTTGCGCGTCCGGCGCGCTGGCCGCAAACGCTTCGGCATCCGCGCAATCGGCGGCGGACTTCTACAAAAGCGCCACCGTCAACGTCATGATCGCCACGGCGGCGGGCAGCGGCTACGACTTCGAGGGCCGTCTCGTCGCGCGCCATATCGGCAAGCATCTGCCGGGCAACCCGCGCGTCGTGCCGCAGAACCTGCCCGGCGCGGGCGGCATTCGCGTCGCCAACGCGATTTACAATTCGCTGCCGATGGACGGCACCAATCTCGGCCTCTTGATGAATTCGGCGGCAATGATGCACGCCATCAAAGGGCAGGGCGTGCAGTACGACGCCTCGAAGTTCAACTGGATCGGCTCGCTGTCGCCGGCGGTCGAATCGATGGGCGTGTGGCACACCGAGAACGTCAAGACCGTCGAGGACGCCAAGAAGAAGACGATCATGGCGGCGGCAACCGGCAAGGGCGCCAATTCGAGCTATATCCCCGAAACGATGAACGCGCTGCTCGGCACCAAATTCAAAGTGGTGACGGGCTATTCCGGTTCGCCCGACATGAACACCGCCATGGAGCGCGGCGAGGTCGGCGCGCGCGGCACCACCTGGTCGAGCTGGGTGACGACGCGCATGGATTGGATTCAGAAGGGCGAGTTCATCATGATCGCCTATGCCGGCCCGCGGCCCAAGAACATGCCTAATGGCGTGCCCTCGATGGCCGAACTGGTGACCAACCCGGACGATGCCCAAGTGATGAACGTCGTCTTCTCCGGCGCCAATTTCGGACGGCCTTTCGCCATGGGGCCGACGGTGGCGAAGGATCGCGTCGCGGCCATGCGCGCGGCTTTCGAGGCGATGACCAAAGACCCGGAATTCGTCGAAGAGGCGACGAAGCTGAAAGTCGACGTCGATCCGGTCAAGGGCGAGCTGATGCAGGATCTGGCAGCGAAAGTGATCGCCACGCCGGCGCATCTCGCCGAGCGCGCCAAGGCTTTGGTGGAGTAAGCCGCTTCCGGCGGCGCGGTCGAATAAGCGCCTGGGCGGAAAAGAAAGAGGGCGGCTCCATTGGGGCCGCCCTTTTGATTCGCCGGAAGCTTTAGCGCTTCGCCAGGCTGCGCGGGCGGTCGAGATCGTCGCGCAAGGAGAGCGTCACCGGCTTTCCGCCAGCCAGCCGCGTGCGATAGACCTGGGTGTTCTCCAGCACGCGCTGCACATAGTCGCGCGTCTCGTCGAACGGGATCAGCTCGATCCAGTCGACGATGTCGAGCGCGCCGGCGCGCGGATCGCCGTAGGCCTTGAGCCAGGCGCGCACGCGGCCCGGCCCGGCGTTGTAGCCGGCGATGGCCATGACGTAGGAGCCGCTGAAGTCGTTGATCAGGTCGCCGAGATAGCGGCTGCCGAGCGCGACGTTATATTCCGGATCGCCGGTCAGCCGCTCGACGGCGTATGGCACGCCGACCTGCTTGGCGAGCCCCTTGGCGGTCGAGGGCATGATCTGCATCAGGCCGCGCGCGCCGGCCGGGCTGACCGCCTGATAATCGAAGGCGCTTTCCTGGCGCATCAGGCCGAGCAGCAATTCGCGCTCGACGCCGCCGGCGTCATGGGCCGGCACGCCCTTGGTCGGATAGCCGGTCGAGACAAGCTGCACGCCGCGCCGCACGGCGAACTTGGCGGCGGTGACGGCGAGATCGGGGCGGCCCATGTCGGCGGCCATCTCGGTGACGAGCTCCTGCTCTTCGGCGCTCTGCACCTGTTCGACGAGGGCGAGGGTGAAGGCGCGCAGCAGGCGGCGGTCGGGCGCGCCGGCGACGAGGCGGGCGGCCTTCACCATCTCGCGCTCGGCGAAGGCCTTGCGCAGCTCGGCCGAGGGTTTCGGGTCGGCCGGCAGCAGCGCGCCCATGTCGTCGCGCAGATGCGCGGCGGCGAGCTGGCCGTAGAAGCTGGTCACATGGGTGGCTGCTTTGGCGTACCACTGCAGCGCGCTCTTCTGATCGCCCTTGGCCTCGGCGGCGCGGCCTGCCCAATAGGCGCCGCGCGACAGCGAGACGGGGAATTTCACGTTCTCGTAGAGCCGCACGAAATGGGTGTAGGCGCGGCTCGGATTGCCGAGGAAGCGCAGCGAGATCCAGCCGGCCAGCCATTCCGATTCGGCGAGCGCCGCGCCGCCGGCCTGGCTCTGCTTGCCGACCAGATCGTAAGCGAGGGAGGCTTCGCCGGTACGCAGCGCCCGGCGGGCGAGGATGGCGCGCTCGGTCCACCAGGCGTCTGGACGCACCAATTCCTTGGGCGGGTTGAGCAGCAGCTGACGCGCCTCGACGTCGAGCTCCTTGCGCCGGCGCCAGCGCACGCGCTCATAGATCAGGCCCGGGTCGTTGAGGTTTTCCTTCGGCACCTTGCGCAGGGCGGCCTCGGCGCCGCTGCCCATGCCGCGCAGCTGGATGCGCGCCTGGGCGGCAAGCTGATAGCCCTTGTCGGCGAACTTCAGGATGCGCTCGGCCTCCCAGCCGCGGCCGTCCCACAGCAGGCGGTCGATGCGCTTTTCATGGTCGGCCTTGCGCAGCTGGCCGCCATGCTGCTTGAGGAAGTCGCGCTCCTGGTCGGTGCCAAAATTGGCCTCGATCCAGGTCTTGCGGATATAGGCGACGGATTCCTCATAGCGGCCGCTGTTCTGCAGCGCCGTGATCAGGCGCAGGCGGCCCTGGGTGCTGCGCGGCTCGTTGTTGGCGAACCAGGCGAGCACCTCGCGGTCGGAGACGTCGCTGTTCATCGCCTCTTCGGCGACGCGGCGCAGGGTGGCCTGGTTGGGCCATTCCGGGTTCGCCTTGATGAAGGCGGCGACTTCGGCGAACGAGGCGCGCGAATTGGGCGAATTATATTCGAGCCAGCTGGCCAGCTTCATCAGCAGCGGCGAGCGGGCGGCGGAGGCGATATTGCGCGCGTCGGCCCAGTTGCGCCGCTCGGCGGCGGCCAAAATCTGCGCCGCGCCCGATTTCTCGGCGGCGCTCTGGGCGAGGGCGGGCGCGGCCCAACCGGCGAGCGCGGCGGCGAGCAGCAGGGTGCGAAAGCGTGACGTGAGCAAAGCCGGTCCCGGTTCGGGCTCCCCGTGCGTATGGCTGCGCGATCTTGAGGCGACGGCGCGCGGCGGAGCGGTTCTCGATCTGTGCCGATTTTAACCGCGTCCGCCCTTAACGCCAAGTGTACGCCTGCAAAGGCTTTTTCCCGTCCGCGCGGCTTAGGAACAGAAGCGGCGGGCCGCCTTGCGGCGGGCGGGCTGGGCGTCTATGGTTCGCCCCTTCGCGGGCGACCATGAAAGGCCCGCATTCCTATCCAGCCTGCCACTCAGGAGCCGAACATGTTCAAGGGGTCGATCACCGCTCTTCTCACGCCGTTCAAGGGTGGGAAAGTGGACGAGAAGGCCTATCAGGCGTTCGTCGATTGGCAGATCAAGGAAGGCACCCACGGCTTCGTGCCCTGCGGCACCACCGGCGAATCGCCGACCCTGAGCCACGAGGAGCATCACCGCGTCGTCGAGCTGTGCATCGAGGTGGCCAAGGGCCGCGCCTTCGTCATCGCCGGCGCCGGCTCGAACTCGACCGACGAGGCGATCTCGCTGACCAAGCACGCCAAGGCGGCGGGCGCGGACGCGGCGCTGCATGTCACGCCCTATTACAACAAGCCGACCCAGGAAGGCCTGTTCCGCCATTACATGGCCATCGCCGACGCCGTCGACCTGCCGATCATCATCTACAACATCCCGGCGCGCTCGGTGATCAACATGACCACCGAGACCATGGCGCGGCTGGCCAAGCATCCGAACATCGTCGGCGTGAAGGACGCGACCGCCGATCTGGTGCGGCCGGTCAAGACGCGCCTCGCCATCGACGACAAATTCTGCCAGCTCTCGGGCGAGGACGCGACGGCGATCCCGTTCCTGGCGCAGGGCGGCCACGGCTGCATCTCCGTCACCTCGAACGTCGCGCCGCGCCTCTGCGCCGACATGCAGAACGCCTGGGCCAAGGGCGACCTGCAGACGGCCTACAAGATCAACGACCTGCTGATGCCGCTGCATGACGCCATGTTCGTCGAGACCAGCCCCGGCCCGGTCAAGTACGCCGCAGAGATCATGGGCCTGTGCTCGGGCGAGCTGCGTCTGCCGCTCTGCGAAGTCGGCGAGGCGACCAAGGCGGTCGTGAAGGCCGCGCTCAAGCACGTCGGCATCAAGCACTAAGCGACGGAGAAGGGATCCGCGACCCATGGCGAAGGGCGAGATCAGCCCCGACCGCATCGCGGCCCAAAACCGCAAGGCGCGGCACAACTACTTCATCGAAGAGACGATGGAGGCCGGCCTCATGCTGCTCGGCACGGAGGTCAAATCGCTGCGCTCCGGCCAGGCGAACCTGAACGACGCCTATGCGGCGGAGCAGAACGGCGAGCTGTGGCTGCTCAACGCCCATATTCCCGAATACAAGTTCGGCAACCGCAACAACCACGAGCCGAAGCGGCCGCGGAAATTGCTGCTGAAGGCGCGCGAAGTGAACAAGATCCAGGGCGCGATCAGCCGCGAAGGCATGACCGCCGTGCCGCTGATGATCTATTTCAACCCGCGCGGCCTGGCCAAGGTGCAGCTCGGCCTCGCCAAGGGCAAGAAGCAGCACGACAAGCGCGAGTCGATCAAGGAGCGCGACTGGAATCGCGACAAGCAGCGCGCCATGCGCAGCAAGGGCCGCGACGGCGACTAGGCCGTTCGGCGCATTGTCGGCTCTGGCCGTTCCGGCCTAGACTTTCCCATCATTGCGGGAGGGTTCGATGGCGGACGACAAAGACGACGGCATTTCCATCTTCGGCAAGATCAAGGACAAGCTGGTCGGTAAGAAGCAAGCCGAGGCGGCCGCCGGCAAGCATCTGACCGGCGCCAGCGATCCCGCGCACAAGCAGCGCCTGCCGCCGGGGCAGCGCCTAGTCGAGAAATGGCCGGTGCTCGATCTCGGCCTGCAGCCGCAAATCCCGCACGACAAATGGAAGCTGGAGATCGACGGCGCGGTCGAGAACCCCGTCGTCTGGTCCTGGGCCGACTTCATGGCCCAGCCGCAGTTCGAGGACGTCTCGGACATCCATTGCGTCACCACCTGGTCGCTCTACGACAACAAGTGGCAGGGCGTCTCGGCCAAGCACCTGATCGCGACGGTGAAGCCGAAAGCGACGGCGACGCATCTCGAATTCGCCAGCCATGACGGTTACACGACCAACGTGCCGCTCTCATCCTTCGATGATAGCGATGTG
>DASTMO010000078.1:0-109144 GCA_035714115.1 Alphaproteobacteria bacterium
TCCTCCAGCTTTTCTTTCAAGCTGAGCGCCTGATCCATTTCTGACAGCTCGTCGGCGAGATCGCGGAGCAGCGCCTGCACGTTCATCTCGCCCAAGAGTGCCGGCGTCTCGCGCACCATCAGCGCGCCCTTGCCGAAGGGCTCGATGGTCAGGCCCAACTCCGCCAATTCGCCGGCACGCGCGGCGAGGCGCTGGGCCGAGCGCTCATCCAGCTCCACCACTTCGGGGATCAGCAGCATCTGGCGCGCCACGCCCTTGGCCGAGAGCGCGTTCTTCATGCGCTCATAGACCAGGCGCTCATGCGCCGCATGCTGATCGACGATGGCGATCCCGTCGCGCGTCTGGGCGACGATATAGGTCTCGTGCAATTGGCCGCGCGCCACGCCGAGCGGGTAATCCTGCGCGTCGGCCGCTTCATAGGGCGCATCCTCGGCGCGCGCCTGCGGCGCGGCCATCATCGGCAGGGCTTCGGCAAGCGGCGCCTGCCAGGCGGCAAGCGCTTCGGCGACGCCGTAATTGCCGCCGCCAGCGCGGTTATAAGGCAGGGCGGGAGCCTGGTTGAACGGGGCGCCGCCGGGACGGAATGCACCGAGCGCGCCTTGGGCGACGGTGGTCGAGGCACGATGACCCTGCGCGGCAAGGCCATGTTTGAGCGCACCGACGATCATGCCGCGCACCAGGCCGGCATCGCGAAAGCGCACCTCGGTCTTGGCCGGATGGACGTTGACATCGACCATCTCGGGCGGCGATTCGAGGAACAGCGCCACCACCGGATGACGGTCGCGCGCCAGGAAATCCATGTAAGCGCCGCGCACCGCGCCCTGCAGCAGGCGGTCGCGCACCGGACGGCCGTTGACGAAAAGATATTGATGCTGCGCCGTGCCGCGCGAATAGGTCGGCAGGGCGGCGAAGCCCGACAGGCGCAGGCCTTCGCGTTCCGAATCGATCTGCAACGCGTTCTCGCCGAAGTCGCGGCCCATGACGGCGGCGAGGCGCGACAGGCGCGCTTCGAACAGATCGCCCGGCTCGGCTTCGAGCGACAGCTTGCGATCGCCGTCCGTCGTCACGACGAAGCCGATGTCGGGATGGGCCATCGCCAGGCGCGTGATGGTGTCGAGCACATGGCTCTGCTCGGTGCGCGCCGCCTTCATGAATTTGAGGCGCGCCGGCGTGGCGAAGAACAGATCGCGCACCTCGACGCGGGTGCCGCGCGCCAGGGCGGCCGGCTCAGGCGCGCTTTTCGCGCCGGCCTCGACCGTGATCGCCCAGGCGCTGTCGGTGCCCGGTTTGCGCGAGGCGATGCTCAGGCGGCTGACTGCGCCGATCGAGGGCAGGGCCTCGCCGCGAAAGCCGAGCGTGCGGATGTCGACCAGATCGTCGTCGGGCAGCTTGGAGGTGGCGTGACGCTCGACGGCGAGCGTCAGTTCGTCCGGCGTCATGCCTTGGCCGTCGTCGGCGACCGCGATGAAGCTGAGGCCGCCGTCGCGCAAATCCACTTCGATGCGATGCGCGCCGGCATCGATGGCGTTCTCGACCAGCTCTTTGACGCAGGCAGCCGGGCGCTCGATCACCTCGCCGGCGGCGATGCGATTAACCAGCCCCCCCGGAAGCAGACGGATCGTCACGTGGCCTTCGTGGTCGCCATCGCCGGCGAGCTCGCCGGCACCGCCGGGCCCATGGCCGAGAGATATTTACGGGCGAGCACCTTGCCCTCCTCGACCGCCGGCTGGTCGAACGGATCGACGCCAAGAAGATCGGCGGCGATGATGGTCTCCAGCATGAAATGCATCATCAGCCCGCCCATCGTCGCCTCATCGATGGCGGAGACGCGCAGGATGCGCGTCGGGCGGCCGTTGCGCGCCAAAGTCTCGGCGGTGGCGCGCTGCTCGGCATCGAGCAAGTCGCCCATGGTGCGGCCGACGAGATAGGAAAACTCCGGCTCGGCGGCGAGCGCCGGCATCACCATATCGCCGGCGCCTTCGGCCGGACCAAGCATCAGCGTGTAGAGCTTGTCCTTGGGGCCGGCGAGATAAAGCTGCAGCTGGCTATGCTGATCGACCGTGCCGAGCGCATTGATCGGCGTCGTGCCCTGCCCGTCCTTGCCGAGGCTTTCGGCCCACAGCTGGCGATACCAGAAGGCGAAGGACGCCAGGCGGTCGACATAGGGCATCAGCACCGACTGGTTCATGCCACGGCGCGACGCGGCGACGGCAAGCGCGGCGCCGACGGCGGGCGCGCTATCCGCCGGCGTCTTGGCCGACAGCGCGGCATCGAGCACCGCCTGCGCGCCGTCACGCACCTTCTTGGCGTCCAAACCGGCGATCATCGCCGGCAGCAAGCCGACATTGGTCAGCGCCGAATAGCGGCCGCCGACGCCCGGATCATGCTCGAAGACCTGGATGCCGAAGCGGCCCGCGGCGCGGCGCAGCGGATTGGCTTTGCCATTCACGGCCGGTTCGGTGACGGCGACGAAATGCTTCGCCAGCGCATCCTTGCCGACCCGCTCGATATAGGCATCGATCAGGGTGAAGAACTGCATGGCGGTCTCGGCGGTCGAGCCCGACTTGGAGATGACGATGACGCCGCTGCGCGCCAGATCGAGCCCGGCATGGACCTTGCCGAAGGTCGCCGGATCGATGTTGTCCATGAAATGCAGACGGGGACCGCCGCCGGCTTTGCGCGGCAGGCTGGCCGGCCAGTGGCTCAGGGCGCAGAGCGTCTGCCCGCCGAGGCTGGAGCCGCCGGTGCCGAGCACCAGCACGTCATCGAACTCGCCGCGAAAGCGCGCCACGACATCCTTGAGCGCCGTCAGATCGGCGCGCGCCGAAGGCACGGCCAAGAGGGGCAGACTGCCCGCGGCGCGCGGATCGCGCGCTTGATCGCGCAGCCGGCCGAGCACGCGCGCGGTGGCCGCCACCGCCGCTTCGAGGTCGGCGTCCGGAATGCCGCCATCGCCGATGCGGCTGGCGAGGCAGTGGGCGATATCTTGCTCGAAATTCATCAGGGAACCCTAGCAGAGAGGGAGGAAGGCGGCCAGCCGCCGCCCGTAAGCCCAGGAGGCGGCATGAAGCAGCATGGCGACCCACTATGGCGGTTCCAAGGCGGGCGGGAACGTAACGTCTTCATGGCGAAAGCCGTTCCGCTCCCCCTTCAGAGGGGGTTCCGCCCGTTTTTTGCCGCTTGCCCGGCCGAGCGCCCTTTAGTCTTCCAAATTGGGGGTCGGCGCGGTGGCCGCGACGCCCCTCGGCTGGCCGACGACGATGAACGTCAGCTTGGCCGGGTCGACCAAGCGCTGGGCGACCCGGCGCACGTCGGCCATGGTCACCGCCTCGATGAAGCCGTTGCGCCTATCGAGGTAGTCGATGCCCAGATTCTCCAGTTGGATGCCGACCAACAGGCTGGCCATGCGGCCAGTAGAGTCGATGTTGGTGAGGAACGAGCCGGTCAGGTAGGTCTTGGCATCGGCCAGTTCGGCATCCGTCAAACCGTTGGCGCGCAGGTTCGCCCATTCCTTGCGGATGATGTCGATGCTTTCGCCGACGCGGTCGTTCTGCGTCGCGACGCTGCCGGAATAGAGCGCCGAATGATCATAGGGGGCGAGGCCGGTGGAAACGCCGTAAGCGAGGCCGCGCTTCTCGCGCACCTCTTCCATCAGCCGCGAGGTGAGCCCGCCGCCGCCGAAAGCCTGGTTCATCACATAGGCGATGTAATAGTCGGGATCTTGGCGCGACAAGCCGCCCTGCGCGAAGTTGACCACGCTCTGCGGGATCTTCTTGTCGATGACGAACACCTGCCCGTTCAGCGCGGGGGCGACGTCCGCCACCGCGACCGGCCCGGCACTCGCCGGCAGATCGCCGAAGACGGCATCGAGACGCGGGCGCAGATCGGCGGCGGTGATGTCGCCGACCACGCCGATCACCAGCCGGTCGCGTGCGAAGCGCTGCTTGGGAAAGGCCGTCAGATCGTCGCGGGTCAGGCGCTCGACAGTCGCGCGGGTGCCCTCGCCGGGGCGGCCGTAAGGATGTTCGCCGAACGCGGCGATCGACAAGACGCGGCCGGCGATGCGGCGCGGATTTTCCGCCGCGCCTGACAGCCAAGCGCGCGTCTGCGTCTTGACCTTCTCGATGGCGGGCGCGTCGAAGCGCGGCTCGTTCAAGGCGAGGCGAAGCAGATCGAAAGCCGTGGCTTCGTTGCGCTTGAGCGTGCGCAGGCTGCCGCTGAAGCTGTCGACCGACGAATCGAAGCTGAGCGAGACCGAGTTGTCCTCGATGCGGCGCTGGAAGGCCTGCGAATCCAGATTGCCGGCGCCTTCGTCGAGCAGGCCCGCGACGAGATTGCTCAGTCCTTCCTTGCCGACGGGATCGAGGGCCGAGCCGCCGCGAAAAGCGAACTGCACGGAGATGACCGGCACACTGGCATCGCGCACCAGCCAGGCTTCCACGCCCTTGGCGCTGACGACGCGCTCGATGGCGACGGCGGCGATGGCCGACGGCGCGAAAGCCGCGACAAGGATCAGCAGCAGCGGCGCGGCAATAAAACGGATCAAAGCGCGCATGACTTAGCTCCGCGACGGACGGGGCGCCGGCACCAGCGCGCCGGTGACCGAATTGACGATATTGAAGACGTTGCGCGCGGCGGCGTTGACCTGCTCGGGCGTCACCGCGCCGATGCGCTGCGGCCAGGTCTCAACCTGCTCGACGCTCATGCCGATGGCGAGCGCCGTGCCGATCGACATCGCGCCGCGGCGCAAGGAATCGCGGGCGTAGTCGGCGCTGGAGACCAGCTGGTTCTTGGCGCGGGCCACTTCCTCGGCCGTCACGCCGTCCTTCAGCAGGCGGGCGATCTCGAGATCGATCGCCTCCTCCAGCTTCACCAGCGCCACATCGCCGCGCGGCTGCCCACCGATGGCGAAGGTGCCGTAATCGAGCGCGCTCGGCTCGTAGGAGGCATAGACCGAAACGGCCATCTTATCCTCTTCGACCAGCTTACGATGCAGCCGGCTGGTCGCGCCGCCGGACAGGATCGTTTCCAGCACCTGCAGCGCATAGGCATGCTGCGTATCGCCGGTGGTGTAGCTCGGCGCGAGATATTCGCGCGTCAGGCGCGGCTCGCGCACGCGCTCGCTCTCCAGCACCAGCCGGCGCGAAGCGACATGCAGCGGCTCGCGCAGGCGTGCACGCTTCACTACATCGCGGCGCGGGATCGGCGCGTAATATTTCGCCGCCAGCGCGCGCACCTGATCGACGGTCACGTCGCCCGAAACGATGAGGATGGCGTTGTTCGGCGCGTAATGGCGGCGATAGAAATCGAGCGCGTCGGCTTGCGTCAGGGTCGCCATCTCATGCTGCCAGCCGATCACCGGGATCCGATACGGATGGTTGAGGAACAGCGAAGCGTTCATCTGCTCGTTGAGCAGCGAGGCGGGATTGTTGTCGGTGCGCGAACGGCGCTCCTCGATGATCACCTCGCGCTCCGGCGCCACCACGTTCTCGGTGATCGACAGATTGGCCATACGATCCGATTCGAGCTTCATCACCAGTTCGAGCCGGTCGGCCGCGACGGTCTGGTGATAGGCCGTGTAGTCCCAGCTGGTGAAAGCGTTGTCGCGCCCGCCGTTGCGCGCGACGATGCGCGAGAATTCGCCCGGCGCGATTTCGCCGGTGCCGCGGAACATCAGATGTTCGAGGAAATGCGCGAGACCCGACTTGCCGGCCGGATCGTCCGCCGCGCCGACCTTGTACCAGACCATCTGCGTGACCACCGGCAGACGGTGGTTCTCGATGACCACGACCTTCAGCCCATTGGGCAGATCGAACGTTTTCGGATCGAAGACAGCCGCGCGAGCCGTGCCCGCGACCAGCAACAAGACGGCGGTCAGCAACGCCGCCCGCATGGGGAATGTCCGGGGATTCATCGCACCTCCAGCGCGTCGGCGCCCTTCATGACGGCGACGCATGTCATGCCGTGAAGATTACGGCGCTTTCGCCGCTAATGGGCGAACGGCCGGCATCACGAACGCGCGAGGGTGCGCCCGTGGTTCCCGCGCGATGCGGGCTTAGAAAATGCCGCTGAGGATGCCTTCCTTCATGCCGTCGCCGCGGCGACGGATGGTCGGCGTCTCGCCCTCGGTCGGCGCGCGGCCGAGCGCGGCGTTCTCGCGCAGACGGCGCGCTTCCTTGTCGGGGTCGACGAGGACGCCGGGCTGCTGCGCGGTCTTCCAGAACATCAGGCTGTCGACGAAACCGGTTTCGGCTTCGGCCAGCACCGAGCTTTCGCGGTTCACCGTGGCGCGGATGGACGGATCGGCATTGGTCGCGCCGGCAAGCCGCAGGAACGTGGCCTCGCCAGGATCGCGGCCGGCGAGCGCCGCGCTCTGCTGCTCTTGGCGGACCGAACCGCTGTCGCGATCGACGACGATCTGACGCGCCGCCTGCCGGATGTCGGTCTCCTGCGGGCGGGCGGCGCCGGGCTGCGGCGCGGTCAGGCCGTAATCGGGCGGCAGGCTCAACGGCGCGCGGGAAACGACGCGGAACTCGTCCGGCGGGGTCTTGTCCGCGCCCAGCATGCTGCTGAGGCTGGAACAGGCCGCAAGGCCGAGCGACAGGAGGGCGACGGGAGCGGCGATGCGCCAGGAGCGGACGGACTGGATCATGGTCAGAGTTCTCGTCGACAAATCAGGCCGGATTATGGCCCTGGATCAAGACAGGGAATCCTTGCGCCCCACCAGGGCGTCGAACACCAACAATAGCACGCCGACGACGATCCCGGCATCGGCCAGATTGAAGGCCGGCCAGTGGTAGCCAAAGGCATGAAAATCCAGGAAATCCGCCACCGCGCCCCAGCGCAGGCGGTCGATGACGTTGCCGATCGCTCCGCCGATCACCAGGCCGAGGGCGATGAGCACCCAGAGATGGGCGGCGCGGCGCAGCCAGCCGATCAGGATGACGACGATGACTAGCGCCAGGGCGGCGAAAAGCCAACGGCCCCACTCGACGTTGTTGCCGAGGCCGAAGGTGACCCCTGGATTCCACACCATCACCAGATTGAAGAACGGCGTCAGCTCGATGCGGCGCGGCGGGTTCATCAGATGGCCAACGATCCACCATTTGCTGATCTGGTCGAGCACCAGCAGCACCACGGCGATAGCGAGGCCGATGGCGAGACCGCGCGGATGGGGCGCGGCAGTGGGTTTGGCGTCGGCGGTCTGGGTCATGGTCAAGCTGCCGTCAAACTGTCGAGAGCGTCGGCGCAACGGCCGCAGGTGTCGTCATGCTTGGCATGCTTGCCGACCTCTTCGAGCACGCGCCAGCAACGCTGGCATTTCGCGCCTTCGGCCAACTCGACCACCACGGCCACACCCGGAACGTCGGGCAAACGGAAGGCGTCGGCCGCAGCGTCTCCGCTCAGCAGCTTGATGTCGGAGGTGATGGCGATCTCGGCGAGATCGAGATCGGCCAGCGCGGCGCGGTAGGTCTCATCCGCATAGACCTTCGGCGAGGCCTGCAGGCTGGCGCCGATCACCTTGTTGGCGCGCGCCAATTCGAGCGCACCCGTGACGACACGGCGCAATTTGCGGATCGTGTCCCACTTGGCGGCGAGCGCCTCGTTGGTCCAGTTCGCCGGGATCGTCGGGAAGTCGCGCAGATGTACGCTGCCGTCCTCGCTCGGGAAGCGCGAGAGCCAGGCCTCTTCGGCGGTGAAGCAGAGCACCGGCGCGAGCCAGGCGGTCAGGCAATCGAACAGGATGTCCATCACCGTGCGCGCCGCGCGGCGGCGGATGCTGCCCGGCGCGTCGCAATAAAGCGCATCTTTGCGCACGTCGAAGTAGAAAGCCGACAGATCGACGGCGCAGAAGTTATGCAGCGCGGCGAAGAAATTGTGGAATTCGAACGCGTCGCACGCGCCGCGCAGCTGCTTGTCCATCTCGGCGAGCTGATGCAGCACGAGCCGTTCGAGCTCGGGCATCTGCTCGATCGGCAGCTTCTCGGCGTCGGTGAAGCCGTCGAGCGCGCCGAGCAGATAGCGCAGCGTGTTGCGCAGGCGACGGTAGGTGTCGGCCTGATACTTCAGGATCTCGGGACCGATGCGCAGGTCGTCGGAATAGTCCGAGGCGATGACCCAGAGGCGCAGAATGTCGGCGCCGAACTCCTCCATCACCTTCTGCGGCGCGACGACGTTGCCCAGCGACTTGGACATCTTGCGGCCCTGCTCATCGAGCACGAAGCCGTGGGTCAGAACGTTGTCGTAAGGCGCGCGGCCGCGCGTACCGCAGGATTCGAGCAAGGACGACTGGAACCAGCCGCGATGCTGGTCCGAGCCTTCCAAGTACAGCGCGGCGGGCGCGCCGAGCTCGGGACGCGCTTCGAGCACGAAACTATGCGTGCTGCCCGAATCGAACCAGACGTCGAGGATGTCCTTCACCTGCTCGAAGTTCGCTGGATCATGCTCAGGCCCGAGGAAGCGCGACGGATCGGCGCTGAACCAGACATCCGAGCCTTCGGCCTCGACGGCATCCGTGATGCGTTGCATGACCTTGGGATCGCGCAGCGGCTGGCCGGTGCGCTTGTCGACGAAGACGGTGATCGGCGCGCCCCAGGCGCGCTGGCGCGACACGCACCAGTCGGGACGCCCTTCGACCATGGCACCGATGCGGTTGCGCCCGGCGGCAGGCACGAAGCGCGTATCGTCGATGGCTTTGAGCGCCTGCTGGCGCAGCGTCTGATTCTGCCCCTGCGCCGGATTGTCCATGGCGATGAACCATTGCGGCGTGGTGCGGAAGATGAGCGGCGCCTTCGAGCGCCAGGAATGCGGATAGGAGTGCACCAGCTTGCCCGACGCCAGGAGCGCGCCGGCTTCCGTCAGCTTTTCCAGCACCGGCTTGTCGGCCTTGAAGACATGCAGGCCGGCGAACAGCGGCACACGCGGATAATAGGTGCCGTCCTCGGCGACCGTTTCGGGCACTTCGAGCTTGAACTTCTGGCCGACGACGAAGTCCTCCGCGCCATGGCCCGGCGCGGTGTGGACGAAGCCGGTGCCCGCTTCGGTGGTGACATGATCGCCGGGCAGCAGCGGCACGTCGAAATCATAACCCTGGCCGCGCCACGGATGGGCGCAGACCGAGCCTTCGAGCGTTTCACCGAGCACGGTGGCGACGACCTTATGGCCGGAGATTTTCGCGCTGGCGAGCAGGCTGTCGAGCAGCTCGCGCACAACGAGGATCTTCTCGCCGACTTTGGCGAGGCTGCCCTCGGCGACCTCGGTCACTTCGACGACGAGATAGTCGAAACTCGGACCGAAGGCGATGGCGCGGTTGCCCGGCAGCGTCCAAGGCGTCGTCGTCCAGATGACGATCGACGCGTCCTTCAACTCCGGCAGCGACGTCTTGACCACCGGGAAGCGCACCCACACCGTGGTCGACGTGTGGTCATGATATTCGACCTCGGCTTCGGCGAGCGCGGTCTTTTCGACGACCGACCACATCACCGGCTTCACGCCCTTGTACAAAAGGCCGTTGAGCAAAAACTTGCCGAGCTCGCGCACGATCGACGCCTCGGCGGCGTTGGTCATCGTCGTATAGGGATTGGCCCAATCGCCGGCGACGCCGAGGCGCTTGAACTCTTCGCGCTGAATGTCGATCCATTCGGCGGCGAAGCGGCGGCATTCGTCGCGGAAATCGATGATCGGAACCGCGTCCTTGTCTTTGCCCTTGGCGCGGTACTGCTCTTCGATCTTCCATTCGATCGGCAGGCCGTGGCAGTCCCAGCCGGGCACATAAGGCGAGTCGTAACCGAGCATCGAGCGCGTGCGGTTGACGACATCCTTGAGGATCTTGTTCAGCGCGTGGCCGATGTGGATGTTGCCGTTGGCGTAGGGCGGGCCGTCATGCAGCACGAACTTGGGGCGGCCCTTGGCGCGCGCGCGCTGCTTCTCGTACAGGCCGATCTTGGCCCAGCGGGCCAGCAGTTCGGGCTCGCGCTGAGCGAGGCCGGCCTTCATGGGAAAGCCGGTCTTGGGCAGGAAAACGGTGGATTTGTAATCGGCGGCCATCGGAAACGCGAATTTCGCTGTAATTTCAAAGGCCATACGGGATGCGTACAGGCCGGGGCGGCACTTTTCCCCACCGGGGGCGGCGCGTCAACCGTGCAGAACGGCTTAGCCCAGCTTGAATCCCGGGGCGGCGAAGCGGGCCGGCTCGGCGAGCACGGCGCGGGCCTGGGCGGCGTCCTTGTTCATCTGGGCCACTAGGGCATCGACGCCGTCGAATTTCTGCTCTTCACGGAGATATTCGATCAAAGCGACGCGCAGATGCTTGCCGTAAAGATCGCCGGAAAAATCGAACAGATGGGCCTCGAAACGCAAATCCTTGCCGGCGAAGGTCGGTCGCCAGCCGAGGGAGGCGACGCCGTCGCGCCAGACCGTCTGCGCGCCCTCGTCGATGCCGGCCTTGATGGCGTAGATGCCGGCTTTGGGGCGCTGATAATCGCCGAGCGGCAAATTGGCGGTGGGAAAGCCGAGTGTGCGGCCGACGGCGTCGCCGTGCTCGACGCGCCCTTCCAGCTCCCAATAGCGCCCGAGCAGCTTGGCCGCCTCGGCCGGTTTGCCTTCGATCAGCAACTGGCGGATGCGGCGCGAGGCGATCACGGTGCCGTCCGGCTCACGCTGGGTGAAGACGCGGGTGATATGGAAATCGAAGCGCCGCGCCAGCTCGCGCAGCAGCGCCACATCGCCTTGGCGCTTATGGCCGAAATTGAAATCTTCGCCGACGACGACGTGAGAAACACCAAGCCCGCTAACCAGCAGATCGATGACGAAGTTCTCCGCCGGAATTTCGGCGAAGGCGCGATGGAACTGCATGACATAAAGGCAGTCGACGCCCAGAAGCTCCATCTGATGCGCCTTGGTGCGCAGCGAGCTCAAGCGGAACGGCGGCGCGTCAGGCTGGAATATGCGCTTGGGATGCGGCTCGAACGTCAGGACGCCGAGCGGCTTGCCGGTGGCGCGGGCGATCTCGCCGGCAGCATTGATGACGACGCGATGGCCGCGATGAACGCCGTCGAAATTGCCGATGGCGACCACCGCGCCGGTGGCGTCGGGCGGCAAACCGTCATAATGGCGAAACAGGCGCATCGGCGAACTCGGGGCGATAGGGAACGGGCCGCGCCCGATCCGGGGCGCGCGCCGCTCTTATAACTCGGAATGGCCAGACTGTAGAGGGATTGCCGTTAGCCGCGCTCGGCTTTCGACGGCACCATCATCATGGCGCTGCCTTCGAGCACGAGCTTATCGCCGACGTAGCATTTGGTGGCGAGCACCGCGCGCTTCTTCTCGGGGATGACTTCGGTGACGGTCACCTCCGTGCGCACCACATCGCCGATGCGGACCGGCGCCTTGAAGCGCAGATCCTGGCTCATGTAGATGCAGCCGTAGCCCGGCAGCTTGGTGCCGAGCGCGGTGGAGATGAACGCGGCGCTGAGCATGCCATGGGCGATGCGGCCCTTGAACATGGTCTTGGCGGCGAAGGCTTCGTCGAGGTGGACGGGATTGTTGTCGCCGGACAGATCGGCGAAGGCGACGATCTCGGCCTCGCCGACGCTGCGCACATAGTCGGCTGTCATGCCGACGCTCAGATCCTCGATCGCGTAACCCTGCAGGGTCTCAGCCAGCTTGGTCGCCATGATGTCGCTCCTCACGCAGGCCAGCGCCGCTGATGCTGCGGCGCACAATTATGCTGCAGCGCAATATAGCGACGCGGCCGCCGGCCAGCAAGATCGCCGGCTTTTCGGAGTTAAACTTATGTAATTACAATGGGTTATTCCATCATGACGGAATAGCCGCCATCGACGAACAGCAGATCGCCGACGATGAAATCCGAATCGTCGGAAGCGAGGAACAGCACTGCCTTGGCCAGATCGATCGGCTCGCCGTTGCGGCCGCGAATGTTCGTGACCGGACGTGTCGGATCGAACGTGTCCTTGCCGACCGGCGAGCCGATCTTGTTGGGGATCACACCGTTGACGCGGATATTGTGCTCGGCGAGCTGCATGGCCATGGAGCGCGTGAGGTTGGCGACTCCGCCCTTAGCCGACGTGTAGGCGATGGCGCGCGGTCGGCCGCGAAAGCCGGAGGTCGAGCCGACATTGACGATCTTACAGCCGGCAACGCCGGCCAGCGGCGCCTGTTTCACCATCTGCTGCGCTACATATTTGCCGACCAGAAACGGGCCGGTCAGCGTGATGGCGAGCGTCTTGTCCCACTCGGCCTTGGTGATCTCGAAGATCGTCTTGTTGTCGGAATAGGCCGCGTTGTTGACGAGGATGTCGATGCGGCCCCACTTGGCCACCACATCGGCGACCAATTTTTGCACCGCAGATTCGTCGGCCACATCGGCGACGAAGCCCGCCGCATCGCCGCCGGCGGCCTTGATGTCGGCGGCGACCTTGTCGGCGCGCCCCTTGTCCATGTCGGCCACGGCAACGCGCGCGCCTTCGGACGCCAGCAGCTTCGCCGTCTCCTCGCCGATGTTGCGCCCCGCGCCGGTGATGACCGCGACCTGATTCTTGAGCTTCACGAAAGCCTCCTGCCGAATGTTTTTTCTATTGCCGGCATTGAACCAGCCGCATCGGTTGAGCGTCAATGCAGGCGGCGGGACTTCAGGCTTTTTTAACACTGCTGCATTAAATGAAACGGTGGGGCAGAATGGGCGCAACGGCCTTTCGCCCCAGTCGATATACGGAGAGCTTCATGGCTTTTGGCGCGACCAAGATTCCGAAAATCCGCGAACATGCGGAGCTGACCTTGAGCGACGGCAAGACGCTGATCGGCCATGTCTTCATCGATGCCACCTCGCGCATCCAGGATCTGCTCAACGGCCCGCTGCGCTTCTTCCCCTTCATCGACGACAAGAACCAGATCCACCTGATCAACAAGGATTGGGTGATGATGCTGAAGCCCTATGACAAATAGGCTGGGCGACAAGTAGGACACTGCCGCGCGCCGATTGACGCGCGCGCCCGCCCGGACCAAAGTTTCCCCAAGGCTTGCGCAGACCAAGACCGCCGGGAGACTCCATGTCCGACCTCACGCTCACCATCGCGCTCGAGCGCTATGACCGCCATTTTCCCTTCATTGACGGCACCGTGAAGCCGCCGCCGGGGCTGAAGCTGACGGCGCTGCAGGTCGGCCAGGCCGATTTTCATCGCGACGGCGGCAACCGCCATGAACGCATGATCCATGAGAGCGCGTTCGACATCTGCGAATTTTCCATGTCGACCTATCTTATGGCGAAGAACCGCGGCGTGCCGTTGACCGCGGTGCCGGTCTTCCCGCGCCGGCTGTTCAGCGCCAGCCAGATGTTCGTCCATCGCGACTCCAACTTGTGGGAGCCGAAAGACCTGATCGGCAAGAAGGTCGGCATCAGCTCGTTCCAAACGACGCTGTCGCTGCTCGCCAAAGGCGATCTGAAATTCGAATATGGCGTGCCGTGGGAGAAAATCCACTGGCTCACCACCACCGGCGAGAAGGTGAAATTCACGCCCAAAGACGGCGTGCAGATCACGACGCTGCCCGCCGACACCGATCTGGGCCTGCTGCTCGAAAAGGGCGAGATCGACGCCTTTTTCATGCCGCATCCGCCGCATTCGGTGATGTCCGGCCACGTGCCGGCGCGCCGCCTGTTCAAGGACACGCGCGCCGAGGAGCTGCGCTACTTCCGCAAGACCGGCTATTTCCCGATCATGCATATCCTCGCCTTCAAGGAAGAGTTGAACGCGAGGCACCCTTGGCTCGCCGGCGCCTTGATGGACTGCTACGGCCAAGCCAAGGAGATTTCGGCGTCGTACTATGACGACCCGAACTTCTCGCGCCTGCTATGGGGCCGGCACGATTTCGAAGACGAACGCGACCAGCTTGCCGCCGATCCTTGGCCGATCGGCTTCAAAGCCAATCGCGCCAATCTCGCCCGCTTCATCGAATATTCGCACGATCAAGGGCTTATCAGCGATATCTACCCGCCCGAGCGGCTCTTCGCCGAACAGACGCTGGCAAGCTGAGCCGGCATAGCCGGCCGTTATCGCTTCTGGGACATCCCCTGCACGATCCGCGCGCGGGCCGTGCTAGGCTTCCGGCAACGACGGCGATAACGCCGCGTCTGGGAGCCGTCTCGCGCCGCATCTCGCCAGGAGCGGACGGCATAACGACTGTGAGGGAGGTCGTCACATGAAAGCGTCCGCTTACATGCTCGCCTGCGCTTGCCTGCTCGCCGCCGGAACGGCATCCGTTCCCGCCGCAGCCGATCCCGTCGCCGATTTCTACAAGGGCAAGCAGATGCAGTTCGTCATCCGCTCCAACGTCGGCGGCGGCTATGACCAATATTCGCGCCTGCTCGGCCGCCATATCGTCAAGCACATCCCCGGCACGCCGACCATGCTGCCAGTGAATATGCCGGGCGGCGGCGGGCTGCAGGCCGCCAACTTCATCGCCCAGGCCGCGCCGAAAGACGGCACCTATCTGACGATGGTCAGCCAAGGCCTGCCGATGGATCAGGCTCTCGGCCTCAACAAAGGCCTGCAGGCCGACATGAAGAGCTTCAACTGGATCGGCAACATGAGCGATTCGAACCAGCTGACGGTGACTTGGCATACCTCGCCGACCAAGACCATCGAAGACGCCATGAACCGCGAGACGGTGATCGGCGCGACCGGCGCCGGCTCGATCTCGACGCAGGTGCCCGCCGTGCTCAACAACGTCGTCGGCACCAAGTTCAAGGTGATCTTCGGCTATCCCGGCGGCGCCGACATCAACCTCGCCATGGAGCGCGGCGAGATCGAAGGCCGCGCCACCAATCCGTGGGCGAGCTATGTTTCGGTGACGCCGCATTACGTCGCCGAGAAGAAGATCAACATTCTCGTGCAAACGGGCATGAAAAAGGACAAGGACCTGCCGAACGTGCCGCTGATGCGCGAACTGGCGAAGACGCCGGAACAGAAGGCGATCCTCGACTACATCTCCAAGGCCGTCGCGGTCGGCCGCCCGGTCGGCACCACGCCGGGCGTGCCACAGGACCGCGTCGCCGCGCTGCGCAAAGCCTTCGACGCGACGCTGGCCGACCCGGCTTTCGTGGCCGAGGCCGACAAGCAGAAGATGGAGATCAGCGCGATGAACGGCGAAGAGCTGCAGCAAATCATCGCCGACATCATCGACGCGCCAATCGACCTTTTGGAGAAAGTTCGCCTAGTGACGCATTCGCGCGATGCCAAGGAGCTGCCCGGCGCCAAAGCGAGCGAGTGAGGATGCGACGGCCCCCGCTCAAGCGCGGGGGCCATCCACCGTCTTAGTCTCTAGCGTCTTGTGCGCGATATATCCGCCGTCGATCAAGAGATCGGATGCCGTCATGAAGGAAGATTCGTCCGAGGCGAGGAATAGCGCGCCGTAGGCCACCTCCTCCACCTTGCCCGGACGCTTGAGCAGATACATCGGCCCGCGCGCCTTGCGTGCCTCCTCGATGTCGCCGTTGTAGCGCCATAGCGCGCGCGGCGTGTCGATAGCGCCGGGTGAGAGCGAATTGACGCGAATGTCGTCCGCCGCATGATCGATCGCCATCGCCTGGGTCAGCATGATCAGCGCGGCCTTGCTGGTGCAATAGGGCGCACGCTTGGGCACCGCGAGCTGACCGAGCTGCGAGGCGATGTTGACTATGCTGCCGCCGCCCGCCTTGCGCATTTCCGGAATGGCGTATTTGCACATCAGAAATGGGCCGGAGAGGTTGACCGCGAGCGCCTTGTTCCAATCTTCGAAAGCAAGATCGACCACCGTGCCGTCCGGGACAATCGCCGCCGCGACATTCACCAGAATGCGGAGGTTGCCATAGGTCTCGGCGGCGATTTGGACGGCGCGCGCGCAATCTTCGGGCTTGGAGACATCGATGGCGCAGGGTGCAGCCTTGCCGCCGGCCTTGACGATGTCGGATGCCGTATCTTCGGCCTTCTTCCCATCGATGTCGCAAATGACGAGATTCGCGCCCTCGGCGGCATAGAGCCGGGCGATGGCGCCGCCGATCGCGCCGCCGCCGCCGGTGACGATGGCCGTACGCCCTTTCAACTTCCCGGTCGGCATATGCTGGTCGAATGGCTGCGCCTCGATCATCCTCGGCTCCTGTCGCAAAAAATAATGGCGGCCAGCATAGGGGCTGGTGACGGAGACGGCACTCAGGATGCATGATCCGTCAGAGATGACCGCCATTGCGATTTCGGCATATCGCCCGCCGAAATAACGCATCAGGTGCGAGAGGGAGCGAGCGCCATGAAGATGCTGTTCTATCCGGCCCGGTACGGACGGTTGATCGACCGTCTGGCCGAAAGCTTTCCGACGGTCGAGATGATCCGCATCCACCAGCCGGAAGACATCGCCGCCAATCTGCCCGGCGTCGAGGCCATGGTCAGCGCCAATAGCGTCTTCTCCTCCGATGTCGGCCGCGCGGTGCGCGAACATGGCAAAGCGCTGCGCTGGATGCAGTTCACCACGTCGGGCATCGATACTGCGCTCAAGGGCGGCGTGCCGGACGGCATCCCGGTGACCAACGGCGGCGGCATGCATGCCCATACGGTCGCGGCCCATGCTTTCAGTCTGCTGCTGGCGCTGATGCGCCGGCTGAACGAATGCGGCACGGCACGCGCCGCCCATCAATGGCTGGCACGCAACGAGCTCGGGCCGACCCTGGTGACGACGCGCGGGCGGACCATGGC
Source organism: Alphaproteobacteria bacterium (assembly GCA_035714115.1). Lineage (GTDB taxonomy): Bacteria > Pseudomonadota > Alphaproteobacteria > SMXQ01 > SMXQ01 > CAMAVH01. The sequence goes on from DASTMO010000078.1 coordinate 16,740, forward strand.
GCTGATCGGGCTCGGCTCGATCGGCCAGGACATCGCGCGCAAAGCCAAAGCCTTCGACATGCGCGTGCTCGCCGTCAGCCGCGGCGGCGGAGCGCCCAATGTCGACAAGGTCTATCCGCGCGAGCGGATGCATGAGGCGCTGAGCGAGGCCGACGTGATCGTCGCCGCCACATCCTACGACGCCTCCAGCCACCACATGATCGACGCGGCGGCGCTGGCAGCCGCGAAGCCGGGCGCGATCTTCGTCAACATCGCGCGCGGCTCCGTGGTGGATGAGACGGCTTTGATCGCCGCGCTCCGCAGCGGACAGATCGGCGCGGCCGGGCTGGATGTGACCGAGGTGGAACCGCTGCCGCCGAGCAGCCCGCTGTGGGACATGCCGAACGTGGTGCTCACCCCGCATGTCGCAGGTTCGGGCGCGGACAACAACGACGCGCTCTATGACGTGATCAGCGTCAACCTGCGTCGCTTCCTCGCCGGCCAGAAGTTCGAGCGCGTGGTGCACGGCCCGAACCCCGGCGCTTAAGACTATTCTACAAAGGCTTCGAGCAGCTCCACCGGATCGCCGAACTTGCTCGCCATCTCGACGACGCTGGGCGCGCGCAGCGCCGCCAGGAAGCCGTTGTCAATCATCGTCGTGTTGCCGAGCTTCACGGTGGTGTCGAGCGTCACCAGATCCATATGCTTGGGCGGCTCTTCCCAATTGGGCATGACGCGGCGGATATAGTTGCTCGGGTTGGCGTAGTTGATGCCCCAATGGAGCGCGCCGGCGGCGTTCGACCCCGCCGGATAGACGGCGTAACGCGGCGCTTTCGGATTGTGGCCGCAGCCGAGCTCGGTGACTTTGCCGCCGACGATCATGTCGCGCAGGATGTCGGCTTCGCGCGACTGGCCGTGGACCTTCACCACCTCGGTGTCCTTCCACTCGATGCCGATCTTCTCCTCGAACGGCTTGGGGAATCCGATCGCCCATTGCGGATAGAGGATGCCCTCCATCTTGGCCGCGGCGCCGGGCTGGCGCTTGAAGGTCTCGCGATCGTAGATGTTCGGACCGTGCGACGGCAGATAATGGACGTAGCAGCCCTGCTCGTCGGCCATGGTCATGCCGCGCCAGCGGTTGCCGGCGAGCAGATTGTCGGTCATCTCGGCGGTGAAATGGATCGTCACGTCCGAGCCGCGCGGATCGCTGAAATGCATGTCGAAGCTTTTGCCGCGCGGATAGAGCGCGGCGTTGGCGCGCGTGATCTCGCCGACCAGCTCGACCGGGAAGCGCGCCTGCGGCGTGTGGAGCACGTCGAAATTGCGGAAATAGGTGATCTTCACCCAGCGCTGGCCCTTCTCCTTGCGCAGCTTCATGAACAGCGGGGCGTTGACCGAGGCGTACCAGCTGCCGACCACGAAGGTGGCGTCCTCGACCAGCGCGCGCGCCTCGTCCGGGCAATCGGTGAGCTGCGTCGTCGGCGCCATGAACTCGCGAGGCTTCACGCCGCGCGCCAGAGCGATGCCGGATATCGCGTCGACGACGCGGCGGTCGAGCAAGGGGTCCGTCAGGAACAGCACCTTGTCGTCGGGCCGGATGGCGAAGACCTTCATCATATTGTCGATCGCCTGAAAATAGTTGCGCAGCTCGGTCTGCGGCAACGTCTTCTCGGGCGGCATGGCGTTGGCGGTCTTGCCGGCGAGGATGTCGGCGATGGTCGGGCCGTGGTGGGTCATGGCGGCGGCTCCCTGTCTGGATGCGCCTTTATGGCGCGATTGTTGGCCCCATTCTCGGCACCCCTAAGGCGCAAGTCCAGGGCTTGCCATCAGCAACTTTCCGGCACGGGTCTATGCGCGCCGCTGTCCGCTTGACCGTTTGACAGCCCCCGCCCCGCTCGGCCTAGAGTTTCGACAAGCGCAACAAAGCGCCAGCGCGGAGCCGAATAAATAAAACGGCCCGCCCAACAGGGATCCTTGCCATGCCGCTTCGCTCGACGCTCAAGGTCTGTCTCCTGACCGGTTTTACACTCCTCGCCCTTCCCGCCGCCGCCGATCCGGTGGCCGATTTCTACAAGGGCAAGAACATCGATCTCATCATCGGCTTCACCCAGGGCGGCGGCTATGACGTCTATGCCCGCACGGTGGGCCGGCATATCACGCGGCACATTCCTGGCAGCCCCGCCATCGTGCCCAAGCAAATGACCGGCGCGGGCAGCCGCAAGGCCGCCGCCTATGTCTATAACGTCGCCGCCAAGGACGGCACGACGCTCGGCGCCACCGACCAGTCGATCCCGGTGCAGCAGGCGCTCGGCGAAGACCTGCAATTCGACACGACCAAGTTCCTCTGGATCGGCAATCCCAACGCCGACATCAACACCCTCGCCTTCTGGCACACCGCCAATATCAAGAGCGTCGACGATCTGAAGAAGAAGGAGACGGTCGTCGGCGCGACCGGCCCCAACACCTCGGCGCAATATCCGCAGGTGATGAACAATCTGCTCGGCACCAAGATGAAGATCATCACCGGCTATCCAGGCGGCGCCGACATCAACCTCGCCATGGAACGCGGCGAGGTGCAGGGGCGCGGCTCTAACGCCTGGGCCTCGTGGAAATCCACCAAAGCCGATTGGCTCAAAGACGGCAAGGTCGACATCATCGTGCAGATCGGCCTGAAGAAAGCCGACGATCTGCCGAATGTGCCGTTGCTGATGGATCTGGCGACCAACAAGGACGATTACGCCGCGCTCAAACTGCTGTCGTCGGGCACCGCGCTCGGACGCCCGCTCTACACCACCCCCGGCGTGCCGGCCGATCGCGTGGCGGCATTGCGCAAAGCCTTCGACGCAACGATGAAGGACGAGCGCTTCTTGGCCGAAGCGAAGAAGATGGATCTCGATCTCAATCCGGTCGGCGGTGAAGAATTGCAGCAGATCGTCGCCGAGGTGGTGGCGACATCGCCAGCCGTGGCCAAGCGCCTGGTCAACGCGCTCGACGGGCACATCATGCGCGACCTGCTGCAGGAGCAAGGCGCCAAACCGCCGGCGCCTTAAACTGCCTGTTCACGTCGAAAAGGGCCGGATGAACTCCGGCCCTTTTTTCTTATCCGGAACGGGCCGGCGACCCCGCCGTTGATTCAGCAGACCCGTTGCTAGCGCCCGCGACATTCGCGGCGTCGGGCCCAGGAACCCCAGGCACACGCGCGATAACGAGGCCTCCGCCTCGGGTTCCTCTTTTTCACAGTTCCGCCATCCGTACCCTGAGGAGAGAACCATGGCCTTCAAGCTTCCCGCATTGCCCTATGGGGAAGATGCGCTTGAGCCGCATATTTCCGCGCGCACGCTGCAATTCCACCATGGCAAGCACCATAAGACCTATGTCGAGACGCTGAACAAGCTGATCGAGGGAACGAAATTCGCGGACATGGATCTTGAAGAGATCATCCGCGCCACCGCCGATGCCGAAAAAGGCGATGAGAAGAAAATCTTCAACAACGCCGCCCAGGTATGGAATCACACATTCTTCTGGCATTGCCTGTCGCCCCATGGCGGCGGCAAGCCTGACGGCGAATTGATGCAGCGCATTGAAAAGGACTTCGGCGATTTCGATAGCTTTAAGACGAAGTTCAAGGAAGCCGCCGTCGGCCAGTTCGGGAGCGGCTGGGCGTGGCTGATCGAAGAGAATGGCAAGCTCGCCATCGTCACGACGCCCAACGCCGTGACGCCGATCTCCAAGAAGGGCCAGAAGCCGCTGCTGACCTGCGACGTGTGGGAGCATGCCTACTATCTCGATTATCAGAACGAACGCCCGCGCTTCGTCGAAACCTTTCTGAAGGAGTTGGCGCATTGGCATTTCGCCGCTCATGCGCTGCATGCCGACACGCCGATCACTCAAAAACTGATGGAGGCCGATATGAGTTCTAAGATCGAAGGCTCTCGGGTCGAGGGCGAGGGCAGCTACAGTGCGACCCGCGATTACAATAAAGGCGTCGCCAAATCGGTGGCCGCCGGCAAAAGCGGTCAACAGGCCAAGGAGGCCAAGCGGGCGCTCGACGGCGATGAAGGTGCCGAACTGCGCCGCGCCGAGGAAGCCGGCAAGCGCCACTCGCATGGCGAAGATCCGGCTTTCCGCAAAGTCGGCCGCAACTAGCCAATCGCTGCGAGATTGGCCGCCCCCGCCATTCGATCCTCCGGTCGGCGGCGGCCCCTAACGACCTTCGAGCGCATCCCGCTCGGAGGTCGTTTCGCATCCGGCTCTTGCAGGCATCGCAGTCCCACGGGATAGTCGCGCCCGAAGAACAATAAGGGGGCGACGACCATGACCATCTTCCTCAATGACGCGGACATCCGCCGGCTGCATGACAGCGGCACGGTCACCATGGCCGATTATGTGGAAGCCGTCGAAGCCGCTTATCGCGACCAAGGCACCGGCGATTTCCAGATCCTGCCGCGCCAGAATTTCTGGATGGAGCGCCCCGGCGAAAAGCGCCCCGGATCGCTCAAGCTCGGCGGCGGCTTGCTCAAGACCGTCGGCGTCATGGGTTGCTCGATGTATTCCACCGGCTACGGCCGCGGCATGAACCTGTGGATCACCGTCTATTCGGCCGTGACCGGCAATGTCGAGGCGATCCTCCATTCGACCCAGATCGGCCCGATGAAGACCGGCGCGACCTCCGCCGTCGCCGCCAAATATCTGGCCCGCGCCGATGCCGCCGTCGCCGGCCTGATCGGCGCCGGCGATCAAGCGCGCACCCAGCTGATGGGCCTGATGGCCGTGCGACCCTTGCGGGAGGTCCGCGTCTTCAGCCGCACGGCCGAGAGCCGCGAAGACTTCGCCGCCTGGGCGCGCGACAAATTCCCGCAGCTCAAGGTGATTGCCGCCGCCAGCGGCCAGGCCGCGCTCGACGGCGCCGATATCGCCGTCACCGTCACCACATCCAAGACGCCGGTGATCGAGGCGGGCTGGGTTGCCGATGGCGCCCATTGCAATTTCCTCGGCGCCCATTATCCCGAGCAGCGCGAGGTCGACGAGACGACGCTCAAGCGCGGCAAGATCGTGGTCGACGATCTCGATCAGGCGTTTCACGAAAAGGGCGAACTGATCATTCCCCTCAACGCCGGCGCGATCGGCCGCGACATCGTTCTCGGCGACATCGGCTCGGTGATCGCCGGCAAGCTCAAGCCGCGCAGCTCTGCCCAAGACATCACCATGTTCCTGTCCGGCGGCACATCGCTTGAGTACATGGGCGCCAGCGCCATGCTGGCGCGCAAGGCGAAAGAGGCCGGCCTCGGCCAGCATCTGGAGGGCGGGAATTAAATCCGCCGACGCTGCCGAAGCGCGAATCACGTCGTAGAATCAAGCGCTCAGACGGCATGCCGGAATCGCAGGGCAGGCTTGCATGAATCTTCATAGATAATAAGGCATCGCCGAGGAATACTTCTTGCAACGGGGAGACGAAGCGTCGTTTTTTTAAAGGAGGGATGGGCATGCCCATTTCGCCGCTGCTTCGTCGTCTCGCGTTGCTTTCCGCATTGTGCACCGCTTCGCTCGCGCCCGCTCTTTCGGCGCGTGCCGCGCCGTTGCCGGTCGATCTCGAATTGATCCTCGCCGTGGATGTCTCCGGCAGCGTCGACGCCATCGAGGCGAAGCTGCAGCGCGAGGGCTACATCTCCGCCATGACCAGCGACACGGTGATGAAGGCCATCAAGTCCGGCCCCTATCGCCGCATCGCCCTCGCCTATGTCGAATGGGCCGGCGAGCAGTATCAGCAGACGCTGATGCCCTGGACGCTGATCGAGAGCAAAGAAGACGCCCAGAAATTCATGGCGCAGGTCGCCGATGCGCCCTATGTCGCGATCCGCTGGACCTCGATCAGCGCCGCCATCGACTATTCCGCCAAATTGTTTGCCGAAAGCCCTTATGAAGGCACGCGCCGCGTCGTCGACATCTCGGGCGACGGCAAGAACAACCATGGCCGCGAAGTCGCCGACGCGCGACGCGACGCCATGGCCGCCGGCATCATCATCAACGGCCTGCCGATTCTGAGCAGCCGCGCCGGCGCCGAGGATTCGGGCGCGCTGCGCGGCTGGCCGTCCGATCCGGACCTCGACAGCTATTACCAGACCGAAGTGATCGGCGGCCCCGGCGCCTTCATGGTGCCGGCGGAAAGCTTCGACACTTTCGCCGAAGCCGTGAAGTCCAAGCTGATGCGCGAGATCGCCAACATCCCGCCGGGCATCCAGATCGAAGGCGACACCCAGTTCGCCTACGGCCCGCGCGATCCGAAGCTGCAGGACGCGGCTTTAGAAGAGTAAACCCGCACTCAAAGACAAAGGGCGCTCCCGCAAGAGCGCCTTTTTTTGTGCGCGAGAACCGCGCTATTCCACGGCCCGACGGCGCAGCCGTCATTCAACAAACGCTTCGAGCAGTTCAACCGGATCGCCGTATTTGCTCGCCATCTCTACGACCTTGGGATCGCGCAGCGAAGTGAGGAAGCCGTTGTCGATCAGCGTCGTGTTGCCGGCCTTCACGGTGGCGTCGAAGATCACGCAATCCTGGTGGATATGCGGCTCCTCCCAATAGGGCACGACGCGCTGCATATACTCGCTCGGCCGATTGCTGTCGGTGCCGAAATGCAGGCAGCCCGCCGCGTTGGAGCCGGCCGGATAGACGGCATAGCGCGGCGCCTTGGGATTGAAGCCGCAACCGAGCTCATGCAGCAGCGCCTCACGCCCGACCAGCATGTCGCGCAGGATCTCGGCGTCGATCGAGCGGCCATGCACCTTGTCGACGATGCCGTCCTTATATTCGATGCCGATCTTCTCCTCGAACGGCTTGCGGAAACCGACCGCCCATTGCGGGAAAACGACGCCGCCCATCTGCGGACGGGCGTGGGGATCGCGCTTGAAGGCGCTGTGGGCATAGATGTTCGGGCCGTGCGCCGGCAAATAGTGGACGTAGCAGCCGTCGACGTCGCCGGTGTTCTCGCCGCGCCAGCGATTGTGATCCAACAGGTTCTTGGTCATCTCCGGCGTGAACTTGATCACCAGATCGGTGCCGCGCGCATCGGCGAAGGTCATGTCGAACTCGCTGTCGCGCGGATATTGCCGCGCGGTGGCGCGGATGATCTCGCCGACCAGCTCGACCGGGAAGCGCGCCTGCGGCGTGTTGAGCACATCGAGGTTGCGGAAATAAGTGATCTTGATCCAGCGCTGGCCCTTCTCCTTGCGGAGCTTGTTGAACAGCGGGTAACCAGTCGAGGCGAACCAGGTCGAGATCACGAAATCGGCCTGCTCGATGAGCGGCACGGCTTCGGGCGGCGGCGCGGTGATCTGGCTGGTGTGGTGCATGAATTCGCGCGGCTTGCAGCCGCGCCCCAGCGCGATGCCCGACACGGCATCGACCACGCGGCGGTCGAGCAAGGGATCGGTCAGGAAGACGATATTGTCGCCCGGGCGAATGGCGAACACCTTCATCATGTTGTCGATCGCCTGGAAGTAATTGCGCAGTTCGGTCTGCGGCAGAATCTTTTCCGGCGGCATGGCGTTGGCCGTCTTGCCGGCCAGGATGTCGTCGATGGTCGGGCCGTGATGGGCCATGGCAGTCTCCCTTGATCCCTGAAATTCGCGCCCGAGGGGGCAGCGGACGCGCCTCTGCGGGCGCTGACGCTATTTTAAGCCCTGGGGCAGCGACGGATAGCCTTTTATGCAAAACAGCCGCGGATCGATTTGAGCCGCGGCCGTTTCGTTTTTCCCATAGCGCTGTGCGCTATTTCATTGTCGGCATAATGAACTCGGCGCCAGACCGGATGCCGGTCGGCCAGCGCGAGGTCACGGTTTTCAGGCGCGTATAGAAGCGCACGCCTTCCATGCCGTGGATATGGTGGTCGCCGAACAGCGAGCGCTTCCAGCCGCCGAAGCTGTAGAAGGCCATCGGCACCGGGATCGGCACGTTCACGCCGACCATGCCGACCTGCACCTTATTGACGAAGGCGCGCGCGGCATCGCCGTCGCGGGTGAAAACCGCGGTGCCGTTGCCGAACTCATGGTCGTTGACCAATTTGAGCGCATCGTCGAAGCCCTTGGCGCGCACGACGCAAAGCACCGGCCCGAAAATCTCTTCCTTGTAGATGCGCATGTCCGGCGTGACCTTGTCGAACAGGCTGGCGCCGAGGAAGAAGCCGTCCTCATAGCCCTGCAGCTTGAGCCCGCGCCCATCGACGACCAGTTCGGCGCCTTCCGACACGCCGACATCGACATAGGACTTCACCTTGTCGCGGTGCTGGCCGGTGACCAGCGGACCCATCTCGGCTTCCGGATCGTTGCCCGGCCCGACTTTCAGCGCGCGCACGCGCGGCGCGAGCTTGGCGATCAGCGGATCGGCCGCGCCGCCGACGGCGACGGCGACGGAGATCGCCATGCAACGTTCGCCGGCCGAGCCGTAAGCCGCCCCCATCAGCGCGTCGGCCGCCTGGTCGAGATCGGCGTCGGGCATGACGACCATATGGTTCTTCGCGCCGCCGAGCGCCTGCACGCGTTTTCCGTTCGCGGTGCCGGTGCGATAGATATGTTCGGCGACCGGCGTCGAGCCGACGAAGCTGATCGCGCCGATGCCGGGATGAGCGAGGATGGCGTCAACCGCATCCTTGCCGCCGTTCACGACATTGAGCACGCCCGGCGGGCCGCCGGCCTCGAGAAACAATTCGGCCATGCGATAGGCGCAGCCCGGCACCTTCTCGGATGGCTTGAGCACGAAAGTGTTGCCGCAGGTCACCGCCACCGGGAACATCCACAGCGGCACCATGGCCGGGAAGTTGAACGGCGTGATGCCGGCGCAGACGCCGACCGGCTGACGCAACGAATAACCGTCGACATCGGTGCCGACGTTCTCGCTGAACTCGCCCTTCAAGAGATGCGGGATGCCGGTCGCGAACTCGACGACCTCGAGCCCGCGCTGCAGCGAACCGAGCGCGTCCGAATGCACCTTGCCATGCTCGGCGGTGATGATCTTGGCCAGCTCGTCGGCATGCGCTTCGATCAGTTCCTTGAACTTGAACATGACGCGCGCGCGGCGCAGCGGCGTGGTCGCCGCCCAAGCCGGAAAAGCCGCCTGAGCCGCCGCGACGGCGGCCGCGACCTCTTTTTCGCCGCCCATGGCGACGCGCGAAGCGGCCTTGCCGCTCGCCGGGTTATAGACATCGGCAAAACCGGTGCCGCCGACGACGACCTTGCCGCCGATGAAATGCTGATAATCCGCCATGATGACCGCGCCGCGCTCCCAGGTTTTGGTTGGCGCGGATTTTATGTGCCGGCCAGGCAAAGGTCCAGCTAACCGCCCTGCGAAACGGCGGCGCTTCGTTCAATCGGCGGTTGACCAAAGACCGCTAAACGTCGAGCGGCGCGACCAGTTCGACGCCTTCGATGCGAACGCCGCGCCCGGTGCGGGTTTCGCGCTGATCCGGCGGGACGGCGCGGCCCTCGGGATCATTGAGCCACAGGCGCAGCAGGTGGCGCTTGCGCTCCGGATCGGCCCAATCTTCGTAGCCGCGGCGCGTGTGCAGCATCACCCAATTGTTGAGAAACTGCACGTCGCCGCGTTGAAAGCCGATGTCCAGCGCACACTCTTCTACGGTCTGGCGATAGAGCGCCACCGCCTCCTTCTGCGCCGTGGTGAAGGGCGGCACGCCCGGCAGCTTCTGCGCCTTGTCGATCACCGCGCCGACGCCGATGGCGCTGAAGTAGCCCTCATGAAAAGAGAAGATCGGCTGCTTGAAATAGGGCAATTCGCCCGGATTGATCTCGCCGCTGCGCGAACGATAGAAGTCCTCGGTCAGAGCCTTCACGAGATCGGGGCGCTGCGCCAACATGCGGTTGTAGACCGTGACGGAGCTGGCGATGCGGCTTTCGCCGCCCGACCTGGAAGTCTGCAGGCATAGCAGCCCGACATAATCGCACCCATCCGAATGAAAGCGCATCTCGGCATTGGTGAGATAGCCGCGGGTCTTCGGATCGTCGTAATCGCCGCCGAGATCTTTCACATGACCGAGCACATGGCCTTGCTTGTTCTGCGACATGGCTTGGCCGATGTAGCTGCCAAGTCCGAGATAGGCGATCGCCGTTTCGGCGCGGTCGAATTCATCGAGCGGGAAGCCGCGCATCATGACGATGCCGCGTCCGTCGAGCAGTTCGCGGCGCATCTCGCGCAAAGTTTCGGCGAAGCGGCCGAGCGGGAAGCCGCCTTTGGCGGCATCGACAAGCGGTTTGCCGCTGCGCTTGAAGGCAGCGACGGCGTCGACGAGTTCCCCAACATCGGCCTCGGTGAGGCTGTAGCTCCAGGTCGCGACATTGCGCAATTCATTGGCAAGCCAGCCTGCGGGATCGACAATCGGATCCATAGCCCGCGCCGGCTGACGCCGCGCGCTCACATAGCTGCGAAAACCATGCTGTGACGCTTCGCTTGAAAGGTTCATGGCCATCTCCCCATGTCGTTTTACGCCAGCTTTATCCAGCGAGTCACATCATGCAACACCGCTTGTGCGCGGCATGGCATGCAAGAGACATGCTATCTCTGGCATCGACGCAGGAGAGTGCGATTTTTTCGCTTGTTGAAACGCTCAGGCGCTGGCGCGCGCAAGCGCGACGACATTCGCGCCGGTTCCCGCGCGCGGCAGGCTGATCACCACGGCCGTGCCGACACCGGGCTGGCTGAAGATATCGAGACGGCCGCTGTGCAACTCGACGAGAACCTTCGTCAGCGGCAGGCCGAGGCCGGTACCTTCGTAACGGCGGGCCAAGCGATTGTCGACCTGACCGAACGGCGCGAGCGCGATGGGTATGTCCTCCGGCGCGATGCCTATGCCCGTGTCGGTGACACGAATTTCCAGATGCTCGTCGTCGATCTCGCGCGCCGTGACCGAAACTCGCCCCCGCGCCTGGGTGAACTTGACGGCGTTCGACATGAGATTGAGCAGAACTTGACGCAACTTTGCCGCCTCGCCGAACACCAGAAGCGGCATGTTGGGATAATCGAGCTCGAAGGTGAGATCGGCGGCGCGGCACTGCTCGCGAATCATCGTCGCCGAGGATTCCAGCACTTTGCGCAAATCGACCATCTCGGGATTGAGCTGCAATTTCCCGGCATCGCTCTTGGCGAGGTCGAGCACGCTGTTGATGATGTCGAGCAGGTGACGGCCGCTCTGCAGGATGTCGTTCGAATAGCCGACATATTTGGCATTGCCGACGGGGCCGAGAATCTGGCCGGAGATGATCTCCGAGAAACCGATCACGGCGTTGAGCGGCGTGCGCAGTTCATGGCTCATGTTGGCGAGGAAGTTGGTCTTGGCCATGCTGGCCTCTTCGGCCGCCCGCTTGGCTTCCTTGAAGCGCTGCTCGCGCTGCTTGATGTCCGTGAAATCGCTCAGGAACAGGAAGAAGCCGCCGTCCTGGGTTTCGCTATGGGTAAAACGCACCCAGCGGCCATCATCGAGCTCATGTTCGCCGGCGACGAGCAGCTCGCCGACCATATTCTCCGATCCGACCAGCCGCTTGTCGGCGAGGCGCAAATGGATGAGATCGAGCACGGCGGAGAAATCCATGCCCTCGACCAGATAGGGCGCGGCGGTCGGGAAGAAGCGCGCGATCTGGCTGTTCGCGATCACGATCTTGCCCTTCGCGTCGATCAGCGCCATGCCTTCCCGCGAGCTTTCGAGCGCGTCGATCAGGCGGTTTTGGGCTGAGCGGCGCTGCGCCATCTCGCGCTCCATCATGACGCGGATGCTTTGCTGCATGAAGGACATGGAGCGCAGAAGCGCGCCGGTCTCGTCGCGATTGCCCGCCGGAATCTGGGTGTTGAGTTCGCCGCTCGCGATGCGGTCGGCCGCCGCCGCGGCCGCGGTGAGCGGGCGGACGATGCGCCGGGTCAGCAGAAAAGCGATGACGCCGGACAGCAACAACGCGAAGCCGAGCGCGCCGAGGCTGACATATTCGTAATTGTTGATCGCCCAGACAGCCTTGCGCCGCTCGATGAAGGTATGGCCGGCGATCAGCTCGGTCAGCACATCGAAACGGTCGACCAGCCGGTTGCCGAGACGCAACAGCTCCTTGTCCGTCGCCGGGTCGCCGCCCGCCAGACGATGCTCGTTCCAATCGGCGAACAGCGTCTTGATCTCGCCGATGACGGCGCGCTCGTTGGGCGCCAAGGAACGTTGCTCGGCGATGGCGAGATCTTCGAGAAACGTCTCGCTGAGATCGCCGATCGTCTGGTCGATCTGCGGATAATCCCGGGCAGGCGCCCCGGCGCGGCGCAGCAGCTCCTTGTCCATGCGCGAGAAACTGAGGCTGGCCGAACGGGCGAAGTTGATCGCCATGAGCGGCCCGTCATAAGTCTGCACGACGAGCTGGCCGGCGGCGAACAGCACATAGATGCCGTAAGCGCCCAGCGCCCCGGTGATCAAGCCCATGGCGACGAACGCCGCGAAGATCGCAGCGCGAATCGAACGCCCTTTCGATGTCGTGGCTTGCGCCGACATGGAGCCCTTCTTCATGCGAACCGCCCAGCGCCGTTGCGCGGCGATCTATGCGGTATCCCGAACCGCGACGGCGCTATTTAACGTTGACCGTCAGCAGCATCTTGGGATGGATATGGCACTTCACCTCAAAGACGCCGGCCGCGGTGAACTCGACCGGAATGACCTGCCCGGGATCGGATTCGGCCGAATCGAACTTGAAGCTGCGCGAGTCGATGAAAATCTGATGGATGAATTCGTCGTCGTTGACGAAATTCACCGTATCGCCGCGTTCGATGGCCAGCTCCTTCAAGTTGAAGGCGCGGCCTTTCTGCGAGACGTCGAAGACGCTCTTGGCGAAGGCCAGCGTGCCGCTCAGGCCGGCGGAAAAGACCGTGGCGGCGACCAAAGCTTCGCGCCAAAAGCGCGCCATATGGAGCAATCTGCGCATCATCGCGTCACCACATCGCGCTGCATGGCAGCCAGCAGCGCCATCAAACGGTTCTGAGTGCGGAAGGGAATACCGACTTTATCCATGGCGAACTGCACGTTTTCAGCGAGCGCATTGAAACTCGCCTGATTGAGATGAAGCCCCTTATGCGCGGCATACATGTCGCGGCCGGCATAGCGGCAAGGGCCGCCGCTGATGACGCAAAAATGGTCGACAAGGCGGCTCTTCAGACGCTCGATGTTGATGTTGTCGAACTCGTCCTTGATGCGCGGATCGGCGAGGAAATTATCCATCGCCGCATCGATGATCTTGGCGATGCCGGCCGTCTCGCCGAGATCGCGATAGAGCGCATCATCGGCGGCATGGCCGTGGCGGACCAAGCCGAAGGCCATGACGGCGGCGGCCACCAGAAGAACGGAGAAGACCCGGGTCAAGCGCCCGCGCATGGCGCGGAGCGAAGCTGCGGTCGCGGCCATCAGAACCCCGCCTGCAAAGAGAAGTAGAAGCCGTTCTGCTCTTTCGTGGTGGCGATGTCGCCGAGCATGACGTAAGCGGCGGTGATCGAGATGTTCTTGTTGACGAAGAAGGCAGCGAAGATATCGCCGGCATTCTCTTCCTTGGCGAAGGCGAGGTTGTCGGGCTTGCTGCGGAATTCCGCGCCGACCGCGATCTGGCGATGCAGCAGATAGGCGAGCGAGCCCTCGAACTGCAGGGTGTAATCGTCGTTCTTATCGCCGCCGAAACCGAGGATGCCGTACTGATTGGCGCGCGTGGCGCGCAGCGTGGCATTGGCCAGAACGCTCTGCGCCAGAAACAGCTTGCTCGCCGCGACATAATAATCGACGCCCGTGTCGTCCTTCGCGCCGAGCGACTTCACGGTCGCGTAGCGGTCGTTGATCTTGTACTGCGCGCCGACCGAAACCTGGGGCAGCCAGCCGTCCTGATCGAAGATGGCGTCGCCGAACAGGCGGACCTTGGCGCCGATGATGTCCTGGTGAAAGGTGAAGCCGCGGCCCAGGCCGAGCGTGGCGCCGGTGTCGCCGGTCTGAAAAGCTTGGCGGGCATAGGACAGTTCAACGCGATCGAACAGGCCGACGGCGACGCCGCCTGTCTGCAGATCGTAATCGTTCAGGCCGACATAGGTGTAATGGACGTTGCCGCCGATGGCGTCGCGCGTGCCGTAGCCGCTGATCAAGGCCCAAGGCACCAAGCCGCCGCCGCCCGCGCCTTCGATCGGCGAGACGCCGCCCGTCATCAAGAGCTTGCCGCTGTCGAACAGATCGTCGGCCGCAGCGCCACGCGCGCCGCCGAAAAGAGCGGCGCAGACGAGCGCGATGGCGAGGCTGCGGAATGGGGAGACAAGGAAAGCGAACAAACGGGTCATGGTTTCTGATCGCGAAAATGGCCCAGCGATTTAATGAGCCAGCCCGTTAATTAATACTTAAGTATGGGGAGGCATTTCGGGCCTAACTCGGCCTGTTCTGCGGATTTGCGAGCCATTTAAGGACTAACCGTAGGAATACGTTCGTATTCCTCCCTTGGATCAGATCCGACAAAAAAACGGCCGGTCTTACGACCGGCCGTTGGCTCAGTGGCGGGCTTCGCCCGTCACATCATTTGCCGACTTCCTTTTCGCCGGCCCCGCCGTTGCGGAAGGCGTTCACGCGCTCGACGATCTCTTTGGGTGTGTCGTAGAGCTTCACCAGCAAGCGGGTGATCTCCTCGCCGCTGATCGTGTCGATCTCGATATTCTGCTTCTGCGCATCGGCGAGCAGCGCCGGATCCTTGGAAGCGGCCGCGAAGGCCTGACGCAAGGCCGCGGCGCGGTCGGCCGGCAGGTTCGGCGGCGCGGCGAAGGGACGGCCCATCTCCTGAGTCGCGAACACCAGTTCGAGCGCCGTCTTGTCCTCCGCCTTCTGCACCAGATCCATCATAAGCGGCACGTCCGGCAGCTCCGGATGCGGCTTGAAGGAGAACTGCGCCAGCATGTTCAACTTCTTGTCGGTGATCCAGTTCGGCCGCGTCGTCTTCAGGCTGGCCCAGCCGAAGCCGCAACGCCCTTCGACCTCGCCGCGCTCCATGGCGAGCGGAATGTCCGAGCCGCTGTAGCCGCGGATGATCTGGAATTTGGTGCCGAGCATCGAGTTCATCATGCGCGGCATCACCGAATCGGAGGCCGCCGCCGCGTCCGAGCCGACCGGGATCGAGATCTTCTTGGCGTCTTCCACCGTCTTCACCTTGGATTCGTGCCAGGTGAAGCAAACGCTGGTCTGCTTGGCCATGCTGCCGATCCAGGTGAACTGGCGGCCGTCGAACTGGGTGCCGCGCGGCGAGACCAGCGGCTCCAGGCCCATGCGCTCATGGAAAATGCCGAACGACAGACCATCCTTCGGCGCGACGTTGTAAAGGAAGTTGGCAAGGATGAGGCCCGTGCCGCCTTCCATGATCTTGAGCACGGTCGTCGGATTGCCCGGAATATGCTTGCCGATATGCAGCTCGAGCAGACGGGCGTAGGCCGAATAGGCGCCGGCGGCGGAATGGCCGCTGTAGATCGTCAGCGTCTTGCCTTTGTAGAAGTCGGCGACGGACTGCGCCGCAGCGCTGCCGCTGACGGCGGCGAGCATCGCGGCGGACAGAGTGAGGGCGTGAAGAGCTTTAGTCATGTGAGGGTCATCTCCCAGTGCGAGGCCTTGGCGGCCTCTTGTTGCCGCGTCAATGACGGACGCGTACGTCTTCGGCGCTGTTGTTATGGCGGTGCGCCGTCCTATGGCGGCGATGTTAGCCGCAAGCGCGCGGCGCGCCCAGAACCAATCGCCCCCGCCTTATCCGAAGCGGAGCGTTATGCTACAAATTGCCGCGAGCTTTCAACGGAATGACCCAGATGCGCACCCTTCTCGTCATCGGCATCGGCGCCGGCGACCCCAACCATGTCACCATGCAGGCGGTCAATGCGCTCAACCGCGTCGACGTTTTTCTGCTGCCCGACAAGGGCGCGGATAAGGACGGCCTGCGCGCGCTGCGCCGCGAGATCTGCCAACGCTTCATCGACAAAGGCCGGACCTACCGCTTCGCCGAAATGGCGATGCCCGAGCGTGAAATTCTCGCAGGGGACGCCTATCAGGGCGGAATTGAAACTTGGCGGGCCGCCGTGACCGCCGGCTTCGAACGCTTCATCGCCGAGGAGGTGCCCGACGGACAATGCGGCGGCTTTCTCGTCTGGGGCGATCCGGCGATCTACGACGGCACGATCCGCATCCTCGACGAGATCCGCGCCAAGGGGACACTCGATTTCGAGGTCGAGGTGATCCCCGGCATCAGCAGCGTCGCCGCTTTGGCCGCGCGCCATCGCGTGCCGCTCAATCGCATTGGCGAGTCGATCCAGATCACCACCGGCCGCAGGCTGGAGGCCGGCTGGCCGGCCGACGCCGACAATCTCGTCGTCATGCTCGACGGTCGCCAGGCTTATGAACGCGTCGCCGACCCCGACGTCGAAATTTTCTGGGGCGCTTATGTCGGCAGCGCCGACGAAATCCTGATCTCCGGCCCGCTGCCGGAGATGGCGGCGAAAATCTCCGCCGCGCGCGCCGCAGCGCAAGCGAAGCACGGCTGGATCATGGACAGCTACCTGCTCCGCAAGAAGCGTCCATCCTGACAGGATGAGCGTTTTGTGACGAAGACGCCCAATTCCATCGCAACTGGAACGGGACCGTCGCGCTCTCGTTTTGCTGAGGCCCGTCGCTCTTTCGGAGTGACGGTTCCTTGTCCGCAACGCTTGCTTCTTCTCCCTCGCCTCGTTCGGCCGATCTGCGCCCCATTGATCTCCCTGCGCTGACGCCGCTGCGCGGCCTCGCCGCTCTTTGGGTGATTCTCTATCATTTCACTTGGCAGTATTTCCCGCAGCTCAACAGCGAAACTTTCACGCAAGCGATCGCCAAAGGCTACCTCGCGGTCGATCTGTTCTTCCTGCTCAGC
The DNA here is from genome assembly GCA_035714115.1 of Alphaproteobacteria bacterium. Taxonomy (GTDB): domain Bacteria; phylum Pseudomonadota; class Alphaproteobacteria; order SMXQ01; family SMXQ01; genus CAMAVH01. Next base: position 33,641 of record DASTMO010000078.1, read on the forward strand.
GGTTTCGTGCTGACCCATGTCTATCTCGCACGCTTCCGGGAGAGCGTGACGGCGCGCGATTATCGCGGCTTCCTCGTGGCCCGCGTGGCCAGAGTCTATCCGCTGCATCTCTTCGTGCTGGCCGCTTTCGTGATCGCGGAATTCATCTTCGCGCACGGACGCGCCGTCATGCCGCTCGACGGCCCGCTGTCGGTCACCGCGATCTTCGCCAACATCTTCATGCTGCAAGGCCTCGACGCCCTGCGCTTGAGCTGGAATTACCCCGCTTGGTCGATCAGCCTGGAGTTCGCCGCTTATCTCATCTTCCCGCTGGCCCTGCCGCTGTTGTGCCAAGGCGGATGGTTACGACGCGCTCTCGTCGCATCGGGCTGCACCGCGATCATCGCCTGGCTCGCATTCGCCACAGAGGACGGCCTCAATCAATGGAGCGGGCCGCTGGCCTTGGCGCGCTGCCTGCCGGAATTCTTCCTCGGCAGCCTGGTCTACGGCGTCTATCGCTCAGGCCGCTGGGCCGGCTGGCTGCAAAGCGACAGGACGTTGCTGCTGATCGCTGCCGCGCTGACGCTGACGCTCCATAGCGGCGCTCATGATGCGCTCGCCGTGCCGCTGTTCGTGCTCCTGATCCTCGCCGCCGTCAGCAATCAGGGGCGCGGCGGCGCCCTGCTGAATTGTCGCCCGCTCGCCTGGCTCGGCGATATCTCCTACTCGACCTATTTGCTGCACGGCTTCATGCTCTATCTCGCCGGACGCGCCCTGCCTTACCTCTTCTCCACGGTCGATCCCGGCCTATTGAGCTTCGCCCAAGCCGCCGCCATGGCGGTGGCCATGCTGGGGGCGACCCTGCTCGCCGCCGCCTGGACCTATCGTGCGGTCGAACTGAGAAGCCGCGCTTTCCTGCGCGAACGCCTCTCCCGGCTTGGCGCGAAGCGGGCTGCGGCCGCCAATCGCGCTGCCTTTACTTAGTGGGCGTTGAAATCCGCCTGACGCCGCCCGATATGACGGGAACTCGCAATCAAGGGGTATACGCATGGCCACAGCGAACGCGGCGCAATCGGGCACATTCAAGATCGGCGGCGACATCGCCGTGCATCGCCTCGGCTATGGCGCCATGCGCGTCACCGGGCGCGGCGTCTGGGGTCCGCCCGCCGACAAGGCCGCCGCTCTGGCAACGCTCAAGCGTCTGCCGGATCTCGGCGTCAATTTCATCGACACCGCGGACAGCTACGGCCCGGATGTCTCCGAAGAGCTGCTCGCGGAGGCGCTGCATCCCTACTCCTCCTCCCATGGGAGCTTGCTGATCGCCACCAAGGGCGGCCTGACGCGCCCCGGCCCCGACCGCTGGATACCCAATGGCGATCCCGCCTATCTCATCGCCCAGGCCAAGAAAAGCCTGCAGAAGCTGCGCGTCGAGCGCATCGATCTGTGGCAGCTGCACCGCATCGATCCGCGCGTGCCCGCCGGCGAGCAGTTCGGCGCGATCAAGCAGTTGCTCGACGAAGGCCTGATCCGCCATGCCGGCCTCAGCGAAGTTTCGGTGGCGGACATCGAAGCGGCCCACAAGGTCTTCCCAGTCGCCACGGTGCAGAACCGCTATAACCTTGCCGACCGCGAGCACGAGGACGTGCTGAACCATTGCGAGAAGCATGGCATCGGCTTTATCCCCTGGTATCCGTTGGCCGCCGGCGATCTCGCCAAGCCGGGCGGCACGCTCGATGCCGTCGCCAAGGCCCATGGCGCGACGCCGAGCCAGGTCGCCTTGGCCTGGACGCTGAAGCGCAGCCCGGTCATGCTTCCCATCCCTGGCACCTCTCAGGTCGCGCATCTGGAGGAGAACGTGGCGGCGGCGGCCATTCATCTGACCGACGAGCAATTCGCCGCCCTGAACAAAGCCGCGAAATAGGAGGATCGGATGGAGAAGACCTTCCCCGTCACGCGCACGGATGCCGAATGGCGCGAGAGGCTCACGCCGGAGCAATATTACATCATGCGTCAGCACGGCACCGAGCGGCCCGGCTCCTGCGCCCTGCTGCACGAGAAGCGCGCCGGCAGCTTCGCCTGCGCCGGCTGCGACGAACCCTTGTTCCGCTCGGCCACCAAGTTCGAGAGCGGCACCGGCTGGCCGAGCTTCGATCAGCCCTTGCCCGGCGCCGTCGAGACCACGACGGACACCAGCCACGGCATGACACGAATGGAAGTCCATTGCGCCAGTTGCGGCAGCCATCTCGGCCATGTCTTTCCCGACGGGCCGCCGCCGACCAACCTGCGCTTCTGCATCAACGGCGTGGCGCTGAATTTCAAGCCGGAATGACGGCTGGAAAAGTTGCCGAACGCCGGGCATAAGGAGGCGTGACCGACACGCCCCCCAAACCCCGCAAAAAAACCGCCGCGAAGAAAGCCCCCGCCAAGAAGGCGCCGGCCAAAAAAGCGGCGAAGAAAACCGCGTCCAAATCGCCGCAGATCGCCGTGATCGGCGCCGGTCCGGCCGGCCTGATGGCGGCCGAAATCATGGCGGGCGCCGGCTTGGCCGTCACCCTGTTCGAGCGCATGCCGAGCGTCGGGCGCAAATTCCTCATGGCGGGACGCGGCGGACTCAACCTCACCCATTCCGAGCCGCTCGACCAGTTTCGCGCCCGCTATGGCGCAGCGCAAAGCTGGATGACGCCGCTGCTCGACGCCTTCGGCCCCAGCGACCTGATCGCCTGGGCCGAGGGTCTCGGCGAAGAGACCTTCGTCGGTTCGAGCGGCCGCGTCTTCCCCAAGGTGATGAAGGCGAGCCCGCTGCTGCGCGGCTGGCTCGCGCGGCTGGCAGAAATGGGCGTGCAGTTCAGAACCCGCGCCGACTGGACCGGCTGGGATCTCGCCGGCAGCCTTGCCTTCGCCGACGGCGCGACCTTCCATGCCGACGCCACGGTGCTGGCGCTCGGCGGCGCCTCCTGGCCGCGTCTCGGCTCGAACGGCGGCTGGACCAAGCTGCTGGCGGACGTGAGCATCGCGCCGCTGCGCGCCGCCAACAGCGGCTTCAAAGTCGCCTGGTCGGACGTGTTCCGCGACAAGCACGCGGGCGCGCCGCTCAAGCGCATCGCCCTGACCATCGGCAATCAGCGCGCGCGCGGCGAAGCGATGATCGACCGGAACGGCATCGAAGGCGGCGCGGTCTATGCCCTGTCGTCCGCCGCACGCGAGACCATCGCCAAGGACGGCTTCGCCACGCTCTATGTCGATCTATTGCCGGACATGAAGCCCGACGCGCTCGCAGCCAAGCTCAACCAAGGGCGCGGCGGCGACAGCTTGAGCAACATCCTGCGCAAGCGCGCCGGCCTGTCGCCGGCGGGCGTCGGACTGGTGCAGGAGGCGCGCCATGGCGGCGATGCGCGGCCGCTAGCGGAAATCATCAAGGGCGTTCCGCTGCGCCTGACCGCGCCGTTCGACATCGCGCGCGCCATCTCCACCGCCGGCGGCATCGCGCTGGGCGAACTCGATGGCCGCCTGATGCTGGAAAAGCGCCCGGGCGTCTTCGCCTGCGGCGAAATGCTGAACTGGGAAGCGCCGACCGGCGGCTATCTGCTGCAAGGCTGCATGGCGAGCGGCGCGGCGGCGGGACGCGGCGTCATCGACTGGCTGCGCGAGAAAGGCCTCACGCCATGAACTTCACCGCCCGCCTGCAATGTACGCTCGAACTGATGGACGAAGTCGTCAGCGCCCAGCGCCCGGCCGACGCCGTCGTCTCCTCCTGGTTTCGCGCGCGCAAGCATATCGGCGACGAAGACCGCGGCCAGGTCATCGAGCTGATCTATACGCTGCTGCGCCATCATGCGCGCCTCGGCTGGTGGCTGGCGAAACAGGGCCGCCGCGATACGCCGCGCGATCGCCTGCTCGCCTGGCTGACGCTCGACGGCAAAGCGCCGGACCTGCTGCAGCGGTTGTTCAACGGCGGCAAGAGCGCGCCCGATAAGCTGACCGGGCAAGAACTCGGTTTCGTGACCAAGCTGCAAGGCTGCACCATCGAGCACCCGGAAATGCCGGACGAAGTGCGCGGCGAATGCCCCGATTGGGCCATCGCGCCGCTGCGCGCCCGCTTCGGCGAGTCTTTCATGCGCGAAATGGCCGCGATGCTCACGCCCGCCCCGCTCGATCTGCGCGTCAATCCGCTGAAAGCCACGCGTGAGGACATGCTGCGCGCGCTGAAGAATCTCGGCCTCGAAGCCGAAGCGACGCGCATGGCGCCCTACGGCATCCGCATGAAGCGCATGTCGCTCGATCGCCTGCCGATGCTGAAGGACGGCGCGGTGGAGATTCAGGACGAAGGCTCGCAGCTCGTCGCCATGTTGGTGGATGCCAAGCCGGGCGAGCGAGTCGTCGATTTCTGCGCCGGCGCCGGCGGCAAAACCTTGGCCATCGCCGCGCAGATGGCGAACAAGGGCCATGTCATCGCCTGCGATGTGCTGGAAAATCGTCTTAAGCGTAGCGCCGAGCGTTTCCGCAAAGCCGGACTGCACAATATCGAGACGCGGCCTTTGAGCAGCGAGAAGGATCCCTGGGTGAAGCGCCACAAGGGCGGGTTCGATCGCGTCCTGGTCGATGCGCCCTGCAGCGGCACGGGCACCTGGCGGCGCAATCCGGACGCGCGCTGGCAAGTGCTCGGCGACGGTCTCGACGCCTTGCTGCCGCTGCAAGCGAGCATCCTGACGAGTGCGGCGCGGCTGGTGCGGCCGGGCGGCCGGCTGGTCTACGCCACCTGCTCGCTGCTGACGGACGAGAACGAAGCGCAGGTCGCCGCCTTCTTAAGCGTGCATCCGAATTTCAAGATCCTGCCGCTCGGCGATGTCGCGCCGGAGATTAAAGACTCGGCGCATCCCGACTATCTGTCGCTGACCCCGGCGCGCCACGATACCGACGGCTTCTTCGCCGCCGTCCTGCAGCGCGATTCGCTTTAAGCGCTAACGCGGCTTCTTCGGAAAGCGCACGCCCTTGGTGGTGAAGCGCTGCGTCGGACCGGAGCGCCGCGTGGCGATGCCCTTGTCGTTGCCCGAGGGCACAAGCTGATCGGGGCGCGGGCCGATGAGATCGGCGCGGCCCATATTCTTCAGCGCCTCGCGCAAGATCGGCCAATTCTCGGGATCGTGATAGCGCAAGAACGCCTTGTGCAACCGGCGCTGGCGCAAGCCCTTGACCGATTCGACCTTCTCGCTCGCGCCGCGCCGCACCGCGCGCAGCGGATTGACGCCGGTGTGATACATCGTCGTCGAGTTCGCCATCGGCGACGGCAGGAAGGTCTGCACCTGATCGGCGCGATAGCGGTTCTTCTTGAGCCAGAGCGCGAGGTTCATCATGTCCTCGTCGGTCGTGCCCGGATGCGCCGCGATGAAATAGGGAATCAAGTAATACTGCTTGCCCGCCTCTTTCGCCGCCGCGTCGAACATTTCCTTGAAGCGGTCGTAAGCGCCGATGCCCGGCTTCATCATCTTGTCGAGCGGGCCGCGCTCGGTATGTTCCGGCGCGATCTTGAGATAGCCGCCGACGTGATGGGTCACCAGCTCCTTGATATATTCGGGGCTCTTGACCGCCAGGTCGTAGCGCACGCCCGACGCCACCATCACCTTTTTGACGCCGCGCACTTCACGCACCTTGCGATAAAGACGGATCAGGTCGTCGTGCGAGGTGTTCAAGTTGGGGCAAACGTCCGGGAAGACGCAGGACGGCCGGCGGCAAGCCGCCTCGATCTTCGGATCCTTGCAGGCCAGCCGATACATGTTGGCGGTCGGCCCGCCGATGTCGGAGATCACGCCTTTGAAGTCCGGCGACTTGTCGCGGATCAACTCTATCTCGCGCAGGATCGAGGTTTCCGAGCGGTTTTGGATGATGCGGCCTTCATGCTCGGTGATCGAGCAGAAGGAGCAGCCGCCGAAACAGCCGCGCATGATCGTGACCGAGAACTTGATCATGTCCCATGCCGGGATCTTGGCGTCGCCGTAGGACGGATGCGGCGCGCGGGCGTATGGCAGATCGTAGACCGCATCCATCTCGTCGCTGGTCAGCGGGATCGGCGGCGGATTGAGCCAGAGGTCGCGGTCGCCGTGACGCTGCACCAGCGCACGGGCGTTGCCGGGATTGGCCTCGCGGTGCAGCACGCGCGAGGCGCGAGCATAGGCCTCTTTATCCTCGGCAACCTGCTCATAAGCCGGCAGCCGGATCACCGTGTCGCCGGACGTGCGCGCGGCTCCCTCGTCGGCGGAATCCAAATCGTCGGCATGCAGTTCGCTGTAGCCTTCGGGCACCTTGCGAAACAGCGCGACGCCCCGCACATCGTCGATCTCGCGCGGTTTCTCGCCGGCAGCGACGCGATGGGCCACCTCGACGACGGCGCGCTCGGCGTTGCCGTAGATCAAGAGGTCGGCCTTGGCGTCGGCCAGGATCGAGCGACGCACCTTCTCCGACCAATGGTCGTAATGGGCGATGCGGCGCAACGACGCCTCGATGCCGCCGAGCACGATCGGCACATCTTTATAAGCTTCGCGGCAGCGCTGAGCGTAGATGATGGTGCAGCGGTCGGGCCGCTTGCCGCCCTCGCCGCCCGCCGTATAGGCGTCGTCGTGACGCAGCCGGCGGTCCGCCGTGTAGCGGTTGACCATCGAGTCCATGTTGCCGCCGGTGACGCCGAAGAACAGCTTGGGCTTGCCCAGCGCCTTGAACGGCTCGGCCGACTGCCAGTCGGGCTGCGAGATGATGCCGACCCTGAAGCCTTGCGATTCGAGCAGGCGGCCGATGATCGCCATGCCGAAGCTCGGATGGTCGACATAGGCGTCGCCCGTCACCAGCACGATGTCGCAGGCGTCCCAGCCGAGCGCGTCCATCTCGGCGCGGCTCATCGGCAGGAACGGCGCGGCCTTGCCGGGCGCCGGCACGGCGCGCGACATCAACATCGGAGGTGCTTCGGCGAGGGCTGGCTGAGCCATGGCGTCTAAATAGGGTGGTGGCAGGGCATTGTAACCCCTACCGGCAAAGGGCCGTCATGTGGACGGCCGAGCGGACGGCCTAAATCCCATCCCAAATCCGCGTGGTGCCCCCAGCCGGAATCGAACCAGCACTCCCGTAAGGGAAGCAGATTTTGAGTCTGCCGCGTCTACCAGTTCCGCCATAGGGGCCGCGCGAAGGGGCCGTGGTAGGGGCGGCCCTGCGGAGCGGCGGATCATAGCCAGCGCGCCGCGCCGGTCAAGCGGCCCGCAAGCAGTTGCGAAATAATGATTTTCCCTTCGCGAAGGGGGGCGCAGCGAGCGATTGACGGACAGTTACCCCCTTCGGATAATCCCCGGCCTCGCGGATCGCCGCCCCATTGCCAGAAAGCAGCCAGTCGCCCGTGCCGAAGTTCGTCCCGTTTTCCGCCGCGCGGCGCGCCGGCCTCTGCCTGCTGGCCACAGCCGCGCTTGCCGCGAGCGGCTGGGCGCGCGCCCAGGAAATCCCGACCGCGCCGCAGGCGGGTCCGGCGCCGCTGGAAATGATGAGCTTTCCTGGCACGGTGAACCTGCCGGTCTGGGTCGCCCAGGACAAAGGCTTCTTCACCAAGAACGGCGTGGCCGTGAAACTGGTGCGCGCCACCTCGGTCGCGAACCAGATCACCGACGTGATGGCCGGCAAATATCCGCTGTTCATCACGGCGATGGACAATATCGTCGCCTATCAGGAAGGCCAGGGCAGCGCGCCGCTGGCCCAGCCGGCCGACATGTTCGCCTTCATGGGCGTGCATCGCGGTCTCAACAGCCTCGTGGTCAAGCCCGAGCTGATGACCTACCAGCACTTGCGCGGCCATGTGATGGCCGTCGACAGCCTGAATTCCGGCTACGCCTTCGTGCTCTATCGCCTGCTCGAGCGCAATGATTTGGAGCTCGGCGTCGATTACAAGGTCGTGGCGTTGGGCGGCGCCGGCGAGCGTTTCGCCGCGCTGAAGGCCGGCCGCATCGACGGCACGCTGCTCGCCGCGCCGAACGACGACGAAGCCAGCGAACTCGGCTTCACAATTCTTGCCGAACCCGCCGACCTGACCGGTGGCTATCAAGGCAGCGTCTATGGTACGCGCCGCGCCTGGGCCAATCTGCATCCCAAAGAACTGCTCGGCATCACCCGCAGCCTGATCGAGGCGCATGACTACATCCGCGCCGAAAAGGCTGGCGCCATCGCCGTGCTGCGCGGCCATATCAAAGGCCTCAGCGAGGAGCGCGCCGAGCTGACCTACAAAAGCTTGGTCGAAGACAAAGGCGGGCTGAACAAGCGCGGGCAGATCAGCGTCGAGGGCGTAAAAACCGTGCTCGGGCTGCGCAGCGACATGGGCCAGCCCAAGAAGAAGCTGACCGATCCCTACCGCTATATCGACACCAGCTATTACGATCAGGTCATCGGCAAGCGCTAGCCGAGACAAGGCGCTGGCCGGCAGTTTTATTTCGCGCCGGAGGGATCGGGAACCCTTGCCGAGCGTTTTTGCGTCATCTGCCTAGTTTTCAGGCGGTTGACCGACAAAAACGGGGTTTCACTTGCCGGACTGGCGTCTCTCGCCGCAGACTTCCTTCATGGCGTCGGCGCTAGCCAACTTGCGCGCGAACCGACAAGCCGGGAACAGCCTGGCCGCCGCCAGCCCGGTCTCCTCCCCCGTCGGTGCCATGCCCGTCGTCAAAGCCGCCCCAGCCAAAGCCGCCAAGGCCAAGCCCGCGAAAGCTTCCGCAGCGAAGCCGGCCGCGAAAGTTCCGGCCAGCCCGCGCAAATCCGCCGTCGCCTTCGACGAGATGACCGCCTTCGCCGGCGCCGGCCCGGTGACGCCCGAGAAAGTGCGCGAGGTTTATAAAACCTTCGCCGCATGGCAGGCCACCGTGCCGGCCAAAGAATTCGAGCGCAAGCGCAAGGAAGCGGAGCTGCTGTTCCGCCGCCTCGGCATCACCTTCCTGGTCTACGGCAAGGAAAGCTCGACCGAACGGCTGATCCCGTTCGACGTCATTCCGCGCATCTTCACCGCCGAGGAATGGCAGCATATCCATGCCGGCTGCACCCAGCGCGTGCGCGCCATTAACGCATTTCTCGGCGACATCTATCACGGCCAGGACATCCTGCGCGCCGGACGCATCCCCGCCGAAGACATCCTGACCAATTCGCAATATCGCCCCGAGATGCAGGGGCTCGATGTGCAGAACGGCACCTACGTCCATATCGCCGGCCTCGATCTGGTGCGCACCGGCGAGCGCGATTTTTACGTGCTGGAAGACAATCTGCGCACGCCGTCCGGCGTCTCTTACATGCTGGAAAACCGCAACGTCATGATGCGGCTCTTCCCCGACCTGTTCTCGGCGCACAAGGTCGCGCCGGTTGACCACTATCCGGCGCATCTGATGCAGGCGCTGCGCGCGGTGGCGCCCGACGGCAAGCCGAACCCGACCGTCGTGCTGCTCTCGCCCGGCGCCTACAACAGCGCCTATTTCGAGCATGTCTTCCTCGCCGACCAGATGGGCATCGACGTCGTCGAAGGCCAGGATCTGTTCGTCAAGAACGGCTGCGTCTTCATGCGCACCACCAAAGGCCCGCAGCAGGTCGACGTGATCTATCGCCGCGTCGACGACGATTATCTCGACCCGCTGGCCTTCCACCGCGATTCGATGCTCGGCGTGCCCGGCTTGCTCGCCGCCTACCGCGCCGGCAACGTCACGCTCGCCAACGCCATCGGCACCGGCGTCGCCGACGACAAGTCGATGTACGTCCATGTGCCGGAGATGATCCGCTTCTATCTCGGCGAAGAGCCGATCCTGCAAAACGTGCCGACCTACGTGCTGCGCGAGGACGATGACCGCGCCTACGTGCTCGACAATCTCGACAAGCTCGTGGTCAAGGAAGTGCACGGCTCTGGCGGCTACGGCATGCTCGTCGGCCCCGCCGCGACGACGAAGGAGCGCCAGGCCTTCGCCAAGCGCATTATCGCCAATCCGGGCAATTACATCGCCCAGCCGACCCTGTCGCTCTCGACCTGCCCGACATTCGTCGCCAAGGGCATCGCGCCGCGCCACGTCGATTTCCGGCCCTTCGTGATCAGCGGCAAGACCCAGACGCTGGTCCCCGGCGGCCTGACGCGCGTCGCCCTCATCAAAGGCTCGCTGGTGGTCAATTCGTCGCAGGGCGGCGGCACCAAAGACACCTGGATCCTGGAGGCCTAAGCGATGTTAGGTCGCAGCGCCAATCATCTCTACTGGATGTCGCGCTATATCGAACGCGCCGAGAACACCGCGCGCATTCTCGAGATCAGCCAGCGCATGGCACTGCTGCCGCATGTCGCCAAGAAAGGCGCCAGCGAATGGCAGGCCGTGCTCGAGATCGCCGGCGACGCCGCCGACTTCGAAGCGCGCTATGGCGAAGTGACGGCGGCGAAAGTCACCGCCTATCTCACGCTCGACCGCGAGAACCCCTCCAGCATCTGGTCGACGATCCGCGCCGCGCGCGAAAATGCCCATGCCGAACGCGTCTCGATCACTTCGGAAATGTGGGAAAGCCTCAACGCCACCTGGCTTGAGGTGAAGGACCTGACGCCGGACATGCTCGGCAAGCACGGCCAGCGCGACTTCTTCGATTGGATCAAGGAGCGCTCGCATCTGTTCCGCGGCATCACCTTCGGCACCATGCTGCGCGACGAGGCCTATCACTTCGGCCGCCTCGGCACCTTCGTCGAGCGCGCCGACAATGTCGCGCGCATCCTCGACGTCAAATATCACGTGCTGTTGCCCTCGGTGGAGGATGTCGGCGGCGCGATCGACAATTTCCAATGGGGCGCGCTGCTGCGCTCCGTCTCGGGTTTCCGCGCCTACCATCGCGTCTACCACGACACGATCGAGCCGAGCCGCGTCACCGAGCTTCTCATCCTCAACGATTCGATGCCGCGCTCGCTGCATGCCTGCCTCGACAACACCGTCAGCCTGCTCGCCATGCTGAGCGAGGGCCGCCCCAACGAGGCCGCGCGCCTGGCCGGCGAGGTGCATGCTTCGCTGCACTACGGCAAGATCAGCGACATCTTCAAGACCGGCCTGCACGAGTTTCTGACGATCTTCATCCGACGCAACAATGCATTGTCGGCGGAGATCCAGAACAGCTTCCACCTCGCGGCTTAAGGCGGCATCCGATGAAGCTCGCGATCCAGCACACCACGCTCTACCGCTACGATGCGCCGGTGAACTACACGATCCAGTATCTGCGTCTCAGCCCGCGTTCCTCCGCCTCGCAGCGCGTGCTGCGTTGGAAGGTGGAGACCCCGGGCGAGGTCATCGAGATGACCGACGCCTTCGGCAACATCCTAAACGTCCTCGTCGTCGACGAGCCGCATCAGGAGATCGCCATTCGCGTCACCGGCGAGGTCGAGACGACCGATATGGCCGGCGTGGTCGGCAACGAGAACGAGACCCTGCCGCCCGGCGTCTTCCTGCGCCGCTCTCATCTGACCGAGGGCGGCGACGCCGTCGAGGATATGATCTCGCCGTTGCGCAAATTGATCGCCAAGGACCGGCTCGAAGGCCTGCACAGCCTGCTCGGCACCGTGAGCGGTGCCGTCGCCTACCGCCAAGGCGAGACCGACGCGGCCACCACCGCCGCCGACGCGCTGGCGCAAGGCTCCGGCGTCTGCCAGGACCAAGCCCATGTCTTCGTCGCCGCGTCGCGCGCGCTCGGCGTGCCGGCGCGCTATGTCTCGGGCTATCTGCATGTGGGCCTCGGGGCGTCGGACAACGCCTCGCATGCCTGGGCCGAAGCCTGGGTCGACGCGCTCGGCTGGGTCGGGTTCGACATCACCAACGGCATCTCGCCGACCGACCAGCATCTGCGCCTCGCCGTCGGCCTCGACTATCTCTCCTGCGCGCCGGTGCGCGGCGTGCGCCGCGGCGGCGGTTCCGAGGCGCTCGACGTCACGGTGCAGGTGAACCAGGGCAGCCTCGCCGTCATGCCCATGGCGCTGCTCTCGCCCGACAGCGGGCAGGCGCAGCAATAAGAGCCGCCGCGCGGCGCTTTCTCCTAGAGCCGGCGCAGCCCCTCCGTTATCCTGCCGGCCCGTTCCCCCGCCTTCGGATGCGCCCTCCGCCATGACCTACGCCGTCGGTTTCCTACTCGACTCCGGACTTCTGTTCGCCGCCGACACGCGCACCAACGCCGGCGTCGACCATGTCTCGACCTTCCGCAAGCTGACCGTCTTCGAAAAGCCCGGCAGCCGCGTGATGACGCTGCTGTCGGCCGGCAACCTTGCCATCACCCAGGCGGTGATCGAGGAGCTCAACGTCGGCATCGCCGCCAAACGCAAAGAGAATCTGTTGAACGTCAAGACGATGTTCGCCGCCGCGCGCCTGGTCGGCGCCGCCGTGCGCAAGGTGCATGACGTCGACGCTGCGGCGCTGCGCCAGCAGGACACCGATTTCAACGTCTCCTTCATCTTCGGCGGCCAGATCAAGGGTGAGCGCCATCGTCTGTTCCAGATTTATTCGGCCGGCAATTTCGTCGAAGCCGCGCCCGACAGCCCCTATTTCCAGATCGGCGAGAACAAGTACGGCAAGCCGATCATCGATCGCGTCATCACCTACAAATCGAGCCTGATGGAAGCGGCGAAATGCACGCTGCTCTCGTTCGATTCGACGATGCGAAGCAACGTATCGGTCGGCCTGCCGATCAACATGCTGACTTATCGCAAGAACAGCTATAAGCGCGGCTTCGAAGTCGAGGTCGACGCGGCCAACGATTATTATCGCAGCGTCGGCGGCTACTGGAGCGATGCCTTGCGCTTCGCGTTCCAGGAAATGCCCAACCCCGACTGGAAGATCTGAGCATGCTGCGACGGCTTTACGACTGGACGATGTCGCTCGCCTCGGGGCGGCATTCCGAACGGGCGCTGGCCGGCGTCTCATTCGTCGAAAGCTCGTTCTTTCCGATTCCGCCGGACATCCTTTTGATCCCGATGATCATCGCCCAGCCGCAGAAGGCTTGGCGGCTGGCGACCATCGCCACCATTTCCTCGGTGGTCGGCGGCTTCCTCGGCTACGCCATCGGCTATTTCCTGTTCGAAGCCGTCGGCCAGCCGATTCTGCAGTTCTACGGCATCGTCGACAAATACGACGAGCTCAAGCATCTGTTCGACACCTGGGGCGCCTGGATCATCATCGTCAAAGGCATGACGCCGATCCCCTACAAGTTCCTGACCATCACCGCGGGCGCGCTGCATTTCGACCTGCTGGTCTTCACGATCGCCTCCGTGATTTCGCGCGGCCTGCGCTTCTTCCTCGTCGCCGCGCTCTTGTGGAAATTCGGCGAGCCGATCCGCGACTTCATCGAAAAGCGTTTGACGCTGGTCCTCACGCTCGGCCTTGTGATTTTGATCGGCGGCTTCGTCGTGATCAAATATCTGATCTGATCCGCCTCCCCGGAGAGTCCGCCATGCCGATCGCTCCCGGCGTCCCCCTGCAGCCGCGCGGCGACATCGCCGCCCGCACCGCCTTTCTCGGTTTGCTCGCCGCGAGCGTGCTGATCCTCGGCGGCGCCTTCGCCTTCCAATTCATCGGCGGCCTGCACCCTTGCGCGCTCTGCCTGTGGCAGCGCTACCCCTACGCCGTCATCATCGGCCTCGCCGGCATCGGCGCCGGTCTCGCGCGCGCCGGGGTCCAGCGCCACCATCTGGCCATCCTCATGGGCCTTTGCGCCCTCGCCTTCATGATCGATGCCGGCATCGCCGGCTTCCATGTCGGCGTCGAGCAGAAATGGTGGGAAGGCTTGAGCACCTGCTCGGGCACGGTGAGCGGCGCCGCCAGCCTGGACGACCTGCGCGACCGCCTGCTCGCCGCGCCGGTGATCCGCTGCGACGAGATCGCTTGGTCGATGTTCGGCATCTCCATGGCGGGCTATAATTTCCTCATGGCTCTCGCGCTCGGCCTTCTCAGCCTGCGCCTGACCGCTTCCTTCGCCAAAACGCCGACGCCGTGACATGACAGAGAATTCTCGCCCCCATCGCCTGCCCGGCGATCCCGACCGCGCCGACGCCATCGAACGCATGATCCGCGTCGATCATGCCGGCGAGCATGGCGCCGTGCGCATCTATGACGGGCAGATGGCGGTGCTCAAACGCGGCCCGGCGGCGCGCGCGATCCGCCATATGGCGGCGCAGGAAAAGCGCCATCTCGAACGGTTCGACAAGCTGATGAACGAGCGCCGCGTGCGCCCGACCCTGCTCGCGCCGATCTGGGACGTCGCCGGTTTCGCCCTCGGCGCGGCTTCGGCGCTGATGGGGCCGAAGGCGGCGATGGCCTGCACGGTCGCCGTCGAGGAAGTGATCGAGGAGCATTACCGCCATCAGGCGGAGCAGCTCGGCCAGGACGATCCGACGCTCAAAGCGACGATCGAGGAATTTCGCGCCGACGAAATGAGCCACGGCGCCACCGCGCTCGATTACGGCGCGAAAGACGCGCCGCTCTATGACGCCTTTTCTTCTGTGGTGAAGGGCGGCGCGCGCCTCGCCATCTGGCTGTCGACCCGCATCTAGCGCGCCTTCGCGCGACGCGCCTCTAAAAAGAATCGAACCTCACAAACGCGAACGGCCGCACCTCGATGAGGCGCGGCCGTTGCTGAACGCAATCTGGCGTCAGTTCGCCGCGAAGCAGTAGAACAGGCCAGCGCCGCCGCTGCTGCGCAGCGCGTCGACGCTGCAGCCGCCGCGCGAGCGATGCGAGGTGTTCCACGAGCGCGCCGGAATCGTCTCATCGAGGCCCTCGCGGTCGTGGTGGCCGAGCATCGCGCCGCCTTCGGCGCCGCTGCGCGTCCAGTTGCCGCAGGTCATGTCCTCGCCGGCGGCATAAGCCATGCCGTTGGGCTGCGAACCGGTGAGGATGTCGTGCGTGTTGGGCTGATCGCCGCGGCCGTTGATGCGCATGCCCTTCTCGCTCAGCGCAGTGAAGCGGCTGAGATTGTTGTTGCCGTCATGCAGGTCGGCGAGCGTGCGCGCGACGACGACGCCCATGGCGTTCTGCCACGGCCCGGCGCCGATGCGATCGCGCGCGTTGACCGCCGGCTGGCCGCCTTCGGCCTGCGTCGAGAGATAGGCGCGCCAGGTTTTGTTGCCGGCGCCCGCCGCCTGGGCGAGAGCCTGACACTGCTTATCGGCGCCGGCGAGACCGCCGAGATCGCCGCCCTTGCCGGAGCCGACGCTGGTGACGAAGAAGGTCATCTCGGAGGCCTTGCTCATTTGCTGAGCCTGCGCGCTGGCCAGCGGCAGCAGCGCGAGCGCCGCGCCGGCGGCGACGAGACGAATGGCCTTGGTCGTGATGTGCATAGCGATCCCCTGTGTGATTGCGCGCGATCGCGCGTTCTTGTGCCGCGACTTTAGCAACCGGGACCGCGGCGAGGGATCACAAGGCCGTAATGCTGCGCCGCGAGAGGGGCGGCGTTCTGCTGAACGAAAGTATGGGCGACGCAGAACAGCGCGATCGTCTTAGAACTGTTCCAGCTCGCTGTCCCAATAGAGGAAGTCGCGCCAGCTTTCATGCAGATAATTCGGCGGATAGGCGCGCCCGTTCTCCTGCAGCTGGATCGTGCTCGGCTGCACCGGACGCACGCGTGGAAACATCTGCGCGTCCGCCGGCATCACCCCGCCCTTCTTGAGATTGCACGGCTCACAGGCGGCGACGACGTTGGTCCAGCTCGTGCGTCCGCCGAGCGATTTGGGAATCACATGGTCGAAGGTGAGGCCTTCGGCCGGGCTGCGCACGCCGCAATATTGGCAGGAGAAGCGGTCGCGCAGGAACACGTTGAACCGCGTGAAGGCCGGACGGCGCGCCGCCGGGATGTAATCCTTCAGCGACACAACCGACGGCAGACGCATGGCGCGCGTCGGCGAATGCACTTCGCGGTCGTATTCCGAGACAATATTGACGCGCCCCAAGAACACCGCTTTCACGGCTTCCTGCCAAGGCCACAGAGACAAGGGAAAATAGGAGAGCGGCCGAAAATCGGCGTTCAGGACCAGCGCGGGACAGCTATCTGGCGAAGCAAGCAACGCTCACTCCCTGGGGATAAGAGCCACTCAACGCTCATATCAAACAACAGGCCGGTGACCGTTTCAAGACCGCCGAGGGCTTTTTCGCAACCCCTGGTAGGAACCGCTGTTTAAAACCCCTAAAGGCAGCGTTTCTGTAAGAAAGTTTCAGAGCGGAAATCAGGCCGCCGCGAACAGGCCGCGCAGGAAGGCGCCGCCGAGGGTGAGGCCTTCCATGTCGATGGAATGGCCGAGGCCGGGCCGCGTATGGCCTTCCACCGGCACATCGAGCGCGTCGAGCGCCGAGACCGACAATTGATGCAGGCCGTAATCGACCACCGGATCGTCGTCGCCGTGGATCAGCATCACCGGCGGGCGCACGCGGATCTCACTCGCAAGGGTTTCCGCGCCCAAGAGCGCGCCGGAATAGCCGAGCACGCCGGCGCAAGGGCTGACGCGGCGCAGCGCCACATGCAACGCCGTCATCGTGCCTTGCGAGAAGCCGACGAGGGCGAGCTGCGCGTCGGTCAGCTTGCGCGCTTCCAGTTCCAGATCGAGGAATCTGTCGAGGATCGGCGCGGCCATGCGCGCGCCTTCCATCATGCGCGCCGGAGCGCGGTCGCTCAGGCTGAACCACTGCCGGCCGAACGGCGCCATCTCGCAAGGAAAGGGCGCATGCGGCGAAACGAACGCCGCATCGGGCAGAAGCCGCGCGAAATGCGGCGCCAGGCCGATCAGATCGTTGCCGTCGGCGCCGTAGCCATGCAGCAGCACGATAAGCTGCTTGGCCGGGCCGCCCGAGGCCGGATCGAGCGACGGGCCTTCGAGTTTCGGATAGCTGCTCATGGCTTTTCCCCTTTGGCCGCGTCGAATTCGGCCATGTCGCCGGACGCGACTCCACCGACCCAGCGCCTGAGGCCGGCGACGAGCGCGAGATACTCCGGTTCGTCCGGGCCGATCAATCCCTCGCGGATCAGAAAATCGATGATCACGAGGTTGCAGTTGAACTTGAAATCGAAGCTGCCGCGCACCGTTTCCATCACGCGCTCGATCGGCCACAACTCGAAGCCGGCACTTTCGCCGTCGTTCGGCTTGGGGCGGAAATCCGCCGGCAGCTCAAGATCGTAAACGAAAAGAATATCGGGCCGCAGGCCGCCATCGCGCTCGCAGCAATAGGTGATGGCGCTGGACGGCCGCGCGCGCGTCGCCAGCGCCGCCGGAATGCTGGCCTCTTCATCGCATTCCTTCACCAGGGTATCGAACACGCCATGACCAAAGGAGATGCCGCCGGCGCAAAGATTGTCGAGCTCGTTGGGATAGGTCGCCTTGCTGGCGCTGCGCCGCGACACCCACATGCTGAGTTTCGCACCGTCGCGCACGATGCCGTTGAGATGCACGCCGAGCGAAGTCACGCCGAACTTGGGCGCGGCGGCGCGCTCGACGCGCAGCAAAGGCTCCGCGCCGAAACGCGGCGCCACGGCATAGAACTCGTCGCGCCAGGCCGTCACGGTGCCGTCGGCGCGAAAGGCATCGGTGACGTCCTTCATCGCGGCGCTGCGCGCGTCGAAGCCGGCGAGCGCCTCGCTCATGCGCACGGCATCTTCGACGACGGCGAAGACTTTCGGAAAAGCGGCGAGACGCGGCGCGAAAGCCCGCGCGATCCAACCGACACGCTGCCCCGCAACGATGAAGGGGAGATAGCGCGCCGGATCGTGATCGTTGCAGACGCGGATGTGATCGAGAAAGGCCATTAGGTTGTATCGAGATGATCTTGCTTGTTCCGTCTCGGCTTACCCGGCGGCTTGCCTTGACGCAAGAGGCCTGCGGAGCCAGAGTGCCGAACCGCTCAAAAAAACGCTGGCCCCGGCGTCGCCGACGCAACACCGCCCGCTTTTCGCCGTTTGATGTCCATGACCGTCACCGCGCCTCCCGCTGCCGCGAATGAAACACCTGCCGCCCCGGCCCTGCCGGGGGCGAAGCTGCTGCCGCTTTGCCGCGACGCTTTGGCGGCCGCGCGCAGCTACGGCGAGGCCGCGCGCCAGTCGGTCACGGCGCTCCTTGTAACGGCCGGAAAAGTCGACGCGGCGAAACTCGACGCCCATCAATTTGCCGCCCATGCGCTGGCCTGGACCGCCACCTATGTCGAAGCCTTGGGCCAGATGCTCGCTTGGGCCGAGCGGTTAGAGGCCGAGAGCAAATTCGGCGAATTGGAGTGGCTCATCCTGCAGGCGGCGTACGGCGAATATCTCGCCCAACTCGCCGGCGGCATCTCGCTGGCGCAAGGCGAGATCGCGCGCCACGGCGATATGGGGCTGCCGCACGAAAGCCTGCGCGCGCTGTTCGTGCCCGCCGCCACGCAACTGATCGCCGCCGGCAACAGCGCCGCGGCGCGCCAGCGCCTCGCTGAACTGGTGAACGAGAACCGCTTCGGCGATCCCGGCCTCGGCGACGAGACGCTGGAGGCCGTGCAGAGCGAGTTTCGCCGCTTCACCGAAGAGACGATCGCGCCCCACGCCCACGGCTGGCATCTGCAGAACCAGCTGATCCCGCTGGACGTGATCGAGAAGCTCGCCGAACTCGGCGTTTTCGGCCTGACCGTGCCGGAGGAATATGGCGGCTTAGGCATGAACCGCATCGCTCTTTGCGTCGTCACCGAGGAATTGAGCCGCGGCTATATTGGCGTCGGCTCGCTCGGTACGCGTTCGGAAATCGCCGGCGAACTGATCCGTCTCGGCGGCACCGACGCGCAGAAGCAGAAATATCTGCCGAAGATCGCCAGCGGCGAGATTCTGCCGACCGCCGTCTTCACCGAGCCCAATACAGGCTCCGATCTCGGCGCTTTACGCACCCGCGCCGTGCGCGCGAAGCGCGACGGCAAGGACGTCTATCTCATCACCGGCAACAAGACCTGGATCACTCACGCCGCGCGCTCGGACATGATGACGCTGTTGGCGCGCACCGATCCGAACGAACCGGGCTGGAAGGGTCTCTCGATGTTCCTCGCGGAAAAGCCGCGCGGCACAGACGAGAACCCGTTCCCCGCGCCGGGCATGAGCGGCGGCGAGATCGAAGTGCTCGGCTATCGCGGCATGAAGGAATATGAGCTCGGCTTCGACGAATTCATCGTGCCGACGGAGAACCTGCTCGGCGGCGTCGAAGGCCAGGGCTTCAAGCAATTGATGCAGACCTTCGAGGTGGCGCGCATCCAGACCGCGGCGCGCGCCGTCGGCGTGGCGCAGAACGCCATGGAGCTGGCGCTGTCCTATGCCCAGTCGCGCAAGCAGTTCGGCCGCAGCATCGGCGAATTCCCGCGCGTCGCCGGCAAGATCGCCTGGATGGCGGTCGAAACCATGATCGCCCGCCAGCTCGCCTATTTCGCCGCGCGCGAGAAGGATTCGGAGCGGCGCTGCGACCGCGAGGCCGGCATGGCCAAACTGCTCGGCGCGCGCGTCGCCTGGTCGAACGCCGACAATGCCTTGCAGATTCACGGCGGCAACGGCTATGCCCTCGAATATCAGATCAGCCGGGTGCTGTGCGACGCGCGCATCCTCAATATTTTCGAAGGCGCGGCCGAGATCCAGGCTCAGGTGATCGCGCGCGGCATCCTCGACGGGAGAAACTGACATGTCCGAAGGCATGAACACCGCCTTCACCGTGATGATCGGCGTCGCCGCCCTGGCGACGCTGGCGGTGGTTTTCATCGGCGTCATCAACATGAGCCGCAAGGGCCACGACCCGCGCACCTCGAACAAGCTGATGCGTTGGCGCATCATTCTGCAGGCGGTGGCGATCGGCCTGATCGTGCTGTTCCTGCTGATCGCGAAACGCTGATGGTCAAACTCACCAGGATCTACACGCGCGGCGGCGATGCGGGCGAAACCTCGCTCGGCGACGGCGCGCGCGTGCCTAAGCACGATCTGCGCGTCGAGGCGATGGGAGCGGTGGACGAGGCCAATGCGGCCGTCGGTCTGGCGCGTCTGCATGTGGATGGCGATTTCGACGCCATGCTCGGGCGCATCCAGAACGACCTGTTCGATCTTGGCGCCGATCTCTGCGTGCCCGAGGGAGCCGAACGGACGAACGGCGCGTTACGCATCGTCCAGACGCAGATCGACCGACTCGAGCGCGAGATCGACGCCATGAACGCCAAGCTCGCGCCGCTCAATTCCTTCATCCTGCCCGGCGGCAGCGCGGCGAGCGCCAATCTGCATTTGGCGCGAACCGTGGCGCGCCGCGCCGAACGGCTGATGACGGCGCTGGCGGCGCGCGAGCGCCTCAACCCGCTGGCAGTGGCCTATATCAACCGCCTGTCGGATCATCTGTTCGTGCTGGCGCGCGCGCTCAACGACAATGGCGCGCGGGACGTTCTCTGGACTCCCGGCGCCAATCGTTAATCTATTTGAAAAGATTAATCTTTTTGCCATACGATCCGCCCTTGGCCTGATCTAGCCCCTTGCCAGCTGGGTGTCGATAGTGGTTATGTTGCGCCGCAACATACACCGGCGCGCGAAGTCTGAGACCCCGCGCCTCTTCCAGAGGGCAGTCATGATCGAGAAGGTCGGCGTCGTCGGCGCGGGACAAATGGGCAGCGGCATCGCGCATGTGATGGCGCAGTCCGGCATCGACGTGATGCTCGTCGACATCAACGCGCAGCAGCTCGAGAAAGCGCTCGCCACGATCCGCAAGAACATGGAGCGCCAGGTCGCCAAGGGCGTGCTGAAGGCGGATGACGTGCCGCTCGCCCTCGGCCGCATCAAGACCAGCGGCGACATGGCCGATCTGGGCGATCGCGACCTCGTCATCGAGGCCGCCACCGAGAACGAGAAGATCAAGACGGCGATCTTCAAGGATCTCATCGGCCATCTGAAAGGCGACTGCATGGTCGCCTCCAACACCTCCTCGATCTCGATCACGCGCCTCGCCGCCGCCACCGACCGGCCGGACAAATTCATCGGCATGCATTTCATGAATCCGGTGCCGGTGATGAAGCTGGTGGAGATCATCCCCGGCATCGCCACGGCCAAGAGCACGCTCGAATCCGTGCGCACGCTCGCCGAGAGGATCGGCAAGTCGCCGGTCGCCTCGGAAGATTACCCGGCCTTCATCGTCAACCGCATCCTGCTGCCGATGATCAACGAAGCGGTCTACGCGCTCTATGAGGGCGTCGGCACCGTCTCGGCCATCGATACGGCGATGAAGCTCGGCGCCGCCCATCCGATGGGTCCGCTGGAGCTCGCCGACTTCATCGGCCTCGACACCTGCCTCAGCATCATGCAGGTGCTCTACGAAGGCCTCGCCGACAGCAAATACCGCCCCTGCCCGCTGCTGGTGAAATATGTCGAAGCCGGCTGGTATGGCCGCAAGAGCGGCAAGGGCTTCTACGATTATTCCGGCGATAAGCCCGTTCCCACGCGCTGAGCTTGCACGCTAAGCTTCCGGCGCGGCGCGACAAGACGCCGCGCCAGGGAGCCGCACATGCCCATTAAAACCGGCGCACCGATGCCGCCGCTGTCTCTGCCGCTGGTGGGTGGCGGAAACTTCACGCTGAACGCGCCGCCGCCCGGCCATTACACCCTGCTGGTGTTCTATCGCGGGCTGCATTGCCGGCGCTGCCCGGCGCATCTCGCGTCTTTCCAGGCCGCCCTCGACGATTTCATCTCGCTCGGCGTGCAAGTCGTCGCCGTCAGCTCCGACGACGCGGCGCGCGCGGCCCAATCGGCCAAGGACTGGGGCATCGACCGGCTGCCCATCGCTTACGGCTTTCCCCTCGCCGCCGCGGCGGACTGGGGACTTTATGTCTCCGAGGCGGCCAAGCCCGGCGATCCGGCGCGCTTCACCGAACCGGCCTTCTTCTGCATCGACCGCGATGGGCGGCTGGACAGCGCGGCGATCAACACCGGCCCGCGCCTGCGCGTCAGCGCCGGCGAAGCGCTCGCTCATGTGCGCGCCCGCCTGAAAGGCGGCGAATAGCTATTTGACGAGCGCGGCCTTGATCAGCGCCTTGGCTTCGTCGCTGTCCCAGGCGGCGGGACCGGACAGGCGGCCGAGCTCGCGCCCCTGGCGGTCGATCAGGATCGTCACCGGCAATTCGCGAATCGCCAAGGCGCGCGCCGCTTCGCCGCGCGAATCGAAGCGCATGGCCAATTCGCGCAGTTCCAGCTTTTTGTAGAACGGCTCGACCACGGCGAGGCCGGTGCGATCCTGCGACAAGGCCAGCACGGTGAGGCCATCATTCTTGAAGGCCTTTTGCAGGCGATCGAGCGCGGTCATTTCCGTCACGCAAGGGGCGCACCAGGTCGCCCAAAAATTGACGAGCGTCACCTGCCCTTTCAAGCCGGAAAGCTGCAGCCGGCGGCCCTTTTCGTCGAGAAAGGCCACGTCGGGCGCTGGCTGGGGCGGGCTGGCCGGGCTAAAGTCCTGAAATTCGCCGCGAAAGGCCGGCAAGGCGACCCGATCCGGGGTTGATCCGCGCTCGGATTTGCCCGATACCACCAACGCGCCGCCGCCGATCGCGGCCAAAACGAGCGCCGCCGCGATGACCGTCATGGTCATCACTTTGTTTCGCCGCCAACCGCTAGATCCTGTCGTCATGTCCAAACGCCCGTCCAAAAAACCCGCCGCCAAGAAGAACGCCAACACGATGTGGGGCGGCCGTTTCGAGACCGGCCCCGACGCGCTGATGTCGCGCATCAACGCCTCCATCGACTTCGACAAGCGGCTCTACGCGCAAGACATCCGCGCCTCGATCGCGCATGCCCAGATGCTGGGCAAGCAGCGCATCATCGCGCGCACGGACGTCGCCGCCATCGTCGCCGGCCTGTCGAAGATACTGCAACAAATCGAGCGCGGCGCGTTCGAATTCAAGACGGAACTGGAAGACATCCATCTCAACGTCGAAAAGCGCCTGACCGACATGATCGGCCCCGCCGGCGGCCGGCTGCACACGGGCCGCTCGCGCAACGACCAGGTGGCGACCGACTTCCGCCTCTGGGTGCGCGACTGCATCGACGCCACCGACCGCGCGCTCGGCGCGCTGCAAGAAGCGCTGATCGGCAAGGCCGAAACGCATGCCGCCACCGTCATGCCGGGCTTCACCCATCTGCAGAGCGCCCAGCCGGTGACCTTCGGCCATCACATGCTCGCCTATGTCGAGATGATCGGACGCGACCGCGGCCGCTTCATGGACGCGCGCGCGCGCGTCAACGAATCGCCGCTCGGCGCCGCCGCGCTCGCCGGCACCTCTTTCCCGATCGACCGCGAGGCGACCGCCAAGGCGCTCGGCTTCGCCCGTCCTCTGGCCAATTCGATGGACGCCGTCTCGGCGCGCGACTTCGCCTTGGAATTCCTCGCGGCCTGCGCGATCTGCGCCACGCATCTGTCGCGCATGGCCGAAGAGCTGGTGATCTGGTCGTCGCCGCAGTTCGCCTTCGTGAAACTGTCGGACGGCTTCACCACCGGCTCGTCGATCATGCCGCAAAAGCGCAACCCGGACGCCGCCGAACTGATCCGCGCCAAGACCGGGCGCATCGCCGGCGCGCTGGTCGGCCTGCTGACGGTGATGAAAGGCCTGCCGCTCGCCTACAGCAAGGACATGCAGGAGGACAAGGAGCCGCTGTTCGACGCCGCGGACTCTCTCTCCCTCGCCGTGCATGCCATGACCGGCATGATGAGCAGCCTGACGGTGAACGAAGCGCGCTTGCGCGCCGCCGCGTCGGCCGGTTTCTCGACCGCGACCGATCTGGCCGATTGGCTTGTGCGCGAAGCGAATTTGCCGTTCCGCGAAGCCCATCATGTGACGGGCAGCCTGGTGAAGCTCGCCGAGAGCAAGGGTTGCGAGCTCGCCGATCTGTCGCTCGCCGAAATGCAGGCCGCCGACAAACGCATCACCAAGAGCATTTACGGCGTGCTCTCCGTCGACAAATCGGTGGCCAGCCGCACCAGCTTGGGCGGCACCGCGCCGGTGCGCGTGCGCGCCGCCGCCAAGGCCGCCCGCAAAAAGTTTCTGAAGGGCTGATCATGCCGAAGCCGCTCCGCACTCTCGCGCTCCTGATGCTCGTCGCGGCGCTCGCCGCTCCGCTGGCCGCCTGCGGCAAGAAGGGGCCACCGCAGCCGCCCGACGAGAACAGCGAATATCCGCGCAACTATCCGACGCGCTGATCCAGCATGAACGCTTTCGCTTATCAGAACGGCGCGCTCGCCTGCGAATCCGTGCCGCTCGCCAAGATCGCCGAAGCCGTCGGCACGCCGGTTTACGTCTATTCCAGCGCCGCGCTCGAAGCGCAGTATCGCGCCTTCGCCGATGCCTTCGTCGGCCAGAACGCCCGCGTCTGCTTTGCCGTGAAGGCCAATTCCAACCAAGCCGTGATCCGCACCTTTGCCGCGCTCGGCGCCGGTGCTGACGTGCTGTCGGAAGGCGAGCTGCGCCGCGCGCTCGCCGCCGGTGTGCCGGCCGAGAAGGTCGTGTTCTCCGGCGTCGGCAAGTCGCGCGAGGAAATGGCCTTCGCGCTCAAAGCCGGTATCGGTCAGTTCAACGTCGAATCGATTCCCGAACTGCGCCAACTCAGCGAAGTGGCAAGTGGCCTCGGCAAGACCGCCCATATCGCCGTGCGCGTGAACCCGGACGTGGACGCCAAGACCCACGCCAAGATCACCACCGGCAAGAAAGAGAACAAGTTCGGCATCGATTACGACGTCGCGCCCGCCGTCTATGCCGAAGCCGCGAAGCTTCCAGGCATCAAGGCGCTCGGTATCGCCGTGCATATCGGCTCGCAGCTCTTGGACCTCGCGCCGTTCCGCGACGCTTTCGTGCTGATCGCGGACTTGGCGCAACGCTTGCGCGCCGAAGGCCACGATATCCGCCGCCTCGACCTCGGCGGCGGCCTCGGCATCTCTTATCAAAGCGAGACGCCGCCGCCGCCTTCGGCTTATGCCGCCGTGGTGAAGGAAGCCGTCGGTCATCTCAATTGCGAGCTGACCTTCGAGCCGGGCCGCCTGCTGGTCGGCAACGCCGGCGTACTGGTCTCGCGCGTGCTCTATGTGAAGGACGGCTCCGATCGCCGCTTCGTCATCGTCGATGCCGCCATGAACGACCTGATGCGCCCGGCGCTCTATGAGGCTTGGCACGACATCCGCCCGCTGGCCGAACCGGCCGCCGGCACGACCATCGCGCCCGTCGATGTCGTCGGCCCGGTCTGCGAGACTACCGACATCTTCGCCAAGGACCGCGAATTGCCGCCGCTGGCTGCCGACGATCTCGTCGCCTTCGCTTCGGCCGGCGCATACGGCGCGGTCATGGCGTCGGACTACAACAGCCGCCCGCTGGTCCCCGAAGTGCTGGTGAAGGGCGGCGAGTTCGCCGTCATCCGCCCGCGCCAGAGTTACGAGGATATGCTGGGGCGCGATCAGGTCGCCCCCTGGCAGACGAAATAGTCAGCCGCCCCAATTACTTGCCTAAAAGCACAGCGATCACCGCGCTAACGCAGCGGTGATCGGCCATGCCCGAATCCCAAGTGCGGTTCCTGGCAAAGCGTGGCATCGTTGCGAAGATGACCGCGACCGCCGACCCGACGCCCGCCGAGACGGGCTCCGCGCCGGACCAGCTTCTCCGACCGAGAGGACTGGACGGACGGCTGTGGCTCGCGCGCGGTGCGCTGTTCTGGGAAAAGCTGTGGCCCGGCCTGTGGCCCGCCCTCGGCGTGATCGGCCTCTTTCTCGTTTTCGCCCTGTTCGACGCGTTGCCCGGTCTGCCAGTCTGGGCGCATGGCATCGCGCTCGCCTTCTTCGCCGTAGCGCTGATCGGCGCGCTGTGGTTCGGCCTGCGCAAGATCGACCTGCCCGGCTTCGGCCCGGCGCGCCGGCGCATCGAGACCGTCACCGGCTTGGCCCACCGTCCACTCGACACCTTGCGCGACAAAATCGCCGCCGGGGCGAACGATCCGGCCGCCGCCGCCTTGTGGGAACTGCATCAACGGCGCGCCCGCGCCAGCATCGAGCGGCTGCGCGTCGGCCTGCCGCAGCCCGGCCTCGCCAAGCGCGATCCTTACGCTTTGCGCGCCGCACTCCTGCTGCTGCTCAGCGTCGGCGTCATCATTTCTTGGGGCGACGGCCGCGCGCGCATCGCCCGCGCTTTCCTGCCAGGCAGCGGCGCGCCGGCGGCGCAGCTCGCGCTCGACGTTTGGATCACGCCGCCGAGCTACACCGGCCTCGCGCCGGTCCATCTGGCGCGGCGCGGCGCGCCCAATCTCGTCGCGAACGGCACCGCCGGCGAAGACGGCCCCATCGCCATTCCCGTCGGCTCCACCGTGCTCGCCCAATTGCAGGGCGGCCGCAAAGTGCCGAATCTGTCGCTCGGCGAATTCGCTCAAAGCTTTGATGCCGTCGATAGCGGCTCGTTCCGCCTCACCGCGCCGATCGAGACGGTCAGCGACGGCGCCCAGCGCCTGAGCGTGACGCAGAACGGCAAGGAGATCGCCGGCTGGCCGGTCAACGTGCTGGCCGACAACGATCCGGAAATCGCCATGCCGACGCCGCCGGCCCGCACCGAGCGCGGTGCGTTGCGCCTGTCTTACGAAGGCTCCGACGATTACGGTATCGTCAGCTTGCAAGCGGTGGTGCGCCGCGCGTCAACCGGCGACGGCATCGGCACGCAGCCGCTGGCGCTCGACATGCCGGTCTCCAGCCGCAACGCCAAGACGATCAAAGGCAGCGGCTTTCACGATCTGACCGCCCATCCTTGGGCCGGCCTGCCGGTGACGCTGCAGCTCGTCGCCAAGGACGCGCTCGGCCAGGTCGCCGTCACCGAGCTGGTGCCCTTCGTACTGCCCGAGCGCGATTTCCAGCATCCGGTGGCGCGCGCCATCGTCGAGCTGCGCAAGCTCTTGGCGCTCTCGCCGCGCAATCGCGAGGCGGTGCGCAACGGCCTGACCGACATCGCCGAAGCGCCGCAGGCCTTCGGCAACGACACCGTGACCTTCCTGGCCCTGCGGTCGGCGTCGGCGCGCCTGCGCTACGGCGGGGACGACGAGACCATCGCCTCGGTGCAGTCGCTGCTGTGGGACACGGCGCTGCGCATCGAGGACGGCCGCATGTCGCTGGTCGAGCGCGAGCTGCGCGACCTGCAAAACCAGCTGCAGCAGGCGCTGCAGCGGGGCGCCCCGCAGAACGAGATCGACCGCCTGATCAATCAGCTGCAGCAGGCGATGAACCGCATGATCCAGGAGATGCTGCGCAACGCGCAGAACATGCCGCCGCAGCAGATGCCCTACGATCCCAACGCGCGCTATGTCACGAGCGACGAATTGCAGCGCATGCTCGAGGCGGCGCGCGAAATGGCGCGCAACGGCGACATGGACGGCGCGCGCGAGTTGCTGGCGCAGCTGCAGCAGATGCTCGAAAGTCTGCAATCGAGCCAGAACGCTCAATCGCAGCAGCAGATGCAGCAGCAACAGCAGGCGAACGAGATGATGCGCCAGATGCAGGAGCTGATGCGGCGCCAGCGCGAGCTGATGGAGCAGACCTACCGCGACGCGCAAGGCCAGAATCAGCAAGGCCAGAATCAGCAAGGGCGGAATCAGCAAGGCCAGCAGGGCCAGGCCGAGCAGGAAGCGTTGCGCCGCATGCTCGGCGACATGATGCGCCAGCTCGGCGAGATGGGCGGCCAGATCCCTGAGGGCTTCGGCAATGCCGAACGCTCGATGAACGATGCCGGTCAGGCGCTCGGCAGCGGCCAGCCCGGCCAGGCGCTCGGGCCGCAGGCCAATGCGCTCGAGCAATTGCAGCAGGGCGCCGGCCAGATGATGCAGCAGCTGCAGCAGATGATGGGCCAGGGCCAAGGGCCGGGACAACCCGGCCAGCAGATGGGCCAGCCGGGACAGCCGGGCGGCCCGCAGCAGCCGCGCCCCGGCGATCGCAGCTTCGATCCGCTCGGCCGCCAGGCGCCGAGCAGCACCAGCGAACGCGAGGAGACCTTCGGCCGCGGTCTGCCCAAGGCCGGCGATATGCTGCAATCGCGCGAGATTCTCGAAGAGCTCCGCCGCCGCGCCGGCGAAGCTGAACGGCCCAAGCTCGAACTGGATTATATTGATCGTTTGCTCCGCCGTTTCTAACGGCGTCGCGGGGGATAGATTGCTGCGCCGCTTTTAACGGCGGGAACGGCTAGTATTTGCCGGCGAGAGCGGCTTCCGCCGCGTCGCAGATTTCCTTCAGGCTGAACGGCTTCGGCACGACCTTGTGGATCAGCACATCCAGGTTGTGCGCGCGCTGCCGCTCGGCGCTATAGCCCGACATCATCAGAATGCGCAGCTCGGGCTTGTCCTTCGCCATCTTGAGCGCGAGGGCGATGCCGTCCATGCCTGGCATGACGATGTCGGTGATCAGCAGGTCGAAGGTCTCGGTCTGCAGCACGGTGAGCGCCTGTAGGCCGTCTTCGACGACGGTCACATCATGGCCGCGATGATCGAGCGCGCGTTTGACGAATTCGCGGACCGCCCGGTCGTCTTCCGCCACCAGAATGCGCGCCATGTGGCCCCCGTCACTTGTCCGCGGTGAATGTGATGGTCAATCCCGTGGCGTCGGCCGGCGGGTTACGCAGACTGGTGACGAACGACGCGCTCTCGCCGGGCAGCAGACGCGCCTGCGCGGCTTTGAAAGTCCAGTTTTGCAGGTCCTTGTCGCCCTGCTTGACGATGGCCCGCATGGTCGGCACGTCGCGCGCGGCCGAAGAGACGTTGGCGACGACGCCTTCGATGGCGAGCACCGCCACGCCGTCTTCCGTGCGGCTGGTCGAGGAGACGTTGCGCAGTTCGAGGCCAGCGCCGACTTCCTCGCTGGTGAAGCCGGCCAACTCATAAAGCTTGGCGGCGGGCGGCCAGGCGGCGACGAGTTGGTGGCGCCAGCCGACCAGCGCGCCGACGATGCCGCCGACGATCAGCAGCAGCACGGCCCAGGCGATCACGCCGCTGCGCGGCCTTTTCTGCGAGGTGAGCGCCGGCAGATTGGTTCCCGGCGGACGCGCCGCGCCCGGAATGGCGCGGAAATCGCTCTCAAGCGGCGGCAGTTCGACCTGACGCGGCAAATCTTCCGGCGGCTTTTGCGTCCATTGATGGCCGCATTTGGCGCAGCGCACGACGCGGCCGTCCGGCCCCAGCAGGGTCGGATCGACGAGATAGCGTGTGCCGCAAGCTGTGCAGGAAAGGATCATCGCCCCTGGCGGGATAAGCGGGGAACGCGGGAAAAGCGCGTTTTTATAGGCTTTCGCGCGCGCTCTGGCAAGCCGGCGGGCCGCCTTTTCGCGAGCGCCGGCATCGAATAACGCGTTGATTTTGCCGCACTCGCGCGCCGGGCGCCAGCACCACGCAAGAGATGTCCACAGCCTGTTCGAAACTGGACGATCCAGGGTGCGCTGTGCGATTCTCGCCCCTCGTTCGGCGACGCCGCGCTTGCGAGCGCGACGCCGCATTAACCTTTCTGCGCAGAACGGCTCCGCCCCTTGGTTCGCTTTCAGAATGTCGGTATGCGCTACGGCGTCGGGCCGGAAGTCCTGCACGACGTCAATTTCGCCCTGGCGCCCGGCTCATTCCACTTCCTGGTCGGGCCTTCGGGCGCCGGCAAGTCTTCGCTGCTGCGCCTGATGTATCTAGCGCATCGCCCGTCGCGCGGCTTGATCACCCTGTTCGACCGCGACATCGCCACCACGCCGCGCGCCGAACTGCCGGAACTGCGCCGCAAGATCGGCGTCGTGTTCCAGGAATTCCGCCTGCTGGACCATCTCAGCGTGCTCGACAACGTCGCCCTGCCGCTGCGCGTTGCCGGCATGGGCGAAAAGCAGCTGAAGGATTATGCCGAGGAACTCTTAAGCTGGGTCGGCCTCGCTGACCACATGCAGGCGCGCCCGGCCATCCTCTCGGGCGGCCAGAAGCAGCGCGTCGCCATCGCCCGCGCCGTCATCAGCCGGCCGAAACTGCTGCTCGCCGACGAGCCGACCGGCAATGTCGACGACAAGATCGCGCTGCGCCTGCTCTATCTGTTCGAAGAATTGAACAAGCTCGGCACCACCATCGTCATCGCCACCCACAACGAGGCGCTGATTTCGCGTTTCGGCCATCCGCAACTCCATCTCGAGAACGGCGAGCTGTCGGTGCGCGCCGGCGGCAAGCGGAGCGCCTGACATGCTGGGCCTGTTCGAAACCCGCTCCGATCTGCCTCTGCGCTCCGATGCCTCGCGCCGCTTCCTGCCCTGGCTGGTCGCGCTCAATGTCTATCTCGCCGCGCTCGCGCTCGCCGGCCTGATGGCGCTCGGCGACGCCGTTTCGGCCTGGGACAAAGGCCTGACCGGCTCCATGACGGTGCAGATTCCCGCGCCTGTCTCGAAGGACGGCGACCGGCTAGGCGACAATGCGCCGCGCGTCGCGCGCGCGCTCGAAGTGCTGCGCGGCCAGCCCGGCGTCGCTTCGGCCAACGCGCTCTCGCGCGGCGAAATGGCCGCCCTGATGGAGCCCTGGCTCGGCAGCGCCGGCGGCCTGGTCGCCGAATTGCCGCTGCCCGCCCTGATCGACGTGAAGATCCGCGACGGCGCCGGGCTGAATGCCGATGGGCTGCAAAGCGTGCTGAGCGCCGCCGTGCCGGGCGCGACGGTGGACGATCACAAGAAATGGCTCGACCGCCTGCTGCTGCTCGTCCATTCCGTCGAGCTGGTCGCCGGTGCGGTGGTGCTGCTGGTCGCCGGCGCGGCCATCGCCACGGTGATCTTCATCACCCGCACCGGCCTGTCGCTGCATCATGACGTGATCGGCCTGCTCCATGTCATCGGCGCGCAGGACGTCTATATCGCCCGCCAGTTCCAGTCCCAAGCGCTCGGCCTCGGCATCAAGGGCGGGCTGATCGGCTTCGCCCTCGCCGCGCTCACGCTCGGCGGGCTCGGCCTGCTCGCCGGACGGTTGGGGTCGCAAATGCTGCCGCCGCTGCAGCTCGGACCGCTGCAATGGCTGCTGCTCGCCGCCTTGCCGCTTGCCGTGGCGCTGATCGGCATGGCCACCGCGCGCATCACCGTCATGCGCACCCTGGCTCGCCTGCCTTGATTGGGCGCCTGACATGAGCGACAGCGCGCCGGACCTCGCGCGCCCAGACGCGCCGCGCCGGAAAACCGTCTGTCGCGTCGTGCGCGGCCTGTTGGCGCTTTACGCGCTCTGGCTCGCCGGCCTGATCTGGTACGCCTACGACATTCCGCGCGAGATCGATGACACCTCCACCGTCACCGACGCGGTGGTGGTGCTGACCGGCGGCTCGGGCCGCGTCGACGTCGGCCTTGCCTTGCTCGCCGAGCGGCGCGCGCAAAAATTGCTGGTGACCGGCGTGGCGCGCGACGTCGATCTCGATCAATTGCTGCGCGTTTCCATGCGCCAGGACGCGCGCAATCTGCGCGATCGCATCACGCTGGGCCATGAAGCCGGCGACACCGCCGGCAACGCCCGCGAGACGGCGGAATGGATGGCGCGCGAAGGGCTCGCCTCGCTGCGCCTCGTCACCGCCAGCTATCACATGCGCCGCAGCTTGCTGGAATTCCATCGCGCCATGCCCGGGGCGCGCATCGTCCCGCATCCGGTCTTTCCGGTTGGCTTCCGCCTCGCCGAATGGCAACGCTGGCCCGGCACCATGTCGCTACTGATCAGCGAGTACAGCAAATATCTGGTCGCCGCGACGGCGGGCGCGCTCGGCATCACCTTGCCGGAGACGCCGCAGCCGGCCGTGTCGGCGCGCGCCCCGTCATGATCCGCGCTTTGCTCTTCAACGTCGCCTTCTACGGCGTCACCACGATCCTCGGGATTCTCTACCTGCCGCTGCTGCTCATTCCCGGCAAAGCGGGACAGCGCGCGATGATGGCGGCGGGGCGCGCCTGGTCGGCGCTGATCCTGTGGCTGCTCAAAGTCATCATCGGCCTCGATTTCGAGGTGCGCGGGCGCGAACATCTGCCCGCCGGTCCCTGCCTGATCGCCGCCAAGCATCAGTCGGCCTGGGACACGCTGATGCTGCCGGTGCTGCTCGGCGATCCGGTGGTTGTCCTTAAGCGGGAATTGTTCTGGATCCCCTTCTACGGCTGGTACGCCAAACGCGCCGGCATGGTCGCCATCGACCGCAAGGGCGGCGCCAAGGCGCTGCGCGCCATGCTGCGCGACGCCAAAGCGCGCACGGTGAAGGACGGCCGCGCACTCGTCATATTCCCGCAAGGCACGCGCACCGCGCCGGGAGTGTCGGCCCCCTATCAGCCGGGCGTCGCCGCGCTTTACGGCGACCTCGGACTGCCCTGCGTGCCCATGGCGCTCAATTCCGGCCTGTTCTGGGGCCGGCGCGCCTTCACCAAGCGGCCGGGCCGCATCATCGTGGAATTCCTGCCCGCCATCCCGCCGGGCCTCGCCAAACGCGACTTGCTCGCGCGTTTGGAGGCCGCCATCGAGCCGGCGACGGCGCGGCTGGAAAAATCAAGGCACTGATTTATAAAGAAAATATCTATTTATACACTTATAAATTGTAAATTATCAAATAAAACATTTTTTGAGCGTTGATTTAGCCCGGAACCGCCTCTATCTTCCGCCCGTTGCTTTCATTTGGGGCGTAGAGCCGTGACCATCGACATTCAGAGCCTGTACAAGCGCTTCGGTACGCAGCCCGTTCTGCGCGGCGTCGATCTCGAGATCGGCGACGGCGAACTTGTGGCCCTGCTCGGCGCCTCCGGCTCCGGCAAGACGACCCTGCTGCGCATTCTCGCCGGCCTCGAATATCCCGATGGCGGCGACATCCTGGTCGACGGCGAAAGCTGGATCGCCAAGCCGACCCAGGCGCGCCAGGTCGGCTTCGTCTTTCAGCACTACGCCCTGTTCGGCCATCTCACCGTCGCCGAGAACATCGCCTTCGGCCTGCGCGTGCGCGAAAAGTCGCGCCGCCCGAGCGAAGCGACGATCCAGGCCAAGATCAAAGAGCTGCTTGAGCTGATCCAGCTCGACAAGCTCGGCCACCGCTATCCCTCGCAGCTCTCCGGCGGCCAACGCCAGCGCGTCGCCCTGGCGCGCGCCCTCGCCATCGAGCCTGGTGTGCTGCTGCTCGACGAGCCGTTCGGCGCGCTCGACGCCGGTGTGCGCAAGGATCTGCGCCATTGGCTGCGCGAGCTGCACAAGCAGCTCGGCATGACAACCGTCTTCGTGACGCACGACCAGGAAGAGGCGCTCGAGCTCGCCGACCGCGTCGTCATCCTCAACGAAGGCCGCATCGAGCAGATCGGCACGCCGGAAGAGGTCTACGACCATCCGGCGACGCCCTATGTGCTGCGCTTCCTCGGCGGCGCCAACGAATTGCCGGGCCGCCTGCGCGCGGGCCGCATCGACGTCGACGGCTTGGACACCAGCGCCATCGAGCGCATCGCCGCCGGCGACGGCGCAGCCAGCCTTTTCGTGCGCCCGCACGACATCGACGTGCTGCCCGACGAAGCCGGCCAGGCCAAGATCGGCTCGGTCTACATCACCGGCGCGCAAGCCCATGTCGAACTGTTCCTCGGCGGCCGGCCGCTGACCGCGGAAATCCGCCGCGACATCGCCCGCGCCCGCGGCCTCAAGGCCGGCCAGCGCGTGCGCTTGAAAGCTATGCACGGCCGCCTCTTCACCGCCCCGCATGGCGCGGCGGCGAGCGCCCCGACCAAGTCGGATGCCGAAGACCTCGCCTGTATCGCGCGGCCCTGAGCCGCCCACCCGGCGCGCCCCGCGCAATCTCATTCCGCTTCCACGCTTCTCCGTGAACGAAAGACCATGACCATGAGCAACTTCCCTCGTCGTATCGCGCTCGTCGCCACGCTGCTCGCCAGCGTTGCCGCCTCGCCCGCCGCCTTCGCGCAATCCTCTCCGGCTGACTACAAAGGCCCGACCGAAATCCTCAACGTCTCCTATGACGTCGCCCGCGAGCTGTTCGTGAAGATCAACGACGCCTTCAATGCCGATTGGCAGAAGCAGGGCGGAAAAAAGATCGACATCAAGCAGTCGCACGCCGGCACCTCGGCCCAGGCGCGCGCCATCATGGAAGGCCTGCCGGCCGATGTCGTGACCTTCAACCAGCTTCTCGACGTGCAGGTTCTCGTCGACAAGGGCAAGCTGATCAACGCCGATTGGCAGAAGCGCCTGCCCAACGCCGCCTCGCCGTTCTATTCGATGCCCGCCTTCCTCGTGCGCAAGGGCAATCCGAAGAACGTGAAGGACTGGAACGATCTGGTCCGCGCCGACGTGAAGTCCGTCTTCCCCAATCCGAAGACCTCGGGCAACGCGCGCTACACCTATCTCGCCGCCTATGCCTACTCGCTGGCGAACAACGGCAAGGATCACGCCAAGGCGCAGGACTTCGTGAAGAACTTCCTGAACAACGTCGCGGTGTTCGACACCGGCGGTCGCGCCTCGACCACCACGTTTGTGGAGCGCGGCATCGGCGACGTGCTGATCACCTTCGAATCGGAAGTAAACGGCGTGAAGAAGGAATATGGCGATAAAGGCTATGAGATCGTCATCCCGTCGCAGAGCATTCTCGCCGAGTTCCCGGTGGCTGTCGTCGACCGCAACGTCGACCGTAAGGGCACCCGCTATCTCGCCGAGAATTATCTGAAGTTCCTTTACAGCGAGACCGGCCAGGAGATCGCCGCGAGCTTCTCGCTGCGCGTCCCCGACGCCAAGGTCGCCGAGCGACACAAGGCCGAATATCCGGCCGTGAAGCTCGTCACCGTGGACGATGTGTTCGGCGGCTGGGAAAAGGCCAACAAGGAGCACTTCTCCGACGGCGGCATCCTCGACAAGGTGTTCGTGAAGCGCTAAAGCGCTTCATCATCTGACCTGAGGCCAAATGTCCCTCTCCGCGACCATCACCACCACGCAACCGCCGCGCCCGGCTGTCAAAAGCCAGGCGCGGCGTCGCGTTCTGCCCGGCTTCGGGCTGACGATGGGCGCGACCTTGTTCTATCTCGCGCTGATCGTGCTGCTGCCGGTCGCGGCCTTGATCCTCAAGACCGCCGACGGCGGCTTCGCCCGCTTCTGGCAAGTCGTCGGCAGCCCGCGCGCCATCGCCGCTTTTCAGGTGACGATCGGCGCGTCCCTGATCGCCACCGCCTTCAACGCGATCTACGGCCTGCTCGTCGCCTGGGTGCTGACGCGCTACCGCTTTCCCGGCCGCCGCTTGCTCGATGCTCTGGTCGACGTGCCCTTCGCCCTGCCGACCGCCGTCGCCGGCATCGCGCTGACCGCGCTCTTCGCCGGCAACGGCTGGTTCGGCCACATCTTGGAGCCGGCGGGACTGAAGGTCGTCTACACCATCACCGGCGTCGCCGTCGCCATGGCCTTCACCAGCGTGCCCTTCGTCGTGCGCACGGTGCAGCCCGTGCTCGAAGAACTGAAACCGGAAGCCGAAGAAGCGGCGCGCACCCTCGGCGCGACGGACTGGCAGGTCTTCACCCGCGTCATCTATCCGGCAATCTTCCCGGCGCATCTGGCCGGCAGCGCCATGTCTTTCGCGCGCTCGATGGGCGAATTCGGCGCGGTCGTCTTCATCGCCGGCAACTTGCCGTTCCAGACCGAGATCGCGCCGCTCCTCGTCTTCATCCGCCTGGAGGAATACGACTATCCGGCCGCCGCGGCGATCGCCACCGTGCTGCTCGCCGTCGCCTTCGTCCTGCTGCTCACCACCAACGCGATCCAGGCCTGGCGCCTGCGCCGCGTCGTGAAGGATTGAGGCGCAGCATGGCCGCAACCTTGCCCGAAGATCTGTTGAAGCCGCCCGCCTCCAAAGCGCCGCGCTGGCTAATCGGCGCCGCGTTGCTGCTGACCGCGCTCTTCATCGTCGCGCCGCTGCTGGTGATCTTCGATCAAGCCTTCGCCAAAGGCATCGAGGTGTTCCGCAACAACCTCGTGCACAAGGACACGCTGCACGCCGTGTGGCTGACCGTCGTCACCGCGCTGATCGTCGTGCCGCTCAATCTGACGTTCGGCCTCGCCGCCGCCTGGGCCATCACCAAGTTCGAATTCCCCGGCAAGAAGCTGCTGCTGACCACCATCGACATCCCGTTCTCGGTCTCGCCCATCGTCGCCGGCGTCTGCTACCTGCTGCTCTACGGCTCGAACGGCCTGTTCGGCGGCTGGCTGGCGGAGATGGACGTGCGCATCATGTTCAGCATGCCGGCGATCATCCTGGTGACACTGTTCGTCACCAGCCCGTTCGTCGCGCGCGAACTGATCCCGCTGATGCAGGTGCAGGGCCGCGATCAGGAAGAAGTCGCCGCCACGCTCGGCGCCAGCGGCTGGCAGATCTTCCGCCGCGTGACCTTGCCGAACGTCAAATGGGCGCTGCTCTACGGCGCGGTGCTGTGCAACGCCCGCGCTATGGGCGAGTTCGGCGCGGTCTCGGTCGTCTCGGGCAACATCCGCGGCGAGACCAACACTCTGCCGCTGCAAGTGCAGTTGCTCTATCAGGACTACAACGCCACCGGCGCCTTCGCCGCCGCCTCGGTCCTGACCCTGCTGGCCTTTGTGACCTTGATCCTCAAGGCCATTCTCGAGCGCCATACCCAGAGCCGCAGCGGGCATTAAGTCGGCTTTTCCCCAGTGGATAAGTCTGTGGGCAATTCCTATATATTTTCCCAGGTTATTGCCGGTGGATAGCCTGAGTAAGATTCTTTAGCGGCAATAATTTTTAGTAATTACAGCAGCTTAGTGTCCATGCAGCCGCTGTGGAACACATAGAGAACGTTGTCTTCGAGACAAGCCCGCCGTAAGATCGTTTTCAGTCAGTAAGCCCGGAAATGCGAGCCGCCCCCGACCCTAGGTTTGGGCGGCGTTTTTATCGTCGGAGACAGCGGTCATGGCGTCGGTTGCAGCGATTTCCCAGCAGATCTGGGACATGAAGTACCGCCTCAAGGACGCGCAGGGCGTCGCTGTGGATAAATCCATCGAGGGCACCTGGCGCCGCATCGCCGACGCGCTCGCCGAAGCCGAGCAGCCCGAGGGCCGCAAAGCCTGGGCCGACAAGTTCTACGGCGCGCTGGAAGACTTCGCCTTCCTGCCGGCCGGACGCATCATCGCCGGCGCCGGCACGGGCCGCTCCGTCACCCTGTTCAACTGCTTCGTGATGGGCACCGTGCCCGACGCCATGGGCGGCATCTTCGCGCACTTGCGCGAAGCGGCGCTGACCATGCAGCAGGGCGGCGGCATCGGCTACGACTTCTCAACGCTCCGCCCCAAGGGCGCGCCGGTGAAGGGCGTCGGGGCAGACGCCTCGGGCCCGCTCTCCTTCATGGACGTGTGGGACGCCATGTGCCGCACCATCATGTCCGCCGGCAGCCGCCGCGGCGCGATGATGGCGACGATGCGCTGCGACCATCCCGACATCGAGGCCTTCATCGAGGCCAAGCGCGAGCCGGGCCGCCTGCGCATGTTCAACCTCTCGGTGCTGGTCACCGACGCCTTCATGGAAGCGGTGAAGGCCAACCTGCCGTGGGACCTGACCTTCAACGGCACGGTGTTCCGCACCGTCGAGGCGCGCGGCCTGTGGGACAAGATCATGCACGCCACCTACTCCTACGCGGAGCCGGGCGTGATCTTCATCGACCGCATCAACCGCCGCAACAACCTGCACTATTGCGAGACGATCAGCGCCACCAACCCCTGCGGCGAGCAGCCGCTGCCGCCCTACGGCGCTTGCCTGCTCGGCTCGATCAACCTCGCCCGCCTCGTCGTCGATCCCTTCGAGGAGACGGCGCGGCTCGACATGAACCGCCTGCGCAAGCTCGTGCCGCTCGCCGTGCGCATGATGGACAATGTGGTCGACGTCTCGAAATTCCCGCTCGAGGAGCAGACCCGCGAAGCCCAAGCCAAGCGCCGCATCGGCCTCGGCGTCACCGGCCTGGCCGACGCTCTCATCATGTGCCGCGCGCGCTACGGCTCGGCCGAGGCGCTGCGCCTGACCGGCGAATGGATGGGCGCGATCGAGCGCGAGGCTTATTTGGCTTCCACCGAACTGGCGCGTGAGAAGGGCGCTTTCCCGCTGTTCGACAAGGACGCCTATCTCTCGGGCGACACCATTCTCGGCCTCGACGCCGACGTGCGCGAGGCCATCAATAAGCACGGCATCCGCAACGCGCTCCTGACCTCCATCGCGCCGACCGGCACCATCTCGCTGCTCGCCGACAACGTCTCGTCGGGCCTCGAGCCGGTGTTCAGCTTTACCTACACGCGCCGCATCCTGCTGCCCGACGGCACGCGCCAGGAAGAGGAGGTGAGCGATTACGCCTACCGCCTGTTCAAGCGCCTGAAGGGCGACAACGTGCCGCTGCCCGATTATTTCGTCGACGCGCAGGTGCTCAAGCCCGCCGACCATGTGGCGATGCAGGCCGCCGTGCAGAAGCATGTCGACAGCTCGATCTCCAAGACGATCAACGTGCCCGTCGACATCGACTTCGAGGAATTCAAGGACGTCTACCTGAAGGCTTACGAGACCGGCTGCAAGGGCTGCACGACCTACCGGCCGAACGACATCACCGGCTCGGTGCTCGAAGTGAAGCCGGCCAAGGACGCCGAGGAAGGCCAGCAGGAGCTGCCGCTCGACAAGCCCAAGGCGGCGCGCCATGCCGACCCGTACGAGGCCGGCGGCGTCGTCTACATGACCCAGCCACTCGACCGGCCGGGCGCGCTCGAAGGCCGCACCTACAAGCTGCGCTGGCCCGAGAGCGAGCATGCCATGTACATCACGATCAACGACGTGGTGCAGGACGGCCGTGTGCGCCCCTTCGAGATTTTCGTGAACTCGAAGAACATGGAGCATTTCGCTTGGACCGTCGGCCTGACGCGCATGATCTCGGCGGTGTTCCGCCGTGGCGGCGACGTCTCCTTCGTCGTCGAAGAGCTCAAAGCCGTGTTCGATCCGCGCGGCGGCCAATGGATGGACGGGCGCTATGTGCCGTCATTGCTCGCCGCCATCGGCGACGTAATTGAGAAACATATGATCGCCATCGGCTTCCTGCCCAACCCGCAGGAAAAGCGCGACGGCCTGTTCGACCGCCAGGTGGTGAACCTGAACGAGGCGCGCGGTCACGAAGACCATGATCATGGCCACGAGCATCACGGCCACGAGCATCACGGCCACGATCATTCGCACAATCATTCTCAGGGCAAAGCCGCTGATGGCCGTTTCCGCCAATGCCCGAAATGCGGCCAGGCCAGCCTGATCAAGCAGGAAGGCTGCGACAGCTGCCTGAGCTGCGCCTACTCGAAGTGCGGGTGAGAAGTCCCTAGATCGTCACCCTCGGGTTTAACCCGAGGGTCCATCTCTCCAGCGCTTATCTTTTTGAAGCATGGATGCTCGGGTCAAGCCCGAGCATGACGGTTTTTTGACGAGGCTCAGCCCTTGATCGTCCACATCTTGCGCAGGATCCCCTCGCCCAAGAGCTGATGCAGCAGGGCCATGCCCGCATGGCCGATCAGATAGGCCCACATCACGTTGGCGAGCGCGCCGTGCAGCTCGGCGAAGCTATGGCCGAGGCCCGTCATCTTGCCGGTCGCATCCATCTGCCAGAACACGACGCTGCCGGTCACGGCGAGATAGGTCGCGAGCAGCAGGCCGAGACCATGCACGGCATTGGCGAAGGCGGTGTGAACGGTGGCGTCGGGCATTTCCAGGCGGCGCAGCGCCTCGCCATAGGCGCGCAGGTCGGCGAAGATCGCGCTCCGGCGCGCCGCCGAAAACCACGGGAAGAATGCGCCGACGCCCGCCTCGCTGCGGCGGACCAAGGTCCAGAGCCAGAACAGGATGACGATGGCGAGGCTGGCCATGCCGACCCATTCATGCAGCAGGAACGGAGTCTCGATCGGACGGCGCGGCGGATGCGGCTCCTCCATCACGAGGCTGACGAGCAGCTGGAACAGGATGGCGCAGGCCAACAGGGCATGCAGCGCTTTGGTGACGAGACTGTGACGCATGGCGCGGCTCCAGGAACGGACGATCTACCCGCCAGCGATGCTAATCCCGCGCCGCGATGCCGCCCAGCGCGATGCGCGCGCCTGAGAGTGAATCGCGCGGATTCTTAGCGTTCAGCCGCAGCGTCCGTCGACTTCGCGCTTCAGTTTTTCCAGGTAAGGATCGCGGATGCCGAGCTGCGTCAGATGGCTCAGCGTGTTGTCGAGATAGTCGCGGTTCGGCCCGCTCGCGCCGCAAGCGCCGAGGATCAGCTCGGCCTTTTCGCCGAGTTCGAGCTTGCCGACATATTGCAGATGGCTGCGGTCGGTCACGTAGGTCCAGGCCGAGGCGATGCGGCGGTGGGTCGGCTCGCCGACCTCGATGGTGACGCGGCGTCGGAAATAGACGCCGGTGATCAGCTCGCGCGCATCCAGCGTTTCCAGCGCCTGCGCCATGTCGGCCTCGGCGACATGGAAGGCGACGCCGCGGCAAGAGCCGCCGCGGTCGAGCCCGAGCACCAGGCCGGGCTTATCCGGCGTGCCGCGGTAATGTTTCGACTGCACGCAGAAGGCGCGGTGCCAGCCGCGCAGGTAAGCCGGTTCCGATTCGATGTGGGGAAATCCCGGATTCCACATCAAGGAGCCGTAACCGAAAATCCACATATCCGACGACATGGCGGGCGATACACCAGATGAAGTGGAGCGCCGGAGCCGAACATCCTGCATGCGATCTTATGCAGCGCCTTCGACTCCGCCGCGCTTTCGGCTAGTATAGCCCTTGCCCGCTTTGTCCGCATCCATTGGCCGTTCCGTCGCAAGCACCGCGTTCATGACCAACGTCACCCGCCGCCTTCTCATCGCGACGCTCATCGTCTTCCTGCTGGCGGGCCTCGGCCTCGCGGGCTTCTGGGTCTATGGCGCCGACAAGCTGCGCGCCAACGTGAACGTTTGGGCCGAAAGCTGGCGCGCCGAAGGCAACGCCGTCGCCTACAAGCCGTTCGCCGTCACCGGCTTCCCGCTTTATTTCCGCGCCCGGCTCGACGATTTCGCCATCGCCGGCGGCGGCGCGACGTCGCCCTGGCGCTGGCAGGCGCCGGCGCTGCGTCTGCGCGCCTCGCCCTTCGCGCCGACCCGCGCGCGCGCCGACTTCACCGGCGAGCACAAGGTCGCCGCCGAATTGTTCGGCGTGCCGGTCGCCTTCACCGCCGCCACCAAAGACGGCATCGCCCGCGTGCAGCGACGCGGCGGCCAATATGACGGCGGCCTGGAAATGCGCGAGTCCTCGCTCGTCATCGAAGGCGTCAGCGGAATTTTCACGCTGAAAGAAGCGCTGATCGACGCCTTCCACATCAATCGCGTGCCGAACCATCTGACGGCGAGCGCCGGCCTGACCGTCGCGCTCGACGATCTGACCCTGCCCGCCGCCCTGCTGCCCGGCCCGCTCGGCGCGCGCATCGACGCACTCAACCTCGAAGCCAAGGTGATGGGCGGCATCGGGCCCAACTTGAACGTCGCCAGCGTCGCCGCCTGGCGCGACGACGGCGGCACGGTCGAGGTCGACAGCTTCACGCTGCGCTGGGGTCCCTTGCGCATCAAGGCCGAAGGCACCATCGCGCTCGACAAGGATTTGCAGCCGCTCGCCGCCTTCACCGCGACCATGACCGGCTTCGCCGAGACCATCGATCTGCTGGTCGCTCAGGGCGCCTTCAACGCCGAGGACGCCGCCTCGGCCAAGATGCTGCTGTCGCTGCTGGCCAAGACGCCGCTGACCGGCGGCGCGCCGGAAATCGCCGTGCCGCTGACCGTGCAGAACCAGCGCCTGTTCGTCGGGCCGGTGCCGCTGTTCACGCTGCGGCCGATCATCTGGCCGGCCACGTGAACGCGCCGGATCGCCCAGGGACCGCCATGATGACGCCCGCCGAAGACCTGCCGCCGGATCAGGCGCCCAAAGAGGCGGTGAGCGAGCATCCCAAGCGTCCCTCGCATATCAAGACCTCCGAAGTGCTGCAGCGCCTGGCCGAGGACGTGAAGGGCCAGGAAAGCATCACCGTCGGCTGGCTCGTCGCCCGCCTCGGCACCCGCGCCTTCGGCGCGATCATCCTGTTGATGGCGCTGCCCAACATCACGCCGCAGATCCCCGGCATGTCGACGATCTTCGGCCTGCTGATCATGCTGCCCGCCGTGCAGATCATGGTCGGCCTGTCGCAGATGTGGCTGCCGAGCTTCCTGGCGCGCCAGACCATGCCGGCGCCGACCGTCGGCAAAATTCTCGAATTCGCCGTGCCTTGGGTTCAGCGAATGGAAAAGCTGATCAAGCCGCGCTTCGAATTCCTGATGAGCCCGCCGTGGGAGAACATCGTCGGCGCCGCCGTGCTGTGGCTCGGCTTCATCCTGTTCCTGCCGATCCCCGGCGCGAACTTCCTGCCGGCGCTCGCCTGCGCCTTCATGGCGCTCGGCATGCTGGAACGCGACGGCCTGTTCATCATGGCCGGCCTCGGCATCGCCGTGGCGTCGATGGTGGTGCTGGCGATGATCATCGGCGGCCTGTGGCACGTGCTCGACCAGCATTGGCACACGGTGATCGATTTCTTCACGCGCTGGTAGCCGCACAATAAGCCATCACCCTCGGACTTGATCCGAGGGTCCATGTCGAAAAAGAAAAACCTGAAACATGGATGCTCGGGTCAAGCCCGAGCATGACGATGAAGAACGGCCTAAGCCTGGCCGGCCTTGACTATGCTGCGGCGAATCTCACGCGTCTTGGCGAACTTCTTCTGCAGCTTATCGCCCTGATCCCAGCGGATCGCGCGCTGCATGGCCGACAAATCCTCATTGAGGCGGCCCAGCATCTCGAGCACGGCATCCTTGTTGTTCAGGAAGATGTCGCGCCACATCACCGGATCGGAGGCGGCGATGCGGGTGAAATCGCGAAAGCCGCTGGCGGCGTATTTGATCACTTCGCCGCGCAGATGCTTCTCCAGCTCCGTCGCCGTGCCGACGATGGTGAAGGCGATCAGGTGCGGCAGATGCGAGGTGATCGCCAGCACGCGGTCGTGATGCGCCGCGTCCATCACGTCGACGTTCGAGCCGATGGCCTCCCAGAAAGCGCGCAGCTTCGCCGTCGCCTTCGGATCGCCCTTGGGCAACGGCGTCAGGATCACCCAGCGACCCACGAACAGTTCGGCGAAGCCAGAGGTCGGCCCGGAATTTTCCGTACCGGCGAGCGGATGGCCGGGCACGAAATGCGCATGCTTGGGCAGGAACGGCGCCATGTCCTTGACGACCGTCTGCTTGACCGAACCGACGTCGGAAACGATGGCGCCCGGCTCGAGATGCGGGCCGATGGCTTGAGCCACCGCCTTGCACGCGCCGACCGGCACGCAAACGATGACGAGATCGGCGCCCTTCACGGCCTTGGCCGGATCGGCGACGGCGCTATCGATAAAGCCCAGCTTCTTGGCGGTGTTGCGCGTCGCGGCCGTGCGCGCCGTGCCGACGATCTCGCCGACCAGGCCGTTCTTCTTCGCCGCCCAGGCGATGGACGAGCCGATATGGCCGAGGCCGATCAGCGCCAGCTTCTTGAACAGCGGCGCGCGTTTGGCGGCTTTCTTCTTGGCCGGGGCTTTCTTGGCGAGCTTCTTCGCGGGCTTCTTGGCGGGCTTTTTTACCATCACAGGCTCTTCTTGAAATCAGCAAGCGCGGCGACGACCGCCTTCATCTCCGCTTCCAGGCCGATGGTGATGCGCAGGCTCTCCGGCAGGCCGTATTTCGGCACCTGGCGCACAATGATGCCGCGCTCGGTGAGGAACCTGTCGGCCGCTTCCGCCTGCGCCGCGTCGGCGAAGCGCACCAGCACGAAATTCGCGACGCTCGGCACGACGCGATAGCCGAGCTTGGTCAGTTCCGCCGTCAGCCAGATGCGCCAGCGCTCGTTATGGTCGCGCGCCCGGCTCAGATATTCGACGTCTTCCACCGCGGCGATGCCGGCGGCCTGCGTCGCCGAGCCGACGTTGAACGGCATGCGGATGCGATTGAGATGGTCGATCATGCGCGGCGTGCCGTAGGCCCAGCCGAGGCGCAGGCCGCCCATGGCGTAAATTTTTGAAAAGGTGCGCGTCATGATGACGTTGTCGCCCTTGCCGACCGACGCATCGACCAGCGTCGCGCCGGCGTCGTAATCATTGGCGGTGACGAACTCGGCATAGGCCGCGTCGATCACCAGCACGACATTGTCCGGCAAGGCGGCGCGCAGGCGCTTCATCTCCGTCGCCGACAGGTAGGTGCCGGTCGGATTGTTCGGATTGGAGATATAGACCAGCTTGGTCTGCGGCGTGACCTTGGCGAGCAATTTATCGACATCGCTCGTCAGGTTCGTCTCGCCCGCCGTGACCGGAGTCGCGCCGACCGACAAGGCGGCGATCGGATAGATCAGGAAGCCGTGCTCGCTATAGAGCACTTCGTCGCCGGGGCCGGCATAGGCGCGCGCGAGCAGGCCGAGGATTTCGTCCGAGCCGGCGCCGCAGATGATGCGGTCGGCATCGAGGCCATGACGCGCGCCGATGGCTTCGCGCAACGCGACCGCGCCGCCGTCGGGATAGCGGTGCATCGCGGCGGCGGCCTTGTTGTAGGCGGCGACGGCTTTGGGGCTGGGGCCGAGCGCGCTCTCGTTCGACGACAGCTTCATCGGATTGGCG
Source organism: Alphaproteobacteria bacterium (assembly GCA_035714115.1). Lineage (GTDB taxonomy): Bacteria > Pseudomonadota > Alphaproteobacteria > SMXQ01 > SMXQ01 > CAMAVH01. The sequence goes on from DASTMO010000078.1 coordinate 78,310, forward strand.
TTGCCGGCGATCTTCGACTTGCCGCCGACATAGGCCTCGATGGCGTCGATGCCGGGCCTTAACTCAGGGAGGCGCAGCTCATCGTCCTTAGCGTTGTCGCTCATCGCGCGGTTCCGCTCTTGAGCGCGGCGCTTTCTTCGTCCGTCAAGGCTGCGGCATAAGCGCCGAGCGAACCGATGCGCAGCAGCGCCGGGCCGAGCGCGGCGGACAGCTGCGCCAAGCGGCCGTCATCGGCGGCGACGAAGCCGTCCACTTCGGCGAGATAACGCAGCACGCCCTGGCGCGCTTCGTCGACGATCACCACCGGCGGCAGGCCGGCGGCCGAGAGCGCGGCGGTCAGGCGCGCGCGGCTCAATTGCTCGCCGGCTTCGAGCGCCAGCCAGGTGCGATCCTCGCCAGTCGGCTCAGGGGCGACGCGGGCGATGGCGACGGCGGCGAGCGCGCCGCGATCGGCCATGGGCTCGTAGAACGGCAGGCGGGCGAACACGCGCGGCTCGTCGGGGCCGGCGCTGAACAGCATCGGCCACCAGGGGGCGCGTTCGCCCTGCTCGGGGAAGGGCAGCACGCCGACCGTGGCGCGGCCTTCGCTCACCTCGCGCATGACCTGCGAGGCGCCCTGGCAGGCGATCATCGGGGTGGTCGCGCCGTAATAGTCGCGCGCCAAATCCCACAGGCCCGGCGGGGTGTCCTCGCCGCCGGTCAGCACCGCGACCGAGAACGGCCCCTGCAGGCGCAGCAGCGACGACATGATCTCGCGCCAAAGCCGCACCAGGGATGGGACCGGGAACGGGCCTTCGTGGCGGCGCACGATGCGGCGCAGCACCAGAGCCTCGCGGCCGGGGCGGAGATAGACGGCGGGGGGCTTGCCAGACGGGGCCGCAGCGGCGCCGGGGCCGGACAGCTTGGCCTGGCCGATCTGCTCAGCGAGGGCGGCACGGCGCATCAGCAGATCGTGGATCGCCGTATCGATCCCGTCGATCTCCCCGCGCAGATCGTCGAGGGTCGTCTTGCCGTCGCTCATGGGGGTCAAAACCGCCGAAAAAGGGGGATAAGTCATAGTCCTAGCGGGTTGCAAAATCAAAGAAAACATTGACAGTGCGGGCCTCGAACCCTAGCTATCACAGCCAATGAAACCGCCTGGCCGGCCAGGAGTTTGGCGGACCCTTTTGGGGTCCGTGAGACCGCCGGCCCCCGGAGAAACCGGGATCAGCGAGCATGAACATCCCGCACAGCCAGACCGACAGCGCCAGCGAAGCCCCCCAGACCGGCCACAAGGTCACGCTGGGCGCGCCGACGCCGATGAAGCTCGACAGCGGCCTGGATCTCGGCCCCTTCACGCTCGCCTACCAGACCTACGGCAGCCTGAACGCCGACAAGTCGAATGCCATCCTGGTCTGCCACGCGCTGACCGGCGACCAGTTCGCCGCCGGCCGCCATCCGGTGACCGGCAAGCGCGGCTGGTGGGACAACGCCATCGGTCCGGGCAAGCCGCTCGACACCGACAAATATTTCATCATCTGCTCGAACATCCTCGGCGCCTGCATGGGCACCATCGGGCCGAAAGAGATCGACCCCGCGAGCGGCAAGCCTTACGCCCTCGCCTTCCCGGTCATCACCATCGGCGACATGGTGAAAGCGCAAAAGCTGCTGATCGACCATCTCGGCATCGACCAGCTGTTCTGCGTCGTCGGCGGCTCGATGGGCGGCATGCAGGTGCTCGACTGGGTCGCGCGCTATCCCGACCGCATGTTCGCCGCGGTGCCGATCGCCACGGCGGCGCGCTGCTCGGCGCAGAACATCGCCTTCCACGAAGTCGGTCGCCAGGCGATCATGGCCGATCCGGAATGGCGCGACGGCGACTATCTGGCGCAGAACACGCGGCCGGAACGTGGCCTCGCGGTCGCGCGCATGAGCGCGCATATCACCTACCTCTCGGAAGCGGCGCTGCACCGCAAGTTCGGCCGCGCCCTGCAGGACCGCAAAGCCGTGACCTACGGCTTCGACGCCGACTTCCAGGTGGAAAGCTATCTGCGCCACCAGGGCACGACCTTCGTCGACCGCTTCGACGCGAACTCCTACCTCTACATCACGCGCGCCATCGACTATTTCGACCTGGCGAGCGAGCACGGCTCCATCGCCGAGGCCTTCAAGGGCACCAAGGTGCGCTTCTGCGTGCTCTCGTTCTCGAGCGACTGGATGTTCCCGACCTATGAAAGCCGCGCTTTGGTGCACGGCCTCAACGCCGCGGCTGCCAACGTCAGCTTCGTCGAGATCCAGACCGACCAGGGCCACGACTCGTTCCTGCTCGACATTCCCGACTACCACCGCACCTTGACCGGCTTCCTCAACGGCGCGGCCGCTCACCGGGGATTGATCCGCAAATGACCGCTCCGAGCGCGCTGATCTCGAACGGCCGCATCCGCGCCGACCTGCTGATCGTCGCCGATCTGGTGAGCAACGGCACGCGCGTGCTCGACGTCGGCTGCGGCGAAGGCGCGCTTCTGCGCCATCTCGCCGACACCAAGAATGTCGATGCACGCGGCATCGAGCTGCGCCAGGAAGGCGTGAATGCCTGCGTGCAGCAGGGCTTGTCGGTGATCCAGGGCAACGCCGAGACGGACCTGAAAGACTATCCGTCCGACGCTTTCGATTATGTGATCCTGAGCCAGGCGCTGCAGGCGATGCGCGATCCGCGCGGTACGCTGGTCGAATTGCTGCGCATCGGCAAGAACGCCATCATCTCGTTCGACAATTTCGGCCATTGGGCGATGCGCCTGAGCCTCTTGCTGAACGGCCGCATGCCGGTCGCCGACGCACCGCGCCACACTTGGTACGACACCGGCACCATCCGCCCCTGCACCATCGGCGATTTCCTGACCCTGTGCGGCGATCTCGGCATCGAGCCCGAGCGCTTCTTCACCGTGCATGACAACGGGCGCACGCGCGAAGTGTCGCCGAGCAGCTGGCGCGCCCGACTCACCGCGCGTCAGGCCGTCTTTCTGCTGAAATAGCTTCGCGGCGCTGCCCGCCATCGGACAGCGGCGCCAGCACCCGCGATTTGCGGCGCGCCTTCGCCGGCTCGGCGATCGCCGTCGGCGCGTAGATCTGTTTCACCGCCTCGATCATCACCACGCCCGCCAGGCTGGGAAACCAGCGCAGGCCGAGCTTTTCCCACGCCGGCGCGGAGGCGATCATCATGCGCGACTGGCTCGGCGGCACGAACAGCGCGCCGGTGGTGACAATCGGCGTGAAGAGCGAATCGCGCAGCAGGCGCGAGAGCTGCGTCGCGCTGTAAGGCAAGCCCTGGCCGAACGGCGTGCGGTCGAGCTGCGCCCACAGGCCGCGCCGGTTCGGCACCACCACGATCATGCGCCCGCCCGCCGCCAGCACACGCCAGGCCTCGCGCAGCATCTGGCGCAGCTGCTCGGTCTGCTCGACGGCATGGACCAGAAGCACGCGATCCATCGACAGATCGGGCAGCGGCAGTTCCGCTTCGTCGGCGAGCAGCGCCACATTGCCGCTGGCGGCCGGCCAGGGCAGCACCCCTTGCGCCGGCGGCATGGCCGCGATCACCCGCTCGGCCTCGTCCATGAAAGGGCGCAGATAAGGCACGGCGTAACCGACGCCGAGGACGCGCTGGCCCTGCACATCCGGCCAAATCTCGCGCAGGCGGCGGCGCAGCATGCGGCTCACCGCCTGGCCGAGGCTGGTGGCGTAGAAATCGCGCAGGTCGATGACATCGGTCCACATGGCGGAAATGTAGCATAGCCATGGCGGAGTGCTATTCTTGCGCCATGCTCGACATCCGCCGCATCCCCGCCCTCACCGACAATTATCTCTGGCTCGTCCGCGAGCCGAAAAGCGGCCTTGTCGCCGTGGTCGATCCGGCCGAGGCCGCGCCCGTCGAGGCCGCGCTCGCCACAATGGGGTGGAAGCTGACGCATATCCTCAACACGCATCACCATAAGGATCATGTCGGCGGCAATCTGGCGCTGAAGGAAAAATGGGGCTGCCATATCGTCGGCCCCGCCGCCGATGCCGAGCGCATTCCCGGCATCGACGAAGAGGTCGGCGACGGCGAGACCTGGCGCCTCGGCGAGGAAAGCTACGAGGTGTTCGACGTGCCGGGCCATACGCGCGGCCATATCGCCTACTGGTTTCCCGACAGCGACGCGCTCTTTTGCGGCGACACCCTGTTCGCGCTCGGTTGCGGCCGCCTGTTCGAAGGCACGCCGGAGCAGATGTGGCGCTCGCTCGGCAAGTTCGACGTGATGCCCGACGAGACGCGCGTGTTCTGCGCCCATGAATATACCCAGGCCAATGCGCGCTTCGCCCTGACGGTCGACGGCGGCAACGCAGCGCTCATCGCGCGCGCCAAGGCGGTGGACGAGGCCCGCGCCAAAGGCGAGGCCACGGTGCCGTCGACGCTCGGCGAGGAACGCGCCACCAACCCCTTCCTGCGCGCCGACGATCCGGACCTCGCCCGCAATCTCGGCCTGGATCCGCGCGATCCGGTCGCCGTCTTCGCCGAAGTGCGCGGCCGCAAAGACCAGTTCAAATAAAACAAAGGGGGAGAAGCACCGTGAAGCTGTTCTATTCGCCGTCGTCGCCTTATGTGCGCATGGTTCATGCCGTGGCCATCCTGAAAGGGCTGGACGACAAGGTCGAGAAAATGCCGGCCCGCGCGCCGGGCATGGACCTCGACAAGCGCAACCCGCTCAACAAAGTGCCGACGCTGATCACCGACGAAGGCGAGACGCTGATCGAATCGAAACTGATCTGCCAATATCTCGACGAGATCGGCCAGGGCGCGCCGCTCTACGGCCACGAGCCGACCATGCGCCGGCGCGTGCTGCAGCAGGAAGCCCTCGGCCATGGCGTGCTCGACGCCGCCGTGCTCTGCCGCATGGAAGAGCGCATGCGCAAGCCGGAGATGCGCTCGGCCGAATGGCTGGAGCGCCAGACCAAGAAGCTGGAGCTCGGCTTCGCGGCGATCGAAGAGGTCGTCGGCCGCCTCGGCCCAAGCCTCGGCATCGCTCATATCACCTACGCCTGCGCCCTCTTCTTCATCGAGCAGCACAAGATCTTCGACTGGCGCGGCAAATATCCCAAGCTCGCCGCCTGGTACGACAAGGTGCGCCAGGATCCGACGCTCGTCGCCACAGAGCCGAAGCCGGCGTGAACATGAGCGAGGCCGACCAGATTATCGCTGCGCTCGGCCTCGCGCCCCATCCTGAAGGCGGATATTTCCGCGAGACCTGGCGAGATGAAGCGCAACCGCGCGGCCATGGCACGGCAATTTATTATCTGCTGAAGGCAGGGGAAATCTCGCGCTGGCACCGCGTCGATGCCGCCGAAATCTGGCATTACTACGCCGGCGCAGCCCTGGCGCTCTCCATCGCCGCACCCGACGCCGAAGCCGCGACGCATAAGCTCGGGCCGGACATTCTCGACGGCGAGCAGCCGCAAATCCTCGTGCCGCCGCATCATTGGCAAAGCGCGCGAAGCCTCGGCGATTGGACGCTGGTCGGCTGCACCGTCTCGCCGGCCTTCGAGTTCGCCGGCTTCGAGATCGCCGCTAAGGATTGGAATCCTTGAGGCACCATTCGCGCCACAGCGCGCGATAGGCCGACTCAAGTGAGCGCGTGAAGCCCGCCGCATCCATCAAGGGCGAGGCCGACATGCGCGCGCGCATGCCGCCGCGCAACTCCGCCAATCTCGAACGATCGGCGGCGAGCTTTGCAGCGATAGCGACATAGTCATCGGCTGTTTGCGCCACCAAATCGCCGAGACCGATGCGCGTCATGAGGCTGGCGCCGACGCGGGCGCAATGGCGGTCGCCCGCCAGCGTCACCACCGGCACGCCCATCCACAGCGCCTCGCAGGTCGTCGTTGTGCCGTTGTAGGGCAGGCTGTCGAGCGCGACGTCCATCTCGTTATAGAGCGCCATATGGCCGCCGTAGCCGCGCACCCGCCCGGCGAAGCCGAGACGTGCCGGATCGATGCCGGCGATGGCGAAGCGCGCCACCACGCCCTGACGCACCTCCGGATCGTCGAGGCCGCGGGCCTTCAACAACAGGCGCGAATCCGGCACGGCGAGCAGCAGCTGCGCCCAAAGATCGAGCGTCTCGTCCGAGAGTTTCGGCAGATTGTTGAAACTGCCGAAGGTGACCGGCCCCGCCGGGCGCGCGGCGACATCCGGCGCGCCCTCGCCCGGCGCGTAGCAGAGAAAGCCGTTCGACAGACGGACGAGCTTCTCCGTCGCGAAAGCCTCATATCCATCAGGATCGGCGATGGCGTCGGTCAACCGCGCGCCCATCGTGGCGAGACCCGTCGTGTCGGGATAGCCGAGCCAAGTCACCTGCACCGGCGCAGGCTTGCGCGCGAAGACGCCGAGCCGGTTGCCGGCGGTGTGGCCGGCGAGATCGACCAGGATGTCGATGCCGTCATGACGGATCGCCTCGGCGAGCGAGGCGTCGTTCAGCTCGCGCGCATCGCGCCAATGGGCCACCGAGGCGCGCAGCTTGGCGGTGACCGCGTCCGGCTTGGCGACATCGGAGTAAGCATAAATCTCGACCGCCGCCGGATCATGCGCCGGCAAGACGCGCGACAGGAAGAAGGCGACCGAATGCATGTGGAAATCGGGCGAGACATAGCCGATACGCAAGCGCCGCGCCGGATCGCGTTCGTTGCCATGCGGCGACGCTGCGGGCAATCGTGCGGCGTAAGCCGCGGCTGCGGCGCGCTGCAGCTCGAACAACTCAAGCCGGTCGGTCATCACGTAATGCGACGAAAGCGCTAGCGTCGACAGCGACGACAGGGCGTTGGGATCGCGCCGTACGGCTTCGCGATGGGCGGCCAGGCCTTCGCTCACTTGGCGGGCGTCGATCAATGCCGAGCCCAGCCGCCCGAGCAACGATGCGGAGCTCGGCTCGAGCGCCAGCGCCTTGCGGCGCGCCGCCACCGCTTCGCTCAGCTTCTCGCGCTGGCGCAGCAGGCTGGCCAGCACCTGCCAGGCCTTCCCGTATTGCGGCGCCAGCGCCACGGCGCGGCGCAGCAGCGGCTCGGCCTCGATGATTTCGCCGCGTTCGCGGTGGATGTTGGCGAGATTGACCATGAAGTCGGGCTGACGCGGATTGCGCTCGATGGCGCGCGCCATCAAGGCAACGCCTTCATCGCCCTGACCCGCTTTGCACAAAGCGATGCCGAGCACATGGAGGATGTCGGCATTCTCCGGCTCGGCGGCCAGCAGCGGCTTCAGACGCACCGCCGCATCGGCGGCATCGCCGCGCTGCAACGCCGCGAGCGCCTGCTGGAAACTCGCCTTGAACGCCGGCCCTGTCGCCAAGATCAATACATATGCTGGCCGCCGTTCACCGACAGGGTCGAGCCGGTGATGAAGCCGGCGTCGTCGGCGACGAGGAACAGCACGGCGCGGGCAATTTCATCGGCGCGGCCCAGACGGCCGACCGGAATGCGCGCGACGATCTTTTCAAGCACGTTGGGCGGCACGGCGCGCACCATGTCGGTGTCGATATAGCCCGGCGCGATGGCGTTGACGGTGACGTTCTTCGCCGCGCCTTCCTGGGCCAAGGCTTTGGTGAAGCCGTGGATGCCCGATTTGGCGGCGGCGTAGTTCACCTGGCCATATTGGCCGGCCTGACCGTTGATCGAGCCGATGTTGACGATGCGGCCGAAGCTGCGCTCGCGCATGCCGTCGATCACGACGCGCGACATATTGAAGCAGGAGCCGAGATTGGTGTCGATCACCGCCTGCCAATTCTCCGGCGTCATCTTCACCATGGTGGCATCGCGCGTGATGCCGGCATTGTTGACCAGCACATCGACCGGCCCCAATTCGGCGACGATCTTGGCGACACCGGCCTGGCATTCGGGAAATTTCGCCACATCCCATTTGTAGGAGGAGATGCCGGTCTCCTTGGTGAAGGCCGCCGCCGCTTCGTCGTTGCCGGCGTAGACCGCCGCCACCTTATAGCCAGCGTTCTTGAGGGCCAGCGAAATCGCGCCGCCGATACCCCGCGTGCCGCCCGTCACCACCGCAATGCGCGCCATGTTCCGATGCTCCGTGAAACGTCCCTGTTGAACCGAGGCTCCTGCGAGCCTTTTTATTTAGCGCTCGACGCAGATGGCGATGCCCATGCCGCCGCCGATGCAGAGCGTGGCGAGGCCTTTCTTGGCGTCGCGCTTCTGCATCTCATGCAGCAGCGACACCAGGATGCGCGTGCCCGATGCACCGATCGGATGGCCGAGCGCGATGGCGCCGCCGTTGACATTCACCTTCGCCGGATCCCAGCCGAGATCCTTGTTCACCGCGCAGGCCTGCGCCGCGAAGGCCTCGTTGGCCTCGATCAGGTCGAGATCGCCGATTTTCCAACCGGCCTTTTCCAGCGCGCGCTTGGTCGCCGGGATCGGGCCGGAGCCCATCACCGCCGGATCGACGCCGGCCTGCGCCCAGGCGCGGATCACTGCGAGCGGCTTGACGCCACGCTTGGCAGCATCGCTATCGCTCATCAGCACCACCGCGGCGGCGCCGTCGTTGATGCCCGAGGCGTTGCCCGCCGTCACCGTGCCGTCCTTGTTGAAGGCCGGACGCAGCTTGCCGAGCGTGTCGATGGTGGTGCCATGGCGCGGGAACTCGTCGACGGCGAAAATCTCCTCGCCTTTGCGCGAGACCAGGGTGATCGGCAGGATCTCATCCTTGAAACGGTCGGCCTTCTGCGCCGCTTCGGCCTTCTGCTGGCTGGCAGCGGCGAAAGCGTCCTGATCGGCGCGGCTGATCTGCCATTTGGCGGCGACATTCTCCGCCGTGATGCCCATGTGATAGCCGTTGAAGGCATCCCACAGGCCGTCGCGGATCATGCTGTCGACGAACGACAGATCGCCCATCTTCTGGCCGTTGCGCAAATGCGCGACATGGGGCGCGAGGCTCATGTTCTCCTGGCCGCCGGCGACGACGATCGACGCGTCGCCGCTGCGGATCGCCTGAAAGCCGAGCGCGACGGATTTGATGCCCGAGCCGCAGACATGATTGACCCCGTAGGCCGGCACGCCGTCAGGCAGGCCCGCCTTGATGCTCGCCTGACGCGCCGGGTTTTGGCCTTGGCCGGCCGTCAGCACCTGGCCGAGGACGACCTCAGAGACTTCCTCTGGCGCAGTCTTGGCGCGCGTCAGCGCCTCGGCGATCACCTTGGCGCCGAGCTCATGAGCCGGCAGGGCCGACAATTTGCCGGAGAAGGCGCCGATGGCCGTGCGAACGGCGCCGGCGATAACGATGTCGGCCATGAAAACCTCCTGGGGCGCGGCGAGACAAAGATTGCGAACCGCCAGTTTAGAAGAGCGCGCGGCGGACACAAGACGATCGCGCATTGCGCGCGCTTTCGTGACGCGCGAATGACAAGCTTGTCCAAGCCATTTGCCTAAGCCGCAGGCATGTTGCGACGCGGTGTCAGCGGCGTTTGGTTGCGGGCGTCTTGCGAGCGGGAGCCTTCTTGGCCGGCGTTTTCTTGGCCGGCGTTTTCTTGGCCGGCGCCTTCGCGGTTTTCGTCTTCGGCGTCATGCCGTCGAGCCAGTCGGCCAGCGGCTCCCAGCTTTGCGCGCGAGCCTGACGGCCGACGATCATCGCCACATGGCCGCTCGGCACCTTGACCGCCGTCGCCTTCGGCAAGGCAGCGGCGAGGGCCGCCGAAGAGGCCAGCGGCACGATCTTGTCCTGCTGCGGCATCAGCAAAAGCGCCGGCTTGTCGCAGCGCGCAGGATCGATCGTCTCGCCGGCGACGCGCCAGGCGCCGTTCATCGGCGCGTTCTGGCCGTACCAGCCGACGAGGCATTCGGCGGCGACCTTGGCGGCGAGCGGCACGCCATCGTTCACCCAATCTTCCAGCGCGACGAACAATTCGCCGTTTTCTCCGGCCTGTTGGCTCTTGGCGAAGGCGCGGTATTTGCGCCCGACCAGATAGGGATCGAGGCTGGCGAACATGGCCTGCAGCAGATCGACGGGAAATTCCGCCAAACTTGCGAAGGCCGCCGTCAACGTCGCCGCATTGGCGGCATCGAGCGGCGCTTGGATCGGCGCGCCCTCCGCCTGGAAATCCCAGGGCGTCGCCAGCAATGCAAGCGCCGAGACCTTGTTCGGATGCAGCTGCGCCAAGGCCAAAGCGAGATTGCCGCCCATGCAATAGCCGATCACCGCCAGAGGCTTGCCCGCAGCTTTCGCCGCTGCGTCGAGCGCGCCCGCCAATCGCCCGGCGATGTAGTCGGTGAGATCGAAGCCGCGCTCGATCTCGCCCGGCGCGTCCCAATCGACCAGCAACGGGCGATGGCCGCGCGCGGCGAGATAGCGCAGCAAGCTGGTCTTGCCGGTGAGGTCGAGCACATGGCCGCGATTGACCAGCGACGGCACGACGAGAACCGTCGAACCCGTATTGCGCGTCCCGTAATCGAGCAGGCGCGTTGTGCCCTCGCGCCAGAGGACCGGCGGCTCTTTCAGCGAGCGGCGATAGGGATGGGCGCGATAGGCCGAGACGCCGGCGGCGAATTCGAGAAAGCGGTCTTCGCCGGCATGATCGACGGCGGCGGCAAGATCGTCACCGCTTACCGCGCCGAGAGCCTTTTGCAGCGCTGCCGCCTCGGCGGCGAGCGGCGCCGGCCAGGGAAAGCCGCCGCTGGCGATCAGCGGCAGAGCGGCGCGCAGGCTTGCCCAAGCCGTTCCCGCGCTCGCCAGATGCAGCGCCAGCGGGCGCGGACCCAGCCGATGCGCTGCCCGGCTGGGCTTTGGGCTTTTCTTCTGTGCGGGACGGCGCGCCATGGGACGGGACAGAACCTGCGAATGGAGGCTGCGACAGCGCCGCGAGACTATGGCCTGCGGCGGCGACGAACCAGAGCTTCAGGGCATCCAGCGCCGCGCCGGACATGGAGCCGGACAGGACGCCGGTCACGGCAGCCAAATCGGGGGCATCCTGTCCCGGCGACGCGCTTTTTGCGGCAAACGCGAAGGCCGCCTGACGCTCCCAAAGATCGAAAAGAGCTTTCGCAAATGCGGCGATTTCGCCGTTTTGGCCGCCTTTTTCGCCCGATTCGTCGCTCATTTGCCAAGTTTATCAGTGTGCCGAGCCATTCGCCAGGACGATGCCGCGGCGCAGCGAAAGCTTGCGCGATGCAGCATTTTCACGCCATCTTGAAGGCTGTTCGACCGGGGAAGCGTCCAGAGAGCCCGCGCCGGTCCCAGGTTTCACTCTGTGATTTCACGCAGCGCCCGAGGACGATCCCATGACCGACACCCCCGGCACGGACAGCCCCGTCATCACCATCAAGAAATACGCCAACCGCCGTCTCTACAATACGGCGACATCGAGCTACGTCACGCTCGAGCATCTGGCGCAAATGGTGAAAGAGGGCGTCGACTTCGTGGTGCTCGACGCCAAGACCAACGAAGACCTCACCCGCCAGGTGCTGACGCAGATCATCATCGAGGAAGAGGCCAAGGGCGAGAATCTGCTGCCGATCAAATTCCTGCGCCAGATGATCGGCCTTTACGGCCACGGCATGCAGGGTCTGGTGCCGCGCTATCTCGACCTCAGCATGGAATCCTTCTCGCGCAACCAGCAGCAGATCCGCAGCTATATGGAAGAGACCTTCTCCGGCCTCTTTCCGTTCGGCGACAAGCTGAACGAAATGGGCAAACGCAACATGGCGATGTTCGAAGACGCCATGAAGATGTTCTCGCCCTTTCCGGCCGCGCAAGGCGGCGCGACCCGCCCGGCGGACGACGGCGAGGGTGAATCGGCCGAGATCCGCGATCTCAAGGCCAAGCTGGACACGCTGCAGAACCAGCTCGATCAGCTGCTGCGCGCCAAGAAATAGCGAACCAATGAAAGATCAGGCGCGTACGCGCGTCTGATCGTCGGCCTGCAGATCGTCGCCGAGCTTGTCCTCGGCGGCGAAGGATTTGTGCAGGCGCGCCGCGGGGAAGCGCAACGTCACCGTGGTGCCGCCCCCCGGAACGCTGGCGATCTGCAACTTGCCGCCATGCAGTTCGATGAGATGCTTGGTCAGCGGCAGGCCGAGGCCGGTGCCTTCGTATTTGCGACTCAGCCGGCTGTCGATCTGGCGGAACGGCTCGAGAGCCGTGACGATTTCGTCGGCGGTCATGCCGATGCCGCTGTCTTTGACGATGAACAGCAGATCGCCCGCCCCCTCGGCATCGGCCGCATCAAGCATCGCGGTGAGTGAGACGCGCCCGCCCGCTTCGGTAAATTTGAAGGCGTTGGCCAGGATGTTGATCAGAATTTGCTTCACGCGGCGCTTGTCGCCGTAAAGATACGGCAGACTCGCCGGCACCGAGACATCGAGCGACGCTCTCGTCTTGCCTTCATGTGCGCCGACCATGCGCAGGCTGTCGGCGACGATGTCGGCAGGGCGGATGTAATCCTCCAGCAGCGTCATGCGGCCGGCCTCGGCCTTCGACAGATCAAGGATGTCGTTGATCAGGCTCAAGAGATGCTTGCCGCTGTCCTCGATATGTTTGACATATTCGAGCACGCGCTCGTCAACCTGGCCGAAGGCGCCCGAGCCGATCACCTCGGAAAAGCCGATGACGGCATTGAGCGGCGTACGCAGCTCATGGCTCATGGCGGCGAGGAAGGCGGACTTCGCGCGGTTGGCGTTGTCGGCCAGATCCTTGGCCGCGCGCAACTCGTCGAGCGCGCGCTTGCGGTCGGTCGTGTCGCGAAGATTGGCGATGATGCCGCCGATACCGGGATCGCCCTGAAGGTTGCAACAGGTGATCTCGAAGACGCGCCATTGCCCGTCTTCGTGACGCAGCTGAACTTCCGCCGTCATGTTGATTCCCTGCTCCTCCTGCACGCGCGCGAGGAATCCGTAGAACGCGCCGAGCTCCGCCGGCGGCATGAACTCGTCCATCCGCCGGCCGATCAGCCACGTCGGCGCGTAACCGAGAATGCGCTTGGTGGTTTCGCTGCAATAGGCGAACTGGCCGCGACCGTCGATGATGGTGATGACGTCGGAGCTGTTGCGGATCAGCGAACGATGGCGGCGGGTGTTGAGCTCGAGGCTGCGCGCTGCGAGGGCGCTCGTCACCGACAGGCGGCGGTCGGCGATCACCGTCACCAAGCCGAGCAGCAGGATTAGGAACGTCGCCCCGGCGATCGCCACGGCGAGATATTGCGGCGCCAGATCCTTGCCCAGCGTGAACAGCGGTGTGCGCAAGGCGGGATGGTATTGCGCGGCGGCCATGCCGACGTAGTGCATGCCCGAAATGGCCACGGCCATCACCGCCGCGCTGAGCAGCTTTTGCCAATAGACATGGATGTTGAACGCCAGCCACAGCGCCGCCGTAGCTGCACCGACGGCGATGACGACCGACGCCGAGAACAGGATCGGCTCGTAGTCGATCACCGCGTCCATGATCATCGCGGCCATGCCGATGTAATGCATGGCTGCGATGCCGAAGCCCATGAACAGCCCGGCGGCGGCGAGACGCATGCGGCCGTTCGCGCCCGAGCCGGCCCCCGAACCGATGCCCAAACCGACAATGGCGAAGCCAGCCCCGGCGGCGAGCACGGCGACGACCAGCGACAAGACGGTCAGCGCGATGTCGTAGCGCACCGGCACAGTCATGTGGAAGGCCAGCATGGCGACGAGATGCATCGACCAGACGCCGCCGCCCATCGACGCGGCCGCGAGAACAAGCCACCACAGACGCGCGCGGCCGCGCGCGTCGCGCAGCCGGCCGGCGACATCGAGCGACACGAACGAAGCGAAAGCCGCGATCGCGATCGACAACGCGACCAGCGTCACATCGTGGCTTCCGGTCAGATGATTATGGACGTGCGGCAAGAACGAAAGGACTCCCCCTAGCGGCGCCGGACGGCGCGCGCAAATCGGAGAACCAGCATAGTCGTGCCGGTTTAACCGTATCTTAAAATAAGATAAGGAAGATTTTCTTGCTTGCTCAGTGACTTAGTCTGAGCGTTAAGGAACCGCCCGCAAAGCTTCGCTCAAAATGCCGAAGAGTTCGGCGATTTGCGCCGCACTCACGATGAGCGGCGGCGACAATGCGATGATGTCGCCGGTGACGCGGATCAGTAGGCCGCGCTTCTGGCATTCGAGGAACACCTCGTAGGCGCGCGCGCCAGGCGCGCCCGGGCGCGGCGCGAGCTCGATGCCGGCGACCAAGCCGATATTGCGAATGTCGATGACGTTGGGCAGGCCTTTGAGCGCATGCGCCGCCTCTTCCCACGGCGCCGAAAGATCGGCGGCGCGCTGGAAAAGATTGTCGCGCTCATAGATGTCGAGCGTCGCGAGCGCCGCGGCGCAGGCCAGCGGATGGGCCGAATAGGTGTAGCCGTGGAACAGCTCGATGACGTTCTCCGGCCCGTTCATGAAGGCGTCATAGATGCCCTTGCGCACCATCACGCCGCCCATCGGCACGGCGCCGTTGGTGATGCCCTTGGCCATCGTCATCAGATCGGGAACGACGCCGAAATAATCGGCAGCGAAGGGCGCTCCGAGACGGCCGAAGCCGGTGATGACCTCGTCGAAGATCAAGAGGATGCCGTGCTTGTCGCAAATCGCGCGCAGCTTCTCGAGATAGCCCTGCGGCGGCACCAGTACGCCGGTCGAGCCGGCCATCGGCTCGACGATGACGGCGGCGATCGTCGAAGCGTCGTGCAGCGTCACCAGCGCTTCGAGATTGTCGGCGAGATGCGCGCCCCATGCCGGCTGGCCGCGCGAGAAGGCATTGTGCTCGAGGTTATGCGTGTGCGGCAGATGGTCGACGCCGTTGAGCATGTTGCCGAACTGCTTGCGGTTGCCGACGATGCCGCCGACCGAGATGCCGCCGAAGTTCACGCCGTGATAGCCGCGCTCGCGGCCGATCAGGCGCGTGCGCGAGCCTTCGCCGCGCAGCTTATGGTAGGCGAGCGCGATCTTCAGCGCCGTCTCGACCGATTCGGAGCCCGAATTGGTGAAGAACACATGATCCAAATCGCCCGGCGCCATGCCGGCGAGACGGCTCGCCAGCTCGAAGGCCTTCGGATGGCTCATCTGGAAGGCGGTGGCGTAATCCATCTCGCGCGCCTGCTCGGCGATGGCGTCGGCGATCTCGTCGCGGCAATGGCCGGCGTTGACGCACCACAGGCCGGCGCTGCCGTCGAGCAGCTTGCGTCCGTCGGTCAGCTCGTAATGCATGTCCTTGGCTTTGGCGATCAGGCGCGGCGCCGCCTTGAACTGGCGGTTCGGCGTGAATGGCACCCAATAGGCCTCGAGATCGTTGCGCGCCGTGGCGCTCTGGTTCGCCGAGCGGGCCGTGTTCGCGGCAATCGTTTTTTTACGGGACGCCGTCCCATTTTCGGCGCCGCTTTTGCGGGTCGCGGGCTTATCGGTCGTGCCGCCGGTCATGGCTCGGCTCCCTTTTGAACTCGAAGACGCTTGTTATCGTTCAAGATTACACCCCGCCTGGACGATCCGGCACCCGGCGAGTGCGAAACGGTCGCTGCGGAGCGCAAAACGGGCGACGGCCTTATGGAGCCCAGAGCCTTGGCGGATCACGCGAATCGGCCGCTATTTGGTTAATTTAACCGTGACTCTACGCCTTTTAACATATTGTAAACACTACATTTTTCCCATTGCCTCGCAAAATGGACAGCGCTACAAATCAACAAAAGCCGCTAAAATTTTAGCTAAAGCTGACGGATACATCGGACCCGCAACGTGCAGATCGGCGCCAGCGCCATAACCCCTTACGGGATGCAGTCCAGCGCGACGACAGCGATGTCGGCGCAGGCGGGCGCGCGTGCCTATGCGGAAATGACGCCGGTCGCGCCGGTCAGCGAGATTCTGCGCGGCCAGCGCGGCGAAGCTTGGATCGACGCGTCTTGGACCGAAGCGCCCGAGCGCCCAGCCCAGATCGATCCTTACGAGACCGGCGAAACCGACGGCGCCGTGGCCTTCGCCGCCCAGACCCTGGGCCAGACGGCCGAGCCGCACTATGCCGCCCCGGCGGCCCATCAGGTCGGCTGCGCCGCCTATCGCGCGGCGCAAGGCGGCCAAGGCGAATTCCGCCGCGGCGACATGGGCATCGACCTGGTCGCCTAAGGGCGCCACAGGCAGTCCGCTGCCTTGCAAAAACCCTTCCTGGACAGTAATTTAGTCGGCAATTCATCCCGGCGCCGGCGCGGCTCATGCGTCGCCAAAGCCAATCTCGCAGGCTGCGATGGACGCCGACGCGCGCGCTCCCCATTCCCTTAAAGTGCTTCACGTCATCACCGGCCTCAACACGGGCGGCGCGGAGATGATGCTGACCAAGCTGCTGGCGCGCCTGCCGCAGACGCAGACGCGCCATGTGGTCGTCTCTCTGACCGGCGGCGGACCGCTAGCCGACCGCATCGCCGGTTATGGCATCCCGGTGATCTTTCTCGGATTGAATGCCACCGGCTTTCTCGCCAAGGCGAAGGCCGCGTTCGGCGGCCTGCGTCAGCTGCGCCGCCTGATCGCCAAGGAGAAGCCCGACATCGTCCAAGCCTGGATGTATCACGCCAACCTGTTCGCCGGCGTCGCCTCCCTCGGCTTGTCGGCCGTGATCTGGGGCATCCGCCAGAGCGACCTCGATCCTGCCGTCAGCAAACGCTCGACCATCCGTGTCGCCAAGCTCGGCGGTTTCCTCTCGCGCGCCTTGAGCGATTCGATCCTCTGCTGCTCGGAAGTCGCGCGCGTCGTGCATGAACGCATCGGCTATGATCCAGGCCGCATGGTGGTGATTCCCAACGGTTTCGATCTCGCCGAATTCAAGCCAGACGCGGCGGCGCGCGCCGCCGTGCGCCGCGAGATCGGCCTCGGCGACGACATTCCCCTCATCGGGCTGATCGCCCGCTTCGATTCGCAGAAAGACCACCGCAATTTTCTCGCCGCCGCGGCCGAGGTCAGCCGCGCGCTGCCGCAAGCGCGCTTCCTGCTGTGCGGCGGCGGCATCGACGCGCAGAACAAGACGCTGGCGAACTGGATTTCCGAGTTCGGCCTCGATGGCCGCTGCCACATGCTGGGCGCGCGCGCCGACATGCCGGCGGTGACCGCCGCGCTCGACGTCGCAGTTTCCGCGTCAGCCTTCGGCGAAGGTTTTCCCAACGTGCTCGGCGAAGCGATGGCCTGCGGTGTGCCCTGCGTCGCCACGGACGTCGGCGATTCGCGCCTCATCGTGCGCGAAACGGGGCGCATCGTGGCGCCGCGCGAGCCTGAAGCGTTGGCCGACGCCATCGCGAGCATCCTGCGCCTGCCGGCCGCCGACCGTGCCGCGCTCGGCGCCGCCGCGCGCCAACGCATCGCCCAGCATTTCGAGATCGGCGTGATCGCCGAGCGCTATCTCGCGCTTTACCGCGACACTCTCGCGGCAAAAGCGCCAGCCGAACGCATGGGAGCCTGACCCATGTGCGGCATCGCCGGCCTTCTCGACCATTCGCGCACCCTCGGCGGCGACTCGCTGGAATCCCTCGCCGCGCGCATGGCGGGCACGCTGCTGCATCGCGGGCCGGATGACGGCGGCGCTTGGAGCGCGGCCAACGCCGGCATCGGCTTCGGCTTCCGCCGCCTAGCCATCATCGATCTGACGCCCGCCGGCCATCAGCCGATGCTGGCAGACGACGGCAAATCGGCCATCGTCTTTAACGGCGAAATCTACAACGCCGAAGACATCCGCCGCGAGCTCGATGCCATGGGCGGCGCGCCCAATGGGGGCTGGCGCGGCCATTCCGACACCGAGGTGCTGCTGCAGGCCTGCCGCCGCTTCGGCGTCGTCGGCGCGACCCAGCGGCTCGTCGGCATGTTCGCTTTCGCCTTTTGGGACGATGCGGCGCAGCGCTTGACGTTGGTGCGCGACCGCCTCGGCATCAAGCCGCTCTATTGGGCGCGCGCCGGCAAGCAGTTCCTCTTCGCCTCCGAGCTCAAGGCGCTGCGCGCTCATCCTGACTTCTCGGCTGAGATCGATGACACCGCGCTCTCGGCCTATCTGCGCCAAGCCTACGTGCCGGCACCGCGCAGCATCTATCGCGACGCGGCCAAATTGCCGCCCGGCCACATGCTGACCGTGACGGCCGGCGGCGAGCCGCAGATCTCGCGCTACTGGAACCTGCGCGACATCGCGCGCGACGGCCAACGCGCCGCCAAGAACAAGCCGATCGACAACGCCGCCGCCATCGAGGAGATGGACAAGCTGCTGCGCGAGGCGGTGAAGCTGCGCATGATCGCCGACGTGCCGCTCGGCGCGTTTCTCTCGGGCGGCATCGATTCATCGACCGTGGTCGCGCTGATGCAGGCGCAGTCGGACCGGCCGGTGAAGACCTTCACCATCGGTTTTCACGAGGCGGGCTACAACGAAGCGGCCCACGCCAAGCAGGTTGCGGCCCACCTCGGCACCGAGCATACCGAGCTTTACATCAGTCCCGATCACGCGTTGCAGTTGATCCCGCGCATCCCGGACCTGTTCGACGAGCCCTTCGCCGATCCGTCGCAGGTGCCGACCTACCTCGTCTCCGAGATGACGCGCCGCCATGTCACAGTCGCGCTGTCGGGCGACGGCGGCGACGAATTGTTCGCCGGCTATTCCCGCTATTCCTGGGCCGCGCGGCTGAAGCGCTGGACCGACAGCGTGCCCCTGCCGCTGCGTCAGCTCACCGCCGCCGCCATGCGCGCCGTGCCGACCGAAAGCTGGGATTCGCTGTCGCGCCTCATTCCCGAGAATCGCCGGCCGCGCCAGTTTGGCCATAAGGTACAGAAGCTCGCCGGCCTGCTCGCCGAGCGTTCGGCCGACGACGTGCGCCGCCGCCTGGTCGGCTTCTGGCACAAGCCCGAGGAGCTGCTCGGCCGCGAATACGCTCCCTATGACGCGCTGTGGGACGACAGCATCAACGCCGATCTGCCGGACTTCACGGCGCGCATGCAATATCTCGACACGGTGACCTATCTGCCGGACGACATCCTGGCGAAGGTCGATCGCGCCAGCATGGCGGTGAGCCTGGAAGCGCGCGTGCCGCTGCTCGACCATCGCGTGGTCGAGCATGTCTGGAACCTGCCGGCCGATCTCAAGCTGCATCAAGGCAAGGCCAAATGGCTGCTGCGCCAGGTGCTCTACAAATATGTGCCGGCGTCCCTCGTCGAGCGCCCGAAAATGGGCTTCGCCGTGCCGATCAACAGCTGGCTGCGCGGGCCTTTGCGCGATTGGGCCGAAAGCCTGCTCGACGAGACCCGCCTGAAGCGCGAAGGCATCTTTGATCCCGCTCCGATACGCCGCAAGTGGCAGGAGCACTTATCCGAAAGCCGGGATTGGCAGTTCGATCTTTGGGTCGTACTGATGTTCCAAGCTTGGCATGAAAGGTGGCGGCCGTGAGCGACGGCACGACAGAAGCGACGCCGAAAGCCCGCGTGTCTTCCTGGCGGACGGCGATTCCCTGGTGGGTGAAGATCACCGCGAAGGTCGCGTTGAGCCGCCTGCCGGTGAGCGGGCGCGTCTGGCAGCAGCTGCGCATCTTCTCGCCCGGCGACATGCTGCTGCCCGATTACGCCATCGGCGTGTTTCGCGCCCACTACCAGCGCGCCGGCCGTCCCGCACCGGGTTTCACCTATCTGGAATTGGGACCGGGCGATTCGCTCGCCACCGCCGCGGTCGCTTGGGCGCATGGCGCGGCCGGCGGCTGGCTCGTCGATGCCGGCGCTTATGCCGCGCGCGACATCGACCTCTATCGTCCGTTGCTCGACCGTCTGGCCGAACAGCATGAGGCGCTCGGCCTGCTGCGCGACGTGCGCGGCCTGAAAGATTGCGGTTCGGTCGCCGAGCTGCTCGAACGAACCGGTTGCCGTTTCCGTGAAAACGGCCTCGCCGATCTCAAGGCTATTCCCGAGGGCAGCATCGACTTCGTGCTGTCGCAAGCGACGCTCGAGCATGTGCCGCGCGCCGAGTTCGCCGCGACCATGCGCGAGCTTTACCGCCTGATGAAGCCGGGCGCGGCCAGCTCGCACCAGATCGATTTCAAGGACCATCTCGGCGGCTCGCTGCACAACCTGCATTTCTCCGAAGGCTTCTGGGAGAAGCCCTGGTTCGCGCGGCGCAGCGGGTTCTACACCAACCGCCTGCAGCTCTCCGACGTGCTGCGCGACATGGCCGCTGCCGGCTTCGCCGTCGAGATCGTTCAGAAAGAGACCTGGGACGCGCTGCCGGTCGAGAAGAGCCGTCTGGCCATGCCCTTCCGCGAGCGATCCGACGAAGATCTCAAGACCAAGAGCGCGGAACTGATCGCCAAGAAACATGCCTGACGGCCTTTCCGGCTCCAAGACGCTGCTGTTTCTCGTCACCGAGGATTGGTACTTCTGCTCGCACCGCCTGCCGATCGCGCGCGCGGCGCGCGACGCCGGTTATGACGTGGCGGTGGCGACCCGCGTGGCGGCCCATGGCGAGGCGATCCGCGCCGAGGGCTTTCGCCTGATCCCGCTCGCCAAGCTCGGCCGCAGCATGGGCAATCCGCTGCGCGAACTGTCGGGCCTGCTCGAAGTCGTCCGGCTCTATCGCCGCGAGAAGCCCGACATCGTCCATCACGTCGCGCTCAAGCCGGCGATCTTCGGCTCGCTCGCCGCGCGAATCGCCGGCGTTAAGCGCACCGTCAACGCCATTGCCGGCCTCGGCAGCATCTTTTCCTCGCAGAGCGCCAAAGCGCGCCTGCTCCGCCCTGTGGTGAAGCTCGCCTTCCGCCTTCTGCTCAACCGCGAAGGCGCTGCCGTGATCGTGCAGAATCCAGATGACGGCCGCCTGCTGACCGGCGGCGGCCTCGTCGATCCGGCGCGCCTTACCTTGATCAAGGGCTCGGGCGTCGATCTGGCGCGCTTCGCCGCCACGGCTGAACCTGTGACCGACGCGGTCCATCCGCCGATCGCCACGCTGGTCTCGCGCATGCTGTGGGACAAGGGCGTTGGCGTGCTGGTCGAGGCGGCCCGTCTTCTGCGCGCGCGCGGCGTTCCCTTGCGCGTGCGCCTTGCCGGCACGCCGGACCCCGAAAACATGGGCTCCATCCCCGAGGAACAGTTGCGCGCCTGGCATGACGAAGGCGTTGTCGAGTGGATCGGCTTTTGCGACGATGTGGCGGGCCTTTGGCGGGCCAGCCATATCGCCGTGCTGCCCTCCTGGTATGGCGAAGGCGTACCGAAAAGCCTGCTCGAAGCCGCCGCAGCCGCGCGGCCCATGGTCGCCGTCGACGGCCCGGGCCTGCGCGAGGTGGTGACGGACGGAGAGACCGGCCTGCTGGTCGGCCCGCGCGATGCCGCCGCCTTGGCCAGCGCGCTGCAGCGGCTCGCCGAGGACGGCGCGATGCGCCGGCGCATGGGCGAAGCTGCGCGAAGACGCGCAGAGCATGAGTTCGGCGAAGCCGCGGTGGCCGAAGCGACCTTGGCGCTGTACCGCCGCTTATTGACGTAGGGAGAGATCGACAGGCCATGAGCCGCGCGCCGCGCCGCACCGCCCGCAACAAGCGCCCGAAAAAGACCGGGGCGCCGGCCGCCACGCGCCTGATCCGCACCGCGCGCGAGGAGGATATTCCCGCCCTGTTGATGATCGAGCATCAGTCCTTCCCGACCGACCGCATCTCGCAACGCTCTTTCCGCTACATGCTGACCAAGGGCAACGCCTGCACCCTGGTCGAGGCCGACCGTGCGAGCGGCGAGATCCGCGGCTACGCCATGGTCTCCTTCAACCGCTCGACCTCGCTGGCGCGGCTCTATTCGATCGCGGTGGCGCCGCGCTGGCGCGCCAAGGGGGTCGGCCGCGCCCTGCTGCGCGCTGCCGAAGAGGCCGCGCGCGAGAAATCCGCCGCCTACATGCGCCTGGAAGTGCGCGCCGAAGACAAAGACACCCAGGCCTTCTATCGCAGCATGGGCTACAAGCCCTTCGGCACCCACAGCCAGTATTATGACGACGATGCCGACGCCGTCCGCATGGACAAGATCATCGCGCCCGGCCTCGCCCCCAATGTCACCCGCGTGCCTTACTACCGCCAGCGCCTCGACTTCACCTGCGGCCCGGCGGCGGTGATGATGGCGATGCATGCGCTCGACCGCGACAGGCCGATGACGGCGATCGAGGAGCTCCGCATCTGGCGCGAGGCGACCACGATCTTCATGACCCAGGGCCATGGCGGCACCAGCGCGCAAGGCCTGGCCCTCGCGGCTTGGAAGCGCGGCTTCGATGTCGAGCTGCATACCAACGAGCGCGGCGTGCCCTTCGTCGAGAGCGTGCGCAGCGAGCTCAAGCGCGACGTGATCCGCGCGGTCCACCAGGACTTTCTCGACGAATTGGCGAAGACCAAAGTGCAGCTCGTGCCGCGCGCCCTGAGCTTCAAGCAGCTCCGCGAGAAGTTCGATGCCGGCGGCATCCCCATCGTGCTGGTCTCCTCCTACCAGTTCGACCGGCGCAAGGAACTGCATTGGGTTGTTGTGACCGGCTACGACGACACCTATGTTTACGTCCACGATCCTTTCGTCGACGTCGCCGAAGCCAAAAGCCAGACCGACCGCATGCATATTCCGGTCCCGCAACGCATTTTCGACCGCATGGCGCGCTACGGCTCGCGCCATCGCAAGGCCGCGCTGATCGTCAAGCCGCGCCGCAAGACGAGCGCGCCATGACGCAGCACGTCATCGTCGTCGACCGCGAGGAAGACTTCAAATGGCCGGCGGAGAACCGCCAGGTGCTGACGGCCAAGGAGTTCGTCGGCAACATCCGCGGCAAAGACGGCGGCAAGAAATTTCCCGCTTCGGCGCGCGTCATCAATCTCTGCCGCGATTACAGCTACCTTTCGCTCGGCTATTACTCCTCGCTGCTCGCCGAAGCGCGCGGCCAGAAAGTGATTCCCTCCGTCGAGGTGCTGCTCGACCTCAATTGGAAGCGGCTCTATCAGAGCGATCTGCCGGAGCTGAACGACCTGCTGCGCAAGACCTTCTCCGGCAGCGACGAAGATCCGGTCGGCTTCACCCTGCATCTGTTCTTCGGCGCCGCCGACGACGTGCGGCTGCGCGAGCTGGCGCGGCGCATCTTCGACCTGTTCCGCGCGCCGATGCTGGCGGTGGATTTGCGCAACGGCAAGGAGGGCTGGGAGATCACGGCCATCCGGCCGATCTCGATCAAGGATCTGCCCGCCGGGCAGGAAGACGCTTTCGCCGTCGCGCTGGATCGCTATACACGCAGCGCCTGGCGGGCCGCCAAGCCGGACCAGCCGGCGGTCTATTCCATCGCCATCCTGCACAATCCGCAGGAGCGGCTACCGCCGTCGAACGAGCGCGCGCTGAAAAAATTCATCAAGATCGGCGAGCAGATGGGCGTCGAGATGGAGCTCATCACGCGCAAGGATTACAGCCGCCTGCCGGAATATGACGCGCTGTTCATCCGCGAGACGACCGACCTCGACGACCACACCTATCGCTTCGCGCGCAAGGCCGAGGACGAAGGCATGCCGGTGATCGACAGCCCGCAGGCCATCCTCAAATGCACCAACAAGATCTATCTCGCCGAGCTGCTCACCGCCAACGGCGTGCCGACGCCGCGCACGCTGACGCTGGATCGCCGCCAGCTCGATCGCGTCGAGGCCGAGTTCGGCTATCCGGTCGTCATCAAGATCCCCGACGGCTCCTTCTCGCGCGGCGTGCACAAGGTCGAGAACCGCGAGCAGCTCGAGGAGCTGGCCGGCAAGCTGTTCGAGGAATCTGACCTGATCCTCGCCCAGGAATTCATGCAGACCGAATACGACTGGCGCGTCGGCGTGCTCAACTACAAGCCGATCTTCGTCTGCCAGTACTTCATGGCCAAGGGCCATTGGCAGGTGCTGAAGTACCATAACGGCGGCCAGACCGATTACAGCGAGGGCGACGACCGCTCCTTCTCCGTCGAGGACGCCCCCCGCGAGATCGTCGATATCGCGGTGAAGGCCGCCAGCCTGATCGGCGATGGTTTGCACGGCATCGACATCAAGCAGACGGCAAACGGCGTCTATGTCATCGAGATCAACGACAACCCGAACATCGACGCCGGCGTCGAGGACGCGGTGCTGAAGGACGATCTCTATCGCCTGATCATTCGCGATTTCGTCCGCCGCATCGAAAAGCGCAACGCCGCCCTGCCTGCCGCCGCCCGCCATGTGACGCAAGCTCCGGCCCAAGCTCCCGCGCAGCCCGCCGCCGAAGAGGCCGAGCCAGCTCCCCCGGCGCGCAGCGCCGCATCCTAGGTCCACGCGCAGCGCCGCATCCTAGGTCCACGCGCAGCGCGGCCTCGTAACAGCTCTGGGTAACAGCTCTGGCCGTTGGCGATGCAGCGGGAGCGTTGTATCCTCGACGAAACCCCAAATTGAGGCTCGCCCATGCTCGCCGCGCTCCGCAACAGCTTCCTTCTGGCCCTCGCCGGTCTCGTCGCCTTTGCCAATACGGCAGACGCTCAACAGAAAGTCAGCTTCGGCACCGACTGGCGCGCGCAGGCCGAGCACGGCGGCTTCTATCAGGCCGTCGCCAAAGGCTTTTATGCCGCGCGCGGCCTCGACGTCTCGCTGCGTCAGGGCGGCCCGCAGATCAACCACGCGCAATTGCTCGCCGCCGGCCGCGTCGACTTCAGCCTGTCGTCGAACAGCTTCATCGCGCTCAATTACACGCGCGAGCGCATCCCGATGGTCACCGTCGCCGCGCTGTTCCAGAAGGATCCGGCGGTGCTGATCGCCCATCCCGGCCAGGGCAACGACACGCTCGAGCAACTGCGCGGCAAGCCGATCTTCATCGGCAGCGACACCCGCGTCGGCTCGTGGAATTTCCTGCGCGCCCGCTTCGACTACGACAACGCGCAGATCCGCCCTTACACCTTCAGCATCGCGCCCTTCCTCGCCAACAAGGCGACGATCCAGCAGGGCTATCTCGGCAGCGAGCCGTTCCTGATGGAGCAACAAGGCGTCAAGCCGGTGGTGATGCTGCTCGCCGATGCCGGCTATTCGAGCTACGGCGCGTTGATCTCGACTTCGATGAAAATGGTCCATGAAAAGCCGCAGATCGTGCAGGCTTTCGTCGATGCCAGCATCGAGGGCTGGTACGACTATCTCTATGGTGACCCGGCGCCGGCGAACGCGCTCATCAAGAAGGACAACCCGGAGATGACCGACGACTTGCTCGCTTACGGGCGCGGCAAGATGATCGAATACGGCATCCTCGATTCGGGCGACGCGGCCGAGCTGGGCATCGGCGCCATGAGCAACGCGCGCTGGAAGGGCTTCTTCGACATGATGGTGGGCGAAGGGCTCTATCCCAAGGAGATGGACGTCACCGAGGGCTATGACCTGCAATTCGTCAACAAGCGCGTCGGCGTCCAGTTGAAGAAGTAGGAACCGCATGACGGGCGAGGCTCCACCGCCCCTGTTGAACCTGCGGGGCGTCACGCATCTCTACGGCACCGGATTGCTGGCGCTCGACGGCGTCGACCTGACGGTGCCGCATGGCGATTTCCTGTCCCTGCTCGGCCCGTCGGGCTGCGGCAAATCGACGCTGCTGCGCCTGATCGCCGGATTGCTCGCGCCGGCCCGCGGCGCCGTCGATTGGCCGAGCGGCAAGCCCGCCCCCGGCGATATCGGCTTCGTCTTTCAGGAACCGACGCTGATGCCCTGGGCCAGCGTGACCGACAATGTGCGCCTGCCGCTCAAGCTGACCAAGCGCAGAGAAAATCCCGCCGAGGTCGCCGCCGCGCTCGACCTGGTCGGCCTCGCCGATTTCGCGGCGGCTTTCCCCAATGAGCTCTCCGGCGGCATGAAGATGCGCGTCTCGCTGGCGCGCGCCTTGGTGACGCGGCCGAAACTGCTGCTGCTCGATGAGCCGTTCGCCGCCCTCGACGAGATCACGCGCTTCAGGCTCAACGACGATTTGCTGCGCATCTGGCGCGAGCGCCAATGCACGGTGATCTTCGTCACCCACAGCGTGTTCGAAGCGGCGTTCCTGTCGCAGCGCGTCGCCGTCATGTCGGCCAGGCCGGGCCGCATCGCCGCCCTTGAACCGATCTCCTTGCCGGCCCTGCGCGTGCCCGACCTGCGCACCGACGCCGCCTATGGCACGATCTGCCGCCGTCTCTCCGATCTGCTGGCTGATGCGATGCGGGAGCCGGCATGAAAGCCTTCATCGACCGCCTCGCGCCTTACATCCTCGGGCTCATCGCCCTGGCGCTCTGGGAAGGCTTGACGCGGCTAAATGCCGTGCCGGTCTATGTGCTGCCCGGCCCGCTGCTGATCGCCAAGACCCTGTGGCAGGACGGCGCGAGCCTGCTCGGCTCGCTTTGGTTCACATTGAAGATCACCGCCCTGGCGCTCGCCGCCGCGACGCTCGGCGGCGTCCTGCTCGCCGTCGTCATGGCGCAGTCGCGCATCCTCGAGCGCAGCCTTCTGCCCTATGCCGTGATCGCCCAAGTGACGCCGGTGGTCGCCATCGCGCCGCTCATCATCATCTGGGCCGACAACACGACCCTCGCGCTGGTCATCTGCGCCTGGATCGTCGCCTTCTTCCCGATCACGGCCGCGACCATGACGGGGCTGAACGCCGCCGACCATAATCTGCGCGATCTTTTCCGCATCTACGGCGCGAGCCGCTGGCAAAGCTTGCGCCTGCTGCGCGCGCCGGCCGCGCTGCCCTACTTCCTCACCGGCTTGCGCGTCTCGGGCGGACTGTCGCTGGTCGGCGCGGTGGTCGCCGAATTCGTCGCCGGAACCGGCGGCGCGGAGACAGGCCTGGCCTTCCGCATCCTCGAATCGGGCTATCGGCTGCAGATCCCGCGCCTGTTCGCGGCGCTGACTTTGCTCGCCGCCGCCGGCATCGTCATCTATCTGGCGCTCGATCTTCTGTCGAAGCTGCTGCTGCGTCGCTGGCACGAGACGCATCAGCGCCACTAGCGCTCTCCTGCGAACGCGCATCGAGCGTGACCACGGCCGGCGAGGTTTCCGACATCGCCGTGAAGGCTCCCTTCTCTTCCGCTGGGGCCGGCGAGCGCTGGCCCATGCGATAGACGACGAAGCTCAGCATCGCGGCATGGATAACCGCCGTATAGAGGAACAGGCCCGAGGGGCCAATGGCGCTCATGGCCGTCGAGGCCAGGATCGGCCCGATCGCCGAGCCGATGCCGTTGGCGAGCAGCAGCCCGCTCGAAGCCTCGACGAACTCGTCTTTCGCCATCATGTCGTTGGCATGGGCGACGCAGAGCGCGTAGATCGGAAACGCCGTTGCGCCGAATGCCACCGTGAGCAGGAAGATGGTGCGCGGCCAGACCGCACCGACGATGGCCAGCGCGATGCCGGCGACGAGCGCCAGGCCGCAGGCCAGCGCGATCACCTGGCGGCGGTCGCGGCTGTCCGACAGGCGGCCGAACGGCCATTGCGCCAGCGCGCCACCGAGCACGGTCAGGCCCATGAAAGTGGCGAGGCTCGTCAGATCGAGGCCGCGCCCAGTGGCATAGAGCGGCGCCAGCGACCAAAAGGCGCCGTTGGCGAGGCCGACGACAGCGCAGCCGACGACCCCGACCGGCGAGAGCGCATAGAGATGCTTGGGCCGTAATCGCACAGCCGCAAGCGGCGCGGGCGTCGGCGAGCGGGTCAGCGCCACCGGCACGGCGGCGAGCGACACCAGGATCGAGGCCAGGGCGAACAGCGGAAATGCCGCCGGATCGTAAAGCGTGATCATGAACTGGCCGACGGTGATGACCGTCAGATTGATGAAGGTATAAATGCCGAAGATGGTGCCGCGCGTCGCGTTGGTCGCGCGCTCGTTGAGCCAGCTCTCGATGACGAGATAAAGCCCGGCGAAGCAAAAGCCGGTGAGCGCGCGCAGCGGCCACCAGACGATCGGCGAGAGGAACAGGATATGCAGCAAGGCCACGGTGGCCGCCACCGCCACCATGGCGGTGAAGGCGCGGACATGACCCACCGCGCGCACGGCATGGGGGCAAAAAATACAGCCGAGCGCGAAGCCGATGTAATAGGCCGAGCCCATGACGCCGATGCTGAGCGTCGAGAAAGCCTCGATCTCGGCGCGGATCGGCAGCAGCGTCGATTGCAGGCCGTTGCCCATCAGCAGCAAGGCGACTGCGAGCAGCAGCGCGCCGATCGGAGCGATCATGCTCAGCATGACAGCCTCTGCGGCAAAGGAATCTCTGGGGAGAGAGCATCGCGCATGGCTCATGTTCGGCAGGCCAGCACGGCGATGCAACTTCTGAATTAGGGAATTTTCGCGGCAACGGCGCGAACGATGCGCCGCTTGCCGCGTTAAATTCGGTTAAGCCGCCGCGTCCGGCAGCTTGATCTCGGAGGCGCGGCGCAAACTTTCGAACATGCCCGAGCGCAGCATGAATTTGCGCGCACGTTCCGGATCGGCGGAAATCTCGCGCAGCTCCTGCAAGAACTTGGCGCGCTGCGCCGGATCCTTCGCTTCCAGGCGCTTCTTGTTCTGGATCGTCTGTTCCTGCACGAACTCGGTCGCGACGGTACGGCGCTGCAGATCGTAGAGCGCGAGCAGACGCTCGCTTTCTCCGCGCCAAACGCGGCCGAGCTTCTCGCCGAGATTGATCGCGTCGTGAATGCCGCCGTTGAGGCCCATGCCGCCGATCGGATTGTTCACATGCGCCGAATCGCCGGCGAGCAGCACGCGGCCCTTGTGGAAGGTCGCGGCGACGCGCTGATGGATTTTATAAAGATTGCGATGGACGATCTCGTAAGGCTCGCCGAGCGGGAAGAACTTCTGCAGGCGCGCCTGAGCGCTGGCATCGCTGAGAATATCCTCGTCGCTCTGCGCCGGATCGGTCGGAAACACCAGGCGCCATAGGCCCGGCGGCGCGTAGCCGGCAACCTTGAAGCAATTGCACCATTCGTCCGGATCGGCGATGTAGTTGCGGAAACAGAAGCCGCGATTGGCCTCGAAGTCGAACGGCGTGGTGAAGACGACGAAGCGCTCAGGGAAGGTGAAGCCCTCGAACGGCACGTCGATGGCCTTGCGCACGCGCGAGCGCCCGCCGTCGGAACCGATCAGGTAGCTGCCCTTGAAGCTCTTCGGACCTTTCGGCGTGTCGCAAGTCACCGTCACGCTTGCGTCGTCCTGCTCGACACCGACCACCGGATGGTCGAACAGCAGCTCGCAGAGCGGCTCCTTTTCCAAGAGGCTCTGCAGATGGCGCGACAGCTTGAATTGCTCGCACTGCACGACATAGGGAAACTTGGTGTCGTTCTTGAGCAGCGAATGATCGAACAGCGCGACGCGCTCGCCCGACGGCCGATCCCAGAAATGGAAAATCTCGGCGACCAGTCCTTGTTCGCGCACATGCGGCTCAAGGCCGAGCGTGTCGAGCAATTCAAGGGTCGCCGGATGGGTGGTGGCCGCGCGCGGATCGTCCTTCAGGCTGTCCATCGCCTCGAACACCGTCACCGGCACGCCCTGCTTCACCAGCGATAAGGCGCAGAGCAGGCCCACTGGTCCGGCGCCGGCGATCAGGATGCGGTCTTTGGCCATCAACGGAGTCCTCTTGCAAGCTTTGGCAGCTATTCGTGATACCCGGCACGCCAACGCCGGAAAAGTCAGCAATACGCGCTTATCGATTGAACCGTTCTGAACAATCGGCGCGGCTTCACTTGTCCTCGAGCGGCGGAGCCTCGGTGAGCGGCGTGTTCATCTCGATATCGCTCCGCCGCATTTGTGCAATCTTCATGCCGGTCACGGCGGCTTCGCCCTTCACGGCAAGCTGCGCCTGAGCGTCCAGCTCCTCGCTCCAGCCCCCGAGGTCGTAGCCGAACCACGGCGCTTGCGGCGTCAGTTTGGGCAGATCGAGACGCTCCCAGATCTTGCGCGCATTCTCCATATATTCGCGCTTGGGCAGCGCCACCGGCGGATAATCGCCTTTGAGCGTGGCGTTGATCAGCACCGACGCGCTTTCGCCATTGTCGCGCGGCGCGCGCGGGCCGTGGCCGGGATCTTTCTTGTCGAGGATCTTGAGGTCGTATTGCGCCTGGGCGCGATAGCACATCGCCCAAAACAGCGCGTCGCTGTTTTCCGGATCGATATCCTCGTCGACCGCGATGACATATTTGCCGCCATAGCGCAGCAGTGTGGACGCGCCGTAAAGCGCGCGCCAGATCTCGGTTTCCGGCGTGTTGCGCTTGAACTGCACGACATAGAGCGCCACCACGCTGGTGAGCGGCTCGTGCATCGAGACGCGCGTGACGCCGCGCACGCCCAGCACGTTGTGCAAATGGTTGAACATCAGCGGCTCCAGCGCGACGCGACGGATGCAGCTCGATTCGCTCGGCGTCACCTGGCTGATGAAGGAGGTGAGGATCGGCTGGCGGCGGCGCGTGATCGCCGTCACTTCCATGAAGGCGTTGTATTCCTGCAGATTGACGTAGCCGTGCGATTCGCCGAACGGCGCTTCCGGCTCCAGCATGTCGGTGCGGATATAGCCTTCGATGACGAT
Source organism: Alphaproteobacteria bacterium (assembly GCA_035714115.1). Taxonomy (GTDB): domain Bacteria; phylum Pseudomonadota; class Alphaproteobacteria; order SMXQ01; family SMXQ01; genus CAMAVH01. Next base: position 108,839 of record DASTMO010000078.1, read on the forward strand.
CTCCGCCTCGGCCGGCACGTAGAGATCCACGGTCTTGGCCTTGACCACGTTCATCGGCACGCCGATCAGCGCGCCGGCGATCGCCAATTCGTCGAGATGTTCTGGGCATTTCTGCACGGCGGTGTAGGACACCGCCGGCGGGCAACCGACGATCACGGCGGCGGGCAGGCTTTCGCCGCGCGCTTTGCATTTTTCCCAATGGATGTAGATGCCGGGGCGCTGCTCGACCGACGGATTCATGCCGAGGCGGCGCGGCCCTTTGATCTGGCCACGGTAATTGCCGAGGTTCTGCTCCCCGGTATCAGG